>NZ_LZJN01000061.1 GCF_001667735.1 Mycobacterium sp. E183
TGGTGAGCACCACGTTGCAGGAGTTGGAGGCCGCCGCCGGTAAGGCCCTGACTGCCGGCGGCACGCTGGTGCCCATGTCCGATGTGATCCGCTGGGCCGGCCACGCCCACCACTATCTGGCGATCTTCGACAACGGGCGGCCCCTGGCGCTGCACCACACCAAACGGCTGGCTTCCCCGGCGCAGCGAATCATGCTCTACGCCAAGGATCGCGGATGTACCAGGCCGGGATGTGACGCCCCGGCCTACCACAGCCAGGTCCACCATGTCCGCGGCTGGCAAAACACCCGGCGCACCGACATCGACGACCTCACGCTGGCCTGCGGGCCCGACAACCGCCTCGCCGAACAAGGCTGGACCACCCGCACCAACGCCTGCGGCGAAACCGAATGGATCCCCCCACCCCACCTCGACCGCGGCCAACCCCGCACCAACACCTACCATCACCCCGAACGCTTCCTCCGCGACACCGACGACGACGACCCCGTTTGACGTAACGACCCGTTTCGCCCGGCTTCGCCGCGCTCACGATCACCGCTGCGTCCAATGGCGGCGACCCGCTGCGCCCGGCTTCGCCGCGCTCACGATCGCCGCGGGCCTGGTGGCGTCGACTCGTTTCGCCCGGCTTCGCCGCGCTCACGATCGCCGCGGGGTCCAATGGCGGCGACCCGTTTCGCCCGGCTTCGCCGCGCTCACGATCGCCGCGGGCCTGACACCATGAAGCTATGTACGACTTGGAAGACACCATCCGGGAGCGGCATTCGACGCGGCTGTTCCTGCCCGACCCGGTGCCGCGCCACCTGGTGCGGGAATCTCTGGAGCTGGCCATGCGCGCGCCGTCGAACTCCAATGTGCAGCCATGGCACCTGGTTTTCGTCGCCGGCGCCGCCCGCGACCGGTTGGTGACCGCGATGCTGGAAAAGGCCCGCGCCGAACCGCCCCGGGTACCGCAGCTGCCTGCCGAGTTCGCCCATTTCCGCAGCGACACCGGCGCACACGTGTACGGCTCGATGGGCATCGCCCGCCACGACAGCGAGGCGCGGCGTATCGCCGTGTTGCGCAACTGGGAGTTCTTCCGCGCCCCGCTGGGTGCCATCGTGTGCATGCATCGCGACCTCGGCTACGCCGACAGCATGGGAGTGGGTATGTTCCTGCAGACCTTGCTGCTCGCCCTGACCGCGCGCGGGTTGGGAAGCTGCGTGCAGGTGGCGATCGCCGGGTACCCCGACGTGGTGCGCGAGCAGCTGAACATTCCGCCGGAGCTGAACATCCTGTGCGGCCTGTCCATCGGCTACTCCGACCCCGATTTCCCCGCCAACAGGTTGCGCATCGGGCGCGACGCGGTGGACGAGCACGCCGTGTTCCTCGACGAGTGAGGACCCCTGGTGACACCCAAAGTCGCCGCTAATCCGCGAAGTTCACGTCCTTGGTGACGGATTTCCACTCTTCGATCGACGATGACAGCGCGGCGAGCTTGTCGCGCATGGCCTTGAGCACGTCACGGCCCAGCAGCAGCCGCAGCGGCGGCTCGTCGAGCGTGGTCACCATCAGCACGGCCTCGGCGACCTTCCTCGGATCACCGGGAAGATGATCGGCGAACTGCTTGATCAGGTCCTTGCGCGCCGCCACGTCGACGTAATCGGCGATCGGGGTACCCGACTCCTTCATCGATCGCGTCGCCCAGTCGGTGCGGAAGGCGCCCGGCTCGATGGCGGTCACCTTGATCCCCAGCGGCCGCACCTCGGTGGCGAGCGCCTCGGTGATCGCCTCCAGCGCGAACTTCGTCGACGAGTAATAGGCGTTCGGTGGATTGGCGACCAGGCCGGTCATCGAGGACATGTTGATGATGTGCCCGGAGCGACGGGCGCGCATCGCCGGCAGCACCGCCTTGATCATGTTGACCGCGCCGAAGTAGTTGACCTCGAACAGCTGTCGAACCTCGGCGTCCTCGCCCTCCTCGACGGCGGACAGGTAGCCGTGGCCGGCGTTGTTGACCAGGACGTCGATGCCGCCGAACGCCGTGTCGGCCGCCGACACCGCCGCCGCGATCTGCTCGGGGTCCGTCACGTCGAGCGTGACGGCCCTCGCCCGGTCACCGAACTCGTCGGCGAAGTCGCGCACCGAGTCGGCGCGGCGCGCGGTCACCACCGCGCTGTGGCCCGCTTCCAAAGCGGCCCGGGCGATTTCGCGACCGAAGCCGGTCGAGCATCCGGTGATCAGCCAGCGCGCCATCTCAGGCCGACCCTTCCGGCAGGCGCCGCAGATACGCGGTGCGCCGGTCGGCGAGTTGCGCCGCACGCTCCTGCGGGCTCACCGATGGCAGTTGTGGCACCTCGGCGTCGAGCCGGTCCAGCTTGACCACCCGGCCGCGTGCGCCGAGGTCTTCGCGGGGACCCGGCTCACCGAATTCGGCCATGCGCAAGGTCAGAATGCCCTCGAGCAGGCCGTCGGAGTCGATCCAGTTGGCCACTCCGGGGTCGGTCGGCGCGATCACGTAGGTGTAGCTCCCGTCCTCGTTGGCCAGCGATTGCGCCTTGTTGAGGCTGCCGGTGCGGTCGAGGATGTCCAGCGTCGTGCCCCAGATGTTGCTGAGCGGCACCGTGAAGTATTCGGCCCCACCGTCGTTGAGGTCCACCACGAACGCCTCGTCGGGTGCGAGGTCGAAGCGACCCATGACGTAGACCTGGTTGCGCATCGCGCCGACCTTGTCGGCCGACCAGGCCAGGTTGAAATGGTTGGCTGGCATCTTGTACACGCCGTGGCTGAGCTTGCCGGTGAAGTTGGCGAAGTACTCCATCATCGCCGCGGTGGCCTCGGCCTGCTCGTCGAGCGTGCGCGCCGGTGCGGCCGGCGGCCCGCCAAGGCGTTGCACCTCGAGGTGATTGGGGTCGTCCCGGCCCCAGTCCAGCAGCACGTCGCGGATGTAGAACTCGTGCGCCTCGGGGGTGGTTTGCACGTGGTTGGGCCGCCCGCCCGCGGGGTCGGAGTCCACGGTGATGGTGAAGCTGCCGTCGGAATCGACCCGCATGGTGCGGCCGTTGAGCACGTCGACGGTGCCCATGCGCGCGTCCCACAGCGTGAAATAGTTCTCGGTCATCCGGTGCTCGCCCACCCGGCCGCGGATTTCGTAGCGCTCGTCGCCGGAGATCGGGATCACCCGGTACACGCTGTCGGGATTGTCGATGCCCCAGCGTGATCCGGGGATGCGCCGGCCGTCGACGGGGTGCGCCAGCCGGGTGATGCAGCTGACCTTGGGCCGCAGCTTGTCCTGGTTGGACGACCACACCGCCGCCGAGAACATCACCTCGGCGAACGCGTCGTCGAACCGCTCCCGCATCGCCTGCGACGCCTTGGCCCGGCCCAGCCAGGTCTCGGCCACCGATCGATAGGCGGCCTTCACGACCGGGTGCTCGATCAGCTCGAGTGCGGCCAACTCCTGTTCGTGCTGCGAGGCTGTCGCGACGGGGTCATCAGGCATGCGCTGCTCCTCCGATATATTGCCCAAAGCGCTTGTTATACAACGTGAATCGCTCGTCGACCTGCTCTGGGCGCAGGCCGTAGTCCGGTAAGCCATAGGGCGGGCGCGCCGCCTCGCGGGGACGCCCGTCGAGCCAGCGCCGCATCGCGTCCTCGGCCTCGGCCGTGAGCGGAATCCCGACGGCGTCGTAAACGCGTGCCACCTGGCCGATCGGGTCGGCGACCGCGTCGTCGAAGCCGATGTCGGTGACGCGGTCACCGTCATCGGACCAGCCGTCGCGGGAAGCCATCGCCCGATCGTTGGCCCAGCCCATCCGCTCCAGCCATTGCGCGCCGACCCGGTGCGCATCGACGGCGTCGGCGTGCATCGCGTGCAGGGTGGCGTTCAGGCTGGCCCCCGAAGCGATCGTGGTTCGCGGATCGCGATGCATGTGCACGATGTGCAGACCGGGGAACCGCGCACGCAGTGAATCCAAATAGCCAAGGTGGGCCGGCGATTTGAGCACCCAACGCCGGCCGTCGAGCCCGCGCCGGCGCTTCTGCCACTGCACGAACTGCAGCATGCGGTGCAGATACTCGTAGGCGGGGGTGAAGTCCTGCGCGTCGAGCCAGGATCGGTAACGGGGTAGGTGCGCACCGGATTCGGGGACATGGGACAGGAACGCGTCGGCCAGGAAGACGATCTCCTCCTCGGCCTCCCGCGCGTACATCGGATGGATGGCGAACAGTTCCGGCGCCAGCTCGCGCGACTTCGCCTCGCGCCCTTCGCTGATCGCGATCCGCGGATCGACCCCGGTGAATTCATAGTCCAGCCGGGGCGCGACCTCGACGACCTCCCAGCCGTAGGCGCAGACGAAGCGCGGGTCGGCGGCCAGCAGGCGCTGCAGCAGCGTGGTGCCGCTCCGCATCATCCCGACGACGACGATCGGCGGGGCGACGCGCTCGCCGAGGATCTCCGGGTGACGGCGCATCCACTCCTGGGCGCGCAGTCGCATGCGCAAGCTGTGCACGATGCCCGAGCGCAGGATGTGCACGCCGATCGGGTTCAGATCGGCGGCCCCGTAGTCGTCGAGCAACACCCGCAGCGGGCCTTCGAATTCGCCCGGGCCCCAGTCGGTGAGCGCCTCCTTGCGCTGGGCGTCGGCCATGACCGAGGCTGGGTCGAAAGCACGGTCGAACGGGGCGTCCACGCGCTCAGAACTTCAAATGCCGGCTGACGTCGCCGACCTGGTCGACGAACATGGTGCGGCTGTCGAACCGCCAGGCGCCGTCCACCCTCTTGAACGTGTCCTTATAGTGCCCCGTCACGATCACCTGCAGCGGCAGTTCGGCAGTGGCCTGGGTGACGCAGTAGTAGGACGTGCTGCGGGCGGTTCCCGCCGCCTCGTCGATGTGCAGCTGCACGTTGGTGGTGTTGTGTTTGGTCTTGGGGGTGCCGTCTTCGTAGATGCGCGTGGCCATCTCATACATCTCGCGCACCCGGGCGGCGCCGGCGAACACCGTCTCCGGCGGCCCGTCCTCCACGCCGCAGATGCGGCCGTGCTCGAAGAGCCGGGCGACCCCGTCCAGGTCGCCACCGTCGAGAAGCTCGGCGTAGGTGTAGATCAGGTTGGTGATTTCTGTTGCGCTGTCACTCATGTGGACCACCCGTCGAACCCATGTCCTCCGCTTCCGCGAACAATGGTGGCAGAACCGGTCCAATTTACATAGAACCGACCATTACTCTTGATCGCCGTGACCCTACCTTGGACGCCGAGCCGGCTCGGCAACCTGACCGGCAAACGAATCGTCGTGACCGGAGCCACCAACGGCGTCGGGCTCGGGACCGCCCGCGCCTTGGCCAAAGCCGGCGCCCACGTGATCATGGCGGTGCGCAACACCGAGCTGGGCGAGCAACGCGCCACTGAAATCTCTGCGATGGGCGGCTCGACCGCGGTGGCCAGGGTCGACCTCGCCGACAAGGCCTCGGTGCGCGCCTTCGCCAGTTCGATCGACGACGTCGACATCCTGATCAACAACGCCGGCGCCCTGACCGAACGCCGCACCGAAACGGTCGACGGATTCGAGAAGACGCTGGCCACCAACCTGCTCGGCCCGTTCGCCCTGACCAACCTGCTCCTGCCCAGGGTGCGCTCGCAGATCATCAACGTCGGCTCCGACGCGCACCGGTCGGCGACGCTGCACCTGGACGACCTGCACCTGCGCCGGCACAAATGGACCCGGCTGGGCGCCTACGCGCAGTCCAAGCTCACGGTCATGCTCTGGGGCCTCGAGCTGGACCGCAGGCTGCGTGCGGCCGGGTCGCCGGTGGTCACCCAGCTCACCCATCCGGGCTGGGTGGCGTCGAACCTGTCGCAGCTCGGCGACTCGCCGCTGATGGCGGCCGCCCACAAGGTGGTCAAGGTGGTGGCCGACCGGCTGGCCAACGACATCGACGAGGGCGCGGCCCCCACGCTGTACTGCATCAGCGAACCGTTGCCGCCCGGCAGCTACGTCGGGGTCACCGGGAGATTCGGGCTGCGCGGCGGCCCGGTGCTGATCGGCCGGTCGCCGGTGGCGTGCGATTACGACGCGGCCGCCCGCCTGGTGGCCTTCGCCGAGCAAGAGACCGGCACGAAGTTGGAGGTGTAGCCATGGGCGAACTCGACAACAAGGTCGCCGTCATCACCGGTGCGGCGCGCGGCCAGGGCCGCAGCCACGCGGTCGCCTTCGCCGAGCAGGGCGCCGACATCATCGCCGTGGACATCTGCACCGACATCGACGCGATTCCCTACCCGCTGGGCACCAAATCGGACCTCGACGAGACCGCCCGGCTGGTCGAGGCCGCGGGCCGCAGGGTGGCGCCGGTCGTCGCCGACGTCCGCGACCTGGCGCAATTGGATGCCGCGGTGCAAAGCGCTATCGACGACGTCGGGGAGGTGGACATCGTCGTCGCCAACGCCGGGGTGGTCGCCATCGGTGACCGCGAAGCCCACTCGGAACCGGTGTTCAACACGATCGTCGACACCAACCTCAAGGGCGTGTGGCACACGTTGCTGGCGACCGTGCCCTCGATCATCCGCAAGGGCCAGGGCGGGTCGATCGTGCTGGTCAGCTCGTCGCAGGGGCTGACCGGCAAGGGCGGCGACGGCAGCGCCGCGATGTTCGCCTACGCCGCGTCCAAGCACGGGGTGGTGGGGTTGATGCGGTCGGCGGCCAACGCGCACGCGCCGCACAAGATTCGGGTCAACTCCGTGCATCCGGCCGGCGTCATGACGCCAATGATCCTCAATGACTTCGTCGTCAACCGGATGCTGGAGAACCCGAACCCGGCCGTCTCGCAGATGTTGCTGCCCGACGTGCCGCTGGTCGAAGCGCAGGACGTGACCGAAGCGGTGCTGTGGCTGGTCGGTCCTCGCGCCCGCTACGTGACGGGCGTGTCGATACCCGTCGACGCCGGGCACGTGGTGATGTAGCCGCGAACGGGCTAGCCCCGAACGACCTTGCCGGCCTTGATGCACGACGTGCAGGCGTTGAGGCGCTGCTTGTTGCCGCCCGGGCGGGTGACAACGTGCACGGTCTGGACGTTGGGGTCCCACCGGCGGCTGGTGCGGCGGTGGGAGTGCGACACCGACTTGCCGAAGCCGGGGCCTTTCCCGCAGATGTCGCACACAGCGGCCATTGTTCAAGCTCCTCAAATCTCGGGGGTCCGGCTCGGCGGTCTGACACGGGGCCGGGAAAGCCCGGCTGACCCGGGCCCAACCAGGATACCGACTCCAGTGGCAACCACCAAAACGATCGCCACCACTGTCGCCCCGTCTGGCTAGGCTCAATGGGTCGGATCGACCCGCCCGCGGGGTGGTGGTCACGGGCGGCCGTCGCCCGAGTCGCCGGGCTACGCTGGCGCCCACCGGGGGGCGGGTTGTGGAGGAGGTGGCTGACACTGGGAACGTCGGAACGTCTGCTCGACGCGATCGCCCTACGGGATTGGGCGCACACCGCCGTCAGTGACCTCATCACCCACATCGACGAGATCAACCGGCTCAACGTCTTTCCGGTCGCCGACTCCGATACCGGCGCCAACATGCTGTTCACGATGCGTTCGGCGCTGGCCGAGGCGAACGCCGGCGTGAATTCCGAGGGCGGCTCGGCCTGCGTCGCCCGGGCCGCCGCCGCGATGTCGGCCGGCGCCCTGAACGGCGCGCGCGGAAATTCCGGGGTGATCCTGTCGCAGATTCTGCGCGGAATCGCCGACGTCACCGCCGTCGCGGCCGCCGATTCCGGCGGTGAGCTGCCGCACATCGATGCCGCCCTGCTGGGGGCGTCGTTGCGGCGCGGCGTGGACCTGGTCATCGCCTCGATGGGCGGGGAGGAGATCCCGGGGACCATCGTCTCCGTGCTGCGGTCAGCGGCCGACGCCGTCGGGGAGTGCGCCCAGGCCGGGGACGGCCTCACCCCGGCGATCATCGCCGCCGGCGACGCCGCGGTCGTCGCGCTGGAGAAGACGACCGAACAGCTCGACGTGCTCGCCGACGCCGGCGCCGTGGACGCCGGCGGCCGGGGCCTGCTCGTCCTGCTCGACGCCCTGCGCACCACCGTCACCGGTCAGGCGCCCGCCCGAACCGTGTACGAGCTGTCACCGCGGGCGCCGCAACCGGACGCCGCCGCCGAACGCCCCGCGCCGCAATTCGAGGTGATGTACCGCTTGGACGGCTGCGATGCGGCCGCCGCGGACGCGCTGCGGGACCGGCTCGGGGAGCTGGGCGATTCCGTGGGCATCGCGGCCGCGACGTCGTCGGCCGAGCGCACGTACTCGGTCCATGTGCATACCGACGACGCCGGCGCCGCGGTCGAGGCGGGGCTCGCGGCGGGGCGGCTGAGCCGCATCGTGATTTCGGCGCTGAGCTCGGGCGCCGCCGGACTGCCGGTCGGCGGCTGGACGCGGGAGCGGGCGGTGCTGGCCGTCGTCGACGGCGAGGGTGCCGCCGAGCTGTTCGGTGGGGAGGGCGCGTGCGTGCTGCGGCGCGATCCGGCCGCCGGCGACCAGGAGAACATCAGTGCGCACCAGCTGATGCGCGCGGTCATCGACACCGGCGCCGCGCAGGTGATGGTGCTGCCCAACGGATACGTGCCCGCCGAGGAGCTGGTGGCCGGATGCACCGCGGCGATCGGCTGGGGGATCGACGTCGTGCCGATCCCGACGGCGTCGATGGTGCAGGGGCTGGCAGCGCTGGCCGTGCACGAAACCGGCCGGCAGGCGGTGGACGACGGCTACACCATGGCCCGCGCCGCCGGTGCCGCCCGGCATGCGTCCGTGCGCATCGCGACCGAAAGCGCGTTGACCTGGGCCGGCCGCTGCCAGCCCGGCGACGGGCTGGGCATCGCGGGCGACGAGGTGCTGATCGTGGCGGCCGACGCGATCGGGGCGGCCATCGGCCTGCTGGATCTGTTGCTGGCGTCCGGCGGGGACCTGGTGACGGTGCTGGTCGGCGCCGCCATCGAATCGGAAGAGGACGTCGCGGCCGTGAGCGGCATCCTGCAAAAGCACATGCACGACCATCACCCGGGCACCGAGCTGGTCACCTACCGCACCGGCCACCGCGGTGACGCGCTGTTGATCGGGGTCGAGTAGCCGTGGCGTCGCTGGCCGACCGGCTGGACTTCGTGGTGGGCGCCAAGGCCGCCGATCAGCTCGACGAGGAGTTGGGCATCCGCACCGTCGACGATCTGTTGCGCCACTACCCGCGCAGCTACACCGAGGGCGCGACCCGGTGGGACGCCGACGACCAGCGCCCACCGGCTGGCGAGCACATCACCATCGTCGACACGATCACCGAGACCAAGACCTGGCCGATGAAGAAGACCCCGAAGAAGGTCTGCCACCGGATCACCCTCGGCGCCGGCCGCAACAAGGTGACCGCCACGTTCTTCAACGCGAACTATCTGAAGAAGGACCTGACCGAGGGCACCAAGGTGATGCTGTCCGGGGAGGTCGGGTTCTTCAAGAACGTCATGCAACTGACGCACCCGGCCTTCCTCATCCTCGATTCCCCGGACGGCAAGAACCGTGGCACCAGCTCGTTGAAGAACATCGCGATCGCCTCCCAGGCCACCACCGGCGAGGTGCAGATGGCGGCGTTCGAGCGCGCCTTCTTCCCGATCTATCCGGCGACCACGAAGGTGCAGAGCTGGGACATCTTCAGGTGCGTGCGCCAGGTACTCGACGTCCTGGACCCGGTCGACGACCCGCTGCCCGCGGACCTGTGCAGCCGCCACGGCCTGGTTTCCGAGGACCGCGCGTTGCGCGACATCCACCTGGCGGAAGACCAGTTGGCGCGGCGGCGGGCGCGGGAGCGGCTGACGTTCGACGAGGCCGTGGGGCTGCAGTGGGCGCTGGTCACCCGGCGGCACAGCGAGCTGTCGGAATCGGGACCCCCGGCGCCGCCGCGCCCCGACGGCCTGTCCGCGGAACTGCTGGGGCGCTTGCCGTTCGAGCTGACCGCCGGGCAGCGCGAGGTGCTCGACGTGTTCGCCGGGGAACTCTCGGCAACCCGGCCGATGAACCGCCTGCTGCAGGGCGAGGTCGGCTCGGGCAAGACGATCATCGCGGTGCTGGCGATGCTGCAACTGGTGGACGCCGGTTACCAGTGTGCGCTGCTGGCGCCGACGGAAGTCCTTGCGGCCCAACATCTTAGGTCCATCAATGACGTGCTGGGCCCGCTGGCGATGGCTGGCCAGCTCGGTGGCGCGGACAACGCAACGCGGGTAGCCCTGCTCACCGGTTCGATGACCGCGGCGCAGAAGAAGCAAGTCCGCGACGAGGTGGCGAGCGGTCAGGCCGGGATCGTCGTGGGCACTCATGCGCTGTTGCAGGACGCGGTGGAATTCCACAACCTGGGCATGGTGGTTGTCGACGAGCAACACCGGTTCGGGGTCGAACAGCGAGACCAGTTGCGGGCCAAGGCCCGTCCCGGTGTGACCCCGCACCTGCTGGTGATGACGGCGACGCCGATACCGCGCACGGTCGCATTGACCGTCTACGGCGACCTGGAAACCTCGACGCTGCGCGAACTTCCGCGCGGACGCCAGCCGATCACCAGCAACGTGATCTTCGTCAGGGACAAGCCCGCGTGGCTCGACCGCGCCTGGCGGCGCATCACCGAGGAGGTCGCCGCCGGCCGGCAGGCCTATGTGGTGGCGCCCCGGATCGACGAGACCGACGAGCCGGAGAAGCAGGAGCAGGACGCGAGACCGTCGGAGACGGCCGAGGGACTCTACGCGCGGCTACCTGCGCGCGAGCTGGCGAACCTGCGCCTCGGGCTGATGCACGGCCGGCTGTCCGCCGAGGAGAAGGACGCCGCGATGGCGGCGTTTCGCGCCGGTGAGACCGATGTGCTGGTGTGCACCACGGTGATCGAAGTGGGCGTGGACGTCCCCAACGCCACGGTGATGCTGGTGATGGATGCCGACCGGTTCGGCATCAGCCAGCTGCATCAGCTGCGCGGCCGCATCGGCCGCGGCCGGCACCCGAGTCTGTGCCTGCTCGCCACCTGGGTCTCGCCGGGGTCGCCCGCGGGCCGGCGGCTCTCGGCCGTGGCCGCGACCCAGGACGGGTTTGCGCTCGCCGACCTCGACCTCAAGGAGCGCCGGGAAGGAGACGTCTTGGGCCGCAATCAGTCCGGCCGCGCGATCAACCTGCGCCTGCTCTCGCTGGCCGACCACCGCGACGTCATCGAGGCCGCGCGGGACTTCTGCGTCCGAAGCTACGACGAAAATCCGGCCAGCCCCGAATTGGCCTTGCTGGCAGCGCCTTTCGTCACCACCGACCGGATCGAATACCTGGACAAGTCGTGACCGCCGGCGACGATGCAGAGCGAAGCGATGAGGAGGAGCGGCGCTTGTGAACCGCAAAGTGCTGCTGTGGTTGTCCGCGGCCGCTGCGCTCGCCCTGCTGGTGGCCTACCAGACGGTCGGATCCTCGACGGCCAGGCACGCGGACGAATACGCCGCGCGCGCCGACGTTCCGACCGTGCAACCGGGCGCCGACGTGCTCGCGGGTATCGCGGTGCTGCCGCTGCGGGCGCACCGGTACGACTACCGCAGGGCGGCGTTCGGCGACGCGTGGGACGACGACAACGACGCCCCGCTGGGCCACAACGGCTGCGACACCCGCGACGACATCCTCAACCGCGACCTCGTGGACAAGACCTACGTGTCGACCAAGCGGTGTCCGGACGCGGTGGCCACCGGCACCCTGCACGACCCGTACACCAACAAGACGATCGCCTTCCAGCGGGGCGCCAAGGTCGGCGAGGCGGTGCAGATCGATCACATCGTCCCGCTGGCCTACGCCTGGGACATGGGCGCCTACAACTGGCCGGACGGGGAGCGGCTGCGGTTCGCCAACGATCCGGCCAACCTGCTGGCCGTCGACGGGCAGGCCAATCAGGACAAGGGCGACGCCTCGCCGGCGCAGTGGATGCCGCCGAACGCGGCGTTCGCCTGCCAGTACGCAATGCAGTTCATCGCCGTGCTGCGCGGCTACGCGCTGCCGGTGGACCAGGCGTCGACCGGTGTGCTCCGCCAGGCGGCGGCCACCTGCCCGGCGGGTTAGCTCAGGCGCCCTCGAAGGTGTTGGGATCCGGGCGCAGCCGGGTGCCGTCGTTGAGCCCGTTGATCGCGTCCATGTGGTCGGCGGCCAACTCGAAGTCGAACACGTCGAGGTTGCCGGCGATGTGCTCGGGGTTGGCGGACCGGAAGACCACCGCGTTGCCCAGCTGCAGGTTCCACCGGAGCAGCACCTGAGCCGGCGTCTTGCCGTACTCGCCGGCGACCGAGGTCACCGTCGGGTTGTCCGTGAGCTTGCCGAGCGCCAGCGGTGTGTAGGCCTGGGTGACAACGTTGTGCTCCGCGTTGGTCTTGCGGACGTCGGCCTGGTTCAGCAGCGGGTGCAGCTCGACCTGGTTGACCGCCGGGGTGACGAAGGTCAGGTCGATGACGTCGGTGACGTGCTGCTCCGTGAAGTTCGAGACACCGATCGAGCGCGCCAGCCCGTTCCCGCGGCACTGGATCAGCCCGCCGAACGAGTTCACGTACTCACCGCGCGACGGCACCGGCCAATGGATCAGGTACAGGTCGACGTACTCCAGGCCGAGCCGCTCCAGGCTTTCCTTGCAGGCCTCCTCGGCCCGCAGGAACCCATGGTCGGCGGCGGCCAGCTTGGTGGTGACGAACAGCTCGGCGCGGGGGATCCCGGAGGCCGCGATGGCACGGCCGACGGCGGCCTCGTTGCCGTAGGCCGACGCGGTGTCGACCAGGCGGCAGCCCATCTCCAGCGCCGCGGAGACCGCCCGTTCCGTCTCGTCCTCGGACAGGTCAGCGACGCCCAAGCCCAGCACCGGCATCGTGTTTTCGTCATTAAGAGCTATCGAGGGCACGGCAGCGCCCGACTCGCCAGCCAATGTCATTCACCTGCCTGTGGAATTGAAGTTTCGTGGGCCCAACCGGGCGCCATCAAGCGAGGAGATCGACGCCATTCCATCGGCGCTGAATTCCAGGCGCTGAGTTCGAAATCGAACACGTCGAAGCTGCTCGCAATCCGTGAGGCGATTACCGGCTTGGGGATCACGATATTACCGAGCTGGAAAATACCACCTCAGCGACACCGGGCCGGGCCGCGGTGGTCTGGACCCCCGTCTTCTTTTTGGGATATTCGTCACCACGTAGAGTTGGCACACGGCTCACCGGAGCGGGCCACCCGTCCAGCCGGTACCCGGACGCGCAGCGCGGCCACCGACCGCACCCGCTCGGTGGCCGCCGAACACCGGAAGAGTCCGAGACGGTGCGGAACGAAAAATCGTCCGTCGTCGAGCGTCGCCACGTTATGTACAGGGAGTGCCCATGACCAAGAGCGTGCCCGCGCCGGACCTCCATCTCGGCGTCAAACACGCGCCCATGCGCCTGACCAGTCGCATGCAGGGCGCCGTCTCCACGATCGGTGTCAAGGTCATCCCGTGGATCCCGACCCCCGCCAAGCGCGCGCTGTTCGGCGGCCGCTCGGTGACCATCGACGGCAACACGCTGGACGCCACGCTTCAGCTGATGCTCTCCGGCCTGCGCGCCGTCGGCATCGACGGCCTGGTGGTCGACGACGACGCGGCCGCGTCCCGCGCTCAGTTACGGCAGATGTTGCTGGAGCTTCCCGGGCCGCAGATCCACGTCGACGTCCGTGACCTGACGCTGCCCGGACCCGCGGGTGAGATCCCGGCGCGGCACTACCGTCCCGCCAACGGCGCCTCCGCGCCGATGCTGGTCTTCTACCACGGCGGTGGGTGGTCGATCGGCGACCTGGACTCCTATGACGCGCTGTGCCGGTTGACGTGCCGCGACGCCGGCATCCACGTGTTGTCCATCGACTACCGGCTGGCCCCCGAGCACCCGGCCCCGGCGGCAGTCGAGGACGCCTACGCGGCTTTCAGATGGGCGTACGACCACGCCGAGGAACTCGGCGCCGCGCCCGGCCGGGTCGCGGTCGGCGGGGACAGCGCGGGCGGCAACCTGGCGGCCGTCGTCTGCCAACAGGCGCGCGACGAGGGTGCCCCCGCCCCGGTGTTGCAGTGGCTGATCTACCCGCGGACCGATTTCACCTCGCAGACCCGTTCCCTGGGCCTGTTCGCCCGCCGCTTCCTGCTGACCAAACGCGACATCGACTGGTTCGAGTCCCAGTACCTGCGCGGCTCGGGCGTCGACCGGGCGGATCCCCGGGTATCCCCGCTGCTGGCCGAGTCGCTGGCCGGGCTGGCACCGGCCCTGATCGCGGTCGCCGGGTTCGATCCGCTGCGCGACGAGGGCGAGAGCTACGCGGAGGCGCTGCGGGTGGCCGGGACCGCGGTCGATCTGCGGTGCATGGGGTCGCTGACGCACGGCTTCGTCAACTTGTTCCAGCTCGGCGGCGGCAGCGCCGCCGCGACCACGGAGTTGATCTCGGCTCTGCGGGCCCACCTGAGCCGGGTCTGATCTGTTGCGCCGTCGGCGCCGGTAATCTAGAGGCGCCCACGAACGACCACCCGATTACCGAAGGATCGCGCAACTGTGGCCGACAAATCCAAACCGCGCTTTGACATGAAGGCGGCCGACGGTAAATCGGGCCGACTCGTGCAGATCGGCGGGACCGCCGTCGTCGTCATCTTCCTGGTCGCGCTGGTCTCCTACATCGTGGTCACGCACCACAAGAAGACCGCCGCCATCGGCGCGGGCGACACCGTGCGGGTGACCTCCAGCAAGCTGGTCACCCAGCCCGGGACCAACAACCCCAAGGCCGTGGTGACGTTCTACGAGGACTTCCTTTGCCCGGCCTGCGGCAACTTCGAGCGGACCTTCGGTCCGACGGTGTCCAGGCTGATCGACGTCGGCGCCATCGCGGCCGACTACTCCATGGTGTCGATCCTGGACAACGCCAGGAACCAGAACTACTCGTCGCGGGCGGGGGCCGCGGCCCTGTGCGTGGCCGACGAGTCGATCGACGCGTTCCGCCGATTCCACACCGCGCTGTACACCACCGACCTGCAGCCCAGCGAACGCGGCACCAGCTTCCCCGACAACGCCCGGCTGATCGAGCTCGCCCGCGAGGCCGGCGTCGTGGGCAAGGTGCCCGACTGCATCAACAGCGGCAAGTACATCGCCAAGGTCACCGGCGAGGCGTCGGCCGCGAAGATCAACGCCACGCCGACCATCAAGATCAACGGCGACGACTACGACCCGTCCACACCGGACGCTCTGGTGGCCAAGATCAAGAGCATCGTGGGCGACGTGCCGGGCATCGACGGCGCCACCGCCCCTCCGGCCGCCTGATCACCCGGTGTCGACCCAAACCGCCGACCTGACAGCGGAATCGCCTCAGGAAGCGCGCGTACCGGCGGCCAGCGCGTGGTGGGTGCTGATCGCCGGCGTGATCGGCCTGGCCGCCTCCGCAACGCTGACCGTGGAGAAGATCGACCTCCTGCTCAACCCGGCGTATGTGCCGTCGTGCAATTTCAACCCGATCCTGTCGTGCGGCTCGGTGATGGTCACCCCGCAGGCGTCGGTGCTGGGTTTTCCCAACCCGCTGCTCGGCCTGGTGGCCTTCACCGTGGTGGTCGTCACCGGGCTGCTGGCGGTGACGAAAGTGTCGTTGCCGCAATGGTATTGGATCGGGTTGACGATCGGGCTGCTCGCCGGCGCGGCGTTCGTGCACTGGTTGATCTACGAGAGCCTCTACACGATCGGCGCGTTGTGCCCGTACTGCATGGTCGTCTGGGCGGCCACCGTCACGCTGCTGGTCGTCGTCGCGTCGATCGTGTGGCGCCCGGCGCTGCAGCGCCGCGGACGCGGTGTGGGCTGGGTGCTGTACCAGTGGCGGTGGTCCATCGTCGCGCTGTGGTTCACCGCGGTGTTCCTGCTGATCATGGCGCGGTTCTGGGACTACTGGTCGACGCTGCTGTAGGCGTGGGCACGTGACCCGCATCATCGGCGGCGTGGCCGGCGGCCGGCGCATCGCCGTCCCGCCGCGCGGGACCAGGCCGACCACCGACCGGGTGCGTGAATCGCTCTTCAACATCCTGACCGCGCGAAAAGACCTGACGGACGCGGCGGTGCTGGATCTCTACGCCGGTTCGGGCGCATTGGGATTGGAGGCGCTGTCGCGGGGGGCGGCCTCGGCTCTGTTCGTGGAGTCCGATCAGCGCAGCGCGGCCGTCATCGCGCGCAATATCGACGCCCTGGGTTTGGCGGGCGCGACGGTGCGCCGCGGCGCGGTCGCCGCCGTCCTGGCCGCCGGAGCCGCGAACCCCGTCGACCTCGTCCTGGCGGACCCGCCCTACGACGTGGCGGCCGCCGAGGTGGAGGCCGTGTTGGCCGCCCTGGTCGCCCACGGTTGGGCGCACTCCGGAACCGTGGCGGTGGTGGAGCGCGCGGCCAGCGGTACGCCGTTGACCTGGCCGGCCGGCTGGTCCGTGCGGCCGCCACGTGTGTACGGCGACACCCGGTTGGAGATGGCCGAGCGGCCGTGAGGCCGGCGTGTAGCGTCTTTCGTCATGTGCGCCGCTCCTTCTCATCTCGTTGTTCTGCATCGTCGCCGGCGCGCGTCATGAGTGGCGCGGTATGCCCGGGCTCGTTCGACCCGGTGACGTTGGGGCACATCGACGTCTTCGAACGCGCCTCGGCCCAGTTCGACGAGGTGGTGGTGGCGATCCTGACCAACCCCGCGAAGAAGGGCATGTTCGACCTCGACGAGCGGATCGCCATGATCAACGAGTCGACCACCCATCTGCCCAACCTGCGCGTCGAGGCCGGACAGGGTCTGGTGGTCGACTTCGTCAGGTCGCGGGGGATGACCGCGATCGTGAAGGGCCTGCGCACCGGCACCGACTTCGAATACGAGCTGCAGATGGCGCAGATGAACAAGCACATCGCCGGGGTGGACACCTTTTTCGTCGCGACGACACCACGGTATTCGTTCGTCTCGTCGTCGTTGGCCAAGGAGGTCGCGACATTCGGGGGCGACGTGTCGGAGCTACTGCCCGAACCGGTCAACCGCCGCCTGCGCGAAAAGCTCGCCGGCCGCTCCTGAAAGGCCCCGGCGCACCGGACGGTTCGGACGCACGCGATGAAATGCCTTGCGCCAGGCGGGTCCCGGGACCCGTCGGCTCACACCGGATCCGATTTTCCCGGACGCGACCCACGCCCGTCGGGTGACGAGATACGGTCGCTGAACCGCTCTTCGCCGAGGAGCGGGTGAGGAGATCCGGCGATGAGCCCAACCGAGCGCGACTTCGACATCGTCGTGTACGGCGCCACGGGATTTTCCGGCGGGTTGACGGCCCGCTACCTGGCCGGCGCGGCCGGTGCGGCCCGCGTCGCGCTGGCCGGGCGCTCCCGGGACCGGCTGGCGGCGACCCGCGGCGCGCTCGGCCCGGCCGCACGGGATTGGCCGCTGATCGTGGCGGACGTGTCGGACCCGTCGACACTGGACGCCATGGCGGCCCGCGCCCGGGTGGTGCTGACGACGGTCGGTCCGTACACCAATTACGGACTGCCGGTGGTGGCGGCCTGCGTCAAGGCCGGGACGGACTACGCCGACCTCACCGGGGAGGTGATGTTCGTCCGCGACAGCATCGACCGATACCACCAGCAGGCCGTCGAAACCGGCGCGCGGATCGTGGTCTCGTGCGGATTCGCCTCCATGCCTTCGGATCTCAACGTCTATCAGCTGTATCGGCGGGCGGCCCGCGACGGCGCCGGGGAACTCTGCGACACCACCTTCGTGTTTCGCTCCTTCTTCCAGGGCGGCGGTTCCGGGGGCACGGTCGCCTCGGAATTCGAATCCATGCGCACGGCGTCCGGCGACCCGCAAGCCCGTCGCCTGATGAACGACCCGTACACACTGACCACAGACCGAAGGGCCGAACCCGATCTCGGCAGGCAACGGGACTTCCCGTGGCGCGCGGGCGGCCGGATCGCGCCCGAGCTCGCCGGCTTCTGGCTGGGCCCGCTCGTCTGGGGGCCCCACAACACGCGAATAGTTCGGCGCAGCAACGCATTACAGCACTGGGCCTACGGCAGGCGATTCCGTTACTCGGAGACCATGAGCCTCGGCAGGTCGTTCGCGGCGCCGGTCGCTTCCGCGGCCGTCGCGGGCGCGCTGGCGGCCGGGTGGGCGGTCGGCACCAGGCACTTCAGGCGGGTGCCGCGGCGGTGGCTGGCGCCCCTCGCGAAGCCGGGCACCGGGCCCGGCGAGGCGATGCGGGAGCGCGGCCACTACGTGGTCGAGACCTACACGACGACGGCCTCCGGCGCCCGCTACCTGGGCACCTTCGCGCAGCAGCGCGACGCGTACGACGCGACCGGAGTCCTCCTCGGCGAGAGCGGTCTTGCGCTGGCGCTCGACCGTGATCGACTCAGCGACCTGACGGGAGTGCTCACCCCGGCGGCGGCGATGGGCGATGCGCTGCTGGCGCGGCTGCCGGCCGCCGGGGTGTCCATGCACACCATCCGGCTGAACTGAGTCAGGACGCCGCGCTGCGGGCGGCCAGTCGATCGGCGAGCGAGCGGGCGAAGATCCGGGTCTGCTCCAGCTGGTGCGGCTGGATATTGGTCGCCGGAATGCGCAACCCGAAATACCGATCCCGGTATCGGCCCGACCGCAGGTAGCTCATCAGCGAGAGTCCGGAGGCGATCTGGCCGCCCAGGTACTCGAAATGGACCCCGCCCAGGTAGCGACCGCCCTGCTTCTCGCCCAGCCTGCGGACCGCCGCGAAATTGCCGCGCCAATAGCGACGGCAGACGGCGAACGCCGCGAAGGGCTTGCCGGCGAGCAGCTTTCGCGCCTCGTCTGACTTCAGGAAGGTTCGCATCGGCATGTTCATGGTGAACCACCATGTCGAGGAACCGATGCAGATCAGGTCGTAGGCGGCGTTTCGCACCTCGTCCGGGGTTTCGATCTCACCCGTCGCCCGCCGCAGCTGGGCGGGCAGCACGCTCAGGAGGTCGAGCGCCGCGTGCCGCAACGGAAAGACGCTGAACCGCTGCGAATACCGTTGATCGGTGAAGGTGATCGCGGCGCGGTGCACCTCCCACCCCCGTTCGCTGAACACCTCACCCGCGGTTTCGAGCACGGCGAGCACCTGCCCGGTGAACGTGTAGTAGAGGAGCAGGACGCGGGGCCGGGGGCCGTGATCGGCCGACATGTCCGTCATCTTTCAGCCACTCCTTCTCGACCGTTGCCGATCGCTTCGGAGCATCATCGCCGGTGGATGCGGTTCTGGGCAATCGGGCTAGTGAGGTTGCTGGCCGTGGTCGTGGTGGCAGTCGTGCTCATGCTCGGCATCGGGGGAACCGCCCATCATCCGCAGCATGGGCATGCCGCCGGAGGTGACGAACCGGATGGCCAGCACCGCCGCGACGGCCAGGAAGGCGATGTTGAGCCACGTCGTGTAGTTCCACGAGATGGCCGCCTCCATGACGGTCGCGTTCCGCTGGGTGGGAATGAGTTTGGTTGCGCCGAAGAGCAATTCGACCAGATAGCCGGCCGCCACCATCGAGGCGTAGAACGTGCCCAGCAGGGTCAGCATCATCTTGGTGCCGTAGTACTTACGGTAGATGTTCAGGATCGGCAGGATGAGCAGGTCGGCGTAGATGAACGCGATGACCCCGCCGAAGCTGATGCCGCCGTTCCACAGGACCGCGGCCAGCGGCACATTGCCGATCGAGCAGACGAAGGAGACGATCGCCACGACCGGTCCCACGATCGGTCCCCATAGCGCCGACAGGCCCGGGTCGTCGGCCAGAAAGAAGCCGCGCCAGAACGCTGCGGGCACCCACGCCGCGATCGCGCCGGCGATCAACAGGCCCAGAACCAGATCCCGCAGGATCGCCAGCCACTCCATCACGAACACGTGCGAAACCGAGGTGAAGCCCTCTCCGGAGAAGAGCCGTCGCCAGAACGAACCCTGCCGCTGGATCGACATGTCCATGGCGGCGTGGCCCTCCATCGATCCGGCGATGCCCCGCTCGGCCTGCGCGCGGGCGGCGTCGATCAGGCGTGACCGCACGAACAACCGGAACAACACCGCCAGCACCACGATCATCAGCGGCCCGCCGACGAACTCCGCGGCGGTGAACTGCCAGCCCATCAGCAGGGCCAGGATGATGCCCAACTCGACGACCAGGTTGGTCGACCCGATCTCGAAGGCCATGGCGGCGGTGAAGCTGGCGCCTTTGCGAAACAGCGAGCGGGCCAAGGCGACCGCGGCGTAGGAGCAGGACGACGAGGCCGCACCCAGCCCCGCGGCCACGGCCAGCGTGCGCGGCCGGTCGTCGCCCAACAGCGAGACGATGGTCGAGCGCCGTACCACCGCCTGCACCACCGCCGACAGGGCGAAGCCCAGGATCAGCGCCCACAGAATTTCCCACGTCATCGACCCGGCAACCGCCAACGCGTGCCCGACCGCCCCCAGCGCCGTGTGTGTCACTTGATCCCCGCTTCGTGGCTCGGATACTCCCATGCACGCTATACCCCAAGGGGGTATTTCGCAACCGGGCGACCGGCCCCCGGGTGCGGCCGAAAACACCAGGTCACCGGCTCGCGACGGGGCGGCACCGGCCGAAATCCCCTATTCGACCCACCCCGATTGCTTCGAGCGTCTAAGCTTGGCGCTTCGTTGGGTTCCGCGTCGAAACCCGCTCGGGTTGGGGGGCGCGAGCGACGCTGCGCTGCGCCCTCTCAATTGCACTGATGCCGGTGATACTCGCAGCATCGCCGGTTGGCCTGAGACGAGGTTGAGCGGCGATGGAACCACGGGTCACCCCCATTGCGGTCATCGGAATGGGATGCCGGCTTCCGGGCGGGATCGACTCGCCCGACGCGTTCTGGCAAGCGTTGCTGCGGGGCGACGACCTGGTGACCGAGATCCCGCCCGACCGGTGGGACGTCGAGGACCACTACGACCCCGAGCGCGGGGTGCACGGCCGGTCGGTGTCACGTTGGGGCGGCTTCATCGACGACGCCGGCGGTTTCGACGCCGCCTTCTTCGGCTTCGGCGAACGCGAAGCGACCGCGATCGATCCGCAGCACCGCTTGCTGCTCGAGACGTCGTGGGAGGCGATCGAGCACGCGGGCATCGCGCCGCCGTCGTTGAGCGGCTCGCGGACCGGGGTGTTCGTGGGGATGTGCCAGCAGGACTACACGCTGATCAGCGGCGACGCGGGTGTGATGGAGGACGCTTACGGCTACACCTGCACCCCGTTCAGCATGGCCTCCGGCCGGATCGCCTACGGGTTGGGCCTGGTGGGCCCGGCGATCACGCTCGACACCTCGTGCTCGTCCGGCCTGCTCGCCGTCCACCTGGCGTGCTCGAGCCTGAACACCGGCGAGAGTGATCTCGCGCTGGCCGGCGGCGCCATGCTGGTGCTGGATCCGCGGGTGTCGGCGTCGGCGTCCGCGCAGGGCATGCTTTCGCCCACCGGACGCTGCCACACGTTCGACGTCGCGGCCGACGGGTTCGTCCGTTCCGACGGGTGTGCGGTGGTGCTGCTCAAGCGCCTGCCCGACGCGGTGCGCGACGGCGACCGGATCCTGGCGGTGGTCCGCGGCACGGCGGTCAATCAGGACGGTCGTTCCGAGACGATCACGACGCCGTCCGCCGATGCGCAGGCCGCGGTGTACCGGGCGGCGTTGGACGCGGCCGGAGTCGACCCGGCCACCGTCGGCATGGTCGAAGCCCACGGCACCGGAACCCCGAAGGGCGACCCGCTCGAATTCGCCAGTCTCACCGAGGTTTACGGAGCCGGTGGCAATCGTGTCGCGCTCGGATCGGCCAAGAGCAACGTCGGGCACACCGAGGCCGCGGCGGGCGCGGTCGGATTGGTCAAGGCGGTGCTCGGGCTGCGGAGCGGTGTGGTGCCGCCGATGGCCCACTTCACCCGCCTGCCCGACGAACTTGCCCGCATCGAAACGGGATTGTTTGTGCCGCAGGAGGTTACGCCGTGGCCGGACAAGGGCGAAGGCCCGCGGCGGGCCGGGGTGACGTCGTTCGGGATGTCGGGCACCAACGTGCACGCCGTCCTCGAACAGGCGCCCGACCCCGACGTCGACGGGTTCGGCGCGGAAAGCGCACGGTCGCTACTGTTCCCGCTGTCGTCCACCTCCGCCGACGAGCTGCGCCACACGGCGCGGCGGCTGGCCGAGTGGGTGTGCGACCACCGGGAAACCGTGTCCGCCGCCGACCTGGCCTACACCCTGGCGCGGCGACGCGCGCACCGGACCGTGCGCACCGCGGTGACGGCGGACAGCATCGACGGGCTGATCGCCGGGCTGCGCGAAATCGCCGACGGCGAAACCCCTTTCGCGCCGGCGGCCGGTCATGACGATCGCGGGCCGGTGTGGATCTTCTCCGGCCAGGGCTCGCAGTGGGCCGCGATGGGCGCCGAGCTGCTGGCCAAGGAGCCGGCGTTCGCCGCCGCCGTCGCCGCGGCCGAGCCGTTGATCGCGGCGGAGTCGGGTTTCTCGGTGACCGAGGCGATGTCGGCGCCGAAGACGGTCACCGGCATCGACCGGGTGCAGCCGACACTGTTCGCCTTCCAGGTGGCGCTGGCGACCGCGATGCGCGCCTACGGTGTGCGGCCGGGGGCGGTGATCGGCCACTCGATGGGCGAGATCGCGGCGGCCGTGGTGGCCGGCGCGCTGTCGCTGCCCGACGGGGTCAGGGTGATCTGCCGGCGCTCGGCGTTGATGTGCCGGATCGCCGGCGCGGGCGCGATGGCCTCGGTGGAGCTGCCCGCCCAGCAGGTGCGCGACGAACTGGCCGCCCGCGGCGTCGGCGACGTGGTGGTCTCGGTGGTCGCGTCGCCCAACTCCACCGTGATCGGCGGGGCGACGCAGGCGGTGCGCGATCTGGTCGCGGAGTGGGAGGGCCGCGAGGTGATGGCCCGCGAGGTGGCCGTGGACGTCGCCTCGCACTCGTCCCAGGTCGATCCGATCCTCGCCGACTTGGCCGCCCAACTCGCCGATCTGACGCCGGCGGCGGCTGAAGTGCCGTATTACTCTGCGACGCTGGACGATCCACGCGCCCGGCCGGCGTTCGACGCCGGATACTGGGTGGACAACCTGCGCCAGTCGGTGAAGTTCGCCGCCGCGGTGCAGGCCGCCCTCGACGACGGCCATCGCGTCTTCGGTGAACCGTCGCCGCATCCGCTGCTGACCCGGGCGGTCGAACAGAACGCGGGCGCCTCCGACGTTGGCATCGCCGCGCTGCCGGCCATGCGCCGCGAGCAGCCGATGCCGCACGGGCTGTTGGGCTTCCTGGCGGATCTGTTCAGCGCCGGCGCCGCCATCGACTTCTCCGCGCTGTACCCGGGCGGTCGGCTGGTGGACGCGCCGCTGCCGACGTGGACCCACCAGCGGCTGCTCGTCGACGCCGGCGGGGCGGGCGCGCCGGGGCGCGGGCAGTTCACGCTCGACGTGCATCCGCTGTTGGGTGCCCACGTGCGGCTGCCGGAGGAACCGGAACGCCACGCGTGGCAGGGCGGGGTGGGCACCGCGGCGTTGCCCTGGCTGGCCGACCATCGGGTGAACGGGGTCGGGGTTTTCCCGGGGGCGGGCTTCTGCGAGATGGCGCTGGCTGCCGCGGCGGCGGTGCTGGGGCCGGACGCGGAGGTGCGCGACGTCCGCTTCGAGGAGATGCTGCTGCTGGACGACGAGACGCCGGTGAGCGCGGTGGCTTCGATCCTGGACGCGGGCGTTGCCGAGTTCGTGGTGGAGACCGATCGCGACGGGGAACGGATCCGCAGCGCCGCGGCGGTGTTGCACGCGGTCGCCGACGAGCAGCCGCAGCGACGCGACGTCGCCGCCCTGCTGGCCACCCACCCGCAGCTGGAAGACGGTGCCGCGCTGCGACAGTCGTTCGCCGAGCGCGGCGTCGAGTACGGTCCGGCCTTCGCCGGTCTGGTGTCGACGCGCACCGCCGAAGGCAAGAGCCGCAGCGTGGTGGCCGAGGTCGCGCTCCCCGGCGCGGTCCGCGCGGAGCAGGGGAGTTACGGGGTGCATCCCGCCCTGCTGGACGCCTGCTTCCAGACCGTGCTGGCGCACCCCGCCGTCAAGGAGGCCGCCCACGGCAGCCTGCTGCCGTTGGGCGTCGCGCGGCTGCGCCGCCACGGTCCGGCGCGCGGCGCCCGCTATTGCCACCTCCGGCTCGTCGCGGCGACGGCGTCCTCGGTGGACGTCGACCTCGATCTGCTGGATTCCGACGGCACGGTGCTGCTGGCGGTGCAGGGCCTGCGCATGGGCCTCGGCCGGGGTGGCGGCCCCGACGAGCTGATGGCCGAGCGGCTGCTGACCGTCGACTGGCAGCGGCGGACGCTGCCGCCGGTGCCCGAGCGGCCGGTCGGCGCCTGGCTGCTGATCGACACCGCCGAGGCCGACCCGCTCGCGTCGACCCTGGCGGATACATTGAAATCCCTTGGCGCACAAACAGATTTCCTGAGCTGGCCACGGCAGGCCGAGCACCGCCCCAACGCTGAGCGGCTCGGCGCCGCGGTGCGTGGCGGCCTGGAGGGGGTGGTCATCGTGTGCCCGCCGCCGGCCGGGGAGCCGGACGATCGGGGCCTGCTCGACGGACGCGAACAGGTCCGCCATGTGGTGCGCATGATCCGCGACTTGCCGGAGATGTCGGCGACGCCGCCGCGCCTGTACGTCATCACGCGGCGGGCGCAGATCGTGCGGCCCGGGGACGCGCCGAACCTGGTCCAGGGCGGCCTGCGCGGCCTGCTGCGGGTGGTCGGCGCGGAGAACCCGCAGCTGCGGACCACCCAGATCGACCTCGAGGCCGACGCGGACGTCGAACGTGCCGCCCACGAATTGCTGTGCGGTTCGGCCGAGGACGAGACCGCGTGGCGCGGCGGGCAGTGGCACACGGCGCGGCTGCGCTGCACGCCCCTGGGCGCCGACGAACGCCGGGTCACCACGGTGAACCACGAGACGGAGGGGATGCGCGTGGCGGTCCGTCATCCCGGTGACCTGCAAACGCTGGAATTCGTCGCCGTCGACCGCAGGACGCCCGGCCCGGGCGAGGTGGAGGTCGCGATCGACGCGTCCAGCGTCAACTTCGCCGAAGTACTTGCCGCGCTTGGCCGTTACCCCGACCTGGAGGGCGAGCCGCACCAGCTGGGATTCGACCTGGGCGGCGTCGTCACCCGCGTCGGCGCGGACGTCACCGACCACCGCGTCGGCGACCGGGTCGGCGGTTTCTCCGGTTTCGCCAACGGCAGCTGGGGCACGTTCGTCACGTGTGACGCCCGACTGGTGACCACCCTGCCGTCCGGGATGACCGCCGGCCAGGCCGCAGCCGCGGCGACGGCCTACGGCACCGCGTGGTACGGGCTGTACGAACTGGCGGGGATCTCGGCCGAAGACAAGGTGCTCATCCACTCCGGCACCGGCGGCGTCGGTCAGGCCGCGATAGCGATCGCGCGAATGGTGGGGGCGGAGATCTACGCCACCGCGGGCAGCCCGGAACGGCGGGAGATGCTGCGCGACATGGGCATCGAGCATGTCTACGACTCACGCAGCACGGCGTTCGCCGACGAGATCCGCCGCGACACCGACGGGTACGGCGTCGACCTGGTGCTCAACTCGCTGACCGGTGCCGCCCAGCGCGCCGGGCTCAACCTGCTCGCCTACGGTGGGCGGTTCGTGGAGATCGGCAAGCGCGACATCTACGACGACGCCCGGCTGGGCCTGTATCCCTTCCGCCACAACCTCACGTTCTACGCCGTCGATTTGGCGCTGCTGACCAAGACGCACCCGCGGCGGGTGCAGCAGCTGTTGCGGGCGGTCTACCAGCGGATCGCGGACGGTGATCTGCCGCAACCGAATTGCACCGAATACCCGATATCGGAGGCGGCGACGGCGATCCGCGTGATGAGCGGCGCCGAGCACACCGGCAAGCTGGTGCTCACCGTGCCGCGCACCGGCCAGACCCGCGCGGTGCTGCCGCCGGAGCAGGCCCCGGTGTTCCGCGACGACGGCGCCTACATCGTCACCGGCGGCCTGGGCGGCCTGGGCTTGTTCCTGGCTTCCGAAATGGCCAAGGCCGGGTGCGGGCGGATAGTGCTGACGGCCCGCTCCAATCCCACTCCCAAGGCGCGCCAGGCAATCGAACGGCTGCGCGCGAACGGAACCGATGTCGTCGTGGAAAGCGGCAACATCGCCGAGTCAGACACCGCGGCCCGGGTGGTGGCCGCGGCCACGGCCACCGGACTAGCGCTGCGCGGGGTGCTGCATGCCGCCGCGGTGGTCGAGGACGCCGTGCTCGCCAACATCACCGACGATCTGATCGACAAGGACTGGGCGCCAAAGGTCAACGGCGTGTGGAATTTACATCACGCGACAACGGGACAGCCGCTGGACTGGTTCTGCTGCTTCTCGTCGGTGGCCGCGCTGTTCGGCTCCGCGGGCCAGGGCGCCTACGCCGCGGCCTCCAGCTGGCTGGACGCGTTCACCCATTGGCGCCGCGGCCAGGGCCTGCCCGCCACCACGATCGCGTGGGGGGCGTGGGGCGAGATCGGCCGCGCGACCTTCCTGGCGGCCGGGGGCCGCACCACCATGATTGCTCCGGACGAGGGCGCGCGCGCGTTCGAGACGCTGCTCCGGTACGACCGCGGCTACACCGGTTACGTCCCGACGACGGGCGCGCCGTGGCTGGCCGCGCTGGTGGCGCGCAGCCCCTTCGCCGAGGCCTTCCAGGCCGCGGGGGAACAGCACGGCGGCGAGGGCGCCACGCTGCGCGCAGAATTGCGGGCGCTGCCGCCCGACGAATGGCCGGCCCGGCTGCGGCGCCTGATCACCGAGCAGACGGGGCTGATCCTGCGGCGCGCGATCGATCCCGACCGCGCGTTCGCCGATCACGGCCTGGACTCGCTGGGCAACCTCGAGCTGCGGACCCGCATCGAGGCCGAGACGGGGATACGGATCACCCCCAAGGTCGTGGCGACCTACAACTCCGCGCGTTCGCTGAGCCTGCACCTGACCGAGACGCTGGTGGCCGAAGGGGAGGGCGCCGTCGCGGCATCGTGACGGCGCCGGTTCACTCCATGACCCAGCTGTCCTCGTCGACCAGCGAGCACAGCCGCGAATGTATTGCGTCCAAAGTCTTTTCGCGCCCGGGCAGGTGTGCGTGGTGTTCGATGAACAGCCGGTTGGCGAAGGTTCCGACGCTGTAGAGGTCGACGGGCGCGCGGGTGGGGAAGTAGAGCTCGCTCTGAAAGTCCTCGAGCTCGATCTCTTCGGGAACCCGCAGCGGGGGGATGGTGCCGGTGTCGGTGCACAGCACCACCGGAGGGAGCCCGGCCGGGGTGCCCTGATACTGCAGGTTGAAATGCATCGCCGATTGCTGGATCACGCCGTCCGACAGGTCGGTCCGGAAGGACTCGACGATCCCGCGAGCCAGATCCACCAGTTCGGTGTCGGCCCTGATCTCGGCGAGATAGGTGGCCACGCCCAGCGGCAGCGTGCTGCCGGTGAGACTCACCGGGGGTGACAGCAGGTAACGCAGGTCGACCGGATAGATGTAGGGAATCGGAATGTGCGGGGTGCCGCGCATTTCCCACTCGGCCAGCAGAATCGCCGCCGCCACGACGGAGTTGAGGCTGAGCTGATTGGCCAGCCCGAACTCCACCAGCTCCGCCGTCTCCTCTTCGGTGAACCGGATCCGCGCGATCGGAATGGGTTGGATCGCATCCGGATCCGGCATCGCCGGCGGCGTCTCCTGCGCCGGCAGGTCGTAGGCGAACATCGCCTTGAACAGCTTCTCCAGCCCGGAGCGCTGCTGCTTTGTCACGCCACGCTGTTCGAGCAACAGCTCCAGCGATTCTGGCGCGGGCTGCGGTGTGATCGGGGGCGGTGCGCCGGTGGTCACGACATCGGTGTAGAGGGAGAACAGCTCCTCGAGCAGACCGAACGCATGATGGGCGTCCGCGAGGCTGTGATGGGTGTACAGGGTCAGTTCGGTGCGCTCGCCGCTGCGCTTCAACCGGAGATTGAGCAAGGTTTGCGTCTGGTCGAGCCGCATGCCGGCCGATGCCGGATCGGCGTCACCCTCGATCACCCAGATGCCCGGGTGCATCAGGTCTTCCGCGACGATCTGGTAGCGGCCGTCGTCGCCCTGTTCCAGCCGGCCGGTGAACACCGGATGGGACTCGAGCAGCGCGTCGAAGGCGTCGGCCATCGCGTCGAGGTCGACGGGACCGATGATGAAAGCGGTGAAGGCAAAATAGGTTTCGTTGACCGCGAAGACCTCTTCGCTGCGCGTCAGCCTTCGGATCACGGATCCGGGAAACATTGTCCCACTACCCCCTTGTCAGCTCGTGCTGGCCCGTCGATAGCCGACCAGCGTCGGCACGATGCACACGGCGGTGATGCCGCCCGCCCACAACAGCGTGGCGATCATCGGCCACCGCACCGGGCCGCCCAGCGACAGGCCACGCATGGCTTCGATCGCGTAGCTCATCGGCTGGTGGGCGACCACCGGCTGTATCCACTTCGGGAATTGGTCCACCGGCAGGAAGCCGGTCGAGAAGACGACGGCCAGAACGTGCAGGAGAGTGACCGTCTCGAGCAGAAAGTTGTTCGCGGTGTACAACGCCGCCATCGTGATCAGGGTCGCGAACGCCAGCCCGAATATCAGCGGGACGACGAACCAGGTCAGGCTGGCGAGGAAACCCTGCCGGAAGCGGAAACCCAGCAGCATTCCGACGCCCAGCACGACCAGCGTGGTGATCATGATCCGAATCATTTCGGCGGCGATGCGCGAGAGCACACCGGACGCGCGGTGCACGGGCACCACCCATAGCCGGCGCAGCAGCCCGTCGGAGCGTTCCCCGATGAGGCCGATCGCCCCGATCGCCGCGCCGTTGATCGTGGCGGCGAGCGCGTTCAGCGGAACCGTGCCGTACAGCGCGCTGTGACCGGTGACCTGCGAAATGACGTTGCCCAGAATGATGTTCAGCGTCAGCAGGAATAGGACGGGCAACACCAGCGCCTCGATCACCGCCGTCAGGTCGCGCGCCCAGCGCAGCAGGATCCGCCGCGTCTGGACCCACGTCTGGGTCGCCAGCGCCCGCGGCGAGTCCTCGTGGTGACGGCGCCGTTCGACGAACGGATCGGTGGCTTCGTGGACCAGGGTCATCGCGCCCGCCTGGCCAGAACGATCGCCGATGCCGGTATCAGCAGCGCCGTCAACCCGGACAACCACGCCAGCGTCGGCGCCAGCACCGGCCACGTCACCGACCCTCCGTACGGGGCGGCGTCCCCGGCCAGGGCGCGCAGGGCGATCACGAACTGGGACACCGGCTGGTTGCGGACGATCGGCTGGATCCAGTGCGGAAACTGCTGCGCCGGTTGGACTCCGGTGGACAGCAGTCCGAAGATCAGCGGCGGCAGGATGAGCAGCGGTGTCATGGCCTCCGGGTTGCGCGTCCCGGTGCCCACCAGGTCCGCCGCGAAGGACAGCATCGACCCGATGGCCACCACCAACAGGCAGAAGGCGACGACGTAGATCGCCGACCGGTGGAACCGGAATCCGATCACGTAGCCACAGACCACCGCCACCGCCACCGAAACCGTGCACCGGTACACCGCGGCCGAGACGCGGGCTCCCACCGGGGCGAACGGGGCCATCGGCATGGACCGGAACCGGCGGTTGATGCCCTGCACCGAATCGGTCGCGGCACGAAACGCCGTCGACATCGCGGCGAAGGTGATCGCCTGCAGCGCGATCAGCGGCATCACGTATTGCGCGTAGCTGCTGGACAGTCCCTTGGTCGCGGTGCCCATGATCTGATGCAGCGGGATGTAGAAGCCGGCGGTGAAAACGACCGACGACGCGACGGTCACGAGCAGCTCTCCGTTGCGCAGCGTCGGTGCGATGAAGCGGACGGTGAGGACCCACCACTGCGTCAGCGTGGACAGGTGCCGCTCGGTGGTCGCGGTGGCGGTCACCCGACGGCCCGGGTAGCGACGGGGGTGCGCGCGGCGGGGGATTCGTCTGTCAGCGCGAGGAATACGTCGTCGAGCGACGGTCGCCGCAGGGCCACGTCAGCCACCTCGATGTTGGCGGCGGCCAATCGCCCGACGGCCTCGACGAGCGTGTTGGCGCCGTCCGGGGCGGGGATCGCGATTCGATCCGAATCGGGCGTCAGGGTGGCCCTGATCTTCTCCGGCAGCAACGGGCCGAGCACGTCGGCGATCACCGGCAGATCCGCGAGGCGCCGCGGCACGATTTCGCAATAGCTGCCGCCGGTGCGCTCCTTGAGCTCGTCGGCCGTCCCCTCGGCGATCACCCGTCCGTGGTCGATGACGACGATCCGGTCGGCCAGCGCGTCCGCCTCCTCGAGATACTGCGTCGTCAACAGCGTGGCGACGCCCATGTCCTTGAACTTGCCGACCAGGTCCCAAATGCTCTGCCTGCTACGCGGATCCAGGCCGGTGGTGGGCTCGTCGAGGAACACCACCTGGGGCCGGACCACCAGGCCACAGGCGATGTCGATCCGGCGGCGCATGCCGCCGGAGTAGGTCTTCACCCGGCGGTCGGCGGCGTATGCCAGATCGAATTCGTCGATGAGTTGCTTGGCGCGGGCGCGGGCCGCCGACTTGCTCAAGCCGAACAGCCGACCGAACATCACCAGATTCTCGCCGCCGGTGAGCATGTCGTCGATCGCGACTTGCTGCCCGGTGAGCATGATGGCCTGGCGGACACCGGCCGGTTCCCGGACGACGTCGTAGCCGGCGACCACGGCGCGGCCGCTGTCCGGCCGGCTCAGGGTCGACAGGATGTCGACGAGCGTCGTCTTGCCCGCGCCGTTCGGGCCGAGCAGACCGAGCACCTCGCCCCGGCCGACTTCGAAGCTGACCTCGTGCAAGGCCACGAAATCGCCGAAGGTCTTGCGGACCTTGTCGACGACGACCGCCTTGTCCGTCGCTCTGCGTGCGTGATTCACCGGCCCCCCTCAGCTCGCATCCAGGGCCGACAAGTCCACCAATGCCAACTCCACCTGCTGCGAGCCGAGGTCGCCGTCGCCGGAAGCGGCGGACATGGCGTCCCCGATCAGCTCCCGCAGCGCCAATGGGAAGCGCCGCGCCAGCGCTTCGGCGCGCGCGCCCTGCACCCGGCGGGTGTCGTACCACCAGTCGAGGTGCAGCACGCCGGAGTGGCGGTACACCCGAAGCTCGATGGCATGGCCCAGGCCCGGGATCGTGTCGCGCACCGGCATGGCCGCGTCCGAGTCGAATTGCACCGGCGCGTCGATGGGCGGCAATTCGGGGATCATGCCGACGTACCGGAAGTGGACGTCGGCGGGCGGCACGGCCGAGAGTGCGCGTGCGGTGGGCGCGTAGAGGTGCCGCAGCAGCCCGTATCCGATCCCATGGTGCGGAACGGATTTGAGGGTGTCGCGCACGTCGGTCAGCAGTTCGCTCGCGCCGGTGTCGTCGCTCGTCGCGCAGCGAAGCGGCACCGGATAGATCGTGGTGAACCGGCCGACGGTCCTGCGCAGGTCCACGTCCGGCCGCAACACCGAACGGCCCGCCCCCTCCAGGTCGACGGCGAGGACGCCGGTGCCGATCGTCTCGGCGATGGTCCTGCCGAGCGCCGCGAGCAGGATCTCGTCGATCGACCAGCCGAGCGCGCGCCGCACATCGTCGACCTCGGAGGTCTGCTCGACGGTGAGCGCCGACGGCACCTTGGCCAGGTCGTCGCCCAGGGGCCGGTCGGTGACTTCCGGGTCCGCCGGCCGCAGCGTCGCGCGGCCCGAGCTCTCCAGCCAGAAGTCGCTCGTACCGAGGACCGCGGGGTGGGTGGCGAGGCCGGCGACGCGCAGCGACCAGTCCCGCCACGAGGTGGTGGTCGGCGGCAGCGAGATGTCCTCTCCCACCAGCCGTTGCGTGAATGCGGTGAAGATGTCGGCGACCAGGATCTCGCGGGAGGCGGTGTCGGCGACGGCCTCGTGCAGCGACAACGTCAGGTAGCGCGCGTCGCCGGGGCCAGAGAGGAGGCTGGCGGTCAACGGCGCGGCGAGGTCGTCCTGTGCCGTGAGCTCGGCCACGACGTCGAGCACCGCCGCCCGCTGCGTGTCGGCATCGGTGCCGGGCAGCGTCCGCGACGACAGATGATCGAATTCGGCTGCCTCCGTGACGCACTGGACCCAGGTCCCGGCGTGCTCGACGAGCTGTAGCCGCAACGCGTCGTGGTGGTTGGTCACGGCGGTCAGCACCGCCCGGACGTCGTCGAGGCTGACCGTCGGATCGAGGCGCAGGATCAACGGCACGCGCCAGCGCCCCGCCCGCCGCACGCCGCTCTCGAGGAACTGCGCGACGTTCGGAGGAACGGCCGGACGGGACGCGGCGTCGGGCGCTTTCGCCAGCGAGCCCGCCGCGTATTTGGCGTCGACGTGGGCCGCCAGGGTGGCCAATGTCGGGTTGCCGTAGAGATCCTGGGGCGTGACATCCAGCCCGGCGTTGCCGGCGTTGGTCGCGATGCCGATCGAGATCAGGGAGTCGCCGCCGAGGTCGAAGAAGTTGTCGTTGCGGCCGATCGAGTTCAGGCCCAGGCATTGCATCCAGATCTGCCGCAGCGTCGCCTCGGTGTGCGATTGATGCCCGTTCGTGGACGCATCGGCGCCGTTGGCGGCAGCGCCCGGGGCTTCGGGAGTCTCGGTGGACCGGTCGAGCCAGGCGAGGGGTTTCGCGTCGACCCAATGCCGTTCGCGGGCAAAGGCGTAACCGGGCAGGGAGACCAGCCTGGGCGTCGGCCCGGTCAGCGGTTCCCAATCGACGGGCACACCGGCCGCCCACAGTTGGCCGAGCCCGAGCAGGAAGGTGTCCCGGTCGTCGACGTTCTGAATCGGATGTCGCATCAGGCGAACCGCGCGGTGGCCACTCGACCACTTCGGGTGCCGCAAAGCCGAGCCCGTCAGGCTGCCGCCGGGACCGACCTCGACGAGCACGCGGCCCGGATCGCTCAAGAGCACGTCGAGCTCGTCGGCGAACCGGATCGTGGAACTGATCTGGCGGGCCCAGCCGGCCGGGTCGGTGATCTGCTCGTCCGACATCCAGGTCCCGGTGAGGTTGCTGAGCAGCGGCGTGTCGGGGCGGCGCAGCTCGACGCCGGACAGGAACTGCTGAAATTCGGCCGCCATCGAATCCATTGCGCTGGAATGGAATGCGTGTGTCGCCCGCACGCGCCGGGCGGTGATGCCCGCCTCGCGGAGCCGCTGGGTGAACGCGCGGATCTCGTCGCCTGCCCCGGCGACGACGCAGTTGCCGGGATCGTTGACCGCGGAAAGCTCGACGCCCGGGGTGAGGTAGGGAGCGATGTCGTCGGGGCCCAGCGCGACGGCGACCATCGAACCGGGCGGGGACTCGTGCATCAGGCGGGCGCGCAAGGCCACCAGCGTGATCGCCGTCTCGAGGCCGAACACCCCGGCCAGCGTGGCCGCGATGTACTCACCCGTGCTGTAACCGATGTACGCCCCGGCACGCAGCCCGTAGTGTTCGGCCAACCGCGCCAGCGCGTATTCCACCGTGAACAGGGCGGGCTGGGAGCGGTCGATGCGCTCCAGGTCGGTTGCGGCGTCACCGAATATCAACGCCTTCAGGTCGATGCCCATCTCATCGCCGAATCCCGCGACGCAGGCGTCGAAGTGTTCGGCGAACGCGGGCTCCGTGTCGTAGAGGCCCCTGGCCATGCCGACGTGCTGGGCGCCCTGCCCCGGGAACATGAACACCACCCGCCCCGCGGGGTTTTCGCCGCCGGCGAGGGATTCGCCGACGAAGACGTTGTCGTGTTCGGCGGCCCGCAGCACGGTGGCCGCATGATCGCGGTCGTGCACCACGGCCGCCATGGTGAGGCGGTGCTTGCGGCGTCCGGCGAGGGTGTGGGCGACGTCGGCCGGCTCGGGACCGTCCGGGCCGGCCAACGCGTCGGCCAGTGCGGCGCGCGACTGCTCAAGCGCCGCCGTGGTTTGCGCCGACAGCAGCAGCACCTGGGGACCGGGTGGCGCGGCGCGGTCCGGAACGTGGGGCGCCTCCTCGACCACGACGTGGACGTTGGTGCCGCCCACCCCGAACGAACTGACGCCGGCCCGCCGCGCACCTTCGGAATCCCACGCCCCGTAGGTGCTGCGCACCGTGAACGGGGTCTCGTCGAGGTGCAGCTCCGGGTTCGGGCTGGTGAAGTGCAGCGTCCCGGGGATCGCCTTGTTCTTCAGGCACAGAATGGTTTTGATCAGGCCCACCACGCCGGCCGCCACCTCCAGGTGGCCGATGTTCGACTTGACCGACCCGAGCACGCAGGGGCCGGGCCGGGGCGCCTGCGACACGGCGAACGCGGAGCGCAGACCCTGGACCTCGATGGGATCGCCGAGCGGCGTGCCGGTCCCGTGTGTCTCGACATAGCTCACGGTCGACGCGTCGACGCCGGCCACCGCGTGGGCTTCCGCGATCACGTCGGCCTGGGCGGCCGGATTCGGTGCCGCGTAGCCCATTTTCATCGATCCGTCGTTGTTGATCGCCGATCCGCGGATGACGGCGTGAATGCGGTCACCGGCGTCGAGGGCGGCCTGCAGGGGCTTGAGGGCCACGATGGCCACGCCGCTGCCGAAGACGGTGCCGTCGGCCCGCACGTCGAAGGGCCGGCAATGGCCGACCGCGGACACCATGGAGCCCGGCGAATTCCAGTACCCCACATGGTGGGGGACCGACAGCGACACCCCACCCGCGAGGGCCAGGTCGCATTCCCCGCTGAGCAGGCTCTGGCACGCGAGATGGACCGCGACCAACGAGGACGAGCACGCGGTCTGGACCGTGATGCTCGGGCCGCGCAGATCGAACTGATGGGACACCCGGGTGGCGAGAAAGTCCTTGTCGTTCTGCAGGAACAGGTTGAACTGCTCGAAGTTCAGACCCGTCCCCATGAAGGCGTCCTGGGCGCGATGTGACGAAAGATTGTGCAGGAGATAGCCACTGGGCGAGCTGGTCCCGTACACGCCGATCGAACCGTCGAACCGGGCGGGGTCGCAGCCGGCGTCCTCGAACGCGTGCCACGCGCACTGCAGGAACAACCGGTGCTGCGGGTCCAGCATCCGGGCGAGCTGGGGCGGAAAGCCGAAGAATTCGGCGTCGAATTCGTCGACCCCGTCGACAATCGGTGCGCGCCGCACATACGCCGGGTTCGCCAGCACGTCGTCGCCGACCCCGGCGGCTTTGAGCTCCTGCTCGGACAGCGTGGTGATGGACTCCTTGCCGTGGCGCAGGTTGTCCCAGAACGCCGACACGTCGTTGGCGCCGGGGAATCGTCCGGCCATGCCGACCACCGCGATCGCGTTGGGCGGCAACTCCGTCGAGGTCGTGCTCATGCTTGGTGTCCTCGCTTCCGCCGCAGTGCGGCTTGTTGGCGCGCGGCCGCGCGCTGCTGCGCCCGGTCGCGAACCGCGTCTTCCTGCTCGAGTGCCTGTGCATCGCCGGCCAGGCCGAGCTGGCGGACCAGGTCGGCCGTGAGGTCGTGCAGCGACGCCCCTTGCAACAGGAGTGCCACCGGCGGCTCGACCCCGAAGTCCGCGCGTGCCGAATTCCGGATGCGCACCGCCATCAGGGAATCCATCCCGAGCTCGATGAGGGGAACATTCGGGTCGACGGCCGATCGATCCGCGTAGCCCATGACCGCGGCGATGCGTGCCCGCAGCCGATCGGTCATCAGCGCTTGCGCCGCACCGGATTCCAGCCCGTCCAGCGCCTCGGGGCCCGCCCAGTCGCCGCCGTCGCCCGCGGCCTCCAGTTCGGCGACCACGTTGGTGAAGTAGCCGAGTTCGCGGATTTCGGGGAAGGCGATGAGCGCCCGGTCGGGCCGCAGCCGGCCGACGCCGGTGTGGCATCTGCCGCTGGCCAGCAGCGGCTCCATCGCCGCGGCGCCCTCGGCGGGAGTGATGGGATCGAGCGCGCCGCCGGCGAGCGTGCGGGCGAGCCCGACCTCTGCCCACGGGCCCCAGTTGATCACCGCGGCGGGCAGGCCCGCCGCCCGCCGCCAGTCGACCAGGGCGTCCAGCCAGGCACTCGCGCACGCGTACGAGGCCTGCCCCGGGCCGCCCAGCATCGAGGCGGTGGACGAAAACCCGAGCCACCAGTCCAAGTCGCAACTGGCGCTGGCCTGATGCAGTCGCAGCGCCCCGGTGACTTTGGGCGCCCACACCCGTTCGACGCTCTCCCTGGTCATCGAGAACACCAGGCTGTCGTCGAGCACGGCGGCCGCGTGCAGGACGCCGCGCAGGTTAGATTCGCCGGCGGCGGTCACCAGTTTCTGGGCGACGCCTTCGGTCGCGATGTCGCCGGTCACCACGACGATCTCGGCGGTGCGCTCCAGTTCGGCCAGGACCGCGCGCTGCTGCTCCGACGGTTCGCTGCGCCCGTTGAGGACGAGTCGCGCGGCGCCGCTGTCCACCAGCCATCGCGCCATGACGAGGCCGAGGCCACCGAGTCCACCGGTGACGATGTAGGACGCTCCCCGCCGGACGACGTCCCCTGTGGTGCGTTCGCCGATGGCCGCCCGGGTGAGGCGTTCCGTGTAGCGCTGCCCGCCGCGCCACGCGACCACGTCGTCGACCTGCCCCGAAACCGCCTCGGACAGTTCGGCGTTGAGCGCTGTCGCGGGATCGCCGTCGAGGTCGACCAGCGTGGTCCGCAGCTCGGGGTGCTCGTAGGCCAGCACCCGCACCAGTCCCTTGAGCGCGCCGACCCCGGGCTGGCCTGCCTCCTCGTGCACCGCCAGGCCGCCCTGGGTGACCAGCCAGAGCCGCGGCGATCGACCGTGCCAGCCGCCGACGATCGCGCGGATGACGGTCGACACCGCCCAGACCGTTTCCCGCGCCCGGCTTATGCCGTCGTCGCCGACGCCGGGGTTGGGGGCCACGAACACGACCACGCCGACGGGTGGGCGCTCGGGATCGCCGGCCGCGTCGGCGAATGCGGACAGGATGGCGGACTCGTCGGACAGGTCGGCGGTGACCACCCGGCGCGCCGGTGAGCGCCAGCCCGTGGCGAACGCCGCCGCGCCCTCGCGGGTTTCGGCGGCGGCGAGCACCAGCCAGCTGCCGGGGGCTTCGGAGCCGGCGGCCGCGATCGGCCGGGACACCCAGGTGGTGTCGAATACCTTCTGCGACAGGGGAAGTGGCACGCTGCGCCGCTCGACGCGGCGCAGGTAGATGTCGTTGATCTCCGCGGTGACCGTTCCGGCGTCGTCGGTCAACACGATTCTGCCCAGCTTGCCCACGCCGCCCTCGTCGAGGTTGGTCAGCTGGACCCGGCAGCGGGCGCGCCGGCCGGGGTCGCCCGAGACCCGGATGGCGTCGAAGGACACCGGCAGGTAACTGGCTTCGGCGGACCCGGCGAGTTCGTCGTCCGGCATCGCGGCGGCCAGGCTCTGCAGCGCGGCGTCCAGCATGACGGGGTGCAGCCGGAACGCGGGATGCCGCGGCGCCTCGTCCGGGAGGATGATTTCCGATTCGACGAACCCGCCGGGCATCCGGTGGATGGTGGCGAGCGCAGCGAAGGCGGGGCCGTGGTACTGGCCGGCGTGGCGCAGCACGCCGTACAGGTCGGCCGGTTTGATCTCGGTGTCGCCGTGCCCGGGGGGCGCGGGCCGGTCGGGGCGGGCGTCCGACGTCCGCAGCTCGGCCCTGGCGGTGGCGTGTCTGACCCAGCCGCCGGACGATCGCGAGTAGATCTCGATGCGGGTCTTGTCGTCTGCTCCGCGGGTCAGCTGGGTGGTGAGCTGGGTGTGGTCGCCGAGGGTGAGCATCTGCTCGACCTCGAGCTGGTTGATCGAGATGCCCGCAACCGGCACGCCCAGCGCTTCACTGGCTGCGGCCAAGGCGATTTCGGCGAACGCCGCGCCGGGCATGACGGCCTGACCGAACACCTTGTGGTCGGCGAGCCAGGGGGAGACCGCGGTGCCGGTGTCGGCCCGCCACACGTGGTCGCGGCTGGACGGAACCTCGATGTGCGCGCCCAGCAGTGGGTGGGCGGAGACCGACTCCGACATCGCGGACCGGTCGGCGACCCAGAATTGGGTGTGCCGCCAGGGCGTCACCGGGATGTCGGCCAGACGGCCGTGGTCGGCGCCGGGCGGGGTTTGCGCGACGGCGGCCAGCTGGGTGTGGAAGCTGGTGGTGTCGTCGGTGTCGCGGTGCAGCGTGCCGATGACGTGGCGGGCTTCGGCCCCCAGCGTGTCGGCGATGGCGTGGGTGAGCAGCGGGTGGGGGCTGATCTCGACGAAGGTGTGCCGGTCGGAGCCGGCCCGGCTGACGGCCTGGTGGAAGCGCACCGGGTTGCGCAGGTTGGCGGCCCAGTAATCGGCGTCGGGCAGCGGCGTGGGCCCTTCCGTGGTCGTGCTGAGCATTGGGATGGCCGGCGCCTTAGGTTCCAAATCGGCGAGCGCAGAACGTAGTTCGGGCAGGATCGGGTCGACGATCGGGTGGTGCGAGGCGACGTCGACTTCGATCCGCCGCGCGAGCAGGTTTCGGGCGACGACGGCCGCGATGACCGCGTCCACCTGTTCGGGCGGCCCGGCGATGACCGATTGGCGCGGTGAGGCGTGCACGGCGAGCGTCACCTGGGGGTAGTCGGTGATCAGTGCTCCGGTCGCCTCGGCGTCCAGTTCGAGCAGCGCCATCGCGCCCTGGCCCGACAACCGGGCCATCAGCGCCGACCGGGTGGCGATCACCCGCAGCCCTTCGGCCGGCGTGAGCGCGCCGGACACCACGGCGGCCGAGACCTCGCCCATCGAGTGCCCGATCACCGCGTCGGGCTCGATCCCGTAGTGGCGCCACAGCGCGGTGAGCGCGAGCTGAATGGCCACCAGCACGGGCTGAATGTTCTGGATGCCGACCACCGGCTGACCGTCGGCCAGGGTCCGCTGCAGCGAAAACCCGGTCTGGGCAACGAAGTCGGGTTCGAGTTCGGCGATCGCGGCCGCGAAGGCGGGCTCGTCGGCCAGCAGGCGGCGGCCCATGCCGGCCCACTGCGCGCCCTGGCCGGAGTAGACGAAGACCGTGCCGGTGCGCCGGGCGGCCTCGACGGGAGCGAGCACGCCCGGCGCCGGCGCGCCGGCGGCCAGGTCGCGCAGCCCGGCCACCGCGGCGGCGGTGTCGCGGGCGACGACGGCTCCGCGCCAGTTGTGCTGGGCGCGATGATGACTCAACGTGTGCGCGACATCGGCCAGCGGCGTCGCCGCGCCGGGACCGCCCAGCCAGTCGGCCAGCGTCGCGGCCATCGACGCCAGCCGCTGCGGCGTCTTCCCCGTCACCACCAGGGTGGACAACGCGGGCGCGGGATGCGGCTGCGCCGGTGCTTGATCGGGCGCCTGCTCGATCACCACATGCGCGTTGGTTCCGCTCAGGCCGAACGACGACACCGCCGCCCGGCGCGGGCCCGCCGTGGGCCACGGCGTGCGCCCGGTCGGCACGAACAGCCGCGTTGAGGAGGCGTCGATCGCCGGGTTCCACCGGGTGAAGTGCAGGTTGGGCGGGATGAGCCCCCGGTTCACCGCCAGGATCGCCTTGATGAATCCGGTGACGCCCGCGGCCGCCTCCAGGTGCCCGAGGTTGGTCTTGACCGATCCCAGCGCGCAGCCGCCCTCGCCGCGTCCGTAGGTGGCCGCCAGCGCCTCGAACTCGATGGGGTCACCCAGTATCGTTCCGGTTCCGTGGGTTTCGACGTAGTTGACGCTGTCCGGCGTGGCGTCGGCCTGCCGCAGCGCGGTGGTGATCACGTCGCGCTGGGCCGCCGCATTGGGCGCCGTCATGCCGTTGGACCGGCCGTCGGAGTTGATGGCCGACCCGCGCACCACGGCGAGCACACGATCGCCGTCGCGGGTGGCGTCGGACAGCCGCTTGAGCACCACCACCCCGCAGCCCTCGCTGCGCACGAACCCGTCGGCCAGGGCGTCGAAGGTCTTGCAGCGGCCCGTCGGTGACAAAGCGGACCATTTTGACAGCGCGATGCTGGTGAACGGCGACAGGGAGAGGTGCACCCCGCCCGCGAGGGCGACGTCGCTCTCGCGCAGCCGCAGGCTTTGGCAGGCCAGGTGGATCGCCACCAACGACGACGAACACGCCGTGTCGACGGCGACCGCCGGGCCGCGCAGCCCCAACAGGTAGGAGATGCGGCCCACCGCCGCGCTGTGCGGGTTCCCGGTGCTCATGTATGCGTCGATCTCGGCGCGCCGCTCGAGGTTGAGGATCGTGTAGTCCCATGCCGAGATGCCCATCAGCGCGGCGGTTCGGCTGCCGCTCAACGAATCCGGGGGCAGGCCGGCGTGTTCGAGCGCTTCCCAGGCTACCTCGAGGAGCATGCGCTGCTGGGGGTCCATCGCGACCGCTTCGCGGGGGGTGATGCCGAAGAAGTCGGCGTCGAATCCGGAGACGTCGTCGACGAAGCCGCCCCATTTCGTCGTCATCCGGCCCGGCGCCTGGGGGTCGGGGTCGTAGAACTCGTCGGCGTCCCACCGGTCCGCCGGTACCTCGCCGACGGCGTCGCGGCCGTCGACTAGGAGTTGCCAGAAGCTCTCCGGCCCGGCGACGGCGCCGGGCAACCGGCAACCGATGCCCACCACCGCCACCGGTTCGGCGATGTCGGTCGGGAACGCCGTTCCCGCGCGGACAAGCTCACGTGCCAGGACCTCGCGCGCCTTCGGTGACATCTGCGCTGCGCGTTCGGCAATGCTCGTCATTACTCACTGCCCCCCGTTGCGGTTTCCAACTCGCTTGCCGCCACCAGATCGGACAGCAATTCCATCTCCTCGTCCGACAGGGCGGTGTCCCCGTCGGACGGTTCGTCGCCGTCGGTGAGCGGCGCGTAACCCAGCCGCTCACACAGCGCGCCGGCAAGGTCGGTGATCGTCGGGTACGCCCACACAAGGGCGGCCGGCAGCGTTGTGCCCAGGCTGGATTCGAGCCGGTTGCGCAGTTCGAGGGCCATCAGCGAGTCGAGGCCGAGCGACTGCATGGGGCGGCCCGGGTCGATCGGCTCGGTCGAGCGCAGCACTGCCCGGATCTCGTTGGCGATCGCGGTGGCGAGGCGGGCGGGGCGCCCGGCGGCGTCCAAGGCGTCCAGTTCGGTGCGGATGGCGCCGCCGCCGCGCCGCTCGCCCGTCGCGTCTTGCAGGTTGGCGAACAACGACGACCCGGCCGCGGCGGGGAAGGATTGGAACCACTGCCGGGCGTCGAGACTGAACACGCCGGTGCGGACCCGGTCGGCCGACAACGCCAGCTGCATGGCCTCGAGCCCCTGCTCGACCGTGATCATCGCGACGCCGAGGTCGGCGAAGAATTGGGCGCGGCCCACCTCCGACCATGGGCCCCAGTTGATTCCGACCGCGGGCAGTCCGGCCGCGCGCCGGTGGGCGACCAGGCCGTCGACCCACGAGTTGGCGGCGGCGTAGGAGCCCTGGCCCGGCGCGCCCAGCAGCGAGGCCACCGACGAGAACGCCAGCCACCAGTCGAGGTCCAGGTGGGCGGTGGCCTGATGCAGCAACCAGCCGCCCGCGACCTTCGGGGTGAATACGCGCCGGGCGGCCGACTCCGACATGTTCAACACGATCTCGTCGTCGAGGACCATGGCGCTGTGCAGGACCCCGGCCGGCCGGAAGCCGGCGTCCTCGACCGCGCGCACCAGCCGCTCGGCCGTGCCCGGCTCGGCGATGTCGCCGGTAACCACCTCGATGCGGCCGCCCGCGGCGTTGAGCTCCGTGATGGTGGCGGCCACCTCGCCGGTGGGGCCCGAACGTCCGTTCAGCACAACCAGTCCCGCGCCGCGCTCGACCAGCCAGCGCGCGACGACGAAGCCGAGGCCACCCATGCCGCCGACGATGATGTAGCCGCCGTCCGGGCTGACCAGGGGTTGCGGTGGCGGTGCGGCGATCGCGGCGAGGCGGCCGCCGGCCGGGATCGAGACGACGATCTTGCCGGTGTGCCGCCCGGAGGCCATCAGCGCGAAGGCGTCGCCGGCGTCCTGCAGGCCGAACTCGGTGACCGGGAGCACCTGCAGGCGGCCCTCCGCCACATGCCGCAGGATGTCCGCGAGCATGCGACGGTAGCGTGCCGGTTGCAGTTTGAGGTTCAGGTCCAGGTCGACCACGGCGAACGACGCGCTCTTCGCCAGGGCCGCCAGCCCCAGCCCGGCGTCGGCGTGCACGTCCTTCTTGCCCAGCTCGATGAACCGGCCGCCCGGGGCGAGCAGCTTGACACCGCGGTGAATCGCTTCGCCCGAAAGGGAATTGAGGATGACGTCCACCCCGTAGCCGTCGGTGAGGTCGCGGATCTCGTCGGCGAAATCGACGCTGCGGGAATCGCCGGCGTACTCGACCCCAAGGCTCCGCAGCATTTCGCGTTTGGCGTCCGAGCCGGCCGTCGTGTAGATCCGGGCGCCGAGCATCCGGGCGATCGAAACGGCGGCCAGTCCTACGCCGCCGGTGGCGGAGTGGATGAGCACGCGTTCGCCGGGGGCCAGCCGCCCGACCTCGCACAGGGAATGCCAGGCGGTCAGGTAGGCGATGCCGAACGCGGCCGCCTCGCCGTCGGGCAGCGCGTCGGGGACGGGCGCGACGAGGTCGGCCAGGGTGGTCACGTGGGAAGCGAAAGTGCCGGGGCCGAAAGCGATCACGCGCTGGCCGATTTCGACGGAGTCGACGTCGGGGCCGACGGCGGTGACCAGGCCGACGCACTCGCCACCGACGACGGGCGGCGCCCCGTCGAGCCCGGGGTAGACGCCCATCGCCTTGAGCACGTCGCTGAAGTTGAGGCCCGCGGCGACGACGCGGACTTCCACCTGGCCGCACCCGGGTGGAATCCGCTTAACGGCGTGGAGGTTCAGGGCGTCCAGCCGTCCGGGTTGATCGGTCTGCAGCCGGACAGCTTCCCCGCGGTCCAGGTCCACGACGGTGCGGCGCGGCTGGGGGGCGAGGTCACCGGTCGCCGTGGTGGGCGCGGGCACCACCCGGTTGACGTATCGGTGCGAGTCGCGCAGCGCGATCTCGTCGTGGTCGGACCCGGCGAGCAGCTCCGCGGCCAGGTCGGCGACCGAGGCGATGCCGTCGGCGTCGGTGTCGATCAGGGTCGGCTTGAGTTCCGGGTGCTCGAAGGTCAGCACCCTGGTGATGCCGCGAAGTTGCGTCTGCGCCAATGTGACCCGATCGGCGGGACCGAGCTGTTGGGCGCCGCGGGTGACGATGTACAGCCGCGGGCTGTTCCGGGCGCCCATCCTGGTCACCGTCTTCGCGATGCCGGCGACCAGCAGCGTGCGCGCCTGCGCCAGGGCGAGTTGGGCGCGGTCCGCGAGCGACTCGTCGACGGCCCGTGCCGGACAGACCACGGCGATGGCATCCCACGGGGTTCGGGTGATCGCCGCGCGCAGCCCCGCAGGGTCGGCCGGGGAAACCATGTCGACCTCGGCCGCACCGTCGCTCAGCGCCGACCGCAGCGCGGGGAGCAGCGGGTCTGCGTCGTCCTCGTCTCCGATCAGCAGGACGCCGGCGAGCGTGCCGGCCGGTTTGTCCAGTGGGGTGAGCTCCCACTCCAGCGCGAACAGCCGGTTCCCGAGTTCCGTTGTGCCCCGGCCCGATCGAAGCACCGCCATCTCCACCTCGTCGACGACGAGCAGCGGTCGTCCGTCCCGATCCGTCAGGACGACGTGGCCCACCAGCCGGTCGGGGTCGCCGGTGGTGGTCAGCGAGCCGAACGAGCGCACGCCGTCTGCCACGTTGCCGTAGACGTGGACACCCGCGAAACGCGCTGGCAACACGATGATTTCGCGGGCGTTCTGCCCGCCGGCCAGGTCGATCGCGGCCCGGGTGGCCCCGAGCGCCTGGACGGCGATGTCCATCATGACCGGATGCAACACGACGTTGCGCGATCCGGTCCTGGCCGACGCGGGCAGGCGCACGTCCGCGCGGGCCGCTCCCGACGGGGTGACGGTGAGGCCCACGATCCCGCGGAAGGCCGGGCCGTGCTGTTGTCCGGCGCCGCGCAGCCGCTCATACAGCTCGTCGGGGTCGAGCTCCGTCACGCCGGGTTCGTCGGCCGGCAGCGACGGCAGCGCGCGTTCGGTTTCGCGGGTGAGGGTGGCGGTGGCGTGTTTGACCCATCCCGAAGCGGCGTTGTGCGTGCGCATTTCGACGCGACAGGTCTGCTCGTCGCCGGCGAGCGTCGTCACCAGCGCGGTGCCGTCGCCCACGTGCAGCAGGTGGTCCAGGCTGAGGTCGCGGATCATCCAGGGTTCGTGCTCGGGGCCGCCGAAGGCGTCCGTCGCCGCGGCCAGCGCGATGTCGGCGTAGGCCGAACCCGGCAGGACGCAGAGATCGTCGATGACGTGATCACCGAGCCACAGCAGGTCGGGGCCGAGCTCGCATTCCCAGATCCGGGTGCCGGTAGTGGGGTCGGTCACGCCGGCCCCGAGCAGCGGGTGGGTGTTCGGGGCGTGGTGGCCGGCGGTGGTGGGGGAGATCCAGTGCCGGGTGTGCTGCCACGGCGTTTTCGGTAGCGGGGGGTGCGGTCCCGGGGGATGCGGCGTATGGGGCGGGCGCGTGACGTGGGCGGTGTTGAGGTTGGTGTGGAAGGTCAGGGTGTCGTGGGCATCGCGCTGCAGGGTGCCGATGCTCAGGTAGCCGTCGCGGTCGGCGAGGGTTTCGCTGATGGCGTGGGTCAGCAAGGGGTGCGCGCTGACTTCGATGAAGGTGTGGTGCTCGGCCGCCGCGGCTTCGATCGCCTGCTGGAAGCGGACCGGGTTGCGCATGTTGGTGGCCCAGTGGTCGGCGTCGAAGGCCGGCCGGCTGTTCAGGTCCGCGTAGGTGGTGGAGATGATCGGGATGGTCGGTGGGCGCGGGGACAGATCGGCGAGTTGCGCGCGCATCAGTGGCTGCAGCGGGTCCATCGCCGGGTTGTGCGGCGCCACTTCGATATTGACCCGGCCGGCGAAGTGGTTCTGCGCGCGGACCGTGTTGATGAGGTCGTCGATCGCCTGGGTCGGTCCGGCGATGACGGTCTGGCGCGGCGAGCCGTAGATCGCCAACGTCACCTGCGGGTGGTCGGCGATCAGCGCCTCGGTCGCGGCGGCGTCGAGCTCGAGCGCGGCCATGGTGCCCTGCCCGGACAGCGGGGCCATCAACCGCGATCGTGTCGCGGTCACCCGCAATCCCTGGGCGGGCGTGAGCGCACCGGCCACCACGGCGGCGGCGACTTCGCCCATGGAGTGGCCGATGACCAGGTCGGGGGTGATGCCGTGGGCGCGCCACAGCGCGGTCAGCGCCAGCTGCATGCCGATCAGGCCCAGCTGGATCTGTTCGATGCCGACCAGTTCGCTGCCGGTGGCGATCACCTCGCGCAGCGAAAACCCGGCCTGGGCAACGAAATCGGGCTCCAACTCGTCGACCGCCGCGGCGAAGGCCGGCTCGTCGGCGAGCAGCCGGCGGCCCATGCCGGCCCATTGCGACCCGCGCCCGGAGTAGACGAACACCGTGCCCGGCCCGACCGCGCCCTCGCGGCAACCCACCAGGCCGGTGGCCGGCTCACCGGCCGCCAGCGCGCGCAACCCCGCGACCGCCTGGTCCCGATCGACGGCGGCCACCGTGGCGAACGCGGCGTGCCGGGCCCGGTGATGGTTGAGGGTGTGCGCCACGCCGGCCAGCGGCAGCGTGGCGCCCGGACCGTCCAGCCAGTCGGCCAGCACCGAGGCCGTCGCGGCCACCCGCTGCGGAGTCCTGCCCGACACCACCAACGTCGACACCGCCGGCTCTGAGCCACGGCGGTCCGGAATGACTTCCGGCGCTTGCTCGATCACGACATGCGCGTTAGTCCCGCTCACGCCGAACGACGACACGCCGGCCCGGCGGGGCTGCCCGCTCTCCGGCCACTCCATGTCTTCGGTGGTGATCGTCAGCCGCGACACGTCCTCGCTGGCGTGGGGCGTGAGCTCGCGGAAGTTCAGGTTGCGCGGGATGCGACCGTTGCGGACGGCCAGCACCGTCTTCATGAACCCGGTGATGCCGGCCGCCGCCTCCAGGTGACCGAGATTGGTCTTGACCGCCCCCAGCACCAGCGGCGCGCGGCCCTCGCGGTCGGCGAAAACCTTGCTCAGGGAATCGAGTTCGATCGGGTCGCCGAGCGGCGTGCCCGTCCCGTGCGCCTCGATGTAGTCGATCTCGGCCGGGGTCAACTTGGCCGAGGTCAGCGCCTGCCGAAGCAGCGCCTGCTGCGCGGGGCCGTTGGGAACGGTGACGCCGCTGCTGGCGCCGTCCTGGTTGACGGCCGAACCGCGAACCACGGCGAGGATGCGATTGCCGTCGCGTTGCGCGTCGGACAGCCGCTTGAGCACGACCACCCCGCAGCCCTCGCTGCGCACGTAGCCGTCGGCGTCGGCGTCGAAGGTCTTGCACTGCCCCGCGGGCGACAACATGCCCCACCGTGAGCAGGCGATGCTGGTGCCGGGGCTCAGCAGCAGGTTGGTGCCGCCGACCAAGGCCGTGTCACTTTCGTTCCAGCGCAGGCTCTGGCAGGCCAGGTGAATCGCCACCAGCGACGACGAGCACGCCGTGTCGAGGACCATCGCCGGGCCGCGTGCGCCGAGCAGATACGCCATCCGGCCCGCGGCGAAGTTGGCGGAGTTGCCCGTCAGGACGTAGGCGTCGAGCTCCTCGGGTCGCATCGCCTCGGAGAGCGTGAGCATGTAGTCGTAGGCCGTCACACCGACGTACACCGAGGTCTGGGTGCCGCGGATGGTATGCGGCGGAATCCCCGCGTCTTCCAGCGCCTCCCAGGCCACCTCGAGGAACAGCCGCTGTTGTGGATCCATCGCCGCCGCCTCGCGTGGGGTGATGGAGAAAAACTCGGCGTCGAATTCGTCCGGCTGCCAAGTGGAAAGGAAGCCGCCTTCGCGGTTGCAGATGGTTCCCGGCACGGTGTGGTCGTCGGTGTACAGGGCGTCCGCGTCCCAGCGCTCGGGCGGCACCGGCACGATGCCGCTTCGCCCGTCGCGCAGCAATTCCCAGAATTGGTCCGGGTTGTCCACCCCGCCGGGCAACCGGCAGCCCATCCCGATCACCGCGATCGGCTCGGTGCCGGCCTTCTCGGCGATCTCCAGCCGGGCGCTCAGATCGTCGATCTTGTGCAGCGCCTCGGTGATGATCGCCCGGCGGTCCGGTGTCGAGGTGGTCATCGCGTTCCTCTGAGTCGTTCCGAAAGGTGTTCCAACAACTCGGCTTCGGTGAGTTCGTCGTAGACGTCGGAGGCGGGTTCGGCATCCGGTTCGGCGAGTTCGGGCAGCATCGTCGCCAAGTAGTCGGTGAGGCTGTACACGGTCGGGTAGTCGAAGATCACCGAAGCCGGCAGGAATTCACCGAGACTGTCCGACAACGCGCGCTGCAGCGTGACGCTCATCAGGGAGTCCATTCCGAGCTGGAAGAAGCCGATCGAGGGATCCAGCGACTCGCTGGGTGGTAGCCCCATCACCCCGGCCGCCAGCAACCCGACGTGGTCCAGCAGCATGTCGTGGCGGCGTTCGGGCGGGCACTTACTCAGGCCGACGCGCAATTCGCTTGCGGGCATGGCGGTTTCGCCGGGCACCGGAAGCAGGTCGTCGACGATGTGCAGCGCGCCGCGGGTGCGGTAGGCGGCCGCGAGCAGTGGCCAATCCGCTTCTACCACAATGGAATGCACGCCTGCGGCGGGGCTCATGGCCCGCGGCAGAGCGCCGATGGCGACCTCGTCGTTCATGGGCACCAGCCCCGAACCCATGCTGACCTGGCCGAATTGGTGCTCGGCGTCGGACAGGGATTTCCACAGTCCCCAGTTGACCGTCGTCGCCGACAATCCCATCACGTGCCGCGCGTACGCCAGGGCGTCCAGGTAGCCGCTGGTGGCGGTGTAGTGGGCCAGCCACCGCGAACCGGTGAGGCCGGAGATGGAGGCG
>NZ_LZJN01000062.1 GCF_001667735.1 Mycobacterium sp. E183
GATCACCGCGATGGTCGTGCGCGAGGACTCGATGACGCTGTACGGCTTCACCGACACCGAGACCCGAGACCTGTTCCTGACCCTGCTGACCGTGTCGGGGGTGGGCCCCCGGCTGGCGATGGCGACGTTGGCGGTTCACGACGCGGCGGCGTTGCGGCAGGTGCTGCACGACAGCGACGTGGTCGCGCTGACCCGGGTTCCCGGGATCGGCAAACGCGGTGCCGAACGAATGGTGCTCGAGCTGCGGGACAAGGTGGGCGCGGTGTCAGCGGGCGCGCCCGCGTCCGTGGTCAACGGGCACGCGGTGCGCGGGCCGGTGGTCGAGGCGCTGGTCGGCCTGGGCTTCGCCGTCAAGCAGGCCGAGGAGGCCACCGACAAGGTGCTGGCCACCGATCAGGACGCGACGACATCCGGCGCCCTGCGCGCCGCCCTCTCGCTGCTGGGCAAGACCAAATGAGCAGCCCCGACGATGACTTCGCCGACCGCGAGCTGTCGCCGGCGCTGGCCGTCGGGGAGGGGGACATCGACGTCAGTCTGCGGCCGCGCTCGCTGCGGGAGTTCATCGGCCAGCCGCGGGTGCGCGAACAGCTGCAGCTGGTGATCGAGGGCGCCAAAAATCGCGGCGGCACACCGGATCACATCCTGCTCTCGGGTCCGCCGGGGCTGGGCAAGACGTCGCTGGCCATGATCATCGCCGCCGAGCTCGGGTCCTCGTTGCGCGTGACGTCGGGTCCGGCGCTGGAACGCGCCGGTGACCTGGCCGCCATGCTGTCCAACCTGGTCGAGCACGACGTGCTGTTCATCGACGAGATTCACCGCATCGCCCGGCCCGCCGAGGAGATGCTGTACCTGGCGATGGAGGACTTTCGCGTCGACGTGGTGGTCGGCAAGGGTCCAGGCGCGACGTCGATCCCCCTGGAGGTGGCGCCCTTCACCCTGGTCGGCGCCACCACCCGGTCCGGCGCGCTGACCGGGCCGCTGCGCGATCGGTTCGGGTTCACCGCCCACATGGACTTCTACGAGCCCGCCGAGTTGGAGCTGGTGCTGGCCCGCTCAGCCGGCATCCTCGGCATCGAGCTGGGCGCCGAGGCGGCCGAGGAGATCGCCCGGCGCTCGCGCGGGACACCGCGCATCGCCAACCGGCTGCTGCGGCGGGTCCGCGACTTCGCCGAGGTGCGCGCCGACGGGGTGATCACCCGCGACGTCGCCAAGGCCGCACTGGCGGTCTACGACGTCGACGAGCTGGGCCTGGACCGGCTGGACCGGGCCGTGCTGTCGGCCCTGACCCGCAGCTTCGGCGGGGGCCCGGTCGGGGTCTCGACCCTGGCGGTGGCCGTGGGGGAGGAGGCCACCACGGTCGAGGAGGTGTGCGAACCGTTCCTGGTCCGCGCCGGGATGGTCGCCCGCACGCCGCGCGGCCGGGTGGCCACCGCGCAGGCATGGACACACCTGGGCATGAGCCCGCCGGCGGGCGTCACCGGGTTGGGCCAACCAGGCCTGTTTGACTAGTGGCGATCGCGAGCGCGGCGAAGGCCGGGCGATGCGGGTCGCCACCGTTTGACTAGTGGCGATCGCGAGCGCGGCGAAGGCCGGGCGATGCGGGTCGCCACCATTGGACTAGTGGCGATCGCGAGCGCGACCAAATCGTGACCTTTGCGGGTCAGCCCGGCCGCGGCGGTCCGCGGCTACGCTGTCCGGCCTGCTCAGGCCCCTGCCACCCCGGCGGACCAGCCACAGCCGGCGTTCCCAGCCGACACCCTGGCGGCCCGCGATCGGTTATGCGTGGGCGTCGTCGGGTAACCAAGCTCACAGCAGTAATACCTGTTGAAGGAGATTCTGATGAGGACCACGCGCTACGACAACGAACGCCCTCGCGCGCTGTACATGCCACGCACCCGCGGCGCGCTAACCGGGCTGCTCCTGATTCTGTTGGGCGCCTGGGGCGCACTGGTGCCGTTCTTCGGGCCCAACATCGACTGGGCCTACCTGACCGACCCGGCGTGGACGTGGACCACGACCAAGGGCTGGCTCGAGGTGCTCCCCGGGGCCGCCACGGCGTTGGGCGGCCTGCTGGTCCTTACGTCGGGCAACCGCGCCAGCGGCGTCTTCGGCGGTTGGCTGGCGGTCCTCGGCGGGGCCTGGTTCGTGGTCGGCCGCGCGTTCGCGTCGACCCTGGGCATCGGCGACCTCGGGCAACCGGTGGCGTCGACGGACCTGAAACGAGCCCTGCTCGAGGTCACCTACTTCACCGGCCTGGGCGCCCTGATCGTGTTCCTGGGCGGGGCGGCCGTGGCGCGCCTGGCGGTGCGGCACGCGCGAGACGTCGTGGTGACCGAGCCGGCCCCGGTGGCCGCCGAGGCGGTGCCGGCCGGCGGCCCGGCCATGTACGACGAGACGCGGGGCGGCATGCCCGCCGCGCGGACGGACCGGGTCGAAGCCGAGCCCCGCGGGCGTGGTTTCTTCGGTCGGCGCGCCGGTGGCGGCCTGTTCCACCGGCACCACCACGCCGGCGTGTAACGAGTGACGCGGGAGGCGCCGGTAGCCATTGGCTACCGGCGCCCTTTCGCGTCCGGGGCGGTCCGGGCGACCGCAGGTCGGTAAAGTTCCACCGCGCAGGCCTCGACCACCGAGGAGGAGCGATGATCACTGCCGGGTTGGTGTTCGCCGGACTGGCGGCTTTACTGCACGTCTACATCTTTGTAATGGAATCGTTCACCTGGACCTCGCCGCGCACCCGCGCCACGTTCGGCACGACGGCCGAGGAGGCCGAGACAACCAAGTTGCTGGCCTTCAACCAAGGCTTCTACAACCTGTTCCTGGCCGTGGTCACCGGCCTCGGCATCGGGGCGATCATCTTGCGGCACAACGCCGTTGGGGCGGCGCTCATCTTCGCCGGCGTCGGGCCCATGGCCGCGGCCGCGGTGGTCCTGCTGCTGTCCGCACCGGAGAAGGGGCGTGCCGCGGTCACGCAGGGCGTCTTTCCGGCGATCGCGATCGCGCTGCTGCTGCTCGGCCTCAGGTTTTAACATCTGTCTCACCAGCCCCAATGGTCACCGCCGGGGGCGGAATTCCGCGCGCCGCATGGGTTACAAGCGGAAATGGTCGGGTACCCATGCCGGGCCGGAAACAGGCCCGGTATTCAACGAGGGGATGTCATGAAATACGCAGAAGACGGCCAAACACGCGGGCTGAGCATGCCGCGTTCGCGTGGCGCGGTCAGCGGACTGCTCCTGGTCATCATGGGAGCTTGGGGGGCGTTAATACCGTTTGTCGGACCGCGCTTCAACTTCGCCTACACGCCCGATCGGGAGTGGGCGTGGAGCACGGCTCGAGGGTGGCTCGAGGTTCTGCCGGGGGCGGCGACCGTGCTGGGTGGCCTCTTGCTGATCGTCGCCGGAAACCGCGTCGCGGCGATGCTGGGCGGCTGGCTGGCGGTCCTGGCCGGCGCCTGGTTCGTCGTGGGCGGCCAGTTCGCGCCGCTGCTGGGAATCGGCTCCGCCGGTGATCCCGTCGCCGCGACCGACCGCAAGCGCGCGGTGCTCGAGGTCAGCTACTTCTCCGGACTGGGTGCGCTGATCGTCTTCGTGGGCGGAGTTGTGCTGGCGCGCACGGCCGTGCGGCTGGCGCGTGACGTCCAGCCCGTCGCGCCGGTGGCCGCCGCCGCGCCGGGCGTCGAACCGTACCGCGAATCGACGTACGAGTCGGCCGAGGTGTCCTCGGGCGCACTGACCAAGCCGCGCACGGCTGCCGACCCGGAGCCCAAGCGCGGGTGGCGTCGCCAGCGCTCGGGCGCGGCGGCGGGTGCCAACGCCGCGTACCTGCGCTGGCCGCATCCTTCGCAGTAACGCGCTCACACAAAGACCGATCGCCGGCCCGAAGCCGGGCTGGCGATCGGTCTTTGCTGCCTTTACAGCAGTCCGAGCAACTGCAGGTCGGTGATGTACTTGACGATGATCGGCGCCGAGACATGCGGGATGTCTTTGTCGGGGCCGACTTTCGCCTCTTGCACCGCGGCGCGGAAGCGGTCGGTCGGTGCCATCGAACCGTTGATCGGCACTGAAGGCTTCTGGTAGTTGTGCAGCAGCGGTAGCAGCGAGTACTGGCGTTGCCGCTCCGGCAGGCCCCGCATCGTCTGCTCGAACCGCCGCAGCCATTCGCCGTAGTCGGCGATGCGCTGGATCCCATAGCCGGCCTCGATCAGCCAGTCGACGTACTCGTCGAGGCCGATGCCGTCGTCGTAGGGGTTCATCACGTGGTACGTCTGGAACCCGTCGCCTCGAGAGACGTCGTCCAGCACCTGCGTGCCCAGCGTGGAGATCGCCGCGGCGATGAACTCCACCGGCAGGCCGTCGTAGTGCGAACGCTGGCGGTTGCCCTCGGCGTCCAGTTCGTAGAACGAACCGGGCGCGACACCGGTGGCGACCAGGCTCAGCATCAGCCGGGTGAACATGTCCGGCAGGTTGAGCTGGCCGGCGTAGGTGGTGTCGGCCAGGATCATGTCGCAGCGGAACACCGCCACCGGCAGGCCACACAGGTCGTGCGCCTCGCGCAGCAGCACCTCGCCGGCCCACTTGCTGGTGCCGTAGCCGTTGGCGTAGTTGTCGTTGATCGCGCGGGTCGCGCTGATCTGCCGGATGTCGGCGTCCTCGACGAACTGGCCGGGCTTGATCTGGTCGCCGACGCCGATCGTCGACACATAGGTGTACGGCTTGAGCTTGGTGGTGAGCGCGATCCGGATCAGTTCGGCGGTGCCCAGCGCGTTGGGGCCGAACAGCTCGCTGTACGGCAGCACGTGGTTGACCAGGGCGGCCGGGTCGACGATCAGGTCGACCGTGTCGGCCAGCCGCTGCCAGGTGTGCGGGTCCAGGCCGAGGTTGGCCTCGCCCTTGTCGCCGGCGATGACCTCCAGGTGGTCGGCGGCAAGCTCCCGGTAGTGCGCCAGCAGCTTGGGGTCGCCGCTGTCGAAGGTTTTGTCCAGCCGGCCGCGGGCCTCCGCGTCGGACTTGGCGCGGACCAACGCAATCACCTTGCCGTCGACCATGTCCATGCGCTCGAGCCATTCCAGCGCCAGGTAGCGACCCAGGAAGCCGGTCGCGCCGGTTAGCAGCACCGTCCGCACCTCGCTGGTGGGCTTGGGCAGGCTGGGCGCGGCGGCCAGCGTCTCGGCCTCGAGGAACTTGTCCAGTGTCAGGTCACCGGCGTGCACCTCGGTCGCGTCACGGCCGTGCACGGCGGCGAAGGTGGGCCGCTTGGTGCCCTGGCGCTCGCCCTCGATGTAGTTGGCGATGGCCTGCAGGTCGCTGGCCGGGCTGACGATGACGCCGACGGGGACGTCGATGTCGAAGATCTCGCGCAGCAGGTTCCCGAACGTCAACGCCGACAACGAGTCTCCGCCCAGGTCGGTGAAGTGCGCGTCGGGCGTCAGCTCGCTGCTCGCCGTGCCCAGCATGGCCGCGGCGGCCCGGCTCACGGTCTGCAGCACGGGCGCGTTCGCGCCGTTGCGCCGCAGTTCGGCCAGCTCGTTGGCCTGTCCCTGGGCCAGCTCGGCGTAGAGCTGCTCGAGCCGCTCGCCGTAGTGCTGCTTCAGCTTCGGCCACGCCAGCTTGCGGATCCCGGTCAACAGACCGTTCTCCAGGCTGAACGGGGTGGACTCTATGATGAAGTCGCGCGGCACCTCGTAGGACTGCAGGCCGGCCTGGCGCGCGACGTGCTGCAGCGAGTCGGCGATCTTGGGCTTGAGGCTCTCCTGGTCGCCCGAGGCCAGCGCCTCCTCCGTCGGGACCACGACTGCCAGCAGGTAGGGCTGGGAGCTGTTCCCGTAGACGTAGATCTGGCGCACCAACGGGCTGTTGCCGAACTCGGCCTCCAGCTTGGCCAGGGTCACGAACTCGCCCTGCGCCAGCTTGAGCACGTTGTTGCGGCGGTCGACGTAGACCAGCTTGTCGGGCGCGACCTCGGCGAACACGTCGCCGGTCCGGTAGTAGCCGTCCTCGTCGAACACGTTGGCCGTCGTCTCGGCCCGCTTGTAGTAGCCGGGGAACATGTTCTCGGTCCGCAACAGCAACTCGCCGCGGGGGTACGGCCGGTCGGTACCGAAGTAGCCCAGGTCCGGCACGTCGACGAGCTTGTAGTCGATCACCGGCGGGCGCTGGATCTCGCCGTCGAACAACACCATGCCGGCCTCGGTGGAGCCGTAGCCGTCCATCAGGTGCATCTCGAGCAGCGATTCGACCCAGGTGCGCAGTTCGGGCGAGGTGGGCGCGGAGCCCGTCATCGCGAAGATGTAGCGCCCACCCAACAGGTACTGACGCTGGTCTGCGAGAACTTGCGCCTCGACCGCTGCGCGGTCGCCGCCGTCGGCGAGCCGCCGTTCCACCAGGCGCTGGAATTCGCCGAACAGGGTCTCCCAGATGCGCGGCACGAAGTTCAGCTCGGTCGGCCGCACCAGCTCGAGGTCCTCGAGCAGGGTCGAGAGGTCGCTCTTGGCGGCGAAGTAGGCCGTGCCGCCGTTGCCGAGCGTGCCGTAGAGGATGCCGCGGCCCATGACGTGGCTCATCGGCATGAAGTTCAGGGTGATTGACGCGGCGCTTTCGCCGAACCAGTTCCTGCTGCCCCGGCGCCAGATCTTGGCGACGTTGCTCTGCGGGTACATCGCGCCCTTGGGCGCGCCGGTGCTTCCGGAGGTGTAGACGAGCAGGGCCAGAGGGTCGGATTCCTCGCTGGCCGGGAGCGGCGCGTCCGGCAACGCCTTGCCGCGCTCGAGCACCTCGGCGAGCGTTTCGACCACGACGTCGGTGTCCGCGAGCCGGGTGCGGGCGGTCTCCACCGCCTCCCGCTCGTCGTCGACCTCGGGGTGGTAGTCGAACACCACCAGCCTGGCGGGCCGGTAGCCGCTCAGGATCAGCTCCACGGCGTCGGGCAGCTGGTTGGCGCTCGCCGCGATCACGGTGGGCTCGGTCTCGGTCACGATCGGCTGCAGCGACGTCAGCGACGCGCTGGTCTGCAGCGGGACCGACACCGCACTGATCGTCGCCAGCGCCATGTCGATGGTGGTGTAGTCGACGCTGTTGAAGCCAAGCACGCAGACCCGGTCACCGGTGTGCACCTCGTCGTCGGACCAGGCGCGGCCGAGCGCGGAAACCCGCTCGCCGAGCTCCCGATAGGTCAGCGTCTCGAACCGGGAAAGCAACTCCAGCCTGGTGCGTCCGCTGGCCGGGTCCTTGACGAACTCCACCGCGCGGTGCGCCAGCGCCGGCCGGTCGGCATACCCCTCGAGCACGGTCCGGATCACCTGCGGGAGGCGCAGCCCGGGCCGCTCGAGCGCCGATTCGACCGCCGGGTCGGGGCGGGCGGCGGCGAACTGGGGGTCGTTGGCGGTCAGGTCCTCGATGCGGCGCTCGAGCCGCTCGTCGTGCTTGGTGGTCGACATAGAAATTCCCTCGCAATGAAAGATATTGAGTCTTCTCGCGCCGATGCGCTGACCATTAGAACGTTAGCTAAAGTAACGGTATTCCACCATGGCCGCGCCGCGGCGCAAGTTGTGAGATTGCCCACCCGGGCCGGTCGACCCCGTCTTACAGGGCGGCCAGCAATCCCGCCAGGACGTCGATGCCCTCGTTCAGCAGCTCGTCGCTGATGGTCAGCGGCGGCAGCAGCCGGATGATGTTGCCGAACATGCCGCACGTCAACACGACGACGCCGGCGGCGGGTCCTGCGGATACGGCCGTGGCTGGGCCGGCGGCCGTCCACCCTGCGGTGCGGGTTGCGCCGGTGCGGGCTGGCCGGGCGGCGCCTGCCCCGACGGCGGGGCGGGGCCGGGGGGCGGCGCCTGCCCGGGCGCAGGCTGGCCCGGCGGCGGCGCCTGCCCGGGCGGGGGCGCCTGCGGCGCAGGCTTGGGCTGGAGCTCCTGCGCCGGCATCGAGTTCAGCACCGGGCGGATGTAGAGACGAGCGGTCTGCCCCAGGTTGCGGGCCTCGTTGCCGTCGTTGCCGGGCACGGTAATGACCAGGTTGTCGCCGTCGACCACGACTTCCGAACCGGAGACGCCCAGCCCGTTGACGCGCGCGCCCGCGGGGAACGCGCCACCGGCCGACGTGCCGCCGGCCGAGCAGCCCGCGCCCCCGGACCCGCGCAAGGAGCTCGCCGATCGCATCGCCGATGAGAAGAAGTGGCGGCAGAGCACCCGCCAGGGCGTCCAGTTCCTGGCGCTGCAATTCCAGGCGACCCGTTGCGACAAAGAGGACATCCTCGCCGGCAACGACGACCCGAATCTGCCCCTGGTGACCTGCTCGACCGACCACAAGGTGGCGTACCTGCTGGCGCCGTCGATCATCAGCGGCGACCAGATTCAGGACGCCACCTCGGGGATGAACCAGCGCGGCATCGGCTACGTGGTGGACGTGCAGTTCAAGCCGGCGGCCGCCAACACCTGGGCCGACTTCACCGCCGCCCACATCGGCACCCAGACCGCCTTCACGCTGGATTCCCAGGTCGTCAGCGCGCCGATGATCCAGGAAGCCATCCCCGGCGGCCGGACGCAGATCACCGGCGGCGACCCGCCGTTCACGGCCGCGACCGCCAAGCAGCTGGCCAACGTCCTCAAGTACGGCTCGCTGCCGCTGTCCTTCGAAGCATCGGAGGCCCAAACCGTCTCGGCGACACTGGGATTGACCTCGTTGCGGGCGGGGCTGATCGCGGGTGCCATCGGGCTGGTCCTGGTGTTGCTGTATTCGCTGCTGTACTACCGGGTGCTGGGCCTGCTGACGGCCCTGTCGTTGATCGCGTCCGGCGCAATGGTTTTCGCGATACTGGTGATCCTGGGCCGGCAGATCAACTACACCTTGGACCTCGCCGGTATCGCCGGTCTGATCATCGGTATCGGCACTACGGCGGACTCGTTCGTGGTGTTCTTCGAGCGCATCAAAGACGAGATCCGCGAGGGCCGATCGTTTCGGTCGGCGGTGCCCCGGGGTTGGGTGCGGGCCCGCAAGACGATCGTGTCGGGCAACGCCGTCACGTTCCTGGCCGCCGCGGTGCTGTACGCCCTGGCGATCGGCCAGGTGAGGGGATTCGCCTTCACGTTGGGGCTCACCACGATCCTCGACGTCGTGGTGGTGTTCCTGGTCACCTGGCCGATGATCTACCTGGCGTCCAAGTCGCCGACGTTGGCCAAACCGGCATACAACGGCCTGGGGGCCGTTCAGCAGGTCGCCCGCGAACGCCGGGCTTCGTCGCAAGTGAAGACGGGACGGGGATAGCCCATGAGTGCCTCCAAGGCATCCAAGGACGCGACCGAGATCACCGAGTCCACCGGCGACGCCGCGCAATTGACCGACGGCGGCGCCGGCGAGCCGCGGCACGGCTTCATCTCGCGGCTTTACACCGGCACCGGCGCGTTCGAGGTGATCGGCCGCCGCCGCCTCTGGTACGGGATCAGCGGGGCCATCGTCGCGGTGGCGATACTGTCGATCCTGTTGCGGGGCTTCACCTTCGGCATCGATTTCAAGGGTGGCACTACGGTGTCCTTCCCGCGCGGCACCGTCCAGACGTCGCAGGTGTCCGACGTCTTCAGGAAAACCATCGGCCGGGATCCGGAGTCGGTGGTGATCGTCGGCAACGGCGGGTCCGCGACCGTGCAGATCCGCTCCGAAACGCTGACCAACGACCAGACGGCCAAGCTGCGCAACGCCCTGTTCGATGCCTTCCAGCCCAAGGGCGCGGACGGTAAGCCCAGCAAGCAGGCCATCAGCGACGCGGCAGTGTCGGAGACCTGGGGTGACCAGATCACCAACAAGGCGCTGATCGCGCTGGTGGTGTTCCTGGCGTTGGTCAGCCTGTACATCACGGTCCGATACGAGCGGTACATGGCCGTCTCCGCGCTGACGACGATGGTTTTCGACCTGACCGTCACCGCGGGGGTGTACTCGCTGGTCGGTTTCGAAGTCACCCCGGCCACCGTCATCGGCCTGCTGACGATCCTCGGTTTCTCCCTCTACGACACCGTCATCGTGTTCGACAAGGTCGAGGAGAACACCCACGGCTTCCAGCACACCACCCGCCGCACGTTCGCCGAGCAGGCCAACCTGGCGATCAACCAGACATTCATGCGCTCGATCAACACCAGCCTGATCGGTGTGCTGCCGGTGCTGGCGCTGATGGTGGTGGCGGTGTGGCTGTTGGGCGTCGGCACGCTCAAGGACCTGGCGCTGGTCCAGCTGGTCGGCATCATCGTCGGCACCTACTCGTCGATCTTCTTCGCCACCCCGCTGCTGGTCACACTGCGCGAGCGCACGGAGCTGGTGCGCACGCACACCCGCCGCGTCACGCGCCGCCGCAAGGGCGGCGCCGAACCCGCGGAGGAGACCAAGGCCGCGGAGGAGCCGAAGGCCGCCGAGGACGACTCGGCGTCGACGGCGTGCACCGCGTCCGCGCCGTCCGACAAGCCCGCACCGAGCAAGCCGGCGCCGGGCGCGCGCCCGGCGCGCCCGACCGGGACCCGGCGTCCGAGCGGCAAGCGAAACGCCGGCCGGCGGTAGTCGCCATGGCCGCCAGGTATCGCCTCGCTTGGGGCGCTATCGGTTTGGCCGCAATGCTCGTCGCGGCCGTCACGCTGGCCGCGTGCTCGGGCAGCGCCGCCTCCCAGATCGACTACGTGGTCGACGGGCGGCTGGTCACCTACAACACCAACACCGTCGTCGGCGCGGCGTCCGCAGGCGCGCAGGCCTTCGCCCGCACGCTCGCCGGCTTCAGCTACCACGGCCCGGACGGGCAGACCGTCGCCGACCGTGACTTCGGCACGGTGTCGGTGGTGGGCGGCTCGCCGTTGGTTCTCGACTACCAGATCGCCGACAACGCGGTGTACTCCGACGGCAAGCCGGTCACCTGCGACGACCTGGTGCTGGCGTGGGCCGCCCAGTCCGGCCGGTACCCGGACTTCAACGCCGCCACCCAGGCTGGCTACCTCGACATCGCCAACGTCGAGTGCCTGCCCGGGCAGAAGAAGGCCCGGGTGTCGTTCATCCCGGACCGCGGCGTCGTCGACTACAACCAGCTGTTCACCGCCACCACGCTGATGCCGTCGCACGTCATCGCCGACCAGCTGCACATCGACGTGACCGCCGCGCTGCTGAGCAACAACACCCAGCTGGTCCAGCAGATCGCCAGGCTGTGGAACACCATCTGGGACCTCAAGCCCGGGCTGGACCTCAAGAACTTCCCGTCGTCGGGCCCGTACAAGATCGAACGCGTCCTGGACGGCGGCGCGGTGGTGCTCGTCGCCAACGACCGCTGGTGGGGTCCCAAGGCCATCACCAAGCGCATCACCGTGTGGCCGCAGGGCCCCGACATCCAGGACCGTGTCAACAACCGCAGCGTCGACGTCGTCGACGTGGCGGCGGGCTCGTCGGGAACGCTGACAACCCCGGACAACTACGTTCGCGCCGATTCGCCGTCGGCCGGCATCGAGCAACTGATCTTCGCCCCGCAGGGTCCGCTCTCGCAGCCCAAGGCCCGGCGCGCGCTCGCGCTGTGCACGCCCCGCGACACCCTCGCACGCGACGCGGGGGTGCCGATCGCCAATTCGCGCCTCAACCCCGCCGCCGACGACCCCGCCACCGCCGGCGACGGCGCCGCCGAGGCCGCCCAGTTCGCCAAGGCCGACCCCGCCGCCGCCCGCGCCGCGCTCGGCGGCGCGCCGACGACGGTGCGGATCGGCTATCCGGGGCCCAACGCGCGGCTCGCGGTCAACGTCGGGGTGATCACCAAATCCTGCGCCGCGGCCGGTATCACCGTCGTCAACGTCGCCCTGGACACCTCCGGGCCGCAGGCCCTCAAGGACGGGAAGATCGACGTGCTGCTGGCCAGCACCGGCGGCGCCACCGGCAGCGGGTCGACGGGGTCGTCGGCGATGGACGCCTACGACCTGCACAGCGGCAACGGCAACAACCTGTCCGGCTACTCGAACCCGCAGATCGACAGCGCCATCGGGGCGCTGGCGGTGTCGGCCGACCCCGCCGAACGCGTCCGGCTGCTGGGTGAGGCGGCGCCGGTACTGTGGGGCGACATGCCCACGTTGCCCCTCTACCGGCAGCAACGCACGCTCCTGATGTCGAAGAAGATGTACGCGGTGAGCAAGAACCCGACGCGCTGGGGCGCGGGCTGGAACATGGATCGATGGGCGCTGGTGCAGTGACGAGCGTCGGCGGGACCTCGTCGGTGGCGGACGTCATCGCCTCGCTGCTGCGCGAGGTCTCGGACTTCCCCAAGCCGGGGGTCCAGTTCAAGGACCTCACCCCGTTGTTCGCCGACCCGCGGGGGCTGACGGCGGTCACCGACGCGCTGGCCGAGATCGCGTCCGGCGCCGACCTGGTGGCCGGGATCGACTCCCGCGGGTTCCTGGCCGCGGCGGCCGTCGCCGACCGCCTGCGCACGGGCGTGCTTGCCATCCGCAAGGGCGGAAAGCTGCCCCCGCCGGTGCACGCCGAGCACTACGACCTGGAGTACGGCAGCGCCACGCTGGAGATCCCCGCGGACGGCATCGACTTACGGGGACGCCACGTGGTGATCATCGACGACGTGCTGGCCACCGGGGGCACCCTGGCCGCGGCCGCCCGGCTGCTGGAACGCACCGGCGCCACCGTGATCGCGGCGGCGGTGGTCCTCGAATTGGCCGCGCTCGGGGGCCGTCGGGCGGTCGCGGACCTGCCCGTGCACAGCCTGAGTCGGGTCTAGCCGGCCAACCGCGCGATATCCTCGAGGTCGGAGGTGACACCGTGGCGGACGAGAAGAGCGCGGCGCAGGCGCTTGACGCGCCCACTGACGTCGCGGAGTCCCTGCTGGTCGGGGAGGCGGTCACGGCCCAGGCAGCCGAGCCGCCGGAGCAGCCGACCGAGACGCTGAAGACGTCCAGCAGCGCGTCGCGCCGGGTGCGGGCCAGGCTGGCCCGCCGGATGACCTCCCAGCGCACCACGCTCAACCCGGTGCTGGAACCGCTGGTGGCGGTGCACCGCGAGATCTATCCGAAGGCGAACCTGTCGCTGCTGCAGCGCGCGTTCGAGGTCGCCGACGAGCGGCACGCCACGCAGTTGCGCCACTCCGGCGACCCCTACATCACCCACCCGCTGGCCGTCGCGAACATCCTCGCCGAATTGGGCATGGACACCACGACTTTGGTGGCCGCGCTGCTGCACGACACCATTGAGGACACCGGCTACACGCTCGAGCAGATGTCCGAGGAGTTCGGCGACGAGGTGGCGCACCTCGTCGACGGCGTGACCAAGCTGGATCGGGTGGTGCTGGGCACCGCGGCCGAGGGCGAGACCATCCGCAAGATGATCACCGCGATGGCCCGCGACCCCCGGGTGCTGGTGATCAAGGTCGCCGACCGGCTGCACAACATGCGCACCATGCGCTTCCTGCCGCCGGAGAAGCAGGCCCGCAAGGCCCGCGAGACGCTGGAAGTCATTGCGCCCCTTGCTCACCGGCTGGGCATGGCGAGCGTCAAGTGGGAATTGGAAGACCTGTCGTTTGCGATCCTGCACCCGAAGAAGTACGACGAGATCGTCCGGCTGGTCGCCGGCCGCGCCCCGTCGCGGGACACCTACCTGGCCAAGGTCCGCGCCGAGATCACCAACACCCTGGGCGCCTCGAAGATCAAGGCTGTCGTGGAGGGGCGGCCCAAGCACTACTGGTCCATCTACCAGAAGATGATCGTCAAGGGACGGGACTTCGACGACATCCACGACCTGGTCGGCATCCGCATCCTGTGCGACGAGATCCGGGACTGCTATGCCGCTGTCGGCGTGGTGCATTCGCTGTGGCAGCCGATGGCGGGCCGGTTCAAGGACTACATCGCCCAGCCGCGATATGGCGTCTACCAGTCGCTGCACACCACCGTCGTCGGGCCCGAGGGCAAGCCGCTGGAGGTGCAGATCCGCACCCGGGACATGCACCGCACCGCCGAATACGGCATCGCCGCGCACTGGCGCTATAAGGAAGCCAAGGGCCGCAACGGCGTTCCGCACCCGCACGCCGCCGCCGAGATCGACGACATGGCCTGGATGCGCCAGCTGCTCGACTGGCAGCGGGAGGCCGCCGACCCCGGCGAGTTCCTGGAGTCGTTGCGTTACGACCTTGCGGTGCAAGAGATCTTCGTGTTCACCCCCAAGGGTGATGTGATCACCCTGCCCAACGGGTCGACGCCGGTGGACTTCGCCTACGCCGTGCACACCGAGGTCGGTCACCGCTGCATCGGGGCGCGGGTCAACGGCCGGCTGGTGGCGCTGGAGCGCAAGCTGGAAAACGGCGAGGTCGTCGAGGTCTTCACGTCGAAGGCACCCAACGCCGGCCCGTCGCGGGACTGGCAGCAGTTCGTGGTGTCGCCGCGCGCCAAGGCGAAGATCCGGCAGTGGTTCGCCAAGGAGCGGCGTGAGGAGGCGTTGGAAGCCGGCAAGGAGGCGATGGCGCGCGAGGTGCGCCGGGGCGGACTTCCCTTGCAGCGCTTGGTCAATGGCGAATCCATGGCGGCGGTCGCCCGCGAATTGCACTACACCGACGTGTCCGCGCTCTACACCGCGATCGGCGAGGGCCACGTGTCGGCCCGGCACGTGGTGCAGCGGCTGCTCGCCGAGCTCGGCGGGATCGACCAGGCCGAAGAGGATCTGGCCGAGCGGTCCACGCCGACGACCATGCTGCGCCGCCCGCGCAGCAGCGACGACGTCGGCGTCTCGGTCCCCGGCGCCCCGGGGGTGCTGTCCAAGCTGGCCAAGTGCTGCACGCCGGTGCCGGGCGACCAGATCATGGGGTTCGTCACGCGCGGTGGGGGAGTGAGCGTGCACCGCACCGACTGCACCAATGCGGCGTCGCTGCAACAGCAGTCCGAGCGGATCATCGAGGTGCACTGGGCGCCGTCGCCGTCGTCGGTGTTCCTGGTGGCCATCCAGGTCGAGGCGCTCGACCGGCACCGGTTGCTCTCCGACGTCACGCGGGTGCTGGCCGACGAGAAGGTCAACATCCTGTCGGCGTCGGTCACCACCTCCGGTGACCGCGTGGCGATCAGCCGGTTCACCTTCGAGATGGGCGACCCCAAACACCTGGGCCACCTGCTCAACGTGGTGCGCAACGTCGAAGGCGTCTTCGACGTCTACCGCGTGACATCCGCGGCGTAAGGGGCGCGCGCCCCGCCGCGAGTCCTGTCAGCCGATGCGCACGGAGTTGATGGTGACCGGGTTGGTGGGGGCGCCGCTCTGCCGATTGCCGGCGATGCCGGCCTCGGCGACCTTGTCCACGACCGCAAGACCGGCCTGGCTGATGGTGCCGAGCACGGTGCTCGTCGGCTGCATTTCGGAGTCCCGGAAAACGAGGGAGAACTGGCTGCCGTTGGTGTTCGGCCCGTCGACGGCCATGATCACGGTGCCGCGCGGATAGAGCACGGTCGCCCGGAGGCCGGGGTCCCCGGCCGGGTATTGGTTGGTCGGGTACTCGTCGGCGAATTGGTAGCCGGGGCCGCCGGAGCCGTCGGACTCGGGACCGCCGCACAGCAGCGATCCGCCGTCGGTGGAGTTGATCAGCCGGGCGCATTGGGTGTTGTCGAAGAACTGCTGCTTGGCCAGGCTGACGAAACTGTTTACCGCGCAGGGGGATTCGGAGTTGGCAAGCTGGATGCCGATGTCACCGAAGTTGGTGGAGATGGTGGCCGCGATTTCCGCGGGTTCGGTGGAGACCCTCCCGGACGGGGGAGGGCTGACGGGTTTGACGATGGTGTCCGCTGCGCTGGGGTACTGGCAGTTGGCGCCCGGATCGGCCGGCGGCGCGAACGCCGGCAACGGGGGCACCGTCGCCATGGCCTGCCCGGTCGGACCGGAGGTTGATCCCGGCCGGCCGGGCACCCGGGCGCGGGACGCGCTGGTGGACGCCGCGCTGTTGGCCGAGCCGTCGTTCTGGGTGACCAGCGCGATGACCAGCGCCACCACCGCGGCCAGCGCCAGCGTGGCCGCGCCGACGATGCCCAGCAGCAGACGCCGGGAGTGGGTGGGGGCGCGATACGCCGGCTGCGGGTCCGGACTGGGGCCGGTCGGGGGGTAGTCCTGCGTGGGCGGCCCGGCGGTCGGAGGCGGCGGCGCGGCCGGCGCCTGCGGCGGATTCCATGCCGCGGTCCCGGCCGGGGCGGCCAAGGCGGCCCTGGCGGCCTCGGCAAGTTCCATCGCCGACTGATAGCGCTGTTCAACGTCTTTGGCCATCCCGCGGGCGACCACGGCGTCGAGGGCCGGGGAGACGCCGGCCACGGTTGCCGACGGCCGCGGCGGCGGCGTGTTGAGGTGCGCGTTGAGTTGCTCCTCGAGGCTCTCGCCGGCGTAGGGGCGCTTGCCGGTCAGGCACTCGTGCAGCACGCAGGCCAACGAATACACGTCGGCGCGGTGATCCGTTGCGCCCCTGAATCGCTCGGGCGCCATGTAGGCGACGGTGCCCATCGTGTGACCGGTCTGCGTGAGCGACGTGTCGGCCAGCGTGCGGGCGATGCCGAAGTCGATCAGGTAGACGAAGTCCCGCGCCTTGGTGACCAAGATGTTCTTCGGCTTGATGTCGCGATGGACCAGCCCGGCCTGGTGGGCGCTGTCGAGCGCCGCGGCCACCTGTTCGACCACCGCGACCGCGCGCTCGGGCGACAGGCGTCCACCGTTTTCGGCGATGTACTGCAACAGGTCGCGGCCCTCGATCAGCCGCATGTCGACATAGAGCCGTCCGTCGATCTCCCCGTAACTGTGGATGGGCACCACATGCGGGTCGTTCAGGCTCGCCGCGATGCGCGCCTCCCGGCGGAATCGTTGCTGAAACTCCTGATCCTCCGCCATGTTCGGCGGCAGCACCTTGAGGGCGACGACCCGGTCGGTGGCGGCGTCGTAGGCGCGGTACACCTCGCCCATGCCGCCACGCCCAAGCACGTCCAGCAATTGGTAATGCCCGAAGGATTCTGACCCCACGCCACGACCTTAAGCGGTGGACCGCCCGCGGGTCGCGCGATCTCGCCAATCGGCGTTGTGCTGCTTGGCTTTAGTCGAGCAACAGCGAGGTGATGGTGACTTCGGAGGCCGGGGCGCCATCCTCGCCGCCGCCGGCCACGCCGGCTTTGGCGATCTTGTCCAGCGTCGCCAGCCCGTCGGGCTGAATGGTGCCGAAGACGGTGTACTGGGGCGGCAGCTGGGAGTCCTTGTACACCATGAAGAACTGGCTGCCGTTGGTGCCGGGCCCGGCGTTGGCCATCGCCAGGGTGCCGCGCGGGTAGAGGACGGGCTGCTGCGCCTTCGGGTCGTTCGGCGGGTACTGGTCGGTCGGATATTCGTTGGCGAACTGGTAGCCCGGGCCGCCGGTGCCGTCGCCCTTGGGATCACCGCATTGCAGGACGCCCAGGTCCGCGGACGTGGTCAGCCGGTGGCACTTGGTGTTGTCGAAGTATTTCTGACCGATCAGGCTCGCGAAACTGTTTACCGTGCAAGGGGATTCGTTGTTGGCCAGCATGAGCCCGATCCGGCCCTGATTGGTCACCATACTGGCGCTCACCTGGGCCGGGTCGGTCGGCACCTTGCCGGTGCGGGGCGGCTTGACCTGCTTGGCGGCCGGTTCTGGCGACGCCGGGTACTGGCAGTTTGCGCCGAGCTCGGCCGACGGCTTGAACGCCGGCAGCGGCGCAACCGGCGGCGTCGGCCCGGCCGGCGTGGTGGTCTCCGGGGCGCTGCTGGGGGCCGAGGTGGTGGAGCTCGCGGCGCTGTTGCTCTTGTGCTCGTGCTTGGTGTTGATCACGGCGAGCACCACCGCGACCACCACCGCGACGGCCACCAGCGAGCCCGCGGCGATCACCACGATCCGGCGCATCTTGGCTTGCTTCGCGCGGCGCTCGAGCTGCCGTTCGAGCTTGCGCTTGGCGTTGGCACGTCGCTGTTCGTTGGTCGGCACGGCCGTATGCCTCCATGGTCGGTAGGTCGGGGGCCCGCAAAAGGCGTCAGTGGCCAGCCCAGGCTAATGTGGGCGCCGCGACCGGTGTCAACTGGGGCCCGTGGGAAACTGGGAATCGTGTTGATCACCGGATTTCCCGCCGGCATGTTGCAGTGCAACTGCTATGTGCTGGCTGAGCGGCCGGGAACGGACGCCGTCATCGTGGATCCGGGGCAACGGGTGATGGGCCCGTTGCGGCGCATCCTCGACGAGAACCGGCTGACCCCGGCCGCGGTGTTGCTCACCCACGGACACGTCGACCACATGTGGTCCGCGCAGAAGGTGTCCGACACCTACGGCTGCCCGACCTTCATCCACCCCGAGGACCGGTTCATGCTCAAAGATCCGATCTACGGCCTGGGCCCGCGGGTGGCCCAGCTGGTGGCGGGCGCCTTCTTCCGCGAGCCCAAGCAGGTCGTCGAGCTGGACCGCGACGGCGACAAGCTCGACCTGGGCAGCGTGACCGTCAACGTCGACCACACCCCGGGGCACACGCGCGGGTCGGTGGTCTTCCGGGTGTCGTCCGACAAGGACGACAAAGACTATGTCTTCACCGGTGACACCCTGTTCGAACGCTCGGTGGGGCGCACCGACCTGCACGGCGGCAGCGGCCGCGACCTGTTGAACTCGATCGTCAACAAGCTGCTGGTGCTCGACGACGACACCGTGGTCCTGCCCGGGCACGGCAACGCCACCACCATCGGCGCCGAGCGTCGTTTCAACCCGTTCATCGAAGGCCTGAGCCCGTGACCGAGTTCTCCGCTCCCAAGGGCGTGCCCGACTACGTGCCGCCCGAATCGGCGCAGTTCGTGGCGGTCCGCGACGATTTGCTGGGCGCCGCGCGCCGGGCCGGCTACGGCGACATCGAGCTGCCGATCTTCGAGGACACCGCGCTGTTCGCCCGGGGCGTCGGCGAATCCACCGACGTGGTGTCCAAGGAGATGTACACGTTCGCCGACCGCGGCGACCGCTCGGTGACGTTGCGCCCCGAGGGCACCGCCGGGGTGGTGCGCGCGGTAATCGAGCATGGGCTGGACCGCGGCGCGTTGCCCGTCAAGCTCTGTTACGCGGGGCCGTTTTTCCGCTATGAGCGTCCGCAGGCCGGCCGCTACCGGCAGCTGCAACAGGTGGGTGTGGAGGCGATCGGCGTCGACGACCCGGCGCTGGACGCCGAGGTGATCGCGGTCGCCGACGCCGGCTTCCGGTCGCTGGGGCTCGACGGATTCCGCCTGGAGATTACCTCCCTGGGCGACGACAGCTGCCGTCCGCAGTATCGGGAACTGTTGCAAGAGTTCCTGTTCGGGCTCGACCTCGACGAGGAGACCCGCAGGCGCGCCGAGATCAACCCGCTGCGGGTGCTCGACGACAAGCGCCCCGCGGTGCGGGCCATGACGGCCGACGCGCCGGTGTTGCTCGACCACCTGTCCGACGTCGCCAAGCAGCACTTCGACACCGTGCTGGCCCACCTGGACGCGCTCGGCGTGCCGTACGTCATCAACCCGCGCATGGTGCGCGGCCTGGACTACTACACGAAGACGACCTTCGAGTTCGTGCACGACGGGCTGGGTGCGCAATCGGGCATCGGCGGCGGCGGCCGCTACGACGGCCTGATGCGCGAGCTCGGCGGCCAGGACCTGTCCGGGATCGGGTTCGGGCTCGGCGTGGACCGCACGCTGCTGGCGCTGCGCGCCGAGGGCAAGAGCGTGGGGGAGACCGCGCGCTGCGAGGTGTTCGGGGTGCCGCTGAGCGAGCAGGCCAAGCTGAAGCTGGCGGTGCTGGCCGCGCGGCTGCGTGCCGCCGGGGCCCGCGTCGACATGGCCTACGGCGACCGGGGTCTCAAGGGCGCGATGCGCGCGGCCGACCGTTCGGGCGCCCGTGTTGCGCTCGTGCTCGGCGACCGCGACATCGAGGCGGGCACGGTCGGGGTGAAGGACCTCGCGACCGGCGAGCAGGTTTCAGTGCCCGCCGATTCGGTTGTCGCCGAAGTTCTTTCGCGACTCGAGCGGTAGTGCTATTTCTTGCTCGGAATGACGATGACGACGATCAGGGTGAGGATCGAGAAAAACAGCCCGAGAATTCCCCAGCCCAGCGGGTTGCGTCCCTTCATCATTGCGATTAATCCGCACACAATTGCGGCGATGACGCTGCCGATGGCGACGAAAATTCCCTTGATGCCGCGGAGGATAAAGCCCGCGGCGACCGGGTCCGAACTCGCCAGGATCACCGAATGCAACATGTCAGGTCCTTTCGTGAGGGGCCCTGTCTTGATACCCGCCCGAATGCGGGATAAAACCGCGGCCTGTTTTATGCGCTAAACCGGAAAGGCGGTTATCCGCGCGGATAACCGCGCCGGACCGTGCGATCCAGAATGCCCAGGGTGGCCCGCAATGCGCCTTCGGACAGAATCGGGAAAATCCCGGCTTCGCGCCACTTCGGGTCGATGTTCGACCAGTCGTAGAACGAGGTGACCACGGTGGCCGAGCCGTCTTCGGTCGGGTGCAGTTCGTAGCCGTAAACGTGGCCGATCGGCGGCTGAATCTGGCCGAGGACCGTCCACGCGATCAGGCGGTCCCGCTCGAATTCCTTGATGTCGACGGTGACGTCATATTTGCCGAATTGCGGAAAATCGTTCAAGGCCTCGCGGTCCATGTGGACGACGAATTGGTCGCCGACACCGTTTACCGGGGCGCCCTCCGCGTCCTGGAGCATTCCGGACGAGTCGATCGCGACGTGGCCCTGCGGGTCACACAGCACGGCGAAAATGTCCGCCGGCGGGGCCGCAATCGTGCGCTGAACCTCGATGCGTTCGGTCATCATTTCCTCGCAGCCGTCGTGGATACGACACGATCGTCGCTCACTCTACGACTCGGCTGCCGCGCGCCGACGCCGATCCGCGCGGAGCGCGCGATGGGGTGGGGTTCATCAGCCGTCCGTGCGCCCTGCGCGACTACGGCAATCAGGCGTCATTCGCCGATCGGGCACGCGCGGCGTGGCGGGAGGCGGGCCGGTCAGGGCAGCCGCGGCTGCACGCCAGCGTGAACTTCGCGTTCGGCGATGAGGACACCGTCGGGCTCGGCCGGGAGCATCTGCGGCGCTACTACGGATTCAAACCGGACTACGCAGCGCTCAACGTCGCCGACATGGTGACCACCCCGCAGGACGCGGCGGCCACCGTGCGCGCCTACCGCGACCTCGGTTTCGATGGGCTGGTGTTCCATCCCAGCGTCGCGGCGCTCGACCAGGTGGATCGCCTCGCCGACGCCGTCCTCTGAACCGCCGCGCCCGAGACCATGTCATCTCGCACCGGGCACCCGTTCGTCGTCCGCGCCGACGACTTCCCAGTCTTTGAGGTTGGCGACGGGACCGAAGAGATCGGTTGGCACGTCGGGCGATAACGGCTTGCCGCGTAGGACTCGATGAGGCCAGTCGCGGTTGGCAAGCGCCGGTTTGGCCAGGGCGACCACATCGGCGGCGCCCGAGTCGATGATGGCGGCGGCGTCGCGCGGGTCGTCCAGATGGCCGTTGGCGATTACCGGCAGCTTGCTGAATTGCTTTGCCAGCTGCGCGAGCGAGCTGTCGCTTCCGGCGAATGCTGGTGCCAGCGCGCGATATTCGGTGGTGTGGATGTAGTCGATGCCGGTCTCGCCCAGCGTGCCGAAGATGACCGCCGCGTCCTCCTCGTCGCCGGCCCACCGATGGTGGTTGTCGGAGACCTTTCCCTGGGAGATCCGGATGCCGACGGCGATGTCGTCACCGACGGCCGACGCGACGTCGTGGCAGACCTCGGCCGCCAGGCGTACCCGACCGGCGGTATCGCCGCCGTACTCGTCGGTGCGCGTATTCAGATAGTCGGTGAGAAATTCGTCGAGCAGATAGCCGTTGGCTCCGTGGATCTCCACGCCGTCGAACCCGGCGTCGCGCGCCTGCCGCGCCGCATTCACGAACGCCCCGCGGACTTGGTTGATGTGCTCGGCGGTCATCGCTTGGGGAATCTTGAACGGACCCGCACCCCGGTACATGGGCAGCTGATCGCCTTTCGGCCGAACTGCGGACGGCCCCCAGGTGATCGGCGTGTGCGGGTTGCCTTGCGACTGGCTGCCGGCGTGCATGAGCTGGGCGAAAAATTTGGCCCCGCAGTTGTGCACGCCGTCGATGACCGGTCGCCAGCCGGCCGCGTGAGCCGCGTTCGCGATGCCCGGCTGGAACAGGTACCCCTGGCTGGTCTGATCGTCGATGTAAAGCCCTTCGGTGATCAACAGCGCGAAGCCGCCCTCGGCGAAAATGCGGTAGTAGGACGCGATCCGGTCGGTGGGCACGCCGTCGGCCGTCGCGCTCACTCGCGTCATGGGCGCCAGCGCGACCCGGTTGGTGAGGGCGACGTTGCCGATGGTTGCCGCCTGGAAGAGCGTCCGATGTGGTGGGCGAATTCGGTCGGGCACAGGTCATCCATTTCCGTGTCGGTAATACGGGGTTGTGATGGGCGCTGCCGTCAGGAGCGCTGCCCATGGTCTCGACGAAGCTGAACGAGATTCACGGCGGCCAACAGCATGAAAACCAGGGGGATGATGGGAGGCTTTATTTTGAGCGGGAGGACGTTGGCGGGCACCTCCGGGTGCACGTGCACGTAGGTGGCGCCCGCCATGTTGGCGATCAGCCCGGCCGAGGCGGCGGACGCGATCGGGCCGACGAGATTCGAGGTCTCCCGTCCGACGCGGGCGGCCGAAAGCAGGCCCAGCCCGATGGATATCTCCCCGGCGATACCCATGGGGATGCAGAGTCGCGGCAGCCCGCTCTTGGTGATCTGGACGTCGAACCACGAACGAAATGGGTCGAAGAACTTCAAGAACCCAAACAAGAACATCGTCGAACCCAGGAACATCGAGTTATATTTCACGGCCTTGTTATCCGATATCGGCGTCATGATTCCTCCCTCGCAGGGTGGGCCGCGCCGCGACCGGCGTCGGGAGCGGTTCGGTGCGGGGGCATGTCGTCTTGTTCGCGGGTCGGGCAGTCCACGCGAAAATTGTGCTGAAGCCAAAATGGACTATCAAGTCCAATCCGCTTTACACTTCGCGCATGTCATCAGAGGAGCGCCCCGGCGCCGGGCGCCTGACGACTCGCGGTGCCGCGACCAGGGCCCGCATCGTCGCCGCCGCGGCATCGCTCGTCCGCGGGCAAGGCGTCGCCGGGACGAGTCTGGACGACGTGATGGCGGCGACCGGCACAAGCAAGTCGCAGCTATACCACTACTTCGCCAATAAGGACGCCCTCATCCGCGAGGTTGTGAAGACCCAACTCGGCGACATCATCGCGGCACAGCAGCCCAATCTGGGCGACGTGTCGTCCTGGGAGGGTCTGCAGCGGTGGTGCGACCACGTCGTGGCCATGACCCGCGCGACGCAAGGCGTCGGGGGTTGTCCGTTGGGCTCGCTCGTGGGTGAGCTTGCCGAGCGGTCGGATTCGGCGCGCCGGGAGCTTGCGCAAGCCTTCGCCGAGTGGCAGTCATATCTGTCCGCGGGTTTGGCGACGATGCGCGACAGCGGCGAACTCTCCGCAGCTGCCGACCCTGCCGAGCTCGCATTGGCCATCATGAGTGCGCTGCAAGGCGGACTCCTGATGGCGCAGACGATGCGCAGCGCGCGACCTGTCGAGCTCGCCGTGGACATGGCGCTGGGGCACGTCGCTGCCTTCCGTCGCGGTCCGTGAAATCACCTGACGGATCCGGCCTTGGCCGGTTCCGTTGGCGCCGAGATCGTTTCGCGGTTCGCGTGGGAGCGCTGACGGTTGCCGGATGTCAGCTGTGGCCGGCCCGGCGTGCGACGATGAGCGGTGCTGCGTCTGATGAGGTGATCCGTTCGGTGGTCGGTCGCTATGCGGCTTGGGATTAGGGGTCCTCGTGGTCCACTGTGAGGCGAACGTGACCGGAGCGATGTTGCGTTGGGCTGCTTGACGTTTTAGTTGCAGCGCAATGTGCGGTCGTCAAGGGCGTGGAGCCGCCCGAAGAGTTTTCAGACCGCAGATCGACCGCGGTTTCTCTACCAGGTGCGTGCAGCTTGCAGCGCCACTGCGACTTGGGCCAGCCAGAAATTGTCGGCCAGCGGCCGTCCGGTGAGTTCGGCGAATCGGCGCAATCGGTAGTTGATGGTGTTGCGGTGACAGTGCAGTTCGTCGGCGGTGGCCGAGACGGACTGGCCGCGCTGCAGCCAGGTGTCGACCGTGGTGAGGAGTGGTTCGCGCCGTTCGGCTGGCAACTCGAGTACTGGTCCCAGTGTGGTTGTCACCACGGATGCGGCGGCGTCTGGCGAGCTGGCGAGCAAGACCGCGATGACGTCGCGGTTGTAGCGGGTGCTCGGGCGACTGTTCGACGAGGCTGACATGGCGACTTGAGCCTGAGCGCGGGCTTTTGAGCAGTCGGCGATGTCGGTGAAGGGGCTGCTGAGGCCAATCATGACGGGGATGTCGGTGCAGATGGTGGCGGCGATGGTGTCCAGCGCGTCCGCGCGGTTTCGTCGAAGCGATACGACCCCCAATTGCGCATGGGACGTGAGACGAAACCACGAGTCCTGAACGGCGGGCTGCGCCGAGATCAGCGTCTCGATGTCCGGAGGTGAATGCTGCACCGAAGGCTCAGCGCTGGTTGCCGAGATGATCGTGAGCTGGCCCGTCCGCGGGAGACCGAGGGCGGCGACCGCGTCCCAGAACGCTGCCCCGATGCTGGATTCGTTGAACAGCACCGTATCGAGGAGGGCGGCACGAACTTGTTCGTTGCGTCGGGCGTTGCGGATGTCGATTTCGCGGAAAACCGCGTGTGCGCGAAGCGAATTGGCGTTCATCCAGGCGAAGATGGACGGTGTCGCCGCGATGAGGGCTTCCTTTTCGATTTCCCCGGTGTCCGCCAGGCGTGCGAGCTCGTCCCAGATGGTCGCCGCGCCGAGGCGGTAGGCGTGCAACAGACTTGACTGCGTCAGACCTTGGCTGGCGCGGTGATGAATGGCGGAATCGAAGCTGTGGTGGCCGGGGTCAGTGCCACGGTCGATCCATTCGAGCATCTCGTCGAGGTACTCGGCGATGTTGCCCCTAACGGTCTCGCCGTTGTCGTCGTCGATGGGCAAATAGTCGGGTACTTCTGCGCGCAGCCGGGCGAGGACCTTGGTCACGATTGCGCCCGACTGTTGTCGTACGCGATTGGTGAGCACGGTCAGCGGTCGTTGCTGCAACATGTAGCGGATCGTAAATCGCCGCGCCCCGTTGTGCCCCCGCACAGGTTTCGTGATCGTAAATCTGGGCTGCTGTTCATTGTGAAGTTCACGCAGAACGATCACGCTTCTTGCTGTGAACGCCCCCTCCGATCAGACCATCGTTTTGATCCACGGCCTGTGGATGACACCCCTGGCATGGGAGGACTGGGTCGCGCGTTACCGCGCTCGCGGTTTCTCGGTCCTGACACCGGGCTACCCCGGCGTGGCCCCCGGCCCGGCCGGAGTCGCCGCGCTGCGCGAGAACCCCGCACCCTTGGCGGACCTCGGGGTGCGGGAGGTCTTCGACCATCTCGCCGAGATCGTCGAGGAACTCGCCGAGCCGCCGATTTTGATGGGCCATTCCTTCGGCGGCACCTTCGTGCAGCTCCTGCTCGATGCCGGCTACGGGCGAGCCGGGGTGTCCATCGACGGTGCCGCCGTCAAAGGCATCAAAGCGCTGCCGTTCTCCGAAGTGCGGGCTACATTCCCGGTATTGAAGAATCCCGCCAACCTGCACCGTGCGGTGCCCATCACGCCCGAGCAGTTCCATTACGCGTTCACCAACACACTCACCGAAGCCGAGTCTGCGAGTGCCTATGAGCGGTACGCGGTTCCAGTACCGGCGCGCATCCTGTTCCAGGGCGGCCTGGCCAACTTCACACACCGCGCGGCCACCACGTACAACTTCGCCAACGACGACCGCGCGCCGCTGCTGTTCATCGCCGGCGGCCACGACCACATCCTGCCGCCCGCTGTGCAGCACGAGAACTACACGAAGAACGCCAAACACTCGGCCGCGATCACCGCCTTCAAGCTCTTCCCTGAGCGAGACCACTTCACTTGCGGCGCACCGGGATGGGAAGAAGTCGCCGACTTCGCCTTGAACTGGGCGCTCAGCCCCGTGCCCGGGGAACTCGACTGACTCCTTTCACAACTGCGAACGAAAGCAACGGCCTTCCATGACCACAGTGCGCGACGCCATCCTCGACCTGTTCCGCTCACACGATCTGACCACCTGGTTCGGCAACCCCGGCTCGTCGGAATTGGCACTGCTGCAGGACTTTCCCGACGACTTCCGCTACTTCCTGGGCCTGCAGGAGATGATCCCGGTCGGGATGGCCGACGCCTACGCTCAAGTCACCCGCCGTCCCGCCGTGGTCAACCTGCACACCGCCCCCGGCATGGGTAACGCGCAAGGCCAGATCTACAACGCCTACGTCAACAAGACGCCGCTGCTCATCACCGCGGGCAACCAGCGCCGCAACATGCAGAACCAGTACTGCCTGCTGACCAATCACGAACCCACCACCACGCCAAAGCCGTTCGTGAAGTGGGCCGCCGAGCCGGCGACCGCCAGCGAGTCCCCGGCCGTGCTGGCCCGGGCGATCCACCTGGCCACCACCCCGCCGATGGGCCCGGTGTTCGTCTCGCTGCCGATGGACGACATGCCGATCGAACTGACCGACGGCCAGCTCGCCGACATCGCGGTGGTGCGCGAACGCACGGTGACCCACGCAACCGGTTTCCCGACCGAGCTGGCCGAGCAGGTCGGCGCACAACTCGACGCCGCCACCTCCCCGGCGATCATTGTGGGCGGCGATATCGACCGCTACGACGCGTATGACGCGGTGATCGAGCTGGCCGAGCGCACCGAATCGCCGGTATACACCGCACCATTGACCGGCTGGAGCGGCTTCCCGGAGAATCACCGGCTCTATCACGGCGCGCTGCCCCCGGGGGCGGGCTGGATCTCCGGGCTGCTCGCGGGCCACGACCTGATCCTCACGATCGGGACGCCGGTGTTCCGCTATTACCCGCTGGTGCCCGGGCCGTACCTGCCCGAGGGCGCTCGCTTGATCCAGATCACCAACGATCCCGACGAGGCCGCCCGCGCCCCCGTCGGTGACGCGATCGTCGCGGACATTCGCGCCGCCACTCGGGCCTTGGCGGCGGCGGTCAAACCCACCCAGCGCTCCGCGCCCGCGCCACGCGCCGCAGTCCCCGAACGGGTTTCGGAGCAGGTGCCGCTGAAGCCCGCGGATCTGTGGACCGCTGTTGCTCACGCCGCACCCGCGGACACGCTATGGGTCAGCGAAGCGGGCAGCAACGAGATCACCATGACCGAAAGCATCCGTCCGGGCAATCCGCGGTCACATCTGTCGGCCGCCGGCGGGGGACTCGGCTGGGGCCTGCCGGCCTCGGTCGGTGCTCAAGTCGCGGCTCCGGACCGGCCGGTCGTGTCGTGCATGGGTGACGGCTCCATCCACTATGCGATCACCGCGCTGTGGAGCGCGGCGCGCTACAACATCCCCCTCACCGTGGTGGTGGCGTCTAACGCCGAATACGGTGTGGTCAAAGAGTTCGGCGTGTGGGAAAAGACCCCGAACGTCCCCGGGCTCGACATCCCCGGCCTCGACATCGTCGCGACCGCGGCCAGCTACGGCGTCGACGCCCACGAAGCGCACAGCTCCGACGAGGTATTCGAACTGGTCAAAGCCGGCATCGCCGACCGCGACCGTCCCACCCTGATCAACGCCCGCACGACACCCGTGCCCGGGGGATTCGGCAGCTAGGAGACTTCTGGTGGACGGCACGATCATTTCGGCGTTCGCCGCGGCGCTTCAGGGCCGCGACGCGGTGGCCGCCGACGAGGCCACCCTGGCCGAACACACCAAAGATTACTGGGGTTTCGGCCGACAACCTGGTCTGGTGTTGCGCCCGCGCAGTCGCGACGACGTCGTCGCCGCCGTCAAAGTTGCTGCTGAACATCATGTTTCGTTGGTTACCCGCGCCGGCGCATCGAACTGCAGTGCCGGAGTCATGGCCGGCGCGGACCGCGTGGTGATCGATCTGACCCAGATGAACCAGATCCTCGACATCAACCCGGCAGCTCGCACGGCTCGGGTCCAGCCCGGTGTCATCAACTTCGATCTGCAACAGCAGCTAGCCCCACACAAACTGGTGTTCTCACCCGACCCGGTATCGGCACATCTGGCTAGCGTCGGCGGCAACATCATCGAAAACGCCGGTGGGCCACACGCTCTCAAGTACGGCGTCACCTACAACCACGTCCTCGGCGTCGAAGCGGTTCTGGCTGATGGCACCGTGATCAACCTCAGCGCGGCCGACGACGGCCCGGATCTGCTCGGGGTGCTGATCGGGTCGGAAGGTACTCTTGCGATCCTCACGGAGGCGACCGTCGCGTTGCGCCCCATTGCGCCGGTCACTCGCAGCCTGATGGGCAGCTTCGACACCGCCCGGGAGGCAGCTGAAACCATCTCCGCGATCATCCGGACCGGGACCGTGCCCGCGGCGGTCGAATGGCTCGACCGAGCCGGCATCAACGGCCTGCAGCAGTTCACCGACACCGGCTATCCCACCGACGCCGACGCGATCGTGCTCATCGACGTCGACGGGACCGCCGCCGAGGTCGACCGCGACGGCGCGATCGTAGAAAAGGTTTTGCGACAACACGCCACCGAGGTGCGCCGCGCCGATGATGACGACGCCCGCGCCAAGCTCTGGTACGGACGCCTGCACGCCCCGGACGCCGTCGTGCACAGCGGCAAAGGCTTCTTCATCGGCGACGTCACCGTTCCGCGCCAACACATTCCGGAGATGCAGCAGGCAATCCAGGACGCCGCCAAACGACACTCGGACGCCCTGCTGTTCATCGCCGTGACCGGACATGCCGGAGACGGGGACCTACACCCGACCACCTTTTACGACAAGGAGAACCCCGACGCGCCCGCGGCTTTGGAAGCCGCCAACAACGAGATCATCGAAGCGGCATTGAAGCTGGATGGCACGATCACCGGCGAGCACGGGGTGGGCACCGAGAAAATCCAATTCATGACGAAACGCTTCACCCCGGTCGAGATCGCCGCGCAACGCATCCTCAAGCGGGTCTTCGATCCCGCGCACACCTTCAACCCCGGCATCATGTTGCCCGAACCCTCACCAGAAGAACCCGCGCTGCCTGCGTTCGAAGCCGCCGTGCGCGCGGCGCTCGAAGGTCATCCGAACACCGCACCGCACGCCGACGGCGACGACACCACGGTCGAGGTCAACACCGGCAACTTGAACCTGGTGGTCGGCGCCGCGGTCACCCTCGGCGACCTGTCGCGCAAACTCCACGAGCAAGGTGTGACCTGCCCGGCCGTCCCAATGGAGGGCCTCGACCGCACCGTCGGCGAACTGATCGCCAACGCGACCGGCCAGGAACGCCTCGAGGTGCGCCACGGGCTGCTCGGCGTCGAGGTCGTCCTCCCCGACGGTGCCGCCGCTGCCCGCTTCGGCGGCCAGAACATGAAAGACGTCGCGGGCTACGACACCAAACGGCTGTTCATCGGCGGGGGAAACGCATTCGGGACGATCACCAGCGCTGTCTTCAAGATCGCGGTCGCACGGTAGACCGATGTCCTGGCAGATGCATGCCATCGCTACCTACGGGCGAGTCGTCCGTCGACCTCGCACCTATGCCACTGCGCGAAGCGCGCGCGCCTATCTCAATCGGCCCAAGAACAGCGGCGGGCCACCGCCTGGGATCGCGACGTCAGCTCGTTACCGTCTGACCCGTGCCACCGTGGGCGGGTTCGATTGCTACACAGTGCAATCGGCGAGCGGTACGCCAATTCCTGCCCGCGGCCCGTCGGTGGTCTACGTCCACGGGGGCGCCTACGTCAACCAGATCGCGCCCGCGCACTGGAAACTCGTCTGCGCGATCGCCGACGCGACCCGGCGCCCTGTGCACGTCCCCCTCTACGGACTCGCGCCGCAGCACCATGCCGAGGAAGCGATCGACTTCCTCGGGCACGTGATCGGCCGAGCCGCGCATGACGGGCCCACCTATCTGGCCGGTGACTCCTCCGGCGGGGGCCTGGCGCTCGCCGCTACCCAGGCGACCATCAGCGCCGGAGCCACCCCGCCGCTCGGGCTCACCCTGATCAGTCCGTGGCTCGACATCGCACTGACCAATCCCGCCATCCCAACCCTCGCCAAGCGCGACCCCTGGCTCGCGGTTCCCGGCCTGCGCGAGTGCGGCCGCGTATGGGCCGGACATCTCCCGGCGGACGACTACCGGGTCAGCCCCATCTTCGGTGCGCTGCACAATCTTCCACCCATCGACCTCTACGTCGGCGACCGCGACATCTTCGTCGCCGACTGCCGCCGGCTGCGGGACACCATCGGCACCGGCCGCATTGCCTACCACGAGCAGCCCGGGGCGATTCACGTCTACCCGCTGCTGCCCGTTCCGGAAGCCAAGCCCGCACGCCGCGCACTGCTCGGCCACATCGACGCCGCCCTCGTCAAAAGTGAGCAATTTTGACGAGTCGCACAGTCGGCCTCCCGCACACCACCACACTCGAAAGCCTGCGCTTCACCACGCTGGTGGCGCTGCCCAACGTGGCCGAGGGCCTCTTCAGCCGCCGACCCGCGGTAACCGCTGCGCTCAACCGAGCCGGTGTCGCCCGCAGCGCACACCGGCTGCTCACCGCGCTGCACCGGCGCTACGGTGACGGACCGATCTGGGTGAAGGTGGGAGGCAAGCCCACGCTGCTCGTCTTCGGCCCGGATCAGATCCGTTTCGTACTCTCCCACGCGCCGGAGCCTTTCGCGTCCGACCCCGAGCCCAAACTCTCCGGAATGAACAAATTCCAGCCGCACGCCCTGACCATCTCACGAGGCGACCATTGGTCCGACCGCCGCCGATTCACCGAGGCTGTCCTGGCGCAAGCCGCCGGTAGCGGCGCGGTCGCCCACCGGTGCGACACCGTCGCGGACCAGGAAGCCCGAGCCATGCCCGACAACCTTGACTGGCCATGGTTTCACAGCGTGATACAGCGAATCGCGCGCCGAATCATTCTCGGCGACAACGCAGCTGACGACCAAAAAATATCGGCGCAACTCGTGACGCTGATGGCCAAAGCCAACCCACCCGGCAGGGGAGACCCCGAGCTTTTCGACACCTTCCTGACCGCGCTGAGCCGCTACGCTCAAGCCGCGGACGCACACAGCCTGGTCGGACAATTCGCCGCGGCGCCCGCCTCCGACGTCACGTACCCGACCCATCAAGTCATCCACTGGATGTTCGCGATGGGTGACACCCTGGCCATCAATCTCTGGCGTTGTCTGGCGCTGCTGGCCACACACACCGAGATTCTCCTCAACGCGCAGAACGCAATCGACGAACACAGTGCCCACGACTACCTCGTGGGCTGCCTATCCGAAGCGATGCGCCTCTGGCCCAGCACCCCCGTCTTGGCGCGAACCCTCACCGGGCCCACCAAGTGGGACGGCGAGATCGTGCCCGCGGGAACACAAGTCATGATCGTCAACACCTTCAACCACCGCGACACCAGCCGTTTCCCCGGGGCCGATCAGTTCAATCCCACAGCGTGGACCCAAGGGGCCGCCCAATCGTCGTGGTCATTCAACTTCTTCAGTCACGGCCCGCAAGCATGCCCGGGCGCCGACCTTGCGCTACGAATCGGCGTCGCCGTATTGACGGCCGTCCTCGGCGAGCGCAGCCCGGCGGCGACCGGTGCCAATCTGGACCCACACCGACCGCTGCCACGCACGCTCGACCACTCGCGTGTCGGCATTCGATTGAGACGCCGGCCCTGAAACACAGGCACCGCGCAGACTCGTCGGCCACGCTCAACGCCTTCGGGGTGCGGCCATCGCCGAGCCCCCGCCGGCGATCGAGGTGCCCGGTCACACCCGACTCGACCCCAAAGCTTGACTCGATGTCGAACGGATGTTCGAATAGAGGTCATGCGCTGGGCGGGCCAGGCGGTCGCCGTCAACGGGGACCCCGTCGAGGACGGGGCGCTACCGGGGCTGCAGCGGATCGGCCTCGTCCGCAGCGTGCGGGCCCCGCACTTCGAGGGCATCACGTTTCACGAGGTGCTGTGCAAGTCGGCACTCAACAAGGTGCCGGACGCCTCCGCGCTGCCGTTCCGGTACACCGTCAACGGCTACCGCGGTTGCTCGCACGCATGCCGCTACTGCTTCGCGCGGCCCACACACGAATACCTGGACTTGAACTGCGGCAACGACTTCGACAGCCAGGTCATCGTCAAGACCAACGTCGCCGAGGTCCTTCGCCGCGAGCTGCGCCGGCCGTCGTGGCGGCGCGAGACCGTCGCGCTGGGCACCAACACCGATCCCTACCAGCGGGCGGAGGGGCGCTACGCGCTGATGCCCGGCATCATCGCCGCCCTCGCCGAATCCGGCACACCGCTGTCGATCCTCACCAAGGGCACGCTGCTGCGGCGCGACCTGCCGTTGATCGCCGATGCGGCGCAACACGTTCCGCTGTCGGTCGCGGTGTCGCTGGCGGTCGGTGACCCGGACCTGCATCGCGACGTCGAGCCGGGCACGCCGAGTCCGCAGGCGCGCCTGGGCCTGATCGCGGCGATCCGCGAGGCCGGCCTGGACTGCCACGTGATGGTGGCGCCGGTGCTGCCGCAGCTGACCGACTCGACGGAGCACCTCGATCGGCTGCTCGGCCAGATCGCGGCGGCCGGCGCCACCGGTGTCACGGTCTTCGGCCTGCACCTGCGCGGCTCGACGCGTGGCTGGTTCATGGCCTGGCTGGCGCGCTCGCATCCCGACTTGGTGGCCCGCTACCGCGAGCTTTACCGGCGCGGTGCGTACCTGCCCCCGGATTACCGCGAGATGCTGCGGGGCCGGGCCGCGCCGCTGATCGCGAAATACCGGCTCGGCGGCGAGCTGCGGTCGTTCCGGCGCCCCGTCGCGGCTACCCCGGCGGAGCCGGAACACGTTCAGGCGACGCTGTTTTGACCTAGGCCGGTTTGTCGCGGCGCGGCTTGGTCAGCGTGAACCGGTCCACCTCGGTGACCGCGCCGAACGGCCCGCTCAACGCGTAGTGCGTGGCCTTGATCGAGGTGTTGCCACCGGGCTGGCCCGGGTCCACGTCGAACGCCGCGAACCCATAGGGATTGTCCCGGTCTCTGAACGCGGACCACGGCGCGTCCTCCACGACGTAGATCGGCGGCTTGGGCCCGAGCGCCGGATCGAACGCGCCGACGCCGGTCAGCACACGGCAGCGCGGCTCGGGGAACAAGAACGCGTTGGTGGGCGCGGACGTGCCGCCGCCGCCGATGACGAGATGCACCGTTCCCTTGGTCGCGTCGATGACGTCGCCGCGGGTGTCGACGGGGATCGGTGTGCGGGTGTCGGTCGGCAGTGTTCCGCGCAAGGGGTGCGAGCGCTCGTAGTGGTGTTCGTGGCCGCACACCACCAGGTCGACCTGGTACTCGTCGAACAACGGGAGCCATGCCTCGCGGATTCCCAGGTCGGCGCCGTTGGCGGGCTTGTCGGCGCTGGAGATCGCCGTCTGGTGCATGCACACGACCACCCAATCAATGTCCGGATCACGCCGCGCTGCGGCGAGTTCGGCTGCCAGCCAACGCTTTTGCTCACCACCCGAGTATCCGTGCACGTAGAAGTTGCCGCCGTCCTGAAACGCCACGTCGTCGTTGTTCAGGCTGATCACCCGCACCGAGCCGGCGGTGAACGAATACCAGAGCCCGCGCGTCTCCGGGCTCGAGCCCGAGTCGGGCACCGCGAAGTACGCCTGATAGGCGCCGTAACCGATTGGGCCGTTGCCCAATTCGTTTTCGTGGTTGCCTGCCGCCGGCATCCACGGCCGGTAGCGCGCCGAGCGGGTGTTGTTCTCGAACCACGCGGACCAGGTACGGATCCGGTCTTGCGCGAGGTTGGCGTAGCACAGGTCGCCGTTGATCAGATTGAACAGCGGCGCCATCCGCTCGACCGCCAGCGTGGTGTCGGCCGACGCGGGCGAGCCGATGTTGTCCGTGCCGTAGCTGCCGTCGGGCATCCTCACCAGCGTCGGCGTGGACTGATCTCCGAAGCTGGTGAATCGGAACGGCTTTCGGCCGGACGGTGCCGTCCTGATGGTGCCCATCTCCGGCTCGGCGCCGTCGTGCACGGCGGCGTACACATAGTCGGTGTCCGGGGCGAGGCCGGTCAAGCGGGCGTGATTCACGCGGACTTCGGTGTTGGACTTGGCATCGCGGTAGGTGCGGGTTTCGGCCGCCACGGTCCGGCCGAGGCCCGACGCCGGCGTGCCGTAGCTGACGCGGGGGTTGCGGATCGCGTCGACGGTGTGCCAGGACACCACCACCTCCGAGGCGGCCTGCCTGCCGAATTGCAGGTGCAGCCCCGTCACCGGCGGCGCGCCGGCGCGGCTCGGCTGGTAGACGAAGGCGGGCGCACCGCGGTGGGACCACACCAAGGCGGCGCCACCCCCGACGCCCGCCCCGAGGGCGGCCGAGACCGCGCTGGTGGTCAACAACCTGCGGCGGCTGATGCCGGGCGCGGCAGCACCGCCGTGGGGCGGTGCGGGTTCGTCGACCACCCCTGCTTCATACCCGAGCGGGGTGAACGTCCGCGGAACGGGCGCGCTAGTGGCTGTGCGGCTCGAGCAGTCCCGCCTGCCCGGTGGAGGGCGGGCGGGCCGCCAGCCACTCGCGGGTGGCCGCGTGCGACCGTTCGATAAGCGTTGCACCGTGGGAGAAGTCGGCCCCGGAGATGGCGACGGGGCACAGCGGGCGGACGACCCGCAGGTCGACCGTTCGCTCGAAGCGTTCGACGTCGACGGCGAGGCGATGGTTCACGGCCAGGGTCAGGGCGTGCAACGCCATGTTGACCGCCGTCTTCGGCGCCGCGGGCAGGGCGCACGAGTAGCCGGTCGGGAGCACCCAGACCCGGTCGGCGCCCAGCGCGATGGCGTGCGACACCGGCGTGTTGTTGACCACGCCGCCGTCCATCAGGTCGCGGCCGTTCACCCGGACCGGTGGAAAAACGCCGGGAATCGCGGCGCTGGCCGCGATCGCGTCCACGGCGTTCCCCGACGACAGCAGGACGTCGCCGCCGGAGACGACGTCGGTGGCCACCACATGCAGGGGGATCGGCGCGTCCTCGAGCCGCGCGAACTCGAGCTTCTCGGCGAGCAGCCGTCGCAACCCGACATTGGGCACCAGGTGCGACCGGCGGCCCAGCATGCCCATCGCGCCTGCGATCGGGTGCGTCGGAAAGATGTCCCTCCGCGACAGCGACGTCCATAGCTCGGCCAGCCCCCGAATCCCCGGGAGATCGGGTCGCGAGGCGATCCACCCGCCGTTGACCGCGCCGACCGACGTCCCGACGATCAGGTCGGGCCGTTCCCCCTCGTCGGCCAGGGCGAGCAGCATTCCGACGTGGATAGCGCCGAGGCTGGCCCCGCCGGACAACACGAAGGCCGTGGGCACAAATGCATAGTAGGGACCTGCGAGCACGCGTAGCGCCGTAACGAATTGGGTAGCGTTTTCGATATGACGAACGTGCGAATAGTGACCACGGGGGTCGCGGTGGCGACGTTTGCGGCCGCCGCAGCGGTGGCCGTCACGCCCGCGACCTCATCCGCGGACCCGGCCGGCCACCAGGTGACTTACACCATCACCGCCACCGGCAACCTCACCGGCAACGTCCGGTACATGAACACCGATCCGCCGAGCCAGGCTGCCTTCGACGCGAACTCGTCGCAGTTCCTCAACAGCGTGCAGACGGCGTTCGCCGCGGGGCAGCCGCTGGTGTACAACACGACGTTGAACGACCCGAATAAGTGGGCGTTCGTGAACGCGAGCGGCGGTTGTCACTGGCCGGATTGCGATTCGTCGAACACGCCGCAGATCCAGTGCCAGATCGCCGTCGACGGTCAGGTCGTGGTGACGCAGAGCGCCACCACCGGCGTGACCTGCTCGACGCGGCCCTGGTGAACCGGTAGGTCCGCTCAGCGGTGCACCCGCAGCGCGAGGTAGTACTCGTGCCGCCGGGTGTGGTCGAGCGTGTAGCCGACCGCCCTGGTCACCCCGTCGTGGTCGGACTCCAGCCAGCGTTCGGTGTGCTGGCGTTCGAATTCGGTCCACGACGGCACGGTGAACCGCTCGAGGACCGTGTCGGGATGCTCGAGGCTGTGATAGAGCCCCCAGCTGTGGCCCCCCGTGCGCAGCCGTGAGCGCCGCACCGCGCTCATCGCCTCGACGAAGTCCTGGAGGGTGTCCGTCGCGACGCGGTAGCGCACGGTCACCAGCACCGGTCCGTCGTTGGGGCATGGCTCGAACACGACCATCGGCATCGGCCAGGCCCGGGAGATGTCGCGGCTCAGCTTCCCGGTCTCCGGGCGCAGCCCGAACGGGACGACGCTCAGCGCGGTGACGCCCAGCAACACCGCCGCCACGGTCAACGCCACGCCGAGCCCCTCGCGCGTGGCGACGACACCCCAGAGGTACGAGCCGACCGCCTGGGAGCCCGTGAATACCAGCAGGTACATCGCCAGCCCGCGGGCGCGAACCCAGCGCGGCAGATGCAGCTGCGCCGCGGCGTTCAACGTCGTCAACGTGATCAGCCAGGTCATCCCCGACAACACCAGGAAGGGCGCCGCCGCCGCGAACGGCAGAAAGACCACCGCAAGGGTGGCGGCGCCGTACGCGGCCGCGCACACCGCCAGCAGCGTGTTGGGCGGCACCTTCTGGCGTAACGGCGCCGGGACCGCGACGGCGAGCACCGCGCCCACACCGATGGCGCCCAGCGCCACGCCGTAGCCGCCGGCCCCCAGGTGCCAGGTGGCGGCGGCCGTCACGGGCAGCAGGGCCAGCAGGGCCGAGGCGGGGAAGACGAACAGGGCCGCGCGCAGCAGGATCCTGCGGAAGATCGGACCGTTGACCACGTAGCCCAACCCGGTCAAGATCGCCTGGCCGAGGTGCTCCCGTTCGATGGGCGCGATCTGCTTGGGTCGCCGCCACCCCGCCAGGGCGACGATGATGCCCACGAACGAGATCGCGTTGATCGCGAAGACCGCCGCCGGGCCCGCCACCGCCAGGACGATGCCGCCGATGGCGGGCCCGACCACCCGGGCGACGTTGACCGAGACGCTGGCCAGCGTTGCGGCGGACGTGATCTGCTCGCGGGGGACGACCTCCGGTTGGATCGCCTGCCAGGCCGGCGCCGTGATCGCGGAGGCGATGCCGATCGCCAGGGTGAACAGCAGCAGTGCGGTCGGGGTGAGGCGCCCGAAGTAGGTCAGCCCGGCCAGCGCGAGCGCTACCACCACCGCATACGACTGCAGGACGATCAGCAACCGTCGCTGGTCGAAGACGTCGGCGAGCGCACCGGCGAACAGCGCCAGCACGAGCGTCGGCCCCAGGCTCGCGGTCTGGACCAGTGCGACGACGGTGGCGCTGCTGTGGCCTTCGACCAAGACCCATTGCGCCGCCACGCTTTGCATCCAGGTGCCCACGTTGGAGACGAACTGCGCGACGAACAATGCGCGGAAAACCTGATTGCGCAACGGCGCCCAGACCGATATCTCCCCGCTGTCGGTGCGCTCCTGCGTCATATCCGACATGCGAGCCTTTCGCGTCGTGCGGCGGGGTAGAAGTCTAAGACACGCACCCAACGCGCGCATGACGGCGCGGCGTCACCGCCGGTGTCCGCCTCGTGATCGGCTGGCCGCCGTAATAGACCTCGACGCCGCCAGCGGGCACGAGAAAGATTGGGGCTAGCCCAAATTCGGAGCGGCGAAGGTGTCGCACTTCTTCGGGTCACCCGTCTGGTAGCCGACGGTGAACCAGTGCTGCCGCTGCTCCGACGAGCCGTGCGTCCACGACTCGGGGTTGACCCGCCCCGTCGCTTCCTTCTGGATGCGGTCGTCGCCCACCGACGCCGCGGCCGAGAGCGCGTCCTGGATGTCCTGATCGCTCAGCGGCTGCAGATAGGGCACGCCGGTGCTCTCCTGCTTGACGGTCGACGCGTAGTGCGCCCAGATCCCGGCGTAGCAGTCCGCCTGCAGCTCCGTGCGCACGCCGTTGCCGCCTGCGCCCTTCGCCCCCTGCTGCGAGCGGCCCAGGATGCCCTGCAATTGCTGCACGTGGTGGCCGTATTCGTGGGCCACCACGTACTCCTGCGCGAACGGCCCACCGCTGGAACCGAATTTGTCGACCAGCTCCTGGAAGAAGTCGGTGTCGAAGTACGCCGTCTGGTCAACGGGGCAATAGAACGGCCCCACCGCGGTGGTGGCCGGCCCGCAGCCCGTGTCCACCGAGCCGGTGAACAACCGGACGTGCGGCCGGGTGTAGCCCTGCATCAGCTGCTTCCACACCGCGTCCACCGAGTTGCCGGTGGCGACCACGCGGCACTGCACGTACTTGTTGGCGTCGGCCCCGGTCTTGCACTGGCTCAGGTCGAACCCGGGCGCCGAGTAGCCGCCGGTGTTCGTCTGCTGCTGGTTGAGCACGCGGCCCGGGTCGACGCCCAACAGCAACGCGCCGATCAGGATGAGCAGCCCGAGGCCGCCGCCCCCGACGGCCATCCCCATGCCGCCGCCGCCCGACGACGACGCGGTGCTGGTGTCGATCTGCATACCCTCGTTGAAGCTCATCGCCCGCTCCTAACGTTGCCCGGTTTCGGCGAACCGCGTATCGGTGTAATTGCGCAGGTTGCGCAGGAATCGGCGGAGCCCCAGGTTGAGCAGCGGCCCCACCGCGTACATCGCCAGCCGCGCCGGGCCCGCGGGCTTCTGCGCCATGGTCCACGTCAGCCGGCACCCACCCGGGATGACCTCGACCCGGTAGTCCTCGGCGAATGCCGCGACGGCCTGCGTCGAGCATTCGTTGAACCGAAAAGCCATGTGGCTGAACGGCTCCCACGCCAGATACTCTTCGTTGCCGACCAGGCCACCGCGCATCTCGACGACGCGGGTGGTGCCCACGCCGCGCGGCTCGGGGCTGGTCCAGGTCACCTTGGTGATCACGCTCGCCCAGCGGGGCCAGGACTCCGCGTCGGCGAGCACCTCGAACAGCTGCTCGGGGGTGATCGCGAGGTCGACGCTGTTGCGATACACGAAGGGCGCGCTGTCGATGAAGCTCAGGTCGACGCGGTCGCAGGGGAACATGGAAATAATCTAGCCGGGGCCGTCGCTCGCCGCGGCCAGCAGCGGCACAAGGACGTCGCTGATCGGCGTAGCCAGATCATGGGCGCGGCCCTTGCGGCTGATCACCCCGTTGCGGATGTCCCACTCCATCCGCCGGCGGTTCTCCCGGTCGGCCAGGATCGAGGTGCCCATGTCCTCGGCGACGTGCCGGAACATCTCGGCCAGCTCGTCGACGATGGTGTCGGGCAGCTTGGCGCCCTCGGCCCGCGCGACCGCCAGGCATTCGGCGACGTAGCGCCGCGACAGTTCGGTGACGTCGTCGCGGCGGAACATGCCGGATCGCCGCCCGGACAGCGCCATGAACCCGGCCAGCGCATTGGTGAGCAACTTGCGCCAGGCGGCGGTGACGAAGTCGGGGTCGCAGTCCACCCGGCACCCGGCTCCGCGCAGCAGGTCGGCGACCGTCTGCGCCGCGGGCCCGCTGGGCAACACCAGCGTCGCTTCGGTGCGCAGCCGCACCCAACCCTCGGGCTGGGTCTCCGCCGAGTACCACACGATGCCGGGCACCACCGGCGACGACGGGCAGTGCGGCTGCACCTGCTCGGCCTGCTCCACGCCGTTCTGCAGCACGACGACGATCGTGTGCGGGTCGCACAGCCGGGTCAGCCAGCCCGACGCCGCGTCGTTCTGGGTGGCCTTGACCGCCAGCAGCACGACGTCGACCGGCCCGGTGACCTCGCCCGGATCGGTGTGCACGGGGCCGGGTACCACGATCGGATCCGCGCCGTCCGGCCGCAATTCGATGCTTTCCCGGGGGGTGTGACCGCACACCAGCACCGAATGCCCTGCCTGGTGAAGCAGCGCGGCGATCGTGGTGCCGACGGCGCCGGGACCGACGAGTGCGATGTTGGTGACGATAGGACCGAAATTACCTCCCTCTAGACTGGGCACTCGTTCCAACCGCGGGAAAGGGAGTGTTTGTGCTGCGCAGCCACGCCGCCGGGTCGCTGAGAAGCAGCGACGCCGGACAGCAGGTGACGCTAGCGGGCTGGGTGGCTCGCCGCCGCGACCACGGCGGCGTCATCTTCATCGATCTGCGCGACGCCTCGGGGGTCGCGCAGGTGGTGTTCCGCAACGCTGACGTGCTGGCGCAGGCGCACCGGTTGCGCGCCGAATTCTGCGTCGCGGTCACCGGTGTCGTCGAGATCCGGCCGGAGGGCAACGCCAACCCGGAGATCGCCACCGGCGACATCGAGGTCAACGTCGCCACCCTGACCGTGCTCGGCGAGAGCGCGCCGCTGCCGTTCCAGCTCGACGAGCCCGCCGGCGAGGAGCTGCGGCTGAAGTACCGCTACCTCGACCTGCGCCGCGACGGGCCGGCCGCGGCGCTTCGCCTGCGCTCCAAGGTGAATGCCGCCGCCCGCGCGGTGCTGGCCGGCCACGACTTCGTCGAGATCGAGACGCCGACGATCACCCGGTCGACGCCGGAGGGCGCGCGCGACTTCCTGGTGCCGGCCCGGCTGCACCCCGGCTCGTTCTACGCCCTGCCCCAGAGCCCGCAGCTGTTCAAGCAGTTGCTGATGGTGGCCGGGATGGAGCGCTACTACCAGATCGCCCGCTGCTACCGGGACGAGGATTTCCGCGCCGACCGGCAGCCCGAGTTCACCCAGCTCGACATGGAGATGAGCTTCGTCGACGCCGAGGACATCATCGCGATCTCCGAGGAGATCCTGACCGCGCTGTGGACGCTGATCGGCTACCAGGTCCCCACACCCATCCCGCGGATCACCTATGCCGACGCGATGCGCCGATTCGGCTCCGACAAGCCGGACATGCGGTTCGGGCTGGAGCTCGTCGAGTGCACAGAGTTCTTCAAAGACACCACGTTTCGTGTCTTCCAGGCGCCGTACGTGGGCGCGGTGGTGATGCCGGGCGGGGCGTCGCAGCCGCGTAGGACGCTGGACGGCTGGCAGGACTGGGCCAAGCAGCGCGGCCACCGCGGGCTGGCCTACGTGCTCGTCGGAGATGACGGCACGCTGGGCGGCCCGGTGGCCAAAAACCTGACCGACGCCGAGCGCGACGGCCTGGCCGCCCACGTCGGGGCCGAGCCGGGGGACTGCATCTTCTTCTCCGCCGGCCTGCCCAAGCCGTCGCGCGCACTGCTGGGCGCCGCCCGCGGAGAGATCGCCAGCCGGCTCGACATGATCGATCCCGAGGCGTGGGCGTTCGTCTGGGTGGTGGACCCGCCGCTGTTCGAGCCCGCCGACGAGGCGACCGCCGCCGGGGACGTGGCCGTCGGCTCGGGCGCGTGGACGGCGGTACACCACGCGTTCACCTCGCCCAAGCCCGAGTACTCCGACGTGGTCGACACCGACCCCGGCGCCGTGCTGGCCGACGCCTACGACATCGTCTGCAACGGCAACGAGATCGGTGGGGGATCGATACGTATCCACCGCCGCGACATCCAGGAGCGCGTATTCGCCGTGATGGGCCTGGACCAGGTCGAGGCCGAGGAGAAGTTCGGATTTCTGTTGGAGGCGTTCACCTTTGGCGCGCCGCCGCACGGCGGGATCGCCTTCGGCTGGGACCGGATCAACGCGCTGCTGTCGCGCGTCGACTCGATCCGCGAGGTGATCGCGTTCCCGAAGACCGGCGGCGGCGTCGACCCGCTCACCGATGCGCCCGCGCCGATCACCGCGCAGCAGCGCAAGGAGTCCGGAATAGACGCCAAACCGGAGAAGGTTGACCGGGCATGACGGAAATGCCTGACACCCAGACCATCAACGCGTTCAACCAGAGCATCATCGACGAGTTCCGATCCAACGGCGGCAAGGTCGGCGGCCAATTCGAGGGCGCCAACCTGCTCCTGCTGCACACAACCGGCGCCAAGTCGGGTGAGCCTCGGGTGTCGCCGCTGGCCTACTTCGACATCGACGGCAAGCTGATCATCATCGGCTCGTTCGCCGGCGCGCCCGTCAGCCCGGCGTGGGTGCACAATCTCCGGGCCAACCCCGCGGCGCATGTCGAGGTTGGCACCGAGGAGTTCGACGTGGCCGCCCACGAGTTGCCGCGCGCCGAACGCGACGCGCTGTTCGACAAGATCACCGCGGCCGCGCCCGGCTTCGCCGAGTACCAATCCAAGACCAGCCGGGTCATTCCGCTGTTCGAGTTGCGGCGCACTTAGGTGTCGTGAACAGCTCGCGGCCGTCGGTTGTTCTCGCCGCCGCGCGTGCGGGCAACAAAAGGCTGCGACTGGTGTGGTTCAACCTGATTCAGACCTCCGTGGCCGCGGGACTGTCGTGGTATCTCGCGCACGACGTCTTGGAACATCCGCAGCCGTTCTTCGCGCCGATCGCGGCCGCCGTGTCGTTGTCGACGAGCAACGTGCTGCGCGCGCAACGCGCCATCCAGATGATGGTCGGGGTAACTCTCGGCATCGGGCTTGGTTCGGTGGTGCAGGCCGTGCTCGGCCCCGGGGCGGTCCCGATCGCGATCGCCGCCTTGGTCGCGCTCGGGGCCGCGGTGTTCATCGGGGGCGGCTTCATCGGACACGGGATGATGTTTGCCAACCAGACCGTGGTGTCGGCGATCCTGGTGTTGGCGCTGTTTCACAGCGGCCTGGGCTGGGAGCGCATCTTCGACGCGCTGATCGGCGGTGGGGTGGCCATCGTGTTCGCCGTCTTGCTGTTCCCCGCCGACCCGCTGAGGGTGCTGCGCAACGCGCGCGTCGGCGTGCTGGGCGTGCTGCACGACGTCTTGTCGCGGGCGGCGGACGTCGCCGTCGGACGCAAGGTGCCGCCATCCGACTGGCCACTGACGGCGGTCGACCGAGTGCACGAACAGCTCAGCGGACTGCTCGAGGCGCGCACCACGGCCCGCCAGGTGGTGCGAGTCGCGCCGCGCCGCTGGGGCATGCGCGACACGGTCCATGCCGCCGACCGCCAGGCCGTACACGTGGCCTTGCTGGCCGGTTCGGTGCTCCAACTGGCCCGCGCCGTCGCCCCTACCGCCGACGGCAGTCGCGACGGGCTTCCGCAGACCGTGCCCACCGTCTTGGTGGTGCTCGCGGCCGCGACCGCCCTCGCCGACGCCGATCCGGCCGGCGCGTGCGCGTACATCGCGTCCGCGCGTCATCACGCTTCGGAATTGCAGTCGATCGCCCGCGAGAAGACGCAGCTGATCCTCGCCGACGTCGTCAGCGCCTGCGTCGACGACCTGCAACGCGTGATCGACCTGCGGCACGTGTGAGGTTCAGCGGGAGTCGGCCAGGAACTCCTGGACCAACTTCCTGGGGGCCTGCGTCAGCCACGCCTCGGTGATCAGCTCCTCGAGGTCGCGGACCGAGATCGCGTCCAGTTTGACCAGCACCGCCGGGTAGCCGTCGAAATGCGGTGTCGTGAAATAGACGTCCGGCTCGTCGGCGATCAGCCCGAACTTGACGCCCTCGTCGGACACCCGCACACCGAGGATGTCGCCGCCGGGCGGTTCCGCGCCCCCGTCTGCCAGCGCCTCGCGTTCGGAGGGGCGCAACGGCCGCTCCCACGCCAGCAACTTCTTGCCGACCCGCCAATCATGCGGGGACGGCTCCGAGGTGAGTGCCAGCTCACGGACGATGCGGGCGACGTCGTACCACGTGGCCACATCTCGATTGTGCTCCCGGTTTGGTCTGCGTGCCGCCGGATCGGCAAACGATTTCGCGTCGCGGACGGCGCGCAAGCGGCCGGCGTGTGATGTGATCAGCCTTGTGTCTGAAGCTGACGCCGGGACCGCCCGCCGCCACCGAGTCACCCACCGCACCGAGTACCGGTACTCCGACGTGGTGACCGGCTCCTACGGCCGCGGCTTCCTCACCCCGCGCGATTCGGCGCGGCAGCGGTGCGTCGCGCACCGGCTGACCATCGACCCGGCCGCCGCCGACGTCTCCACCAGCGTCGACGTCTACGGCAACATCAGCTCCTACTTCCACGTCACCGAGCCGCACCATGCCCTGACCGTGACCAGCGACTCCATCGTCGACGTCTATCCGCCCGCCCCGGGGCGCTACACCAGCGGGCCCGCGGTGCAACCGTGGGAAGACTCCCGCCCAGTGGGCGGCAGGGGCGCGCTCGCCGCCGAATTCACGCTCGACCTGAATCCGCCCGAGATCACCGACGAGATCCGGGAGTACGCGGCGCCCAGTTTCGCCCCGGGGCGCCCGCTGGTCGACGTTCTGCGTGACCTCGCGTCGAGGATTTTCGCCGACTTCACCTACCGCTCGGGGTCGACGACGATTTCCACTGGTGTCAATGCGGTTCTGGCGGCCCGGGAAGGGGTATGTCAAGACTTTGCCAGGCTGGCGATCGCCTGCCTGCGCGCCAACGGTCTTGCGGCCAGCTACGTGTCCGGGTACCTGGCCACCGACCCGCCACCGGGAAAGGATCGAATGATCGGGATAGACGCCACCCACGCCTGGGCGGGGGTGTGGACCCCGCAGGAACCAGGCCAGTTCGAATGGCTCGGCCTGGATCCCACCAACGACCAGCTGGTCGACGAGCGCTACATCATCGTGGGACGCGGCCGCGACTACGCGGACGTGCCGCCGCTGCGCGGCATCATCTACACCAATTCCGAACACAGCGTGATCGACGTCGCCGTCGACGTGGTGCCGTTCGAGGGGGATGCGCTGCATGCGTGACTTCAACTGCCCCAACTGCGGCCAGCGCCTGACGTTCGAGAACTCCACCTGCCTGAATTGCGGCAGCGCGCTGGGGTTTTCGCTCGAGCAGATGGCTCTGATGGTGATCGCCGAGGAGAACGCCGGCGACCACGCCGGGTTCGTGGACGCCGCCGAGTATCAATTGTGTGCCAATCTCCAACTGGCCGAATGCAATTGGCTGGTGCCCGTCAACAATCCCCGGCTGCTTTGCACGTCCTGTGCGCTGACCACCGTGCGGCCCAACGACGCCGACACCGCCGGTCTGGCCGAGTTCGCCCGGGCGGAGGCGGCCAAGCGGCGGCTGATCGCGGAGCTGCACGAACTCAAGCTGCCGATCATCGGGCGCGACGAGGATCCCCAGCAGGGCCTGGCATTCCACCTGCTGTCCAGCGCGCACGAGAAGGTAATGACCGGGCACGACAACGGCGTCATCACGCTCGATCTCGCCGAGGGCGACGACGTGCACCGCGAGCAACTCCGGGTGGAGATGGAGGAGCCGTATCGCACCCTGCTGGGGCACTTCCGGCACGAGATCGGGCACTACTATTTCTACCGGCTGATCGCGCCGTCGAGTGACTACCTCGCGCGGTTCAACGAGCTGTTCGGCGATCCCGACGCGGATTACCAGGAGGCGCTGGACCGCCACTACAGCGAGGGGCCACCCGAGGACTGGCAGGAGGACTTCGTCTCGTCGTATGCCACCATGCATCCCGCCGAGGACTGGGCCGAGACGTTCGCCCACTACCTGCACATCCGCGACACCCTGGACACCTCGGCGTGGTGCGGCTTCGCGTCGGCGTCGGCGACGTTCGACCGGCCGGCGTTGGGCCCCAGCGCCTTTCAGACGATCATCGACATGTGGTTGCCGCTGTCGTGGTCGCTGAACATGGTGAACAGGTCAATGGGCCATGACGACCTCTACCCGTTCGTGCTGCCCGTCGCGGTGCTGGAGAAGATGAAGTTCATCTACACCGTGATCGACGAGGTGACGTCGGAGTCACGGGGACCGGCCGCCATCGCGGGGTAGGTCGAGACGATGTGCTTCTCCATCACGGCGGACCTGGTGGTGGGCACCGCCCTCGTGCCGGTCGCGGTGGCCAGCCTGCGCGAGGTGAAGCACTGGCGCGAGGTGCCTTTCGCTTCGCTGCCCGCGGTGTTCTCGGTCCACCAGTTTCTCGAGGCGGCGGTGTGGCCCAATCGCTTCGTCTCGGCCGGGGTGGCGGAGTTCGCGATGCACGCCTATGTGTTCATCGCGCTGCCGGTGCTCCCGCTATTGGTTCCGTTGGCGATCCTGATGCTCGAACCGCGCGGCGCGCGGCTGCGGGTTGCGCCGTTTGCGGTGCTCGGTGCGGTGGTGTCGGCCTATCTCGCGATGGTCGTCCTCATCAAGCCGGTCGGGGTGACGAGGTGCCCGCACGCGCTGGAATACCAGACCGCCGCTCGTGAAAGTTACTTGTGGGCAACGCTCTACATTGTCGCGGTCATCGGGCCCGCGTTGCTGTCGGGCTATCGCTCCATTGTGGCGTTCGGATTGGCAAACCTGGTGGGGCTGATCGCGGTCGGCCTCCTCTACTTTGAAGCGTTCGCGTCGTTCTGGTGCATATATGCCGCCGTGCTGTCGGTTTTGGTGCTGGTGCACATGCGACGTCGGCGGCGGTTGCCCGACGAGCACCGCTTCCGGGGTGATGACCTGGATCGCGCAGCATCGAACGTGTGATTCTCTCAAATCCCTTGTGTCACTTTAGCTTCAACCGTCACAATGCGGGCTTTTTTGTCGGTGGGGGTTTCTAGAGTTTGAGGTATGGAGGCCAGTCGTGAGGAGATCGTCGACGCTATCGACGCGCTCGACGGCGACGCGGACCGCCTGT
>NZ_LZJN01000063.1 GCF_001667735.1 Mycobacterium sp. E183
TTTGATTTGTCGGTTGAGATTCCTTTGCGGGCAACGCTTTTCCGTGTGGGTTGCGATGAGCATGTGTTGGTGGCGGTGGCTCATCATATTGCCGCGGATGGGTGGTCGATTACGCCGTTGGTGCGTGATCTGGGGGTGGCTTATGGGAGTCGGTGTGCCGGTGGGGTGCCGGGGTGGGCGCCGTTGGCGGTGCAGTATGTGGATTACACGTTGTGGCAGCGGGCGCAGTTCGGGGACTTGGGCGATCCGCATAGTGCGATTGCTGCGCAGTTGGCGTATTGGCTGGATGCGTTGGCGGGGATGCCGGAGCGCCTGGAGTTGCCGACGGACCGGGCGTATCCGTTGGTGGCTGATTATCGGGGTGCGCGGGTGGTGGTGGAGTGGCCGGCTGAGTTGCAGCGGCGGGTGCGGGCGCTGGCAAGTGAGCACAATGCGACCAGTTTCATGGTGGTGCAGGCCGCGTTGGCGGTGGTGTTGGGGAAGTTGGGGGCGACTTCGGATGTGGCGGTGGGCTTTCCGATCGCCGGGCG
>NZ_LZJN01000064.1 GCF_001667735.1 Mycobacterium sp. E183
TTCGCCTCGGTGATGGGCACCGGCATCGTGGCCATCGCCGGCGCCACCCTGCCCGTCCACGTGGTCGGGTTGCGCGCATTCGCCCAAGTGGTCTGGGTGATCGCCGCCGTCCTGCTCGTCGCGCTGATCGTCCTGGTGGGCGGTCACTGGCTACGTCACCCCACCGTGGCCCGTACCCACGCGCGCAACCCGCAGATGGCGCACTTCTACGGCGCGGCACCCATGGCCCTGATGACGGTGGGTGGGGGAGCGGTGCTGGTCGGCAGGGACCTGATCGGTGGGCGCATCGCCGTCGATTTGGATTGGGCGCTCTGGACCGGGGGCACGCTGGGCGGGCTGTTCACCGCGGTGAGCATTCCCTACCTGATGTTCACCCAGCACAATGTCGAGCCCGACGCAGCGTTCGGGGGCTGGCTGATGCCGGTGGTTCCGCCAATGGTGACCGCGGCCATGGGGGCGCTGCTGCTGCCACACATGACGGCGGGCACCGGGCGCGAGACCATGCTCTTCGGCTGCTACGCGATGTTCGGGCTGTCGTTGCTGGCTTCCCTGAACATCATCGCGATGATCTGGGCCCGCCTGACGCTGTACGGGACGTCAGGCTCGGCGCGCGTGCCCACGCTGTGGATTGTGTTGGGCCCACTCGGGCAATCCATCACGGCCGCAGGTCTTTTGGGGGCCTGCGCCGGACTGGCTGTTGATCGCGAACTGGCCGAGGACCTGAACGCCTTCGCGATCCTCTACGGAGTCCCGGTCTGGGGCTTCGCGGTGTTGTGGATCGCGCTGGCGACCGCGTTGACCGTGCGCACACTGCGGCGCGGGATGCCGTTCGCCCTGACGTGGTGGAGCCTGACCTTCCCGGTCGGAACGTTCGTCACGGGCACCTCCCAGCTCGCCGGCCACACCCACCTGCCCGCGTTCCGGGTGGCCGCGGCCGTCGCGTACGCCGGGCTGCTGTTCACGTGGTTGCTGGTGGCTGTGCGGACCGCTCGCGGGAGCCTGCGCGGAAACCTGCTCAAGCTGCCGCCGAGCAACGTGCCGGTCAAGGCCAGCAAGGAACCGGTGTCCTGACCAAGGCCGTGGGCGTTTCGATCCCCCGGGTCGGCGGGTAGGCCTCCATGAGCCGATCGGAGGCTCGGTGTCGGACACCAGCGGGCCGCCGGGGCGCGGCACCGGCCAGTGGCACGTCCGAGCGGTTCACGCCGGTCGAGCCGCCGCAACGTTTGACGCCGGCAGAACCGTCTGGGGCGCAAACACGAAGCTTGACCAAGGAGGTTAAGGATGCGCGCTGAGGAAGGCGACGAAACCGTCAAGGACTACGCCGCGGAGGGGAAACAGGCTCTCGGCAGGATCAAGTCATCCCAACGGTCGGGCAACCGGTTTGGCGACGTCGCCAAGCGGTTCGCCAGGCTTTGGGGAGGCGACCGCGCGGCCGAAGACGGGCCCGGCGAACCGGGCTAGTCACACCGACGCCGGATACCGGTGAGCCCACGGGCTCGCCTCTTCGAGTTGGGCCGCCAACCGGAGAAGATCGCCGTCCGCGCCGAGCCGGCCCACCAACTGCACACCGAGCGGGAGTCCGATGCCGGTCCAATGCAGCGGCACGCTTATCGCGGGACGCCCGGTGAGGTTGGCCAGCTGCGTGTAGGGCACCCAGCCCAGGCTCTCCTGGATCAGCTGATCGAGAATCCCACTGCGCGCCATGACTTTTCCCGCATGCAGCGTGCTCGCGACGCGGGCCACCCGTTGCAGAAGGCGCGGCGTCGCGGTGGCCCCGATGCGCAGCGGCGGGGTCGCGAGAGTTGGGGTCAGCAAGCAGTCGAAGCTTTCGTGGAACGTGGCCAGGCACCGGATGTGCTCGTTGCGGTTTTCCAGCGCGAAGATAGGTGCCAAAACGCCGGTGGCCCTGGCGAGTTCACTCACGGCCAAGGTGTCGGCCTCGAAATCGCGGTCGCGGGCGCCGGTGCGTTTCCTGGCGTCTGCGACATGGTGGTAGAGCTGCGCGAACCAGATGGTGAGGAAGTCACGGGCCAGGGCGGCGTCGTCGTACGGGGGCGGCACCTCCTCGACGTGATGCCCCAGATCGTTGAGGAGGCTCGCCGCCCGTTCCACCGCGGCGACGGATTCCCGGTCGGGATTCGGGTTGATCGCCGAGGACCAGGAGTACCCGATCCGCAGCGCGTCCGGGCGACCCTTGATGTGATCGGCGAAAGTGCCTCGCGGAAGGGCGACTTCGTAAGCCGCATGCGGATCACGGCCGACGATCGCGTCGCATAGCGCGGCGCTGTCACGTACGGTGCGTGAAACCACACCCTGGGTGACCATCCCGAACATCGGCTCGCCCGTCTGCGGGCCGTAGGGCGACAGGCCCCTACTCAGCTTGAGGCCGACGAGCCCATTGCAGGCGGCGGGGATGCGGATCGATCCGCCTCCGTCGTTGGCACCCGCGGCCGGAACGATCCCGGCCGCGACCGCCGCGCCGGACCCGCCCGAAGATCCGCCCGGAGTGTGCCCGGTGTTCCACGGGTTGCGCGCCGGACCCCAATAATCCGATTCCGTCACGCCCTTGGCCCCGAACTCGGGGGTGTTGGTCATCGCGAAGATCACCAGTCCCGCGTCCAGGAACCGCTGAGTGACCAACGCGTGTCGGTCGGCCACGTCGTTGGCCAGCGACCGGGAACCGCTCGAGGTCGGAAAGCCGCGGTACTCCTGAGCGAGGTCTTTGATCACGAAGGGCACGCCGGCGAACGGCCCGCTCAGGTCCGGATCGGCCGCCCGGGAGTCCGCGACGTCGCCCAGCCGGCGAACGATCGCGTTCAACCGTGGATTGACCGCGTCCGCTCGTTGCCTCGCCAGTGCGAGAAGTTCGGCGGCCGTGATCTGCTTCGCCGCCACCAGTTCGGCCAACGCGGTCGCGTCCAGGGACATGTACTCGTCAAGGTTCATCGTTTTCTCCTCCGGACGCCCCGGTGCATCGTATTGAAGCGGCTTAGTATCACCAGATGCCGATGGCAGTCGAACCGTTTTCAATCCAGGGGCCCGGTGGCGTCCGAATCGTCGCGGACCGACTGGGTGATCCTGACGCGCGGGCCGTGGTGTTCCTGCACGGCGGCGGACAGACCCGCCGCTCGTGGGGCAAGGCCGCTGCCGCCGTCGCGCAGCGCGGCTGGCAAGCCGTCACCGTCGACCTGCGCGGCCACGGCGAATCCGACTGGTCCGACGAGGGTGACTACCGTGTCGTCAGCTTCGCCGGCGACGTCGAGGAGGTGTTGGGCACCCTGCCGCCGCAGCCGGTACTCGTCGGCGCCTCTCTGGGTGGGTTCACCTCGATGCTGCTCGCGGGCGAGCTCGCGCCGGGCATCGCGAGCGCGGTCGTCCTGGTCGACATCGTCCCGAACATGGACCAGTCCGGGGCCAATCGGATCCACGCCTTCATGTCCGAGCGGGTGGAATCGGGCTTCGCCTCGCTTGACGAGGTCGCCGACGCCATCGCGGAATACAACCCGCACCGGCCGAGGCCGACCGATCTGGACGGGTTGACCACGAACCTGCGCCGTCGCGGCGATCGCTGGTACTGGCACTGGGATCCCCAGTTCATCAGCGGGACCGCGGCTTTCCCGCCATTCGAGGTCACCGACCCCGATCGGATGCACGCGGCAGTCGACGCGATCCTGCGCGGCGGCGTGCCGATGCTGTTGATCCGGGGCCAGATGAGTGACCTCGTCAGCCAGGAACGCGCCGACGAATTCCTGGAGCGCTTCCCACAGGTCGAGTTCACCGACGTTCGCGGTGCGGGGCATATGGTCGCCGGTGATCGCAACGACATCTTCGCCGACGCCGTGCTGGGCTTCCTTGCCCGTCATGTCGGCGGGTGATCGTCGCTTCCTGGACGAAAGTTGTTGCCTCTTACAGTATCCACTGCGTTTTGTCGCCCTAGTCAATATGCTGCGGTGCGATGCCGCCTTCGGCGAACCACCCAGGCGGCTGAAACCCGCTGGCGCTGTTAACATGCTGCCCGACACTTCAAGAGAGGCGGCGTGGCCATGCGGTGGTTGCGAGGGTTGGGCTTGGTCGGTGCTGTGGTCGTCGCCGCGACGACGCTGGCGAACCCGGCGCGAGCCGACGGCGGAGTGACGCCGGGCATCAAGGTGGAAGACGAAAACAGCTCGTGCACAGCGGGTTTCGCGGCCCAGGGCAATGACGGCAGTTATTACCTGATGACCAGCGGCCACTGCGACGCCCATGACGGTTCGTTGTGGACGTACGGGAATGACGTTCCCCTGGGCAAGATCACCGCCAGCGAGAAAGAGGGCGACACGAAGGACGCCGCTATCATCCTCCTCGACCCGAGCGTCGGTGCGCCGTCGGGTGATGTCGGCGGCAGGTACGTGGTCCGGGATGTGTTGAGTGCGCAGCAGATTCGCGAAGGTATGCCTTTCTGCAAAGTTGGCGCGGTTACCGGTGAAACCTGTGGTTTCGTCAAACACGTCGAGAATGGGGTGGTAACCGCCAGCGTGTTCAGCCTCAACGGCGACAGCGGCAGCCCGGGCTTCGTGAAGAACCCCGACGGCACCGTGAGCGCGGTTGGCCTGCTGATGTCGTCACCCGACGGCGACGACTACACGACCGACTTCGCGCTCATCGATCCGCTGCTCGGCAGCTGGGGATTACGCGTTCTCCCCTGAGAGATGCCGCGTCCCCTGCGTCTTTAACCCAGCGTTTACGACGGCCGGGCACCGGGTATCCGGCGTCCCGCGACGTCGGTGAGGGCTAGCCACGTTGGGGAAGCCAATGAGTTGTGCAGTGCGACACCAGCGACACGAAGGGAAGCATTAGTGAAGCGTGGGATTGTCGTCGGCGTGGCGGGCGTGGCCGTGGTGGCCGCAGCATGCGCCGGCTGTTCGAGCAACACGTCAAGCACGGGGTCGTCGGGCTCGTCGACGCCCTCGGCGTCCGGCCCACAGGTCATCGTCGACGGTCAGACGCAAAACGTCAGCGGCCAGGTCACGTGCACCCCGTCGGGAGACAACACCAACATCGGCATCGGTGATCCGACGGCCGGGGTCGGCGCGGTGGTCAGCAACGCCAATCCCCCCATCGTTCATTCGGTCGGGCTCGGCAGCGTCAACGGCATCACGCTCGGCTTCTCGGACGCGGCTCCCAACCAGGGTGGCAACGCGGGCGCCGCGGTGAACGGGAAGGCCTACGCGATCAAGGGCACAGCGACCGGGCTCGACATGAGCAACCCGCAGCAACCGCAGCAGGTGACCAAGTCATTCGAGTTGAACGTGACATGCCCGTAGTGCAGGCGATCGATAGCCAAGAGGGGACGCAGCTATGTCTATGAAACGTGTCGTCAGTGCGGCGGCGGTCGCGGCGGGGTTGAGCCTCTCCACGGTCACGCTGAACGCGGGCTCGGCCTTCGCGGCCCCACTCGACCCCCCACCGCCGTGCCCCGGTTGCCATGGCGGTGGCGGCGGGGGAAACCCCGGCGGCGGTGGCGGAGGAAACCCCGGCGGCCAGCAGGGCGGCGGCCCCGGCGGCCAACAGGGCGGTGGTCCCGGCGGCCAGCAGGGCGGACCCGCTGGAGCGCCGGGCGGGCAGAACAATCCACCCCCGGGTGGGCATGGTCAGAGTCCGCCCCAGGGTGGCCAGAACAACCCGCCGCAGCAGGGTGGGCCGAACAACCCGCCGCAGCAGGGTGGGCCGAACAACCCGCCGCAGCAGGGTGGGCAGAACAATCCGCCGCAGGGCGGCCAGAACTCGCCGGCGCCCAACGAGCACTGGCAGAACCCGCAGCAGGGCGGCCCGGGCAACCAGCCGGGCGACCAGGGCCAGAACGGTCCCGGCGGACAGCCCAACTCGCCGGCGAGCGGGCACAACCCGCCACCGCCGGAGGGCAGGCAGGCCCTCAACCCGCCGAGCACCCAGCCCCCGCACCAGCCGTACGTTCCGCGTGGGACGTACGTCAGCGGCAACGCCCAAATAGGCGGACCCGGCGACGCGCGGGCGGGTTTCAGCATCGTGGATCACGGGGCACCGCCCCCGCCGCCGCCTCGGGGGCACGGCTGGAACGACGGTCCTGCGCCCGGCCACCCGCCGCCCCATTGGGTGGGCGCGCCCCCTCCCGGGGGCTGGGACGGTCCGCCGCCCCCTGGTGGCTGGAACCGCCCGTGGTCCGGGCCGCCGCGCGACGTCGTCGTCGCGCAGGCCGATTTCGGGCCTTTCCAATACGACAGCTACACCGCCATCCCGGTCTTCAACTGGCAGTTCGGTGGTTGGGGCTTCTGGTACATGGGAGTCTGGGTTCCGCTCTACTGACGGTTCGACGGGCGCAGCCGGCTCGGCCGGCGTGCCCGTCGTCGGGCGGCGATCCGGAGGTCATGGCAGGCTCCGGGCATGGATGTGCGAGAAAACGTCCGCCGAGCCATCGACGTGATGACGGCGTGGACGTCCGACAGCGGCAACGAATTCGCCTGGAACCGGCTCGTCGAGAACGTCATCGACGAGCCGGATGGCGAAATCATGCTGCTGATGGGCTTCGTCAACCTGGCCGGCGAGCTGGGGATCAAGCTGGAGAAGGCCACGGGTCAAGACGTGCGATCGCACCTGCAGGACATCGCCCTGAAGTACCTCTGATCGACGCGGGCTACTGCGGGTGGGTCGCCAGATACTCCTCTACCGGGATCGGGGACGGCGCCTCGTATCCGATCGGGAGCAACACATCCCCGGCGGTGGTGACGTAATAGACGTCCCACCGGTAGTAGGTGGGGAAGGCGGCGGGATCATTCGCGATCAGTGCGGCGTATTGGTCCACCGCCCGGACGTATTCGTGGGCGTGGTTGTAGCCGTAGATGGCGCGGGCGGGGTCGCCGGCGAAGCCGTTGGCGGCCAGAAACCGGCCCGCCGCCATGATGCTGTCGCGCGGGGAGTGGACGTCACCACCCTGCCCGTAGGTGGCGAACGTTGACGGCAAGAACTGCATGGGTCCTTGCGCGCCCGCGGTGCTCACGCCGTTGATGCTGCCGAAGCGCGTTTCGACCAGGTTGATCGCGGCCAGATAGTTCCAGCCGACTCCCGTCTCCGCTTCCGCCGCGTGGTAGTCGCCCACCAGTTCGTCGGCGGGAATGGGAGGCTCGATCCGCCAGGCGGGCAGCGTGCCCTTGGCGGGCGTCATCGCCTGGAGCTGGCGACGGGCATCGAGGTTGCGGTCGTATACGTCGGCTAGCTCCGCCGGGATGCGCGGACGCGCGACCGAATCCCATTCGGGGTGCCGCGCGATGGCGCGATAGGCCGCCTGCTCGCGGTGCGCCGCTGCTACCAATGCCGGCTCCGGCGTCGACGAGTCACGCAGCGCGCGCTCGTCGGCGACGAGGTCGTCGGCCAGCTGAGCCGGGTCCGACGCCAGTTGGGGCTGCGCGCCGAGGGGTGGATTCGGTTCTGCCGCAACGGTTCTGGACGCGACAGGAGCCGCGGCCGCGGTGGTCGTGGAAGTCGCGATCGGCTTGGCCGTCGACACCGAGCAGCCGACGAGGGCGAACATGGCCGCGCCCAGCAGCGGCGCAGCGACTACACGGATCAAGTTCACAGTGGACACTTCCGTCGATTGCCCTGAACAGTCTTCCGCATGTCGCAGCGTGACATCAATGCGGTGATCGATATCGGCGCGGTCCCGGCCGGCGAAATCGGTCGGGAAGGGCTTCAAGTTGCGACGAGCGGCCAGTCATTTCACACTTGAAGCTTCCCGGCAGACAGGAAAAGTTGCATGCCTGACGCACCGGCAGAATCGTTCGCAAGACGTACCGGCCGGGCTTCGGGCCGGGTGACGAGGTTCGTCCCTCGACTCATGGGGCCGGTGATGATCGCGGCAACCATGACCGCATTGGTCGCTCCACCCGAGACGCTCCCTCAGTTGCCGCCGGGATGCGCGATCGGTTGGACGATGGTGGGGGGTGTGTTGATCTACGTGCCCGACTGCTCGCATCGCTCGCCGGCTCCGCCACCCCCGCCGGACGGACCGCCGCCCGGTCCCGTTCCGCCTCCGCCTGAGTAGGCGCCGCAAGTCGGGTCATCGGGCCGTTGGTAGGCGCCGAAATTGCTGTGCCAGAACGGAACTGACGATCTGAAGCCCTCAGGGGGGTCGATCAAGATTGCGTCGTGGAGGCGGAATCCTTCTTGGGTCCGTCGGAGAAGATCGGAAATTGCACCGGTTCCGAATCACCAGCGGCGTGTGTCACGGCCTCGGGCTCGTAGCGGTGCGAAAACAGATCGGATGTCATAAGGCGGGGTCCTCTTGGGTTTGGCTTCGGCCCGACATGCGGGTGGGGCGAAGGGGGATCGATTCGTAGATGCGCTCATCTGCACAAGGAAATGGCTACGGGGCAGTGCGAACAGAACTGCTTCCACCAATCTACACGCCCCCGGGAACCGCGCCTCTTGATCATGTTCGAAAGGGGGGTCCTCCTCGGCGGAGGCGGCGCCGTAGGGCTGCCCGGCGTCCGGCCCGCCGCCGGACGCAAGCCGCGACCCCCCTCAACGCGCTGTGGGCTGGCGGGAAATCACCCACCAGCCCACTTGGGGTAGAACTCGCACTAGACGGCAGTTACTCCGACTGCCTGCGGACCCTTCGTCCCCTGCTCGATATTGAACTCGACTCTCTGGTTTTCCTCGAGGGATCGGTAGCCCGTCCCCTGGATCTCCGAGTAGTGGACGAACACATCTGCTGCGCCGCCGTCCGGAGCGATAAAGCCGAAGCCTTTTTCGCTGTTAAACCATTTCACAGTTCCCTGTGTCATACCTTCAACTTCTCTCATTTTCGAACGGATGCCGACGGGCATCCCCGGGCAGCCTAGCATGCCCGGCCCCGGCTACCCGTAATGCGGTGCGGCAGAGGGTTTTTCATGCCGCTTTCAGGGCTTACGGGTGAACCTGCCCTGGCGGCGAGACTCGCCGTGTCGGCGCATGTTCGAGGCTTCCGGCGGATGCCTCGCGGCCGCCCGGCGGCCGGGGCGAAGGCGGCGGTGTACGTGCGCCGCCTTCCGCTGGTCGGTCGCCTGTTTCGGGACTTGTGCCATGGTGCTGACACTCTCAGACTGGTGATATGCGCGACCGCGAGACGATCGATTCAGAATTGCGGCGCATCGCCCTTGGGCGCCGATCGGTTCGCGAGCGCGGCGGTCAGCCATCGTCCCGAGAGATCGACGAACTGCTCGACGAGCTCCTCGCCCACAGCACAGTGACCACTCGTCCCCACCCCGAAGACATGCGTGAAAGCGAGACGGTCGCCGACGTGCGGGGCGCCCGCGGGTTCGGCACCAAGCTCCGCGGGCTCGGGGGTGTGCGGCGCCGATTGAGTCTTCTCGCGGCGTTGCCGCTCTCGCTGGCCGCCCTCGCCGCCGCGGTTGTGGTGATGTTCGCGGTCCACCAACGGGATTCATCGGCGCAGCCGACCGAAACCCCGCCGTCGGCGGCGGCGCCGCCAAGTCGCATCGCGCCGGCGGCACCAGCTCCGCGGATCGAGATTGCCGACATGGCGTTCATCGCCGCGTTGAAGCATGAAGGCGTACCGTTTCCCAGTCAGGAATACGTAATGACCCAAGGGCATGCGGTCTGCGACTTCCTGGCGCACCAACCCAATTTCGCCGATGCGGTCGCATTCGTGCAGCGGTCATCGATTTGGGACGCCGACCAAAGCGCGGAAGTCACCGCCGGTGCCATCGTCGCGTACTGCCCCAAGTCTCAACCTGCAACGCCGGATGACATGCAGCCGGCGTATCAGAATGTTCTCTCCGATCTGCAGGCGATCGAAGGAAAGTTGCAAGGCATTCAAGGGGATCTGCAAGGCGTCCAGGGAGACCTCGAAGGCATTCCCGGCCACCCCTGAACCATTCCGCGTCTTCGCCCGGCGTGGGCACGTTTGGCGGCGG
>NZ_LZJN01000065.1 GCF_001667735.1 Mycobacterium sp. E183
TTCACCGCCCTGCACGCGGTGAGCGCCCTGGCCATCACGGGTGGCGACACCCCGCCCCCGGCCCGCATCGTGCTGCTGTCCGACGGCGGGGAGAACAAGCCGTCCAATCCCAGCGACCCGCACGACGGGGTCTACACGGCGGCGCGGCTGGCCCGGGACGAGGGGGTGCCCATCTCGACGATCTCGTTCGGCACCAAGACCGGCGAGATCGAGATGGACGGGCAGCGCGTGGCCGTCCCGGTTTCGACGGACCAGATGAAGACGATCGCCAAGCTGTCCGGCGGGCAGTCCTACACCGCCAGCAACATCGCCGAGCTCAACAAGAGCTACAACGCCATCGAGAAGGACATCGGCTATCGCACCGTGGCCGGGCCGGGCAGCGCCGGGTGGCTGCGCCTGGGCGTGATCACCGCCTTGATCGCGACGGCGCTGGCGCTGCTGATCAACCGGCGGCTGCCGGTCTGATCGTCAGGACGGCAGCCGGCGGTTCAGGAACAGGCCGGCCAGGATCGCGCCGGCCAACGCGACCGCCCCCAGCAGCATCCACGCCAGGCTGGCGTCGCCCTTGACGGTCTCGTACCCGATCTGGCGCTGCAGGGTCGAGTAGACGTTCTTCAGCGACTCCAGGCTGTCGGCGTGGAACGCCTGGCCGTCGGTGATCTCGCAGATCTTCTGCAGCGTCTGATCGTCGACGGGAACCGGGATGGTGGCGCCCTCGTACTCGACGGTGCCGTACGGCGTCCCGAAGGAGATGGTCGAGATCTGCACGCCCGCGGCCTTGGCGGCCCGGGCGGCGGTGAACGCCCCCTGCGGGGCGTTGGCGTCCAGCGGCACGTTCTTG
>NZ_LZJN01000066.1 GCF_001667735.1 Mycobacterium sp. E183
GGCGCGGTCGATGCGATCGCCGTAGACGTCCGTGCAGGCCTGCACCACGTCGGCCTCGCCGAGGACGCCTGCGCCGACGGCTGGAACGTGACTATCCAGAGCGGGTGGCCGACTTGCACCGCACCGCATCGACCTGGTTTGCCGACCACGGGCTGCTCGGCGAGGCGGTGACGCACGCAATCGCCGCGGGCGATGCCGAGGGGGCGGTGGATCTGGTGGAACGCCACGCAATGCCCCTGGTGGAACACAGCCGGATGGCGACGCTGCTCGGGCTGGTCAACAAGCTGCCCAAGACGTTGCTGGCCAGTCGGCCGAACCTGCAGATCGCCATCGCGTGGGCCCATTGCCTGCTGCACCAGGCCCCGGAGGTGCAGGTCGCCCTCGACCACGTTCGCGCCGCGGCGCCCTCGGCCACCGACGGTTTCGGCGCAGGCGTCCTCGGCGAGGCCGACGTGGTGCAGGCCTGCACGGACGTCTACGGCGATCGCATCGACCGCGCA
>NZ_LZJN01000067.1 GCF_001667735.1 Mycobacterium sp. E183
CCGGCTCGTGGCGTCAGACCGGCTGCAGCTCGCCGCTGGGCGCCTTCGTGGACAACACCAACGGCCAGGGCCGCGCCAACCAGGCCGTCACCGGCACCGTGGCCTACCCGGGCAAGCAGGGCCTCTCGGGCGGCGGCGAAAGCTGGAGCGTCCTGACGACGATGATCCTGCCGTCGGGCGGCGCCCCCTACGTGGTGTGGCCCAAGAGCAAGAGCGACTACGACTCCGCCACGCCCGTGGTCCAGGACCTGCTCAACAAGAACGAGCGGTTCGTCGCGGTCTCCGGAATCGGGCTGCTGGCGCCCGGCAACACCGGGCAATTGCACGACGGAGGCCCCAGCGCCGCGCGGACGGCTCTGGCGTACGCGCGGCAGAAAGACGAGATGTACATCTTCGAGGGCGGCAGCTACACCCCGGACAACATGCAGGACCTGTTCCGCGGGCTGGGCAGCGACAACGCCATTCTGCTCGACGGCGGCGGGTCGTCGGCCATCGTGTTGCGCCGCGACACCGGTGGCATGTGGGCCGGTGCGGGCTCGCCGCGCGGGTCGTGCGACACCCGGCAGGTGCTGTGCGATTCGCACGAGCGGGCGCTGCCCAGCTGGCTCGCCTTCAACTAGCTCGGCCCGAAGCGGAAGATCAGCAGGCTGGCCGCCACCACCGCGGCCGTGACGGCGAACACCGGTGCGACGACGAACCGCGACATCGACGCCCCCAGGAACGCGCCGGCGCACATGGTCAGCACGACGCTGAGACGCAACGTCTGACGCGCGCCCGAGCCGCCGGCCAGGCGGCTGTCCAGACCGAGGCTGACGATCGTCGACGTCAGCACGGTGGTGGACAGCTCCTGGATGCCGAACTGGCGCGCACTGGAGTGCTGCAGGCCGAACGTGACCGCCAGCAAGCCGATCATGATCAGCTTGGTGTTGTCGTGGTACTGCAGGATTCCCACGCCCGCCAGGATCGCCAACCCCACCAAAAGGGTTATCTCCGTTGCCAATACGGTGGTGATCCACTGTCGCGTCCGGTCGGCGAAGTGCCGCGATATCCGGCCGCTGACGATGGTGGTGCACACGAACGTGGGCAGGGCCACGACCACCGCGGTCAGGTCGATGCTCGTCCTGGGCGCCAGCCAAAAGCCAAGGAAGATCACGTTTCCCGTCATGTTGGCGACGAACACATGGCCGAGCACCAGGATGCTGATCGAATCCGCCAGGCCGGTGGCGAAGGTCAGCAGCAACAGCGCCGCGACGGTCGATCGCTCCGACACCGGCGAGGTAACTGCCATGGCTCGTAGCAGACTGCGCTAGACGTGCGGCGTCAAATCCAGCGACGTGATGGTCGTCATCCTGGTCACCAGCCAGCGGCTCTGCGCGCGCTTGAGGAACAGCCGGTAGGACAAGTACTTCAGCGACGGCACGTTCTTGGTCAACGGGCTGGTGGACGTGGTGTTGGTGTAGACGATGACGACGGCGTTGGCGTCGTCGATCGATTCCACCGCCGCCCCGGTGACGTCGGTGTGGTTGGTGATTTTTGCCTGCTTGTTGGGCGCCACGATGGCGTCGACGAACTTGCGGTACTGCGCCTCGAAATCACCGCTGAGGTAGCCCGACGCGCGGTCGGCGAGGGTGTCCATGTTCTCCGGCGTGTAGGTCCACAGCGTGGTGATCGCGTTGGCCGCGGTCCGCGCCACCTTCAGTTTCGTTGCGGCGGCCGCCCGGTCGCTCAGGTACGGCTGTACGGTCGCGCCGGCGAACGCCGCGGAACCGACGAACAGTGCGGCGGCCACCGCGACAGTGACGGCCAGCCGCTTGCCGGCCAGCAATTTGCGCCGCTTGCGAGCGGGGGGTTGGTCCTCGGCTGCCTCGGCGGCCTCGGTGTCACCCTCGGCTGCCTCGGATTCCTCTGCGGCGGAGGCCGTTTCGTCGGCGCTGCCGGACTCTTCCCGCTCTTCGGTCGCCGCCTCGTCCGAAGTGGCGGCGTTACCGTCGGCGGTCAGATCACCTGCTGCAGGTTGCTGATCTTCCACTGCTTTCCTTCCTGCGTGGCGGTCGCCGTCCACCGATTGGCGTTTTCCCAAACTTGTTTACCGTCGGGCGATTTGGCGCTCACGGCGGTGGCCACGATCGTGGTGACACTGCCGTCGTCGTTCCACCGCTCCACCCCCGCGTCCAGGACGGTCCCGGTGGCAGGTTCGGCGCGGGCCACCTGTAGCAAGATCTCGTTCGCCTTGTCGCGGTATTCCTTGGCGAAGTCGCCGGTCGCCTGCGCCAGCACCCGCGTTATGTAGTCGTTGGCGTGGAACGGATCGATGGAGGTGAACTGCGTCATGAACCCGGTGACGTAGCTGAGGACCTCGCGATTCTTCGACGCGGCGCGCTCCCGGGACTGATGATCGACGAGCATCAGGCTGCACACCGTGATCGCGGCCGCCATGAAGACCGCGGCGACGGCGCCGGCCAGCGGCAGGCCCCACGGCCGCCCCGGCGGCACCGGATGCGGGACCAGCAGCGGCCCCTCACCGGGCTGGAACTTGCGGCGCGGGCTCATTTTCCGGCTCCCGGCGGTTTGGGCTTGGTCAGCACCATGAGGTCGTCGACGAGCCAACGGCCGTCGCCGCCCTTGACGAAAGTCACCCGGACGGTGGCGGAGATGTAGCGCTCGTCGGGCGCCGCGCCGCGGCGCCCCTGCATGAACATCAGCATCGTCGCCCGATCGGGCGACGCCGACTGGATCGCGTGATCGGTCACCCAGTACTCGTTGATGACCGGGTTGCCCTTCTGCACCATGTCCTGCTGGGCGGCGAGCTGGGTCCGGTACTTGTCGGTGGCCAGGGACAGGGCGCGGGCGAAGTCGTCGTGCAGCGATTTCGGGTCGTAGGTCAGCATCTGCGCGACGATCTTCGGTCCCTGCGTGTCCAGCTGCGCCCGCGTCCGGTCGGTGGCCCGGTCCGGGGCGAACACCGCCGCGTAGCTCAGCGCCGCACCGGCGATGCACAGCCCCGCCGCGGCCGCCACCAGGACCGTCGTCCACCGCCGCGCGTTGAACGCCGGCTCCGCCGTTTCGTGACGGCGCACTTCGGTGCGCGCCAGCATGTCGGCGAAGGTGCGGCGGCCCGAATCCCACAGCGGCCAAAGCCATCCCACCATCGAGACGGTGTCGAGCAGGTGCGCCAGGTCGCGCAGCAGCAGGCCCCACGGCCCGATCGGCTCACCGTCGCGCCGCACCACCGTGATGCCGAACAGCGCCCGCCCGAGGCTCCAGCCGACGACTGTCGGGAGCAGCAGCCGGTTCACCAGCACCAGCAGGATGACCACTCCGATGACCGCGATGCACAGCCACCACCACACGCCGCCGGGCGGAACGGTGAACCAGGTGACCGCCATCGTGGCCACCACCGCGGCACCCGGCAAGACGTCGACCGCGAGCGCGCCGGCGCGAATGTGCCAGGGCGCCAGGGCGGTCCGCGGAGACTGCTGGACGGCCGTGGCCGGTGGTTTGTCGACCACCACCGTCACTTCGTCACCTGGTCGAGCTTGGCTATCTTGTACTGGCCTTCGCTCTGAGCCATTTTCACCCGCAGCCGGTAGCCGGTCTCGTTCTGCGTCTGGTCGTTCGCGACCTTGACGCGGACCGCGACGAGCACCTCCACCGAGCCGTCGGGGTTGTTGCGCTCGACGGCCGCTCGCATGTCGGACACCTGGACGTGGACGTTGGCGGCCTGGTACGCCTGGACAAGCATGCTGGTGTAAAGCAGGGCCTGCGAGCGGAAAGCGTCAGTGCCGCAGTCGATGATCTTCTGCTCACTCGCCGCCATCGCGTTGGTGTCGGGGGCCTGGGTCGCCGACACGCAGTCGACGGCGGCCTTGAGCGCCGCGGCGTCGTTGCGGGCTATCGCCTGGCTTTCATGGTGGTAGCGCAACGCGACGTAACCGCCCACACCGACCGCCGCGGCGCACATCACGAGCACCGCCGCGATGCCGGCCAACCAGCCGCGACCCATCCGCGACGGCCGACGCTCGACGGCGTCGCCGAGCTCGGCACCGGGCTCCGACGGCTCGTCGGCCGCGGTCTGGGGAGCGGCCTGTTCGGTCGCGTCCTCGGGTCCCGCCGGTTCCCCCGCGGCCACCTCGGTTTCCGCCGGCTCCTCGACGGTCACGTCGGGCGCAGGCGGTTCGATGACACCGTCGGGCGCTGCGGAATCCTCGGGTGTCGCGCCGGAATCGATCGGATCGACGGCGGCCGCCGGGTCCTGGTTCTTAGGACGCCGTCCGCGCAGACGACGAAACTTCGGCATCGGTGGGGGGTTCAGCCGGCTGGTGCCAGCATCTCCTTCCATCCGTCGTCTCCTGTTCTGGCCGAGTTCTCGACGGAGTATTTAACTCCATCTGGCCCCACCAGTTCACCGCTTTGGGGACTGTAGGTCGCCACCGGAGGCCCGCTGGGCGTGTAGACACACGGGTTGGGCTGCTGGCCGTTGCACTGCACGGTACCCGACCCCGGCCGGGACAAGGGGTCGCTGGTCGGCGGGGGCGTCCCGGACACCCGGTCCGACGGGGCCGGGTTCAGGCCGGTGTCGATCGACGGCGCCGGGATCACCTGCCCGGGCTTCACGGGCTGGTCGCAGCGTGCCGCCGGCGCGGGGCAGGTCACGATTTGGTTGGGATCGCCGTACCAGGGGTTGGTACCCGCGGGCACGTACGGCTTGGGGTCGCGGCACTCCCGGGGCGTGGCCGCCCGCTTGCCCTCGACGTCCGTGCACGGGATGTTGCGCGACCCGCGCACGCTGTTGGCCGGGGTGTCCATCGGGATCTTGCAGTACGTGCCCGACGGCAGCGGCTGCATGCTGGTGTCGGCCGGGGACCGCCACTCCGACGCCGGGATGAAGCCGGTCAGGCAGGGCGGCGGCTGGTTGATCGATAAGGCCAGGTCCAGCGCCGCCATGTTCGGGAACGGCGCGGCCACCGTCTGGGCGATCGACGCGCCCTGAGGCAGGAACACCAGGACCTGCTCGACGCCGGTGTGGTAGCGCTTGAGCAGGTCGAACACCACCTCCAGATTCGCCAGTGTCTGCGGCAGCGACTCGCGGACGTCGTTGAACACGTCGTTGACCTGATCGGCCGTCGGCGCCGCCTGACGCAGGATGCTCTTGACGTGCGAGTCCTCCTGGGCGGACTGCGCGCCCAGCCGGTTCAGGTTGCGCGCCCAGCGTTCGATGGCATCGCCCGACTTGACCTGGCTGTCGAGCACCGGGCCCGAATTCTGGATGATGTCGTTGACGTCGGTGATGTTCGTCTTGAAATCACCGACGATCGCCTGCGTGGAGTCCACCAACCGCTGCAGGGCGGGACCCAGGCCGCCGACGGATTGCGCCGTCTCGTCCAGTAATTGGCCGATCTTGTCCTTGGGCAGCACGGCCAGCCCACGGTTGGCCGTGTCCAGCGCCGGGCCGATCTCCGCGGGCACCGTGCCCTTGGTGATCGTCTGACCCTCGGACAGGAACTTGCCCGGATTCCCGGTCGATTCCAGGTCCAGGTACTGCTCACCGACGGCCGACACCGAGTGGACGTTGGCGGTCGCGTCGATCGGGATCTTGTAGCGGCTGTCGATGCTCATCGTCGCTTCGGCGCCGCGCTCGGTCGGTTCGACGTCGGTGACCTTGCCGATCGTGATGCCTCGATACGTCACGTTCGCCGTCGGGTACAGACCGCCCGACGCCGGCAGTTCGGCCTTCAGCGTGTACCGACCGATGCCGGCCAGGCTCGGGAGCTGCAGGTAGTACACCCCGAGCACGAGGATCGAGATGACCGTCAGGATTCCGAATGCGATCAGCTGGCGTCTGATGAAAGGAGTCAGCAATTCCTGTCCCCCCTTTCCACCAGCGGCCCGCCGGGCGCGTCATTCGGGTTCGGCGTGTAGCGCACGTCCGGGATCATCGTCTCGGGGTCACGCCCGAACGACTGCTCGAGCGCGCGCAGCGCGCCGGACAACCCGGTACCGGTGAGGAACGCGTTGTCGACCGAGCTGTAGGTCACGTCGAGCGTCAGCGAGATATTGATGTAGTCACCCCGGAAGATCTTCGGCACGGTGTCGATGTCGAACGGCTGGGTCAGGATCAGCTTCAGCGCGCCGATCAGATAGGGCGAGGCGCGCCCCAGCTCCTTCAACGGGCATTGCAGCGCCTGCAGGTCGGTGTGCAGCGGCCCGCGGGCTTCCGACAGGTACTGGTCAGCGGCCTGGCTCAGCCGGCCCACCGCGTCGACGGCGTTGATCAGCAGGTTCTTGGTGTCGGCGAAATGCTTGATCAGTGGCGGGATGTCGGTGAGCACCCGGTCGAGGACGTCCGCCCGCGCGCCGACATAGGTCAGCAGCCGGTTGGTCGAGTCGATCGCGTGGGTGATGTCATCGCGCTGCTGGTTGAGCTGGCTGGTGAAGGTGTCCAGCTTGCCCAGGAAGGACCGGATCGCGTCGCCCCGCCCGTTGAAGATGTTGTAGACCTCGTTCTGCAGCACCTCGAGGTTGGGGATGCCGCCACCGCGCAGGATCAGCGACAGGCTGGCCAGCGTCTGCTCGGTGGTGGGATACGCCGAGGAGTTCTTCAGCGGAATGGTGTCGCCGTCCTTCAGCAATTCCTGCGACGGGTTGGGCGGCGCGGCCAGCTCGACGTGCTGGGAACCCAGCAGTGAGGTCTGGCCGATCTTGGCGATCGCGTTCTTGGGCAGCTTGGTGTTCTTGTCGACACCCAGCGTCAAAGTGGCGATCCAGTTCTTCAGCTGAATCTTCTTGATCGACCCGACGAAGACGTCGGCGACCATCACCTTGCTGTTGCCGTTGATCGCCAGCGTGTCCGGCACCTGCACATAGATCGTCATGGCGCCCGAGCCGCTGCCGGGACCACCGGGGATCGCGACATTGGAGATGCCGCGCCAGCCGCACGAACTCAGCACCAGCGCGGCCATCAGCAGGACCAGGGCCTGCCAGGACCCGCGGCGAATCGGCGGGATCAGCCTTCGCAATACGCTCACTGGCCACCCCCGATGTCAGCCGGCACCGCCGGCCCGCCGGCGTTGGGCGCCGGCGCCGCGACCGGCGCCGGTGTCGGGGCCACCGGACCCGGGGCCACGCCCGGCCCGGGTGGCGGCGGCTGGATGGGTACCGGCGCGTTCAGTCCGATTGGCGGCACGATCGGGTTCTCGTCGTACGCGTTCGGCGGTCCCGGCGGCGTCTGCAGGTTCGACTGGACGGGCGCGATGTTGGGGCCTCCCATGAGCTCGGACAGCGAGTCCGGGGTCATCAGACCGGCCGTGATGGGTCCGACCTGCTGGCCCTGCATCCCCGGCGCGACGATCCAGCCGGGCTGGGTGTTGCGGTGCGACGTCGGGGTGTCGGGAACCCAGATGCCGGGCACGGTGGTGTCCTTATAGCCGTTCGGCGGGTGCAGCCGATCCTCCGAATAGGCCACCTGCTTGGGCAAGGTCTCGGCCGTGCTGAACAGGTTCGCGCCGAACGGCAGGTAGTTGAACTTGATGGCGTCGAGGATGGGGGCCAGGTACTGCGCGCACAGCTCCGCGGACTCCTGGTATCCGAGCCGGCTGCCCGCCTGGATCGAGCTGCAGATGAACTGCATCGGGTTGGCGAAGTTGGTGATCGCCGGGATGGCGACCACCGACCCGTGCGACGGGTGATAGATCTGGTTGATGTTCGCCGCGGCCGTCGGGAGGACGTGCAGCGCGGTCTCCAGTCCGTTCAGCGGGTCCGGCTGCAGGATCGTGTTCGTCACCGTGGCCAGGTTGTTGATGTCGTAGGTCAACACCTCGCGGTTCTTGTCCAAGAACGGCCGCACGGTCGACAGCAGACCGTCGAACTGCTCGATCGCGTTCGCCAGGTCGTTGTCGTTGTGGGCGAGCCGGGTGGTGAAGTCCGCCAGGTTCTGGTTCAGCGCGACGAACTGCTGGTCGTCCTTGTGCAGCGCGTTGACGAACAGCGCCAGGCTCTTCACCACCGCGAAGAAGTCGCCGCGGCCTTCGTTCAGCGCGTTGAGCGCCGACGACAGGTTGCTCAGCGTCGTGTTGATCTCTTTGCCCTTGCCGGCCAGGCCGTTGGCGTAGGACTCGATGACCTCACCGAACGGGCCGGTCGGCTGCTCGGGGGTGGGGCCCAGCTTGGAGATGATGTTGGTGATGCTGTTGCGCAGCTGGTCCCACTCCACCGGGACCTGCGTGCGCTCCTCGGGGATCACCGCATTGTCGGCCAGCACCGGGCCGCCCTTGTATGGCGGCTCCAGCTGGATGGCCCGCGACGCCACCAGCGTCGGGTTCAGGATCACCGCGTTGGCGTTGGCGGGAACCCGGTACTTGTTCTCGTAGTGGAAGGTGACCTTCATCTTGTCGCCGGCCGGCTCGATCTTGTCGATCGCGCCCACCCGCAACCCCATGATCTGGACCTTGTCGCCCGGGTAGAGCGCGTTGGCCGCCGGGAAATAGGCCACCACGGTGTTGTTGGTCAGCTTCTCGAAGAGCCGCCAGCCGACGAACCCGACGACCAGGGCCAGCACGATCACCAGCGAGCCGATGATCACGGTCGCCCGGGTCAGCTTCGGTAGCCGGATGTTTCGGATGTCAAAGGCGGTGCTCAATTCTGGCTACCTCCCCCGGCAGCGCCGCTGCCGCCCGTTCCGCCCGGGTTGATGAAGGGCGCCGGCAGCTGGTTCCCCGGCCCCGGTGGGGCCGCGGGTCCCGGCGGGAAGCCCGGCGCGAACGTCGACGGCGGCGGCGTCGGCCCGGCCGGCGCCAGGTTCTCGGTGCGCGCGCCCGGCGGCGCCTGCGCCGGCAGCGGCACGGGCGTGCCGGGAACGTCCGGCGGCGGGTCGCCCGGCCGCCCGGCGATCGGGATGCCCGGCGTCGGGGGCAGGCCGCCCGGGTTCGGCGGGGAGGTCATCACGTCGACCGGCGCCGGGAAGCCCGGGCCGCCGAACGGTCCGATGCCCCCGCCGGCGCACGGCAGCGGGTTCCACGGCCGCGGCAGACCCTCGTCGCCGACGGTCACGTTGCCACCCGGGTTGGCCGGGGTGTAGGAGCAGGGCGACCCGGGAGGAACGGCCGGCCCCGGGTGCTCCGGAGTGCCTTCCAGCACCGGGGGTGCCGGCGGCGGTGCGCCGTTGGGCAACCGGGTGCCGTTCGGGTCGGGCCACCGGAATTCGGGCAGCCCGGCGCTGCGCCAGAAGTTCTCCGGGTCGATGCCGCGCTTCTTGAAGGCGGCATCCACCCACGGCTGGATGATCTGGTACAGCGCGAGGTTGTGCAGGACCACCTTGAAGAACGGTCCCGACGCGATGGCCTCGTTCAGGGACGGCAGGAACTTGCCGACCTCGGTGAGCCCCGCGGCGACGTCGTCCTTGCGTTCCTTCAAGATGTCGCTCACCGTGCGCAACTGTTCGAGCACGTGGTTGAGGTTCGGGTTGTCGTTGATGAAGCCCTTGACCTGTTCGGAGAAGGCGGCGACGTTCGCCAGCAACGCGTTGATGGCCTGGCCGCGCTCGTTGAAGGCCACCAGCAGGTTCTTCGCGTTCACCAGCAGGCGGTCGACCTGGTCGCTGCGGTCACCGAGGACGCTGGCCACCTGGTTGGCCTGGGCGAGCAGATGCTTGACCTGTTCGTCGCGCTTGCCGATGGTGTCGGAGAACTTGGCCACGCCGTCCAGCGCGGCGCTCAGGTGCGGGTAGGTCTGGTCGATGGTCTGCGACAGGACGTGCAGCGATTCCTTGACCGTGTCGATGTTCCAGCCCTGGGCGGCCTTGGTGACATCGAAGAACGCGTCGTAGATCTGGTAGGGCGTGGTGCTTTGACCGATGGGTAGCGAGTCGCCGGGCCTCAGTTTCTGATTGCCCCGGGCCTCGACGTCCAGGATCTTCTTCCCGAGGATGGTGTCGGTCTTGATCGCCAGCCGGCTCTCGGTGCCGATGGTTGCGGTGCCCATATTGAACTTGACCAGGATGTGGTCGCCGTCGATGCTGATGGCCTCGACCTTGCCGACGTCCACGCCGGCGATGCGCACCTTGTCGCCGACGCCGATGCCGCCGGTGTCGGTGAACTGGCCGTAGTAGTGCGGTTTGGCCATCAGCATCGGCACGCTGGTGAAGCTTTGACCGACGCCGATGACGAGCAGCGTCACGATGATGCCCATCAGGCCGATGCGAACCCGGTTGGGTGGTTCCAGTGTCCTCATTGCGGGGTGCACCTACCCGTCGGCTGCTGGAAGAGCCGGACCGTGCGGACCGGGCCACCGGCCTGCAACCCGTTGATCTTGAGGGTGATGTCGCAGGCGTAGAAGTTCACGAAGTCGCCGTAGGAGCCGATGGCGCGCCCGATCATGTTCAACGCGGTGGGCACCTTCTTCAGGTAGTCGTTGAGCCCATCGCGCTGGTCGATGAGCGGCTGCTGGATCGCATCCAGGTAGTTGAGGGTGTTGTGCAGCAGCCCGCGGTCCTCGGCGAGCAGATCGGCGACCGTCCCGGCGGCGTTGCTGATGTGCGCGGTCCCGCCCGCCAGCTGGTCGCCGTGGTCCTTCAGCCCCGTGATGAGCACCTCGAGGTTGTTGACCGTCTGGTCGAACTGCTGGCGGTGGCGGACCGTGGTGTCCAGGACGATGTTCAGGTTCTTGATGACCTCGCCGATCGCCTGGTCACGTTCACCGAGCTGGTTGGTCAGCTGCGCGGTCTGGTCGAGGATGTCGTTGATGGTGCCGCCCTGGCCCTGGAACACGGTGATCAGCGCCGTCGCGATGGTGTTCACCTTCTGCGGGTCCAGCGCACGGAACAGCGGCTTGAAACCGCCGATCAGAGCGTCGAGGTCCAGCGCGGGCGAGGTCCGCGACATCGGGATGAAGCCGCCCGGCGGCAGCACCTTCTCGGCGCCCTCGCCCTCGCCGCGCTTGAGCTCCAGGTAGCGGTTGCCGATGAGGTCGAGGTAGCGGATCTGCGCGGTCGTCGACTGGTACAGCGGCACCGAGCGGTCGACGTTGAATTTCACCCGCGCCCGCTTGCCGCCGTCGGCCAGCTCGACCGTGTCGACCTTGCCGATCTCCACGCCCGAGGCGCGGACGAACTGGCCCGCCCGCAGCCCGCTGACGTTGGTGAATTCGGCCGAGTACGAGTTCGTGCTGTCGAACCGCATCTGGCCGAATACGACGATGATCATCACAGTGAAGATCAGCAGCACCAACGAGAAGATGCTGAGCCTGACGATTGTTCCGGTGATTTTCATGGGTTGATCGTGTTGTCCCCTACTTGGCGGCCCCAGACGTACTCGATGGCGTACGGCGAGCCGGTGTCGAGGTGGTTGTACGGCGCGATGCTGTTGCCGCTGTCCATCACCAATTCAGGTGCCGGCCACAGGTCGTGGGTGATCTGCTGCCAGCAACCGGGGGCGCCCCCCGGCCCGCCGCGCGCGTTCACCCGCGGCAGGTTCTCCGGGTAGGTGTACGGGTTCGGCGCGCCGCCGATGAGCCCTGCGAGCCCGCCGACCAGGCTGGCGAGGGTCGCCACCGCCGACACGGGGTTGGCCAGCAGCCCCAGCCCGGACAGGGCCTCGGTGTGGGCGCTCAGCGAGTAGCCGTTGCCGCCCAGGAACGACGAGGCCTTCGGCTCGATGTCGTGGTAGTTGCGCAGCGTGCAGAAGATCTCCGGGCTGTAGGTGTCCAGCAGCTGGGCCGAGGGCACCAGGTCCTCGGCGCCGCGCGCCAGGTAGGGGCCGCCCCGGTTGAAGATGTCGGCGCCCGTGTTGCCGAACCCGGCCGCGGACAACAGGGCCTGGTCCAGATCCTTCTGCTGCGCGTTGATCGTGCGCGAGGTGATGACCGCGTTGTTGAGGAAGTCGATTAGGTCGGGCGCGGCGTTGGCGTAGGTGTCCCCGAGCGCCGCCAACCCCTGAATGTCGCGGCGGGCCTGGGGCATCTGCGGGTTGACGTCATCGAGGATCGCGTTCGCGTTGACCACCGATTGCCCGAACCGGTCGCCCAGCCCGGTCAGCGCCTGGGCCGCGGCGCTCAGCGTCAGGTTCAGCTTGACCGGATCCACCTTCTCCGCGATCGAGGTGACGGTCTGGAACAGCGTGTTGATCTCCGTCGTCACCGACCGCGCGTCGATCACGTTGTGCGGGTTGAGCTTCTGCGACGACGGGTTCTTCGGCGTCGTCAGCGACACGTACTTGCCGCCGAACACAGTGGTCGCCTTGATGTCGGCGTTCACGTTGGCCGGGATCAGCGAGAGGTAACGGGGGTAGACGTCCAGGGTGAACTTCGCGGCCGGCTTGCCGTCCCGCACGGTCTCGGAGATGTTGGCCACCCGGCCGATCTCCACCCCGTTGTAGGTGACCTTCGAGCCGGGATCCATCACCAGCCCGGCCCGCGACGCCAGCATGGTCAGCTTGGTCTTGGGTGTGAAGTCGCCGCGGAACTGCCCGTAGACCAGAACCAGCGCCACGAGGGCGATGATCAGCGAGGCGATGCCCGCCAGCTTGTACGGCGGGTTGCGGGGTTTGTTGACCTTCACCGGTGACGTCATGGCTACACCGTGAGCGCGAAGTTGGGGTTGACGCCGTAGAGCGCCAACGCGGCTGCCAGAACCACGACCTGGACCGACACCAGCGAGAAACGCATCGATCGGCCGACGGCCTCTCCGACGCCGACGGGTCCGCCGCCGGCGTTGTATCCGTAGAAGCAGTGGGTGATCATCACGACCGCCGTGATGATGATGGCCTCGAGGAACGACCAGAACACGTCGTCGGGACGCAGGAATGTCCGGAAGTAGTGCTCGTAGGTTCCGTTGGATTGCCCGTACAGCACCGTGGTGGTGATCTGGGGGGACAGGAACGACATGATCATCGCCAGCGAGTAGAGCGGAATGATGACGACCAGCCCGGCCATGATCCGGGTGGTCGCCAGGAACGAGATCGACTTGATGCCCATGACTTCCAGGGCGTCGATCTCTTCGCTGATGCGCATGGCCCCCAGCTCGGCGGTCGCGCCGGCGCCGACGGTGGCGGCCATCGCGATGCCGGTGACGACGGGGGCGGCGATGCGGACGTTGATCAGCGCGGCGAAGAAGCCGGTGAACGCCTCGACGCCGATGTTGCCCAGCGAGGCGAAGCCCTGAATGGCGACCAGGGAGCTACCGGACAGGGTCACGAAGCCGACGATGGCCACGGTGCCGCCGATGACGGCCATGGCGCCGGTGCCCATGCCGATCTGGGCGATCAGCCGCAGCGTCTCCTTGCGGTAGTTGCGCAGCGCGTGCGGGATGTGGCCGAGGGCCACCGCCCCGAACCACGCCATCTGGCCGACGTCGTCGAGCCCGCGGGCCGCGGCGCCGCCGTAGCGGTTGAGGTTTTCGGCCGCCCGCGGGAAGCGGGCGCGCAATACGGCAGAGGTCGACATGTCAGTGGCCCGTTCCGAATCGCACGCCGATGGTCGTCAGCACCACGTTGACCGCGTACAGCGCGACGACGCAGAGCACGACGGTCTCGTTGACGGCGGTGCCCAGTCCCTTCGAGCCGCCCCGCACGGTCAGGCCGCGATAGCAGCCGACCAGCCCGGCGATCAGGCCGAACGTGGCGGCTTTCACGGTCGCGATGACGACCTCCGGCAGGCCCGTGATCGTGGTCAGGGTGGCGAGGTAGGCGCCGCCCGAGACGTTTTGCAGGTAGACGCCGAACAGGTAGCCGCCGACCAGGCCGACGGTGATCACCAGGCCGTTGAGCAGCGTGGCCACCAGCGTCGCGGCGATCACCCGCGGGACCACCAGCCGGTGGATCGGGTCGATGCCGAGCACCTCCATGGCGTCGATCTCCTCGCGGATGGTGCGGGCGCCGAGGTCGGCGCAGATGGCCGTCGACCCGGCGCCGGCCACCACCAGCACCGTGGTGAGCGGACCGAGCTGGGTGACGGCGCCGATCGCCGCGCCGGCTCCGGACAGGTCCGCGGCCCCGAACTGGGCCAGCAGGACGTTGAGCGTGAAGATCAGCAGGACTGTCAGCGGGATCGACACCATGATGGTCGGCAGGAAAGCCACCCGCATGATGAACCAGCACTGCAGGACGAATTCGCGCCATTGGAACGGCCAGCGGAACAACGCCCTGCCGGTGAGGACGCACATCCGGAAGAATCCCCCGATGAGCGTCAGCGGGGTCTGCAGTTGGTCGCGTACATAGCCGACCAAGTAGGGGCCCCGTCGACTCGCCGACGTTGAAGTCACCGCTGCCCCCTCCAGCTGATACCGCCCGCCTCTCGGCGCGGCGGCGGATCGTGTCGCACGCCTCTCCCCCTCACGGCTCCGCGGCTGAGGGCACCCCCACCCCTCGCCGTCCCCCGCAAGCGGGAGGTACGCCCAACGCGGCCGGGGAGGCCCCCGTTTCGCCCCGACCCAACGTGTGTGACCATCGGCTCCCTACTGACAAGTAGTAACGGAGACCACAGGAATGTACCCGATGGCCATGCACGTGTGAACTGCATCTGCACAATTAACCCTTCGTCAACAGCGGGCAAACGTTACAGGTTTCGTCAGCTTTCCTCCCTGCCCGTAAATTCTCTTGCACCGGAACGGTTTTCATCGATATTTGCGGTTCCGTAACGGATCCGTAGCTCAGTCTTGAGCACCTTACCGGCGGGGTTGCGCGGCAACGCGTCCACGATCTCGAGGGCCTTGGGATGCTTGTAACGTGCCAGCCGCTCGGCCAGGAACTCCTGGAGCTCGTCGAGCAGCAGCTGGTCGCCCGCGACGGCCGCGACCGCGATCGGCACCTCGCCCCACTTCTCATGGGTGCGGCCGATGACCGCGACCTCGACGATGCTCGGATGGCTGGCCAGGACGTTCTCCACCTCGGCGCAGTAGATGTTCTCACCGCCGGAGATGATCATGTCCTTCTTGCGATCCACCACCCAGACGTAACCCTCCTCGTCCACCCGGACGAGGTCGCCGGAGTGGAACCACCCACCGGCGAAGGCCTCCGCGGTGGCCTCCGGGTTGTTCCAGTAGCCACTCATCAAAGTTGGTGCGCGATAGACGATTTCGCCGACCTCGCCGATCGGCACGTCGTTCATGTTCTCGTCGACGACGCGTGCGGCCACGGTCGGGATCACCTTGCCGACCGAGCCGCGTTTACGTATCGCGTCCTCGCCCAGCAGCATGCAGGTGACCGGCGACATCTCGGTCTGACCGAACGCGGCCAGGATCTGGGTGCCGGGGAACGTCGCCGACATCTCGCGCAGCAGCGCGTCGGGCGCCGGCGCGGCTCCCCAGGACATCACCCGCAGCCTCAGGTCGCGGGGCCGTGCCTGTTGCTCGGCGCAGACGGCCTGCCATTGCGCGGGCACCAGGAAGAGGCCGGTGACCTTCTCTTCGGCCAGCACGTCGAGCAGTTGCCCAGGCTCGAACGCGCCGAGCGGGTAGATCACCGTCGGGGTGCCCAGCAGCAGCCCGGTCAGCATGTTGCCGATGCCCGCGATGTGGAAGAACGGGACGCCGACGAAACCGACGTCGCTGTTGATGTCGGCGCCGTTGGTGTACAGGCCGGTCATCGTCTGCCCGGTCAGGTTCGTGTGGGTCAGCACGGCGCCCTTCGGGCGGCCCGTGGTGCCTGAGGTGTACATGATCAGTGCCGGCGAATCGTTCGGGATGTCGACGGGCTCATGCGCAGCCCCGTGCTCGTTGATCAGGTCTTCGTAGCCGAGGACGCTGTCGTCGCCCGCACCGCCGGCCACGATGATCGTGCCTACCAGCGGCTCGACGTCGCGCACCCCCGCGGCCACCGGGGCGAGCACCGATTCGGTGATCATCACCCGCGCTTCGCAGTCCTGGACCAGGAAGGCGATCTCGGCGGGAGTGAGCCGGAAGTTGAGCGGCACGGCGATGGCGCCGAGCATGTTGACCGCCAGCACCGACTCGACGAATTCGGTGCGGTTGAGCATCAACACCATGACCCGGTCGCCGAAGCCGACTCCCCGACGGCTCAACGCATCGGCCAGCGCCGCCACCCGCTGCCGCAGGTCCCCCCACGTCACGGTCCTGCCCAGGAACCGCAGCGCCGGGGCGCCCGGTTGCATCAGGGCGTGCCGTTCGAGCTGGGTCACCCAATTCTGCCGCCGGGACAGGTACGGCTGCTCCGTCCCCTGCGCCAGATGGCTCGCTAATTGCGCGGTCAACTCCGGCCTTTCCCTTCACTCGCGCACCGCTTGCGCCAGGTTGATATTTGATAAAACATGGTGTTGTCTGGGTCACATTATGGCCTGAAAGCCCTGCTGACAAGCCCCGACAATAGTTTCAAACCAACCTCCGTTAAGCCCCCGAAAGCCCTGGCAGCCCCCGTGAACGCACCGATATCCACGCGACTGAGGCGCCGACGGCCACTGCGCCGGGCACAGTTGTCCGACGAGGTCGCGGGTCACCTCCGGGCCGCGATCATGTCCGGTGCGCTGCGGCCGGGGACGTTCATCCGCCTCGATGAGACCGCGGCCGAGCTCGGCGTCAGCGTGACGCCCGTGCGCGAAGCGCTGCTGAAACTGCGCGGCGAGGGCATGGTGCAGCTGGAACCGCACCGCGGCCACGTCGTGCTTCCGCTGACCCGCCAGGACGTCGAGGACATCTTCTGGCTCCAGGCCACCATCGCCAAGGAGCTGGCCGCCGCGGCCACCGACCACATCAGCGACGCCGAGATCGACGAGCTCGAACGCATCAACGAGGCGCTCGCCGCGGCCGTCGGGTCCAGCGACGCCGAGACCATCGCGGGCATCGAGTTCGCATTCCATCGGGTCTTCAATCAGGCGAGCGGGCGGATCAAGCTGGCGTGGTTCCTGCTCAACGCCGCGCGGTACATGCCGGTGCTGGTGTACGCGGCCGATCAGCAATGGGGCACCGCCGCCGTCGACAACCACCGGCAGCTGATCGCCGCGCTGCGCCGGCGCGACGCCGCCGCGGTGATCGAGCACACCGTGTGGCAGTTCACCGACGCGGCGGCCAGGCTCACGGAAATCCGGGACCGCACGGGCATCTTCGACTAGCGGCGGTCGCAAGCGCGGCGAAGCCGGGCGCCGCGGGCCGGCGCGATAGATCCACCGCGGTCGCAAGCGCGGCGAAGCCGGGCGATGGGTCTATCGCCTTCAGGACGAGCCCGCGGCCAGCTGTTCGGCGCGCCGCTTCAGGCTTTCGGCGAGGTGGTCTAAGACGTTGCCGACGAGCTGCTTGACCATCGGCGCGGGAACCGGCATCGAGGTCTCGACGTCCAAGTCCACGGTCAGCAGGCTCGATGTGCCCATCTCCACCACGCTGAACAGCTGCTCCTGCTTGGTGAAGAGGTCGCCCTGCTGCAGGACGGTCTGAATCTGGTTCTCCGCCGGGTAGTAGACGGCCTGGATGAACACGCTCTGCATGCCTTGGTAGTCGGTGTCGAGCCGCAGCTGGCTGGGGCGCCCGTCGTCGTAGCGGGCGAGCACCCAGAGGCCCTTGATCTCCTCGTTCCACTGCGGGTAAGCCTCGAAGTCCGCGACGATCGCCATGATCGAGGCGGCGTCGGCGCTGACCTCGACGGTCTTGCTCATAACTGGCATTGGCGAAGCATAGCCGGGTGGGCGACGCGTCCCGGCGGTGCGGCCCGGGCGGCGATTTCTCGCGAAAGCCCCGGCGCCGCGGGCAATCTCGGGCCTATCGGTCCACGCGCGCCGTCGACAGCAGCGACCGGACGGGGTCGGGGATTTCGATCGGCTTGCGGCTGGTGCGATCGACGTAGACGTGCACCCAATGGCCCAGCGCGGTGATCGGCTGAGCCTGCCCGTCCAGCGCGGCCCGGAACACGCCGAGCCGGTAGGTGACGCTGCTGCGGCCCAGCCGGGTCACCGCCAGCCCCACCATGAGGCCCTCGGGGAAATGCAACTCGGAGAAGTACCGGCAGGCCGACTCGGCCACGATGCCGAGTGCGGGCGTGGTGAGCGGGTCCAGCCCGGTGCTGGTGTTGATCCAGGCGTTGATGGCGGTGTCGAACAACTGGTAATACACGGCGTTGTTCAGGTGGCCGAACATGTCGTTGTCGGCCCACCGCGTTCCGACCGGCCACAGCACCGGGAAGTCGTCGCTGGAGAGCCCATCCGGTGCCGGCGGCACCGCCGGAGCCGGCGGGACCGGGGGTTCCGAAGCCATGGTTGTATTCCAGCATGGTTCAGATTCGGGGGGCCGTGCTGGACCGGATCGGTCTGGCCCGCCCGTACGCCGAGTCCCGGCCGATCCGCGTCGTCGATCTCGACCTGGATCCGCCCGGCAGCGGTGAGGTGATGATCCGCGTCGAGGCGGCCGGCGTCTGCCATTCCGACCTGTCCGTGGTCGACGGCAACCGGGTGCGGCCGGTGCCCATGCTGCTCGGGCACGAGGCGGCCGGAATTGTCGAGCAGATCGGTGACGGAGTCTCGGATCTCGCGATCGGTCAGCGGGTGGTGCTGGTGTTCCTGCCGCGGTGCGGCCATTGCGCGGCCTGCGCGACCGGGGGCCTGACCCCGTGCGAGCCGGGCAGCGCGGCCAACGCCGCCGGGACGTTGCTGGGCGGTGACATCCGGCTCAACCAGGCCGGCCACCGCGTGTACCACCACCTCGGGGTGTCGGGCTTCGCGACGCACGCGGTGGTCAACCGGGCCAGCGTGGTGCCGGTGCCACCCGACGTGCCGCCCGAGGTCGCCGCCCTGCTGGGCTGCGCGGTGCTGACGGGCGGGGGCGCCGTGCTCAACGTCGGCGATCCACAGCCGGGGCAGACGGTCGCCGTCGTCGGCCTGGGCGGTGTCGGCATGGCGGCGGTGCTCACCGCGCTCAGCTACGACGGCGTGCGCGTGGTCGCCGTCGACCAACTGCCCGACAAGCTGGCCGGCGCGCGGGCGCGGGGCGCGCACGAGGCGTACACCCCCCAGCAGGCCGTCGACGCGGGCGTGAAAGCCGCGGTGGTCGTCGAGGCCGCCGGCCATCCCGCCGCCCTCGAGACGGCGATTGCCCTCACCGCTCAGGGCGGCCGGACGATCACCGTCGGGCTGCCGCCACCGGATGCACGAATCTCGCTGTCGCCGTTGGGTTTTGTTGCCGAAGGACGGTCGCTGATCGGCAGCTACCTGGGCTCGGCGGTGCCCAGTCGTGACATCCCCCGGTTCGTCGCGCTGTGGCAGTCGGGCCGGCTCCCGGTGGAGGCGCTGGTGTCCTCGTCGATCCGGTTGGATCAGATCAACGAGGCGATGGACAACCTCGCCGACGGCGCCGCCGTCCGGCAGCTCATCAGGTTCGACTAGCCGCTACCGCCCGCCATTTCCACCGGCGAGCGTGCGTGTCTGTGCGACGACACGCCGTTGACGGCGGCATTCTGCGCACGCTCACGCGCGACGGCGCCAGCCGCTACCGCGGGTGCAGGGGCGCGACGGGTTCCACCGCCGCTTCCGGCAGGCGGTGTTCTTCGATGTATTCCCAACGGATTTGGTAGCCCAGTCCGGGCGCCGACGGTATCTCGACGAAGCCGTCCGGTGCGAGGGGGTCGCACGGCGCCGTCAGGTACGGCGGCGCGGCGTCGTAGCGAGCCCCGGGCCCGAGCAGGCCGCGCTCGTAGTACTGGCAGACGTCGTCGCTGGTGGCGCCGAGGACCTGCAGGTTGCCGAAGCCGCTCATGTGCAACTCGCACCGCATGCCGACGGCCTCGCACATCCCGGCCAGTTTCATCACGCCGGTGATGCCGCCGCGCAGGACGTCGATGCGGCTGATGTCGGAGGCATGGCGCAGGATCCAGTCCGCGCGGGTGTAGATGCCGCCCTCGGCGATCTCGGGAGAGCAGATCGGGATGTCGAGTTCGTCGCCGAGCCGCCGGTAGGACTCGACCCGGTACTCCGGCATTGGGTGCTCGTACCAGTAGAAGCCCAGCCGCTCCAGCTCGCGCCCGACCCGCAGCGCGTCCTCGTAGGTGTGGTAGGTCCCCCAGGGGTCGAACATCAGTACCATCTCGTCGCCCACGGCGGCCCGAACCTCGCGACACACCCGAATGTCCCAGTCCACATACGACGGCCGTGGGAGCGCGAACTGACCTGTCGCCGGATTCCAGTAGTGGTAGGGGTGAATCTTGTAGGCGCCGTAGCCCTGGCGCTTGCAGTCGACGGCGTGTGCGGCGTATTCCTCGGGCGATCCGAGATTGTTGAAACTGCTGGCATACGCCCTGACCCGGTCCCGTGCGCCGCCCAGCAGTTTGCGCACCGGCAGGCCGGCGGCTCGGCCGGCCAGATCCCACAGTGCCAGATCGATTACGCTGCACACGTTTTCGGGAAGTTTCGCCGCCCACAGTTGGCGCCAGATCTCGGCCCGGTCGAACGGGTCCTGACCGGCGAGCAGCGGGCTCAGGAATTGGGTGATGATCGCCCGGTCCCCCGGCAGCAGGCCGTCCTGGTCCCCGTGGAAGTGGCCGCCGAAGTAGTAGCCCTCGATGCCCTCGTCGGTGATCACCTTGGTCACGGTCTGCACCACGCGGTAGTCGGTCATCAGCTGGCCGAACGAGATTCGGTCGACCCATGTCTCGAACGGCACGACCTCGAGGCCGGTGATCTTCATGGCAGCACATTCTGCCGACGGTCCGGGCGCTCAGAGTAGAGGCGAAGGTCCCGCACCGGTCTCGTGCAAGGCGCTGCCGAGGGCGTGCTCCTGAAGCGCGAACAGGCGCGCGGACGTCGGCGAATCGGGCAGCAGCGAGTCGAATCCGTGGCAGGTGCGGGCGAAGACGTGTAGTTCGGCCGACACCCCGGCCCGGAGCAGGCGCAGCGCATAGTCGACGGCCTCGTCGCGGAAGGGATCGATTTCCGCGCAGGTGATCAGCGCCGGGGGCAGGTCATCGAGCCGGGTCCGCCGCGCGGGCACGGCCGATTCCGGCACGGTCGTTGCGCCCAGGTAGTGGCCCCACATCAGGTCGGCGGCCTCACCGTCGAACGCCGGGCTGGCACGAAACTCCTTCTTGGACGGGGTGACTCGATCGTCCAGCACGGGCTGGTGCAGCAACTGGAAGACGACCGGCGGCACTGAGCCGTCGGCCGCCGCTTGTGCCAGGCACGCCGCCAGGGTGGCGCCGGCGCTGCTGCCGGCGACGGCGATCCGGGTGGGATCCAAACCGAGTTTGCCGGCGTCGGTCACGACCCACCTCAGCACGGCACCCGCGTCGGCGAGCGCGGCCGGGTAGGGGTGCTCGGGCGCCAGCCGGTAGTCGACCGACACCACCGTGCAGCGGCCGCGGCGGGCCAGTTCGACGCATTGGCGATGGTCGGTGTCCAGGTTTCCCAGCGCGAACCCGCCCGCGTGGCAGTAGACCACCACGGGTGCCGGTGAGGACCCACCGCGATAGATCCGCACCCGCACAGGGGGGTCGGCCGGCACCGTCTCTTCGCCGACCTGGACACCGCGCGCGTCGGTTTGTTCGGCGGCCGCGCGGCGGCGCTCGTTGAACGGGTCGCGGGTGAGTTCGATTGAGCGGAAGGAAAAGTCCGTGCGGGTGATCGCGAGGGCCCGCAGTTCGGGGTGAAGCCGGTCGACGCCGTCCGGTGCCGTCATCGGATCTGCACGCATTGGCCGCCGTCGACGACCAGTTCAGCGCCGGTGATGAACGACGCGTGCCCGGAGACCAGGAACGCGACCGCGTCGGCGACCTCGTGCGGTTCACCGATGCGCCCGAAGGCCGACGACGCGGCCAGTCGCAGCTGCGTGGCGTCATCGAGCATCGGGGTCGCGATCGGTCCGGGGAACACGGCGTTGACCCGGATGCCGAGGGGGGCCAGTTCGGCGGCGGCGTTCTGCGTCAGCCCGCGCAGCGCCCACTTCGCCGAGCCGTAGGCGGCGTGGTGGGGGAAGGGCCGGATGGCGCCGGTGCTGCAGATGTTGACGACGGCCGCACCACTCGCCGCCCGCAGGTGCTCCAGCGTCACGTGAATGCCCAGGAATGCACCGAAACAGTTGATCCGCCAAGAGCTTTCGAAGGCATCGGCGGTCTCGTCGGCCAGCGATGCGCGGTGCAGCGCCCCGGCGTTGTTGACCAGCGTGGACAGCGCGCCGAAGTGATCGATCACGGCACCCACGGCGGACCGCCATCGCGGCTCCGAGGTCACGTCGAGTTCGATCGCGATCACCCCGTCGTCGCCCAATTCGTGCACCAGGCCGCGCAACTCGTCGGCGCGGCGGTCGCACGCGGCCACCGAATAGCCCTCCGCGCGTAGCCGTTTGGCGATGGCCCAACCCTGGCCGCCGGCCGCGCCGGTCACCAGGGCGACGCGTTCGTTCATGACGGCGTGACCTCGGGGGTGTCGGACAGGCCACGGCCCGTGACGAACTGGCACCGCCGCCGCCGGAACCGCCACCGTCCGTCGGCGCGGACCAGTTCATCGTCGTACAGCGCCGGCCGCAGGTGCAGGTCGCCCGCCCGCACGAACAGGACCTGCGACCGGGCGCTGGCGGTATCGTCGTCGACGTCGACCCGGGAGACCCCCGTCAGGTGCAATCCGCGCGGGG
>NZ_LZJN01000068.1 GCF_001667735.1 Mycobacterium sp. E183
TCGGCGCAGGCGTCCTCGGCGAGGCCGACGTGGTGCAGGCCTGCACGGACGTCTACGGCGATCGCATCGACCGCGCCTGCGCCCTCGTCGCGCCCTACATCGTCGACAATCCGCCTTACCGGCCATTCCTCGTGGCCGTCTCCGCCAACATCCGCACTTTCGTCGACATCCATACCTTCGCCTATGAAAGCGCACAGACGCGCCAACAATGGGCAGCCGCCTTTCACGAAACCGCCGGCGGCCCCTTCGCCGGTGTGTACGGGCGGTGCTTCGCGGGCCTTGCCGCATTCGCCCAACTCGACCTGCCCACCGCGGAGAACCGCTACACCGAAGCGCTCGTTTTGGCTCAGAACGAAGCCGGCCCGCATTCACATGCGGCCCGGCTGGCGGGCGCCCTGCTGGGCCGGCTCCACTACGAACGCGGTGAAATCGATACGGCCGAAGGGCTGTTGGAGCAATGTCACGAGCTCGGCGCCGAAAGCGGTGTCGTTGACTTCATGATCGCGACCTACAGCACCCTGTCCCGTATCAAGGTGCTTCGTGGCGACATCGATGAGGCGCTCGGCCTACTGGACGAAGGACATGTTGCGGCTCAGCAGCTTTCGTTGCCGAGGCTGTCCGCAGCGCTGGACAACGAGTGCGTGCGTCTACACCTCGCGCTGGGCGACACCAGCCGCGCGCAACAGATTCTCGCACGCCGCGGCAACGATGTGGCCAACGGCATGGACGGCATCGCGATGGCCACCCGGCACTACCAACTGAGCGCGCGGGCCCAAATCGCTTGCGCGGAAAACAACTACGACACAGCACACGATCTGGTGTCCAGGATGCATCACGAAAGCACCGCCGCCGGATGGCGTCTCGGCGCAGCCCTCAGCACCATCGAACTCGCCAGGGTTGTCTTCCTCGCCGGCGACCCCGAAGCCGCCGCCGAAATCCTCGTCCCCGCGCTGCTCGACGGCGCGCGCGCCGGGCTACTGCGCACCATCGTCGACGCCGGGCCGGAGATCCTCAAAACCATTGCCCATCTTCGCGACGCCAGCCGGACCCGCCGCTGGCCGCCCAAGCTGGCCCAGGTTCCGCCCGATTATCTCTCGCGGTTGCTGGCCACTGCCCACGCCGACGCCAAACACGCGGCCATCCCGGTCGTCACGCGCGACTCCGATCGTGCTCCCACGCCGGAAGAACCGCTCAGCCCCCGCGAAATCGAGGTACTGCGGCTCTTGGAGCGTGGAATGTCGAACAAGCAGATCGCGCGGAACCTGGGGGTCACGATCAACACCGTCAAGTGGTACCTCAAGGGCATCTACATCAAGCTGGGCGCTACCAGGCGCGGGGAATCGGTCTCCGAGGCCAGGCGGCGACACCTGTTGCCCTAGTTGCGCCTCGGGTCTGGCTGCTGTCGCCGCCTTCGGTTAGCGTCGTCGGCGTGACCCTCAAAGACATCCCCCTGACCACCCTCGACGGCCGGCCGACCACGCTGGCCGAATTGGCCGACGGCGCGACGCTGGTTGTCAACGTCGCCTCCAAGTGCGGGTTGACTCCGCAATACACGGCGCTGGAGAAGCTCGCCGAGGACTACGGCGAGCGCGGCCTGACCGTCGTCGGCGTCCCCTGCAACCAGTTCATGGGCCAGGAGCCGGGCACGGCCGAGGAGATCCAGGAGTTCTGTTCGACGACGTACGGCGTGACGTTCCCGCTGCTGGCCAAGACCGAGGTGAACGGCGACGATCGTCACCCGCTCTACGCCGAGCTGACCAAGGCCGCCGATTCCGCCGGCGAGGCCGGCGACATCCAGTGGAATTTCGAGAAGTTCCTGATCGCACCCGACGGTCAGGTGGTGCAGCGGTTCCGGCCCCGCACCGCGCCCGACGCCCCCGAGGTCATCAGCGCCATCGAGGCGGTGCTGGCGCGCTAGGCGGGCCAGGCAGATCGGCTTCGCCTGCGGGCCTGGCCGGACGTGAAACCACGGACCACCGTCGGGTCAGATCGGTCTGCGATCGAGGGGCAACTCGACGGCGCGTGCGACTGCGGTCACGCCGGCTTGCTGGGAGCCATTCGTCGGCCGGCCGACGCCAGAGCGGTCAGTGCGTCGACGTCACGGGTCAGCTGTTGGTACAGCACAGCAGGTCCCAGCCATCTGCCCAACAGTCTGCGGAGTGCCACCGGGTCAGATTGTCGCTCGGGAGGGTCGAGCAGAACCGATTGCAATGTGCGCACAGCGACTTCGATGAGATCGTCGATCGCAGCGTGATCAAAGCCGTGAGCTTCCCAGTCGACGTCATATCGTCGAAACATCTCTCGTCCGAGGCTAATTGCGGCGCCGGCGGTAGACGGGGCCGACGCGCCACCGGGTAGCCGGGTCACCATGACGCGCGCCATCAGCGGGTCGCCGGCGAACTCCTCGGCGGTGAATGCCACCCCTTCGACGAGGGCCGCGGCCGGATTCGTCCAGCCACGCAGGTGGTTGGCCAGACGATCGAGAAAGCCGTTGGCAGCCCGCATTTGGCTGCCGATGAGTAGCGCTTCGGCGCTGGGAAAATAGCGGTAGACGGTCTGCCGACTCACTCCCAGAATCCGGGCGAGATCGCTGATGCGAACGGCGGCCGATCCGCCTTCCGCCACCACGGAGTCAACCGCGTCGAGGATCCTGTTGACCGCCTCCTCGTCGGAGGAGGGCGTTTGACCCGACCACCCATGACTACGCACAGAAAAGACCCATCGTGGCGCTCCAGCCCTCTATGGCGTGACAATCTACGACTGAACGTATGGCGAGCCCCGGCCGCACGTCAAGTGCGACCAGCCGTCCCGAATGGATCAAGATGCTGTCAAACAGACTTGGCAGCGCAAGGCGGAACCCGCTCCCGGCGACAAGCTGCCTAGACGTAACATCTCGCAGAATTCCGTCTTGTCATCTGGCGTCGCGTCTGTTGTGATACCGGGAGGAAGCGCGGAGTTTCCCCTGCAGCGGGAGGACGGCCATGACCACAAGCCAGGCCAGCGACATTCGCTACGACCCGTACGATATGGGGCTTCTCGCCGATCCCTATCCCGTGTTCCGGCGGCTCCGCGAGGAGGCGCCGCTGTACTACAACGAGCAGTACGACTTCTACGCGCTCAGTCGTTTCGACGACGTGAGTCGTGCGCTTGTGGACACCGGCACCTTCAGTTCAGCGCGCGGAATGATCCTCGAAGTGATCAAGGCCAACATCGAGATACCGCCTGGCATCATCGTTTTCGAAGACCCACCGGTTCACGACGTTCACCGAAAGCTGCTCGCGCGGATCTTCACCCCTCGCAAGGTCGCAGAACTCGAGGGCAAAATTCGAGCGTTTTGCGCACAGTGCCTCGATCCCCTCGTCGGCACTGGACGATTCGACTTCATCGCCGATCTCGGCGCCCAGATGCCGATGAGGGTCATCGGGATGCTGGTCGGCATCCCCGAGCAGGACCAGGAGCGCGTCCGGGATCGCTCGAATGCGTCGTTGCTCACCGAGGCCGGCCAGCCCATGACCCTGGCCAAGGGCATCAACCCCGACGAGGCCTACGACGAGCTATTCGCCGCCTATCTCGACTGGCGCGTCGAACACCCCTCCGACGACATCATGACCGAGCTCCTCAACGTCGAATTCGATGACGAGACTGGGGTTCGCCGACGGCTGACCCGCGAGGAAATCCTGCTCTATATCGGGCTCATCGCCGCCGCGGGCAACGAGACGACGACCCGGCTCCTCGGCTGGGCGGGAAAAGTTCTTGCCGACCATCCCGGCCAGCGGCGCGAAATCGCGGCTGATCCTCACTTGATTCCGCAGGCGATAGAGGAGCTGCTGCGCTGCGAACCTCCCGTACCGCACCTGGCCCGCTACGTCACTCGCGACACTGACTGGTACGGCCACACGGTGCCCGAGGGCAGCGTCATGATGCCGCTGATCGCCTCGGCCTGCCGTGACCATCGCCAATTCCCGCCCGACGGCGACCTCTTCGACATCCATCGCCAGCCGCGTCAGCATCTGGCATTCAGCGTGGGAGCCCACTTCTGCCTTGGAGCCGCGCTGGCCAGGCTGGAGGGACGGGTGGCGCTCGAGGAAATCCTCAAGCGCTTCCCCGAATGGAACATCGACACCGACAACGCGCGCCTATCGTCCGCCTCGGCCGTCCGCGGCTGGGAATCGATGCCGGCGTTCGTCTCATAGCCGGTGGGCGATCGAATTCGCAGATCGTCGCGAACCGCGGTCAACGAGGACCGAGTCCTCGCGTCAGCGTGTCGATAAGCCCGTCGTACCGGTCGAGCGTTTCGCTCACGGGTGTTGTCGCGCTGAGTATTCGATAAAGGATTGCTCCGATCAGCGCGTCGGCGACAGCCTCGACGTCGGCGCCGGCCTGAATCTGACCCTGAGAGATCCCTTTTCGCAACCGGTCCTGCACCGCGTGGTGGATGCGACCGGTGAGTTGCCGGTAGAGGCTGTCTCGGTCGTCGAGATTTTCGGCAGCCGCCGCGGCGAGTGCTCGGATGAGCGCGGCATTTTCCGACGCGGCTGTGCGTGCGGCGTATTCGCGCATCCACGTTCGTAGATCTTCGACGCAATCGCCGGTGTCGGGGAGCGCGAAGTCAGCCGGGGGGTACTGCTGCATGACGGCTTCGGCCACCAAGGGTGCTTTCGACGGCCAGCGCCGATACACCGTCTGCATGCCGACCCCCGCCGCTGCGGCCACCTTGTCCATCGATATCCCGGCGTAGCCGACGTCAACGAGCAGCGAGCGCGTCGCCGCCAGGATCGCCTCGTGCGCGGCGGCGCTTCGCGGTCGGCCTCGGCGAGGTTGGCTCACCACACGACCCTAAGCCCGCCGCCCTTTACACCGGCGGCACCGTGTGACACTATTTACGAGAATAATATTCTCGAAATTCGATCGCTTCGACTGCCCGGTGGAGGTGCCGATGCGTGACGTGTGCGTCGTCACCGGGGGCGCGGGAGGCATGGGGCTCGCAGCCGCGAAACTCCTGGGACGAGACCACTCGATCGTGCTCTGCGATGTCAGTCGCGACGGTCTCGACGCGGCGGCGAAGGAACTGGAAGCCAGTGGCGTCGAGTGCAAGACCTCCGTCGTCGACATCACCGATGACCAGTCCGTCGCCGAGTTGGTCAGCCAGGCAATGGGATTCGGCGTCGTCAGATCGGTCGTTCACGCCGCGGGCGTGAGCCCCAGCATGGGTTCGGCGGAATTCATCGTGCGCATCAACGCCCTGGGCACGCTCAACGTGAACGAGGCGTTCTACCCGACCGTCGAGGACGGATTCGCGATCGTCAACGTCGCGTCGGTTGCGGCGCACATGTTTCCCCGGGTCATGGTCCCCCGCCGTCATTTCAAGCACGCGCAACGCGACGCCGATGTCTTCATGAAGAAGATGACCTCCGCCTGCAATATCGCCCCGGCCGCCATGCGGCCGGGGTTCGCCTATTCGATCAGCAAGAATTTCGTTAGTGGTACTGCTCCTCGCAGGCCGCCAGGTTCGGCCGTCGCGGTGGACGAATCGTCTCGGTGTCGCCGGGCACCATCGACACCGCCATGGGCAGGCTCGAGGAACGAACCGGCTCGGGAGCGCTCGCCGAGCGGTCCGCGCTGCGGCGCATCGGCGAGCCAAGGGAGGTTGCCGAACTGCTGGCGTTCTGCGCAAGCGACAGAGCCAGCTATCTCACCGGCATCGACATCGTCTGCGACGGTGGCGTTCTGGCAGCCTTGACACCGAGAGCCAAACTCGCCACAGCCCGTCAAGCCCTCGCAACCCTCTTCGGCCCGACGAGGAGCGGAAACCGTTGACCGACATCAAGATTCGGCGTCGACAGAACCGACCCGTGCACGCGGCCGCCGGGATCTGCGCCGGGTTGGCACACTTCCTGGCCCCGAGCGTGTTCGAGCCGTTCAACCGCCTCGCATTTCCCCGGCACGCGCGTGCCTTCACCTACATCAACGGTGGCATCGAAACGACGCTCGGAATCCTGGCGGCCCTTCCCCGCACTCGACTACACGCGTACACCCTGGGGGTTTGCTACCTCGCCTACCTCACAACCTGCATCGTCGCGACCCAGGTCCGATCGCGGCGGTTCAGCGGCGCGATCGGATAGGCCAGCATGGCCGCGAAGCAGACCATTCAAGGAGCAGCAGAAGGCGCCCGACTGCTTGGCCATGCCGTGCGGATGAATGTCGCTGCCGCCGTCCGCACCCGCCGCCGCGGCCGCGCCGGGTGGACCGGCGCGGTCAACACCGACTACGACCCGCAAGACCCCGCCACCGCCGCGGACCCGTACGACGCGTACCGCGCCCTGCACCGAAGCGGCCGCGTGCACTACAACCCCCGGCGCGCCACCTTCATCGTCAGCCGCCTCGACGACGTGCGGGCGGCGCTGCGCGACACCGACCGGGTCACCAGCACCCAGGGGGTCACGCGCCTGCGCATGTCCGCTCCGCTGGCGGTGCTCACCGACGGTGAGGAACACACCCGGCTGCGCAAACAAGTCCAGCCGGGATTCAGCAAGGGCGCGATGAGGTCCTGGCAGGAGATGACCGAAAAACTGGCCATCGACCTCGTCACCGACGTGATGGACGACCCCGGCTGTGATGTCGTGCAGCGCTTGGCCATACCGATGCCGATACGCCTGATCGCCCAGATCCTCGGAGTGCCCGACTCAGACGCCGGCGACTTCCGCCGCTGGTCCGAACGCGCGGTGGGAGTCATGGAGCTGAGGCCCACTTTCGCGGGTATCGTCGACGCGGCCAAGTCGGCAACGGGGATGGTGGCGTTGTGGCGTTATTTCACAGCGCAATTCGCTGCGGGTGGACTCAAGGGATCGACCACCGTGCTCGGGCGGCTCATCGAGCACAACACCGATGGCAGCCTCACCGACCGTCAGCTTCTGCTCATCGCCATCCACCTGCTGATCGCCGGCAACGAGACCACGACCAACCTGCTCGGCGGAATGTTCGACACGCTGGCCCGACGGCCCGACCAATACGACCTGATTCGCGCCAACCCCGACCTCATCCCCCTGGCCGTGGAGGAACAGCTTCGCTTCACGACGCCGATACAGAACCTGTACCGCTACACCCGCGCGGACTACCGCATCGGCGACGTCACCATCCCCACCGGATCACGCGTGCTGCTGTCCTTCGGCGCGGCCAACCGTGACCCCAGCGCGTTCGACGATCCCGACGAGTATCGCGCCGACCGGGACCCGCGAACGCACGTCGCCTTCGGCTACGGCGCACACATGTGCCTGGGCGCACCGCTGGCCCGCATGGAAGCCCAGGCGGTACTGCGCCAACTCGTCAGCCGCGTCGCCCGAATCACCCCGGCGGGTCCGACACAGTGGTCGCGTCACAGCTCGCTACGCGGACCCACCCGGCTGCCGATCCGCCTCACCCCCGCCTGAGGTGTTGTTGCGCACCAAAACGGCCCCCGGAGTCTCCTCCGGGGGCCGTTTCACTTGGTAGCGGGGACAGGATTCGAACCTGCGACCTCTGGGTTATGAGCCCAGCGAGCTACCGAGCTGCTCCACCCCGCGTTGGTGAATGCCAGGTTACCGAACCCGCATCACGGCGACCAAATCGCGCGGTCACGGGGTTGCCGCGCCGAGATTGCCGCCATGGTCGTGGACAGGGCGCCGACCACAGCCATGACGGCAATCTCGGCGGCAACGGGTCAGTGCGACGGCGCCTTCAGCCCGTAGCGCCGGGCGATGTCGTCCATCCAGTCGGGCGACCCGTACGTCAGCCCGTACTTGTCGGCGAGTTCGCCGAACTCGGGCAACTCGTGCAGGACCTTGCCGACCGGGTCGTCGGCGTGCTCGACGAGCAGCTCGCCGAGCTCGCGGAAATAGTTCTCGAACCCGCCCGGGGTGATGACCTCGATGATGCGGCCCGGCTCGCTGCCGGCGTTCCACATCGCGTGCATCTGACCGCGGGGCTTGGTGATGTAGCCGCCGGGCCCCAGCACCACCTCGCTGTCGTCGGAGCGGAAGCCGATCTCACCGGCCAGCACGATCGAGTGCTCGTCCTCGCGGGTGTGCCGGTGCGCCGCCGTGAGCAGGCCGACCTCGAACGGGTGCTCGACGATCGACACCTCGCCCCCGGTGGTCTTGCTCGTCAGCTTGAACACCGCCCCGAACCCGGGGAGGGCGACGTACTCGCCCTCGCCCGGCCGTACCACGGTGACGCCGATGTCGTCCTGCTCGGTCATGTGACTCATCCTCCCGGTCCCGTCAACCCGCCGCGGCCAGGCCCGCCGCTTCGCTCGGCGGCCACAGCGGCTGCGGAACCTCGACACCGAACGGCTTGCCCCAGCCGTTGCGGGACGAAACCTCGTGCACCGGGCGGCGATTGGCTGCCACGCCCCACTTGCCCAGTGGGTAGCCGAGGGTCAGCATGGCCGACATCTCCCAGCCCTCCTCGACGGGCACGCCCAGCATCTCGTTGACCTTGTCCCGGAAATTGTTGAGCACCATCGTCATGACGCCGCCGACGCCCTCGGCCCGGGCCGCGAGCAGAGCGCTCCAGATCGCGGGGTAGATGTTGGCGCCGCCGAGATCGTCGATCGCGAACACGAAGAGCAACAGGGGAACTTCGTCGAAGTGGTCGGCCAGGTAGTTCCCGGATCCCTTGATGCGGCGCATCGTCTCGGCGTGAGCGGTGAGGTCCACGCCGGGCCCCGGCACGACCATCGGTCCCTGACCCACGCTGAACTTCTCGTATTCCACCGCGCGGGCCTGCCGGAACAGTTCGCCGAACTCGTGGATGAGTTGTGGATCGTCGACGGCGACGAAGTGCCAGCGCTGGGTGTTGCCCCCGTTGGGCGCCCGGACGGCCGCATCGAGAATGCGGGCCTGCACGTCGCGCGGGATCGGGTCCGGCCGCAGCCGGCGCATCATCCTGGTGGTGTAGAGCGCCTCGTGAATGTCCATCTGTCCGCTCCCTTCATTCCGGCCAGCTGTTGTTGAGGATCTTGTCGACGAAGTCGACCCGCTCGAAGGTGGGATCGAAGTGCGCCAGCACGTCGGCGTTCATGGTGCCGGCGGTGGTGAGCGGGCGGTGCTTCATCCCGTCGTTGAACGCGGCCAAGATGCGCTGCTTGAACTGCGGGCGCGGGTGGGCGGCGGTCACCGCGGCGAGGGCGTCGGGGGCCAGGTGCTCGCGGCCGATGCCGACCACGTCGACCTCGACACCGGCCTGGAGCAAAGCGACCTCGGGGTCCAGGAACTCGGGCACGCCGGGTGTGGTGTGCAACGCGATCCCGAGCCACACCTTGGCGGCGTCGGCCTCGTCCACACCATGCGCCGTCAGGAAGTCCCGGGCCGCGTTCGCGCCGTCGACCTCGAAGCGCAGCGAGGAGGTGCCGTAGCGCTCGGTGAGCCCGAGGTCGTGGAACATGGCGGCGACGTAGAGCAGCTCCAGGTCGGGCTGCAGCCCCCGGCGCAGGCCCTGCAGCGCGCCGAACAGGAACACCCGCCGCGAGTGGTGGAACAGCAGGTCGTCCTCGGCGTCTCGAATGAAATCGGTGGCCTCGAGCACCAACGCCGAGTCGGGGATGCGGATGCCGGCGATGCTTTCCATTGACTGAGTATTCATGCCGTCAGTCTGCGGCCGCACGGCCGAGGCGACCGTGGGCGTTCGGGCCGTCCTGTCCACAGAAAGCGACACAATGTCTTACGTGGCCGAGACCGGAGCGCATTCGCGGGTGGTGGTGATCGTCGTCTTCGACGACGTGACGATGCTGGACGTGGCGGGGACCGGCGAGGTGTTCGTCGAAGCCAACCGGTTCGGAGCCGACTACCGGCTCAAGATCGCGTCGGTGGACGGCCGGGACGTCACCACGTCGATCGGCAGTCGACTGGGTGTCACCGACCGGATTTCCTCGATCGAATCCGCGGATACCGTTCTGGTCGCCGGCAGCGACCACCTGCCCCGGCGGCCGGTGGATCCCGCGCTCGTCGAGGCCGTCAGGTCGATAGCGACGCGAGCCCGGCGGATGGCATCCATTTGCACGGGGTCGTTCATCCTCGCCCAGGCCGGTCTGCTCAGCGGCCGGCGCGCCACGACGCACTGGAACGAGACCCGGCTGTTGGCCCGGGCCTTTCGCGATGTCACCGTCGATCCCGACGCGATCTTCGTCCGCGACGGCGACGTGTTCACCTCGGCCGGGATCTCGTCCGGCATCGACCTGGCGCTGGCGCTGGTCGAAATGGATTACGGGACCGAACTGGTCCGCAACGTGGCCCGGTGGCTGGTGGTCTACCTCAAACGCGCTGGGGGCCAATCACAGTTCTCGGTGTTGGTGGAGGCCGATCCGCCGCCGCAGTCGCCGCTGCGCGCGGTCATCGACGCGGTCGCGGCCGACCCGGCCGCGAACCACAGCGTGAAATCCCTTGCGGCCCGGGCGTCACTGAGCACCCGCCAGCTGACCCGGCTCTTCCAATCCGAGCTGGGCATGACCCCGGCCCGCTACGTCGAGCTCGTTCGAATCGACTTCGCCCGTGGCGCACTGGAATCCGGCCGGTCCGTCAGCGAGACCGCGGGCATGGCCGGCTTCGGCAGCATCGAGACCTTGCGGCGGGTGTTCGTCAACCACCTGGGCATCAGCCCCAAGGCCTATCGGGACAGGTTCCGAACGGCCTTCGCGTGATGGCTATTTCGTGTGCGCCACATCGGCGAGGGTGCGCAGAATGCCACCCTTTTCGGCGTGTCGGTGTACAGACACGCACGCTCGCGGTCGGCCGAAACGGTCGGCTGGAATGGACGGGGCCTGAGGGCTATTTGGTGTTGTTGTACTTGGTGATCGCGTCGTCCAACCGCTGCAGCGCGGCGCCGTAGCCGGCGAAATCGCCCTTCTTCTGGGCGTCCTTGGCCGCGCCGAGCGCGCTCTGAATCTCTTGCAGCGCGGCGGCTTTGGCCGGGGACAGCGTCACCGACCCGTCCGGCACCGGCGGAAGCGCCGTCGGCGGCGGCGATCCGGGAGGGCTGGCAGGCACGGGCGGAGTCACCGGCGGGGGCGCCTGGGGGTTGCCGGCGTCGGTGGGCTGGATACCCGTCGCGGCCGCGCCCGCGCCGGGACCGAACAGCCCCGTCAGCGCGTCGCGCACCGTCGGGCCGTACCCGATCTTGTCGTTGTACATCATCGCCACCCGGATCAGTCGCGGGTACGACGACGCGGCGTCGCTGGCCCCCGGGGAGGCGTAGACGGGCTCGACGTACAGCAGTCCGCCCTGACCCACCGGCAGCGTGAGCAGGTTGCCCCAGCGGATCCGGTTCTGGTTGTCGCGCCCGATCACGCCGAGGTCCTGCGACACCGCCGGGTCGGTGGTGATGGCGTTGTTGGCCAGCTTGGGCCCGTTGACCTGACCCGGGATGGTCAGCACGGTGATCCTGCCGTAGGTCGCGGGGTCGGAGCTGGCGCTGATGTAGGCGGCCAGGTAGTCGCGCTTGAACCTGTTCATCGCGCTGGTCAGCTGATACGACGACGAATTGTCGTTCTTGGCAATGTTTTTCGCCACGATGTAATACGGCGGCTGATAGCTGCTGGCGGTCGGGTTCGGGTCCAGCGGCACGTCCCAGAAGTCCGAGGTCGAGAAGAACGTCACCGGGTCGTTGACGTGATACTTGGCCAGCAGCATCCGCTGCACCTTGAACAGGTCCTCGGGATAGCGCAGGTGCTCGGCCAGCTCGGGGGTGATGTCGCTCTTCGGCTTCACCGTGCCGGGGAACACCTGCATCCACGCCTTGAGCACCGGGTCCTGCTCGTCCTGCTGGTACAGCGTCACGGTGCCGTCGTAGGCGTCCACCGTGGCCTTCACCGAGTTGCGGATGTAGGAGACCTGCTTGTCGGGGGCCAGCTTGTTGAACGCCACCTCGTTCGAGTCGGCGGTCGCCGACTCCAGGGAGGTGAGCTCGGAGTACGGATAGTTGTCCAACGTGGTGTAGCCGTCGATGATCCACACCAGCCGCTTGTTGACGATCGCCGGGTAGACCGAGCTGTCGGTGGTCAGCCACGGCGCCACCGCCTCCACCCGGCGGGCCGGGTCGCGGTTGAACAGGATCCTGCTGTTGGAACCGATCACGTTGGAGAACAAGAAGTTTCGCTCCGCGAACTTCGCGGCGAACACGCTGCGCGACAGCCAGTCCCCGACTGGAACTCCCCCGAGCCCGGTGTAGGTGTAGTTCTTGGTCTCGGCGCTGGTCTCGTAGTCGTATTCGCGGTCGGCGCCGTTGCGACCGACGATCGCGTAGTCGGCTGAGGTGTTGGCGATGACGGGCCCGTAGTAGATGCGCGGCTGGTCCAGCGGCGCGGGGCCGTCGGACACCACGTTGCCGTTGGCGCCGACGACGTTCACCAGGAACTCGGGATAGCCGCCGTTCTGGTTGGGGTCGTTGGCGACGCCGCGCACCGTGTTCGCCGGCGAGGCGATGAACCCGTTGCCGTGCGTGTAGACGCTGTGCCGGTTGATCCAGTCGCGC
>NZ_LZJN01000069.1 GCF_001667735.1 Mycobacterium sp. E183
GAGTAGCCCACCGTCGCCACACAGCGCATGGTGGCCACGATGATCCGCTGGCGGGTCTCCTCACCGCTGGCGCCGACGGGGCGTCCCCGCTGCGCCCGCGTCACCGTGTTCTCCGCACTCGCGCGTCCCGTCCGCAGGCTCTCGGCGCCTGACAGTGTCGAATATAATCGAGTGATCGATTTATTCGGGGTTCGTGCGGAGGTGCGCGGTGCGTGAGGGACGGGACGGCGGCGCGTGCCGTCCCGCATGAGCGCCCGGCCCTCGCGATTGGGGCGCCCGGTGGGCGCCGACGGCGAACAGACCCGCACGCGCATCATCACCGCGGCGATGCGCACTGTGGCCGAGATGGGCTACTCCCGCACCACGATTCGCGAAATCGCCCGCGCCGCCGACATGACGAGCGGCAGCCTGTACCACTACTTCCCGAACAAGTCCGAATTGCTGGGCGCGGCCGTCGAGGACATCGAGCGGATCGCGGCCCCCCGGCTGCGGGACGCGGCCGCACAGGCCGACGACGTGGTCGAACGGCTGGTTGCGGTGTTGGAGGAGGCGAGTCGGATGATGCGCGAGTATCCAGATCTCGCCGCCTTCGAGTGGGTCATCCGCGCCGAAGGAGTGGTCGGCCCCGATCGGCACATGGACGGGGGAACGGGATTTCAGGCTTTCCGCGAGATCATCGAGGGCGTCGTCGACGACGGCTACCGGCAGGGCGAACTGTCGCGGCCTTCCGATCGGGACAGCGTCGTCGAGGCCCTCTACGCGCTCATCTACGGGTTGGTCGAGTTGGGGGCCACGTCGCCGCCGCGCGATTATCACGCCGCGCTCGACTCGGCCAAGAAGATGATCAGCGGAACGTTGTTCGCCGGCGGGCGCGGATAGCGGCGGGGCCGACACGGCACCGCCTTGATATGATCAAGCGATTGATTATATAGTCGGGCCACGAGAGGACCGGGCCTTGACTGAAACCGTGTCGTTCGACGTCGACGCGCTGCGACGCAAATACGCGGAAGAGCGCGCGCGCCGATTGCGCCCGGACGGCATCGCTCAGTACGTCGAGACGGCGGGGGCATTCGCGCGCTTCGCCGACGACCCCTGGGCAGACGGTGAATTCACGCGCGAGCCGCTGACCGACGAAGTCGACGTCGCGGTGATCGGCGCCGGATTCGGCGGGCTGTTGACGGGGGTGCGGCTGCGTCAGCTCGGCGTCGACAGCGTGCGGCTCATCGACCGGGCGGCCGACGTGGGCGGGACCTGGTACTGGAACCGGTACCCGGGGATTGCCTGCGATGTCGAGTCCTACGTGTACACGGTTG
>NZ_LZJN01000070.1 GCF_001667735.1 Mycobacterium sp. E183
GCTGGCGGTCGTGAACAGCGCCGACGGGTCGATCGCCGACGACCAGCGCCGGCCGCTGCCCAGCAGCGCCGGGGCGGGCCGGGTCGGCGCGACGACCACGTTCTGGTTCGGGCTGGGCCGGACGTTGGCCGTGGGCCGGATGGCGATCGCCAGGGAGACGACCAACGCCACCACGCCGATGACGAAGACGCCCGCCACGATGCCTCCGACCAGCCGGAACGAGCTGCGCTGGGGATATCCCGCGTCGACGAGTTCGGTGGCGCCGGTGTGCGCGCCGGTGTAGAGGTCGTCGACCTCGTCGGGCACGGCGCTGTAGGCGAGCGCGTCCCTGCCCAGGGTGCCCGGGGTGTCGAAGTAACCGGGCGCGACCGCGAACGGGTTGATCGCGCCGGTGCCCGGGTCCTGGGCGTAAGCCAGCGCCGCGGTGGACGACGAGAACAGCGGGGCGTTTGCCGACGCCAGCGCCGCCCCGCGGGCCAGCGCCGTTTCGGGCTCCTCGGGCGCCGACAAGGGCAGCGAGGTGGCCGCCTCCAGCGCGGGCTTGATCAGCGGGATGTCGATGCCCGAGCCGACTACAAACACGCCGTCCGGCCGTG
>NZ_LZJN01000071.1 GCF_001667735.1 Mycobacterium sp. E183
TCCCGCGACACCCGGAAGTAGTGCCCGGTGCTGCTGTCGGTGCACGTCATGCCCGACGGCTCGCTGTCGCAGGTGATCGTGCCCGCGGACTGGGTCTGGCCGTAGTCGAGGGTCGGCTCGCCGGCGAAGCGCAGGGTGTCGCCGTGGCAGTGGATGGCGGCCGGCTCGCCCAGGTTCAACACGAAGCGGTTGCCCCAGGCGAGATGCTTGCCGCACTCCGGTGGCGGCGGTGGCTGGTAGTCGAAGTCGCTGATGTCGCACGCCACACCGAAGCCGCCCAGGACGCAGTAGATGTTGCCGGACGGCGACTGGAAGTGGTAGAGCGGGTCCGCGTGCGCCGGGCCCACCGCGGTCGCGGCCGCCAGGAGCGGAACCGCGGCGACCATTGATGCCTTCATGATGACGTTGTAATCCTTTTGGGCGGCCAGGTGAAGGCCCCCGCGCAAACTCATTTCGGGATTATCGGTCCGGTCCACCGGCGCACAGGCTTACGCTCAGCAAATGATGAGGACCCTCGCTGTCGCCGCCGCGACGGTCGCGGCCGCCACCGTGATGCCGGCGACCGCGCACGCGGACACCCAGAACTTTCAATCGCCGTCCGGCAACATCTACTGCGTCCTGGGCGGCTTCGGTGTGGCGTGCGACATCAGCGACTTCGACTACCAGCCACCGCCGCCACCGGAGTGCGGCAAGCATCTCGCCTGGGGCAACCGCTTCGTGTTGAACCTGGGCGAGCCGGCCGCCATCCACTGCCACGGCGACACCCTGCGCTTCGCCGGCGAGCCGACCCTCGACTACGGCCAGACCCAGTCCGCGGGCACGATCACCTGCGACAGCGAGCCGTCGGGCATGACGTGCACCGACAGCAGCACCGGGCACTACTTCCGGGTGTCGCGGGA
>NZ_LZJN01000072.1 GCF_001667735.1 Mycobacterium sp. E183
CCGCAAGCAGTACAACCAGCAGCTCTCCGAGCAGCAGCGCGCGTTGTCCGACTGGTGGCTGCACCGCATGGTCAGCGTGCGGCAGCCGCTTGGTGAGAAGCTGACCCTGTTGTGGCACAACCACTTCGCCACCTCCGCGCAGAAGGTCCGGGTCGCGGCGTACATGGCCGCACAGAACCAGAAGCTGCGCACCCTGTCGCTGGGCGACTTCCGCACCCTGGCCTACGCGATGCTGACCGACGCCGCGATGCTGCGCTGGCTGGACGGGCAGAGCAGCACCGCCAAGGCACCGAACGAGAACCTCGCTCGCGAGTTCATGGAGCTGTTCACGCTGGGACACGGCAACGGCTACACCGAGGACGACGTGCGCAACGGCGCCCGCGCGCTGACGGGCTGGCTGATCGGCGCCGACGGCAACACGACGCTGGCCCCGAAACGCCATGACGGCGCGGCCAAGACTCTGTTCGGGCAGACCCGTGACTTCGACGCCGCCGGGTTCTGCGACGCCGTGCTGGCCCGGCCGAAGTCGGCGGAGTACGTCGCGGGACGGTTGTGGCGACAGCTGGCCTCCGATGATCCGCCGTCGCGCCCCACGCTCGACAGGCTGGTCGCCGCGTACGGCCCGGGCCGGGACCTGCGTGCGCTGACCCGGGCGATCCTCACCGACGACGAGTTCGTCCACGGCCGGGCCACTGTCGTCAACCCGCCCGTCGAATGGCTCGTCGGCGTCATGCGCGCCCTGCGGGTGCCCCTCGACTCATCCACTCGAAAAGTCACCGACGCGACGTTGCACGCCCTCGGGCAGCGGCCGTTCTATCCGCCGAGCGTCGGCGGCTGGCCGCAGGGCCAGGTGTGGCTGTCCACCGCAAGCGCCGAGGCGCGGCTGCGGGCCGCCAACCGGCTCGCGCACGCCGGCGACCTGTCCGGCGTCGAAAGCGCCGCGCCCGGTGACCGCATCGACGCGGTCGGCTACCTGATCGGCGTCGGCGACTGGTCGGACCGGACCGCCGACGCGCTGCAACCCCTGGTGCGCAACCCGCCACAACTGGTCGCCGCCGCGGTCAACACCCCCGAATACCTGACGTCCTAGCGAGAACACGATGCCCGAGATGAACCGCCGCAGATTCCTGGCCGCCAGCGCCGGTGTGGGCGCGGCCGGCCTGTTGTCGACGGCGGTGGCGGTCCGCTGGCAAGACCTGATGCGCGCCGCCGGGGACCGGCCGCTGGCCGACGGCGCGGGCGTGCTGGTGCTGGTCACGCTCTACGGCGGCAACGACGGGATCAACACCCTGATCCCCTACGCGGACAACGCGTATCACGACGCCCGGCCGGAACTGGCCTACGCCCCGGGCGACGTCCTGCACCTCGACGAGGCGCTTGGTCTCAACCCCGCCCTGAAGGGTCTGGCGCAGTTGTGGGGCCGGCGGCAGCTCGCCATCGTGCGGGGAGTGGGTTATCCGCGGCCCGACCACAGCCACTTCCGGTCCATGGATATCTGGCAGACGGCGTCTCCCGCCGAGCCCGTGTCGACGGGCTGGATCGGCCGCTGGCTCGACGCCACCGGCGACGACCCGCTGCGGGCGGTCAACATCGGTCCCGTGCTTCCGCCACTCGCGGTGGGCGAAAAGCACACCGCCGCAGCGCTTTCCACGGCCCCGGAGCAGACCGGACAGGGCCTCGACACGCTGATGGGTGCGCTCGGCGCCGAGGACCGCGACGACACCCCGGCGATGGCCGCGGTGTGCAAGGCCTACCGGGCCGCCCGCACCACCGCCAACGCCTTCGAATCGGTGAAAGCCGCAGGAAACCAAGGTAACTCCCTGTCCGCACAACTGAGCCTGGTGGCCGAGGCGGTCCAGGCCCGCGTGCCGACACGGGTCTACACGGTGCAATTGGGCGGCTTCGACACGCACGCCGGGGAACGGGCCACGCAGCAGCGGCTGCTCGCGACGTTCGACGAGGCGGTGACCTCGTTCCTGCAGCGGGTCGCCGGCCGCAACGTCGTCGTGGTGGCGTATTCGGAGTTCGGCCGCCGGGTGCGCGCCAACGCGTCCCAGGGCACCGATCACGGCACCGCCGGTCCCGTCTTCGTCGCGGGCGCGCCCGTTCGGGGCGGCTTCTACGGCGACGAACCCAGCCTCACCGACCTCGATAACGGGGACCTGAAGTACACCACCGACTTTCGCGACGTGTACCACGAGCTGCTCGCGCGGACCGTGGGGACGGATCCCGCGCCGTCGGTGGGCGCCGGGCGGAAGAGCCTCGGCTTCCTAACCGCTTAGCGCGCTCACGCAGTCGCGGGCGATGGCCAGTTCCTCGTTGGTCGGGATCACCAGCACGGCGATCGGAGATTCGTCGGCGGAGATCTGCCGGGCACCCTTGCCGCCGCCGAGGTTGCGGCGCTCGTCGAGCACGATGCCCAGCTCCTCCAGGCCCGCCACCGCGTCGCGGCGGACCGCCGCGTCGTTCTCCCCGATGCCGGCGGTGAAGCTGATGACGTCGGTGTGTCCCAGCACCGCCAGGTAGGCGCCGATGTATTTGCGCAGCCGATGGGTGAACACGCCGTAGGCCAATTGCGCTGCGGCGTCGCCGGATTCGATCATGGTGCGCAGCCGCCGGAAGTCGCGCTCGCCCGACAGCCCGACCACCCCGGACCGCTGGTTGAGCATGGATTCCACCTCGTCGACGCCCATTTTGGCGACGTGGCAGAGGTAGCTGACGATGCTGGGGTCGATGTCGCCGCTGCGGGTGCCCATCACCAGACCCTCCAGCGGCGTCAGGCCCATCGACGTGTCCAGCGGCCTGCTACCGGCGATCGCCGACGCCGAGCAGCCGTTACCCAGGTGCAGCACAATCTGTTTCAGGCCGCCCAGCGGCCGGTCCAGGAAGGCGGCGGCCTGCTGGCTCACATAGCGGTGCGACGTGCCGTGAAACCCGTAACGGCGGATCTTCCAGCGTTCGGCCAAGCCGCGGTCGATCGCATAGGTCGCGGCGGCGGGCGGCATGTCGTGGAAGAACGCCGTGTCGAAGACCGCGATGTGCGGGACATCGGGCAGCAGCTTGCGGGCCACCTCGATTCCCTTGACCGCGGGCGGGTTGTGCAGCGGCGCCAGTTCGGACAATTCGTCGAGCTTGCGGATCACCGCGTCGTCCACCGGCGTCGGCTTGTAGAAGGTGTTGCCGCCGTGTACGACTCGGTGGCCCACCGCCACCAGTCCGCAATTCCCGAGGTCGATCCCCTTCTCGGACAGCGCGTCGAAGGCCTGGCGCAGCGCCGCGTCGTGGTCGTGAACCGGTGACGACTCCTCCCCGATCCGTTCGACGTTGCCGGTCGCGCGGGCGACACCCGAATCCGGTTCGACCAACTGGTATTTCAGCGACGACGAGCCGGAGTTGATCACCAGCACGGCCCGGTTCGCGCTAGTCACGGACGTCCTGGGCCTGGATCGCGGTGATGGCAACGGTATTCACGATGTCTTCGACCAGCGCGCCGCGGGACAGGTCGTTCACCGGCTTGCGCAGGCCCTGCAGCACCGGCCCGATGGCGATCGCCCCGGCGCTGCGCTGCACGGCCTTGTAGGTGTTGTTGCCGGTGTTGAGGTCGGGGAACACCAGCACGGTGGCACGGCCGGCCACCGGCGAGCCACGCAGCTTGGTGGCCGCGACGGACGGTTCGATCGCGGCGTCGTACTGGATGGGCCCCTCGACCGGCAGCTCCGGCGCCCGCCGCCGCACCAATTCGGTTGCGGTTCTGACCTTGTCGACGTCGGCACCGGTGCCCGACTCGCCGGTCGAGTACGACAGCATCGCCACCCGCGGTTCGATGCCGAATTGCGATGCGGTGCGGGCGGAGGAGATCGCGATGTCGGCCAGTTGCTCCGGCGTCGGGTTCGGGATGATGGCGCAGTCGCCATAGGCCAGCACCCGGTCGGGCAGGCACATCAGGAAGATGCTGGACACCGTCGAGACGTCGGGCACGGTCTTGATGATCTCGAAGGCCGGCCGAACCGTGTGCGCCGTGGTATGGGCGGCGCCCGACACCATGCCGTCGACCATGCCGTTGTAGACCATCATCGTGCCGAAATACGTGGCGTCGCGCATGATCTCGCGGGCGTGCTCGGCGGTGACCCCCTTGGCCTTGCGCAGCTCGGCGTACTGATCGGCGAACCGGGAGCGGAGGTCGCTGGTGCGCGGGTCGATCACCTGCGCGCCGTCGAGGTCCACCCCGAGCTCCCCCGAGCGCTGCCGGATCTGCGCCTCGTCGCCCAGCACGGTGAGGTCGGCGACGCGGCGCTGCAGCACCCGGCCGGCCGACTTGAGGATGCGGTCGTCGTCCCCCTCGGGCAGGACGATGTGCTTGCGATCCGCCCGCGCCTGCAGCGTCAGGCGGTGGATGAACATCTGCGGCGTGGTCACGGTGGGAATCGGAATGGCAAGCTGTTCAAGCAGATCCGGGACGTCGACGTAGCGGTCCATCAGCTCCAGCGCGGTGTCGATCTTGCGCAGCGAGTTCGCCGTGACGCGGCCGCGCGCCGCGGCGGCGGCGCTGGCCGCGTCGTAGGTGCCCAGCGTGGTGGCGATGATCGGCAGCCGCAGCCGCAGCCCGGCGACCAGCGCCGCGATGGAAGGGTGCAGCTGGAAGCCGCCGTTGAGGACGATGCAGGACAGCGACGGAAAGCCTTCGGCCCCATGGGCGCTCGCCACGGCCAACACCACGTCCGACCGGTCGCCGGGGGTGATCACCGCCATGCCGTCGCTCAGCCGTTCCAGCACGTGGTCGGCGGTCATGCCGGCGACCAGCACGCCGGTGACCTCCCGATCGCGCAGCGACGCCTCACCGCTGACCGGCGTTCCGCCGACGGCCTTTTCGAGTTCGGCCACCGTCGGAGCCGACAGCAGCGGCTCCTCGGGCAGCACGTAGCTGCGCTGGGTGAAGGCCTCCAGCGCCTCGGCGACCTCGTCCAGCTGAGCCGGTTCACAGCGGTTGGCGACCACCGCGGCGGCGTGGGCGCGCTGGTTGGACAGCTCGGCCAGGCACGCCGCGACGACGCCGGCCACCTCGTCGGGGGTCCGGCCCCGGCCGCTGACCGTGAGCAGCACGGGCGCACCGAGGTTGACGGCGATCCGGGCGTTGACGGAGAGCTCGGCCGGCCGCGCGACGTCGGTGTAGTCGCTGCCCACGATCACCACCGCGTCGCAGTCGTCGGCCATCGCGTGATAGGCGTCGACGATGGTGGCGATCGCGGCGTCGGTGTCGGCGTGCAGTTGCTGATACGTGACGCCGACGCACTGCTCGTAGGGCACGCCCGCGGTGGTGTGCTGCAGCAGCAGATCCAGGATGTAGTCGTGGTCCTTGCCGTCGGGCACGCGCGTGATGGGCCGGAACACACCCACTTTGGCGACGGTCGCGGTCAGGCGGTGCAGCAGCCCGAGCGCGAGCGTCGACTTGCCGGTCTCCGGTTCCGGAGCGGCGATGTAGATGGCCGAGGGTTCAGGCAAGTCGCCGCAGCCTGGGGGCCAGGTCCTTTTCGAAGAGCTCGAGGAACCGGCGCTGGTCGTGGCCGGGCGCGTGGAACACCAGGTGGTTGAGCCCCCAGTCGACGTAGTCCTTGACCATTTCGACGGCCTCGTCGGGGTCCGACGCGACGATCCAGCGCTTGGTGATCTGCTCGATCGGGAGCGCGTCGGCGGCCTTCTCCATCTCGATCGGGTCGTCGATGCTGTGCTTCTGCTCGGCGGTCAGCGACAGCGGCGCCCAGAACCGGGTGTTCTCGCGGGCCAGCTCCGGGTCGGTGTCGTAGGAGATCTTGATCTCGATCATCCGGTCGATCTCATCCGCGTTCTTGCCCGCCGCTTCGGCGCCCTCGCGCATCGCGGGGATGAGCTTGTCCTTGTAGAGCTCTTCGCCCTTGCCGGAGGTGCAGATGAATCCGTCGCCTGCGCGCCCGGCGTACTTGGCCACCTGCGGTCCGCCCGCGGCGATGTAGATCGGGATGCCGCCCTCGGGCACGTCGTAGATCGAGGCGCCCTTGGTCTTGTAGTACTCGCCGTCGAAGTCGACGCGGTCGCCGAGCCACAGTTCGCGCATCAGCCGCACCGACTCGCGCAGCCGCGCGTAGCGTTCCTTGAACTCGGGCCACTCGCCCTCGTATCCGGTGGCGATCTCGTTCAGCGCCTCGCCGGTTCCCACACCGAGGAAAATGCGGTCCGGGTACAGGCAGCCCATGGTGGCGAAGGCCTGGGCGATGACGGCGGGGTTGTACCGGAAGGTCGGCGTCAACACCGAGGTGCCCAGCACGATCCGCTTGGTGCGTTCGCCGACGGCGGTCATCCAGGCCAGCGAGAAGGGGGCGTGCCCGCCCTTGTGCCGCCAGGGCTGGAAGTGATCGCTGACGGTTGCGCTGTCCATGCCGTGACCTTCGGCGGCGACGGCGAGTTCGACGAGCTCGCGCGGTGCGAATTGTTCGGCGGATGCCTTGTATCCAAGTTTCAGTTCAGCCACGGGTCATTTCTACTCCTCCGCCTACACTCGCGGGCATGGCGGAGCTCGTTCAAGTCACCGACCGGGTTCACCTCGCCCAGGGCGAGGCGGTCAACTGGACTCTGGTCACCGACGACACCGGCGTGATGCTGATCGACGCCGGCTATCCCGGCGACCGCCAGGACGTGCTGGCCTCGCTGTCCGCGCTGGGCTTCGGCCCCGACGACGTGCGCGCCATCGTGTTGACGCACGCACACATCGACCACCTGGGCACCGCGATCTGGTTCGCCGACGCGCACGGCATCCCGGTTTACTGCCACGCGGACGAGGTGGGGCACGCGAAGCGGGAGTACCTCGAGCAGGTGTCCATTGTCGATGTGGCGCTGCGCATTTGGCGGCCCCGGTGGGCCAAGTGGACGGCCCACGTGGTCCGCAGCGGCGGCCTGATCCGCGACGGCATCCCGACCGCTCGGGCGTTGACCGCGGAGCTGGCCGCGAGCCTGCCGGGCCAACCGAGCCCGGTCTTCAGCCCCGGCCACACCAACGGGCACTGCTCGTATCTGGTCGACGGTGTGCTGGTCAGTGGCGACGCCCTCATCACCGGGCACCCACTACTGCGCCGCAGCGGGCCGCAACTGCTGCCGGCGATCTTCAGCTACAACCAACAGGACTGCATCCGCACCCTGTCCGCGCTCGCGCTGCTGGAGACCGAGGTCCTGCTGCCGGGCCACGGCGACGTGTGGCGGGGGCCGATTCGGGAGGCGACCGCGGCGGCCCTCGCGCTCGCCGAAAGCTGAAGCCTGGTAGCGCCGAGTGTGGGCCCTGGGTACACCAACGGCCCGAAATTCGTCCGTAGACCCCACACTCGGTGAAACTCACTGACCGTCGAGAACCAGCCATTTCTCGAAGGCGATCGGGACGAACGGTCCCCAGGACGGCAGCGGATCGGCGGGCACCCGGGTATACCCGGTCGCGTCGTACAGCGCCTCGGCCTCGGGTTGCCGGTTGCCGGTGATCAGGTACAGCCGCCGATACCCGCGCGCGGCGGCCTCGGCCTCCAGCGCCGCGAGCAGGATTCGGGCGTAACCGCGCCGCCGGTGCGCGCGGTCGGTCCAAATGCGTTTGAGTTCGGCGGTCTCGGCGTCGTACCGCCGAAAGGCGCCGCCGGTGACGGGCACGCCGTCGAGCACCCCGATCAGCAGCCCACCGTCCGGCGCGGCCAGCTCCGCCTCCGGCACCGGCAGCCAGGACAAGTGCGTGCTCGGCGTGCCGCCGTAGCGCTGCGCGTACTCGTCGGCCAGCTCGGCCAGCAGGGGCTGCGCCAGCGGATCGTTGTGCGTGGCCGACACGAACCGCAGCGCTGATTGGTCAGAACCCGGCATGAACGTCTAAACCCTTGTGGCGGTGAGGTATTCCGGGACGAAGTCCGTCCCCCCACGCGGGGGCGCCGGCAGCCCCATCGCGCCCGACAGGTCGCCGACGCTGCGCTGCGCCGTCACCCAGCCGTTGGCGCCCAGATACTCGGGGACGTAGTGGTATCGGCCCGGATGCGTCAGGCTGGCCAGGTCGATCTCCACGCCGTGGCGGCGCCAGCCGTCGACGAAGGACCGCTCCGCCTCCAGGAGCAGGGGGGTCCAGGTGGGCATGTGATCGCAGGCGAGCCGGCTGCCGGCGGCGCTCATCACGGTGACGCCCTGCAGCACCCGGTCCTGCAGTGCCGGCGTCAGGTAGCCGATGAGCAACTGCTCGGCGACCCACACCGTGGGCGCGGCGGCGTCGAAGCCGACGCGCCGCAGCGCGGCCGGCCAATCCTGGTGCAGGTCGACGCCGACCGCGCGCCGGCTCGCGGTCAGTTCGGCGCCCTGGTCGCGCAGCACTTCGGCTTTGAAGTCGAGCACCTCGGGCCGGTCGATCTCGTAAACCGTTGTCCCGGGCGGCCACCACAACCGGTACGGCCGGGTGTCCATGCCGGACACCAACAGCACCACCTGACGAAAGCCCGCCCCGACGGCATCGGCGACGAACTCGTCGACGAACCGGGTGTGCGCCGCGCAGAGGTCCAGGAACCGCGGGCCGCCCGCGTCGTCCGCGGCGAACCGGTCGTCGTCGATCACGCGGGCGAGCGGGTCCACCCCGGCGGCGCGCACCAACGGTTCGGCGAACGGATCGCTCAGCAGCCCCCTGTTGGTGGCGACCGCGCGCGCGGCGGCGCCGAATGCCGCGGTCACCGCCACGCCCGCCGCCGTTGCCATGGTCAGACGCCGGACCGGCGCCGCACGGTCAGCCCGACGACCGCCCGCCAGCCGAGCAACAACAGCGCGGTGACCGACGCCGCCACCACCACGAAACTGGCCGCGACGCCCGCGGAACTCAGCTTGCGCAACACCATGCCGACCACCACCGTGCACAGCCACACGACCACCCCCGTGGGCATCAACGCGGTCGGGCGCCGCCAGGCGCGGGACGCCAGCCACCCGACGGCGGTTCCGGTGAGGAACGGCCACGCGGTGGTGGCCACCCCGGCGATGTCGAGTCCTTCGTCGTGGCTACGACGCCCGGCCGCGCAGAAGACCAGCACACAGGCGACGTCCACGACGAGCCACACTGGCCGTCGCATGCAGCGAGACTACCGGCCGGGCCTGCCGAGGGCGGCCTAGTGGCAGGCTGAAGGCCATGAGCACCAAAAAGCCTCCCGCCTTCGACCGGTATGACCCCTTGGGCCTGGACGCCTCCCTGTCCAGCGACGAGCTCGCGGTGCGCGACACCGTCAGAGAGTTCTGCGCCGAACACGTCCTGCCCTACGTCGCGGAGTGGTTCGAGATCGGCGACCTGCCGGTGCGGGAACTCGCCAAGGGATTCGGCCAGCTCGGCCTGCTGGGCATGCACCTGGAGGGCTACGGCTGCGGCGGCGCCTCGTCGGTGCACTACGGCCTGGCCTGTACCGAGCTCGAGGCCGCAGACTCCGGAATTCGGTCGATGGTCTCGGTGCAGGGGTCGTTGGCGATGTTCGCGATCTGGAAATTCGGGTCCGAGCAGCAGAAGCAGGAGTGGTTGCCGGGCATGGCCACCGGCGAACTGCTGGGGTGCTTCGGGCTGACCGAACCCGACGTGGGGTCCGACCCGGCCGCGATGAAAACCCGCGCCCGCCGCGACGGTTCGGATTGGGTGCTGAACGGCCGCAAACTGTGGATCACCAACGGCTCGGTCGCCGATGTCGCGGTGGTGTGGGCGGCCACCGACGACGGCGTCCGCGGTTTCATCGTCCCCACCAAGACGCCGGGCTTCTCGGCGAACACCATCCACCACAAGCTGTCGCTGCGCGCCTCTATCACCAGCGAGCTGGTGCTCGACGACGTGCGGGTGCCCGATTCGGCGATGCTGCCCGAGGCGAAGGGCCTGCGGGGGCCGCTGTCGTGCTTGTCCGAGGCGCGCTACGGCATCATCTGGGGTTCGATGGGCGCGGCGCGGTCGGCATGGCAGGCCGCGCTCGACTACGCCACGCAGCGCACCCAATTCGGGCGCCCGATCGCCGGATTTCAATTGACCCAGGCGAAACTCGTCGACATGGCGGTCGAGCTGCACAAGGGTCAGCTGCTGTCGCTGCACCTGGGCCGCCTCAAGGACGGCGTCGGCCTGCGACCCGAGCAGGTCAGCTTCGGCAAGCTGAACAACACCCGGGAGGCCATCAAGATCTGCCGCACCGCGCGAACCATCCTGGGCGGCAACGGGATATCGCTGGAATACCCGGTGATCCGGCACATGGTCAACCTGGAGTCGGTGCTCACCTACGAGGGCACACCCGAGATGCACCAGCTGGTGCTCGGCCAGGCGTTCACCGGCAGCGACGCCTTCCGCTGACACGGGCCGCGCACACGTGCTGGAATGAGGGGCATGAGACTCACCGCGCTCCGCCGGGCGCTGGCGGCGCTGGCGCTGGGCGCCGTCGCCGGTGTCGCGCCGGCGGGCGCCGATCCCGGTTCCGCGCTGCCCCCGATGACGTCGAGCGGCGGCGGCCCGATCATCGGCGGCGGCAGCAACCCCGGGATCGCGCAGCAGTTGTTCAGCTTCGGCACGCCCAACGTGCAGGAGGTCGACGGCCCGGACGCCGCACAATTCATCACGGCCGCCGCCGCGAGCCCCAATTCCCAACTGGCGGCGCCCTTCTCGCTGATGCGGCGCGCGCTGGCGTGCCAGACGAACAACGCCGGATTCGGGGCGCGCGCCTTCCGGCGCAGCGACGGCCAATGGGGAGGCGCGATGGTGGTCGCCGCCAAGAGCGCGACGCCCAACGTCGACGCCCTGGCCGGCTGCGCCAAGACCAACTGGCGGCGCGCCACGGCCGGCACGCAGACCTCGCTGTGCAACAGCGGCTGGAGCACCCCCAACACCTACGAGAGCCGCCGCGGCGAGACCTACTACGTGTTGCTGGCCGGCACCGCGGACGACTTCTGCACCGCGGTCAACGGCAAATTCAAGGACAACTCCAACGGGTGGCCGTTCTAGCGGCGGTCCGGCGGCGTCGTACGGTAAGGGGGTGAGCATGTCGCGTCATCGCGTCGTCATCATCGGAAGCGGATTCGGTGGCCTGAACGCGGCCAAGGCACTCAAGCGGGCCGACGTCGACGTCACCCTGATCTCCAAGACCACGACCCACCTCTTCCAGCCGTTGCTGTACCAGGTGGCCACCGGCATCCTGTCCGAGGGCGACGTCGCCCCGACCACCCGGCTGATCCTGCGCAGGCAGAAGAACGTCCGGGTGCTGTGGGGCGACGTCAACGCCATCGACCTGACGGCCAAGACCGTGACGTCGCACCTGATGGGCATGGAGACCGTGACGCCCTTCGACAGCCTCATCGTCGCCGCCGGCGCGCAGCAGTCCTATTTCGGCCACGACGAGTACGCCGCCTTCGCGCCCGGCATGAAGAGCGTCGACGATGCCCTCGAGCTGCGGGCCCGCATCCTCGGCGCGTTCGAGGCGGCCGAAGTCGCCACCGACCCGGCCGAGCGGCAGCGCCGCCTGACGTTCGTGGTGGTGGGCGCGGGCCCGACCGGGGTCGAGCTGGCCGGCGAGATCGTCCAGCTCGCCGAGCGCACCCTGGCCGGGGCGTTCCGGACGATCACGCCCAGCGAGTGCCGGGTCATCCTGCTCGACGCCGCGCCCGCGGTGTTGCCGCCGATGGGCGAGAACCTGGGCTTGAAGGCGAAACGGCGGCTGCAGAAGATGGACGTCGAGGTGCAGCTGAACGCCATGGTGACCTCGGTGGACTACATGGGCATCACCGTCAAGGAGAAGGACGGCGGCGAGCGGCGCATCGAATGCGCGTGCAAGGTGTGGGCCGCCGGCGTGCAGGCCAGCGAGCTGGGCAAGATGGTCGCCGAGCAGTCCGACGGGACCGAGACCGACCGCGCCGGGCGGGTGATCGTCGAGCCCGACCTCACCGTCAAGGGGCATCCCTACGTGTTCGTCATCGGCGACCTGATGTCGGTGCCCGGCGTCCCCGGGATGGCCCAGGGCGCGATCCAGGGGGCGCACTACGTCACCAAGTTGATCAAGCAGGCGGTGAAGGGCCAGGACGACCCGGCCAACCGGAAGCCGTTCAACTACTTCGACAAGGGCAGCATGGCCCTCATTTCGCGGTACAGCGCCGTCGCCAAGGTCGGAAAGCTGGAGTTCGGCGGCTTCATCGCCTGGTTGGCGTGGCTGCTGTTGCACCTGTTGTACCTGGTCGGGTTCCGCAACCGCATCGCCGCCATGTTCTCCTGGGGCATTTCCTTCCTGGGCCGCACCCGCGGCCAGATGGCCATCACCAGCCAGATGATGTACGCCCGGCCGGTGGTGGACTGGGTGGAGCGCCAGGCGCAGGAGGGCTCACTGGCGGCGGCCGAACGCATCGAAGCCGCCGAGAAGCAGGCCGGTTAGCCCTTCGACTAGCTCAAAGCCTGGTCGATGTCGGCGATCAGGTCGTCGGCGCCCTCGAGCCCGACGGAGATTCGCACCACGCCGTCGCCCAGGCCGATCGCTGCGCGCCCCTCCGGGCCCATCGCCCGGTGGGTGGTCGTGGCCGGATGTGTGACAAGGGATTTCGCGTCGCCCAGGTTGTTGGAGATGTCGATCAGCCGCAGCTTGTCCAGCACCTCGAACGCCCGCGGCTTGGCTTTGTCGTCGGGGCAGTCGAGCGCGAAGGTGATCACCGTCCCCCCACCCGACATCTGGCGCTTGGCCAGGTCGTACTGCGGGTGCGACGGCAGGAACGGGTAGCGGACCCAACTCACCGCAGGATGGGTCTCCAAAAATTCCGCGATCCGGTGCGCCGAGGAATTGCTGTGTTCCACCCGGACCGCCAGTGTCTCAAGGCCTTTCACCAGCACCCAGGCGTTGAAGGCGCTGAGCGCCGGCCCGGTGTGCCGCATCAGCTTCTGCACCGGGCCGTCGATGTACTCCTTGTCGCCCAGGATCGCGCCGCCCAGCACCCGGCCCTGACCGTCGATGTGCTTGGTGCCCGAGTACACCACCACGTCGACGCCCAGCGGAATGCCCTGCTGCAGCAGCGGAGTTGCGAAGACGTTGTCCAACACCACTTTTGCGCCCGCGGCGTGCGCGAGCTCGACCACCGCGGCGATGTCCACCAGCGACTGCATCGGGTTCGACGGCGTCTCGAAGAACACTGCCTGCGTCGGCTTCGACAGCGCCTCCTCCCACTGCGCCAGGTCGTCGCCGTCGACGAACACGGTCTCGACGCCCCAGCGCGGCAGGATCTCGTTGCACACCACGAAGCACGAGCCGAACAGGCTGCGCGACGCGACCAGCCGGTCCCCGGCGGCCAGCAGCGCGCCCAGCGACGTGAACACCGCCGCCATGCCGCTCGCGGTGGCGAACGCGGCCGGCGCGCCCTCGATCAGGCGCAACCGCTCCTCGAACATCGTCACGGTCGGGTTGCCGTACCGCGAGTAGACGAAGTGGTCCAGCTCGCCGGTGAAGGACTTCTCCGCGACGGCCGCCGAATCGTAGACATACCCGGACGTCAGGAACATCGCCTCTGCGGTCTCGTCGAACCCCGAGCGCAGCAGTCCCCCGCGTACGCCGATGGTGGCCTGGCTGACGCCGTCGGGCAGCGCCTTGGGCTCGCGGACGGAATCCCCCGACGGTGAACTCATAGCTGCTTCCAGGGCAATCCGATTGCGCGCCAACCTGATTCACCGCGAATCCCCTGGGCGTTCGGGTGGCCTTCGAACCCGTCAAGCACGTTGTAGGCCGGGGTGATGCCGGCCCGGGTGGCGACCTCGGCGGCACCGATCGAGCGGTTGCCCGAGCGACACAGGAAGACCACCGGCCGTTCGGATTCGGTCTCGGGCACCCGGTCGCGCAGTTCGTCGGCGAAGTTGGCGTTGAAGGTGCCGTCGGACGTGTTCCACTCGATGAACACCACCTCGCGGCCCAGGCTGGACAGGTCGGGCACGCCGACGAGCCGCCATTCGGCGTCGGTGCGCACGTCGACCAGCACCGCGTCGGGGTTGTCGCTCAGCAGCTTCCATGCCTGCTCTGGCGTGATGTCTCCGGCGTAGGAGCCTGTGCGCTCTGTGCTCATGACCTCGGATGGTAGCGAGGTTACAACCGCGCCTCTCGCGTGACCGAGCTGTGCGGGCCCTGGTGCCGCACCGCCAGCCGGTCCGCGACGTCGCGCGCGCGGTCGCGCGCGGCCGTCACGTCCGGCGCCGTCGCCAGCGCCTGGAATGCCCGCCCGGCCAGGCGAAGGTCGCTTTCCGGCACGCCCAGCGCCCCGGCGATCGCGACGGGCGGCGCGTCGGCGCGCTCCACCCGGTGGGCCGCGCCCGGCGAAATCATGATGGTGTCAACCGGCAGCCCGAGCACGGTGCGGGCCTGCAGTTCGAACGCCGACAGCCGCTGGCTGGGCACCGTCGCCCAGGCGCTGTCGGTGGGGCGGGGCGTGACGTCGACGAAGTACACCTCGTCGCCGTTGATCATCAGCTCGACGGCGAAGACGCCGCGCCCGCCGAGCGCCTTGACGATCCGCGCGGCGATCGATTTGGCGGCGTCCATCGCGGCCGCGGTCATGCTCTGCGGTTGCCAGGACTCGAGCACGTCGGGAGTGGGCTCGGGGTGGCCGACCGGTGAGCAGAAGTCGATCCGGGGCCCCTGCGGACCGTCGCTGCGCACCGCCAGCAGGGTGACGTAGAACTCGACCTCCACGACGGTCTCGGCCAGCACCCGGTGCTGCTCGCCGTGGCCTCTCGTCGCGCGCTGCCAGGCCGGCCCGATGTCGTCGGGACCCGACGCGACCGACTGGCCCCGCCCGGCGCCCGCGAGCACCGGCTGCACCAGCAGCGGGTAACCGGCGTGCGCGCCCACCGCCTCGAGTTCGCCGGCCGAGCCGACGAACCAGAACGGCGCGGTGGGCAGCCCCAGCTCGTCGGCGGCCAGCCGACGCAGGCCCTCGCGGTCGGCGGCGAGCCGCACGGCATGCGCGCTGGGCACCAGGTGCGGGCCCTCGAGCCCCTCCAGAGCTTGGGCCGCGACGGCGTCGGTGGTCGTGACCACGAAGTCCGGCTGCAGCCCGCGAATCGCCTTGGTCAGCTCGTCTGCATCGGTCATCGCCACCACCAGCGACTGATCGGCCACCGCGTGCGCGGGGGCGTCGGCGCGCTCGTCGAGGGCGATCACCCGCGCGCCGAGGCGGCCCAGGGCGATCGCCAGTTCGCGGGCGAGCTCACCGGCGCCCACCAACGCCACCCGCGGCCGGGTGTCGGCCTTCCCCGCCGGCGGTTGCGGCGGGACGGTGAGCGCGGTCGTCTTGTCGTCGGGTCCGTCGGTCACCGCTCAAGGATAGGTGCGCGGCGGGCAACTCAAGGTTGACCGGGAAGCAGCCGCACCATCAGCCCGTTGGCCTCGGCCAGCACCGCGTCGTCACCGTCGACGAGTTCGGCGGCGACGAACGCCTTGCGGCCCTCGGTGCTCGTGACGCGGCCGCGCACAGCCAGGGGCGCATCGATCGGGGTGACCTTGCGGTAGTCGACGTGCAGGAACGCGGTGCGGCTGATCGGCCGTCCCGCGGCGTGCGACACCATGCCGAACATGTGGTCGAACAGCAGCGGCAACACACCGCCGTGCACGGCGTGGTTTCCGCCGACATGGAACCGGCTGAAGTAGCCGGTCATCTCGACGCCGTCCGGCGCGTACCTGGTCAACGTCCAGGGCGGCAACAGCAGGCTGCCCATGCCGGGCAGGTCGGGCGTGCGCCCGGCCGGTGCCTTGCCCTCGTCGGCCTGGAACGGGCCGAGCAGCTGCACCAGCGCCGCGGCGCGGTCGGCCGCGTCGTCCCACACGTCGTCACCCGGGTCGGCGGACACCGCCAGGTCCTGCAGCGCGCGCATGGCCGCGACGAACCGGCCGAAGCCCGGGCCCGGGCTGGCCGGGCCGTATTCGGGAAAGCCGCCGTGGTGTTCGTAGTCGGGGTCGAGTTCTTTCGGGTCCGGTTCCGTCACGGGCGCGCCGCCAGCACGTCGCGGCGCACGATCGTCTGTTCCCGCCCCGGCCCGACGCCGATGCACGAAACATGCGCCCCGGCAAGCTCTTCCAGCCGCAGCACGTAGTCACGCGCCTTGGCGGGCAGGTCGTCGAATTCGCGCGCGCCGGAGATGTCCTCCCACCAGCCGGGCAGTTCCTCGTAGATCGGCTCGGCGCGCGCCAGGTCGCTCTGCGTCATCGGCATGTCGTTGGTGCGATCGCCGTCGATGCGGTAACCGACGCAGATGGGGACCGTCTCCAGGCTGGAGAGCACGTCGAGCTTGGTCAGGAAGAAGTCGGTGATGCCGTTGACCCGGGTGGCGTAGCGCGCGATCACGGCGTCGAACCAGCCGCAGCGGCGGCGCCGCCCGGTGGTGACGCCGAACTCGCCGCCCGTCTTCGACAGGTATTCGCCGTTGGCGTCGAACAGCTCGGTGGGGAACGGCCCGGAACCCACCCGGGTGGTGTAGGCCTTGAGGATCCCGAGCACGGTGGTGATGCGGGTGGGACCGATGCCGGACCCGACGGCCGCGCCGCCTGCGGTCGGATTCGACGACGTCACATAGGGATACGTGCCGTGGTCGACGTCGAGCAGGGTGCCCTGGGAGCCCTCCAGCAGCACCGTCTCGCCGGTCTCGAGCGCGGTGTTGAGCAGCCGGCGGGTGTCGCGGATCCGGTGCCGGAAGCCCTCGGCCTGATGCAGCAGGGCGTCGACGACCTGGTGCGGGTCCAGCGCCTTGCGGTTGTAGATCTTGACCAGGATCTGGTTCTTCAGTTCCAGCGCGGCCTCGATCTTGTGCGTCAACTGGTCGGGGTCGAGCACGTCCGCGACGCGGATGCCCTGGCGCGCGATCTTGTCCTGGTAGCACGGCCCGATGCCGCGGCCCGTGGTGCCGATCTTCTTGTTGCCCATGTAGCGCTCGGTGACCTTGTCGATCGCGACGTGGTAGGGCAACAGCAGGTGCGCGTCGGCGGAGATCAGCAGCTTGGTGGTGTCCACCCCGCGGTCCTCGAGGCCCTTGAGCTCGTCGAGCAGTACGCCGGGGTCGACCACCACACCGTTGCCGATCACGTTGGTGACGCCGGGGGTCAGCACGCCCGAGGGGATCAGGTGCAGCGCGAAGTTCTCGCCGCTGGGCAGGACGACGGTGTGGCCGGCGTTGTTGCCCCCCTGATAGCGCACCACCCACTGCACGCGCCCACCGAGCAGGTCAGTGGCCTTACCTTTGCCCTCGTCGCCCCATTGGGCGCCGATGAGGACGATTGCCGGCATGACTTGCTCCCGCCTGCTTACTGTGGTTCTACTGGCAACGCACCGTATCTCGCAGCGCTGCAACGGCTTGCGGCATCGCCCGGTGGCTCGAGCTGCCTGCCCGCACCAGGGTCTCGGTTGAGCGCTCCGGGACCGTGCGCGTAGCTGGAGGCATCTTTGCTTGACGCTCTCACGTGGCGATCCTAAACGTCGGGCAGCGACGTACCCGCGACAAGGGCCGTTTGGTCGCGGCTCGTGTCCTCCACGGCCGGGACTTACGGCGTCGTGGGCGGTTTAGCAGCGCATACGCCGCCGGCGGTCGGTGCCTCCAGCATCAGGCACAGGGGCTGCTTGGGGTCGCGCTCGGTCCTCTTGGCCGCCCAGCCCGGCCACACCGGTTTGCCGTTCCAGCTGACCAGCGTCCAGCCATCGTGCGGGTTGCCCTGGACCACGACGACACCGGCGTTGGGCAGCGGGTCGAACAGCAGGAGCAGTGGATCGGGGTTTCTGACGCTCATCATCGTCCCGACGCCGATGGCGAACTCGCTGGAGAACGCCACCTCGGTGATCTTGCCGCCCGCGGCCCGGACCGGGTTGGCCATGGCGTTGCCGTAGATCGTTTGCAGGGAGTCGTTGAAGCGACCCGCGTCGGTCGCCGCGTTGCCGTACATCGTCTGCAGCGCGCCGTTGAAGCGTTTGTGGAACTCGAATCCGTTGGCGTCGGTGGAGCCCGGAGCCAGCATCGGCACGATGCGCAGCCCAAGCAACCACGCCACCGGCCCCAGCAGGTACGCCAGCCCGGCGAGGCTGAACTGCGGTTGCCCGTTGAACGCGCCGGCGTCGATCTCGTTGAGGCCGGGCAGTGCCTGAACATTCATCCCCAACGCGGCCGCCAACGGGGCGGCCGTCTGCTGGGTCCTGGTCAGCTGCGACGCGAAGATCCCGGCGAGCGGACCCTGCGCGGCCAGCGTGGTGGCGATGTTCTGCGCCTGTTGCTGCCCGAGCGCGGTGAGCACCGTTCCGGGCACCGCCGTGTCGATCACCCGCGCCGCGTTGCCCTCCGACTGGCCATGCCGCACCAGGTCGATCACGATCGATTCGTCGGCCGAGGCCGTCGCAGGCTCGACGCACAACAGGACAGCCGAAACCGCCACGGCGCCGGCACGGCGGAGTCGCCTCGTCAGCAACGGACGCGCGTCGGGCCGGTACCAGACACGGGCGGCGCGATTCGCGCGGTTGAGAGGAAGGCGGTGAGTCGGCGAATGGCAGTTCTCCGTTCTCTGGCCACCCATTCGTTGACCCCGTGGCAGGAGTAAAGTATCCGGTTGCCATCGGGCGGTGGCGCAACAACTTTCGCAGTCCGAGATCATGTTGTGACTACGTCGTGATGACGAGATTATCCGGCCCCCAAATGGTCTGGCTGATGAGTGCGCGAGAGGCATTGAAAGACAAGGCTATTGGTGAACACAGAAGACGGCGCCGTAGCGGTGCTGCTGTTCGGTGATCGCCGGGTGCCGCGACCGCTGGTCGGCCTGCCGGTCCACGGCGCCGATCCCGATTCCGCGATCGGGCCGTACCGGCGGCTGGTGGTGGTCGGCGCCGACGCCGACCTGGCCGCCGTGCTGACCGGGCTGCTGCGCGCCGGGCGGCTCGACGTCGAGGTGGCCTACGTGCCGCGCCGCCGTACCCGCGCGAGCCGGGCCTACCGCCTGCCCGCCGGGCGGCGCGCGGCGCGGCGAGCCCGGCGTGGCACCGCGCGGCGGGTGACCCTGGTCCGCGACGAGACCGGATCGGTGGTCGTCGGGCGGGCGAGCTGGCTGCCGTCCGAGGGGCGATCGCTGCGTGGCGAGGCCGTCGTCGACGACACCGTGTTGTTCGACGGGGACGTCCCCGGCGTGCACGTCGAGCCGACGCTGGCCGTGCCCGGCCTGCGCGCCCGCGTTGGCCGGCGCCGCTGGGTCGCCGGGCGCGCGGTCCAGCTGGGCAGCACCGGCGTCGACGTGGTGCGCGACGGCGTACCCGCGCCGCGGCCGGCGCGCCGCTCGACGTTCTACCGCAACGTCGAGGGCTGGCTGGCGGTCCGATAGTTGGGCTGAGTCCGCAGGATTCGCGAGCGCGGTCCGCATTACGGCGCTGGCGACTTTGCTGACAGTTCGTTCTGCAAAAGCGAGACGTCCCCAGCCCGCTCGAATAGCCTCAATCTAGGTTTGGGCGCACCACCCATTTGCCTGGAATCTCCGGCTTCCGCCCTGAACGGTCCCCGAAAGAAAGAGTTGTCAGATTCTCCGATTGGCGGGCTGGTCCTACCTACCTATCAGCCCGGCCCACCGGGGCTGCGACGAAACGAGGAGACATCATCATGATCACGCCGCATCACCTCGACCGCACCACTGGGCCCACGCTGAAAAAATCGGCCGCCATAACCGTTCTCGCCGGTGGGTTGGCGATGGCTGTCATAGGGCTGACCCCTGCCATGGCCAACGCAGACCCCGCACCGCTGGACCCCCCAAGCCCAACCATAACCGCAACCCTGCTCCCCACAGCGCCCCCACCGGGAAGGGCAGGATCAGACCTCTGTATCGCTGTCAACAATGCGCCGCGTGACCACCAGCCGAACAGCTTGAGCGGCTGCTAGGGCGCGCCGCACCACGCTACAGAGGCGGCGTTTCGACTCGGGGATTGGCGAGGCACCTCTGCCATCGCCACTGGTGATCAGGTTGAAGCCCTTGGGTTTTACTCCTTGTTCTACCGCAACGTCGAGGGCTGGCCGGCGGTCCGGCAGGTCGCGGGCTAGGCGCCGTCGCCCTGCTGCTTCGACGCCAGGTGCTTGACGATTAGGCAAAAGTTGACGACGGCGGCGCTCAGCTTGTGGATGGTGGCGTCCCGGGCCCGCCACGCACATCTGCCAGTCGCCGAACTCCTCAGGGGGTCTTTGGTTGTCCGCGTTGAGATGGATCTTCTGCTCGATCTGGTCGCACAGATCCGCCGGGGTCAAGTTGTCCCGGCGCATCGACGTCGAAGAACCATTTATCCGTCATGCCTAGTCGGTACCCCCTGCGCCGCGAATTCACCTGACCCGCGCGCCGGTCGACGTGACGAATGGAGCGCATCGTGTCACATTTCGCGGCTGCGGAACGTCGATATTCTCGAGAACTCCACGCATGAGGGGGACGCCATTGGCAGCGAATAGGCTTGCGTGCCGGCCGAATGTTGTCGTCCGGCTGCTGGACCTGACCCAGCTGGGACAGGCGCAGTGGTTGTTCGGCAACATCTACGAAGCGGTCGTCCATATCCCGGAGCGGCTTGCCGCCCAGCCGAGGCCGTCATCGGTGTTGGCACCGGGCAGCCCGGTGCGCTATTACGCTGCCGCCGCACCGATCACCGTGGCGGCCACGGCCGCAGCCGTAAGCAAGGGCTGGGAAATCGACGACGCCAGGGGTTGGTTGGCCGTTACGGCGGGATGCTCGGTCACCGGATTGGCCCTCACCGGCTATCTGATCCGGACGGTGAACCTCCCGGTGATGTTTGCCGACACGGCGCCGCCGCCAGACGTACGGGCCGCCCGACTCCGAACCTGGTACCGGCTCAATCTGGTTCGGATCGCCGCCGCGTGTGGCGCGTTGATCGCCGCGAACCGCGCGAGCCAGGTCATCGCGCGGCGGGGCGCACGGTAGCGCGCCAAACCCCGTCGACGGGCGGTCCGATAGTTTCGACCGGTGAACCTGCCCGCCCGGCGCGAATCGTTGCGACCCAGCCCCATCTTCCTGGCCCTGGTGGCCGTGACGGCGGCCGGCGGCGCGCTGGCCTGGCTGGCCGGCAGCACCGTGCGGCCACTGGCGTACGTCGGGGTGTTCACCTTCGTCATCGCCGGCTGGTTGGTGTCGCTGTGCCTGCACGAATTCGGGCACGCGGTGACCGCCTGGCGATTCGGCGACCACGACGCCGCCGTGCGCGGGTACCTGACGCTGGATCCCCGGCGTTACAGCCATCCCGCGCTGTCGCTGCTGCTGCCGATGGTGGTGATCGCGCTGGGCGGAATCGGCCTGCCGGGCGCCGCCGTGTACCTGCGGACCTGGTTCATGACGCCGAACCAGCGCACCCTGGTCAGCCTCGCGGGCCCCGCGGCCAACCTGGCGCTGGCGGTGCTGCTGCTCACCCTCACGCGGGTGTTCTACGACCCGTTCCACCAGGTGCTCTGGGCGGGCGTGGCCTTCCTGGGATTCCTGCAGCTGACCGCGGTGGTGCTGAACGTGCTGCCCATCCCGGGCCTGGACGGCTACGACGCGCTGGAGCCGCACCTAAGCCCCGAGACCCAGCGCGCGGTGGCGCCGGCCAAGCAATGGGGCTTCTTCATTCTGCTGTTTTTGCTCCTGGCGGGCGGTAACTGGTTCTTCGGGGCCGTGCTGTGGCTGTTCGACTTCTCGGGGGTGCCGACGTGGCTGGTGTCGGCGGGCAACGTGCTGACCCGCTTCTGGAGCCGCTGGTTCTGACCCTTGCCATATATGCGCGAATGTGCATATATTGCTCGCCATGGGCGCAGGCCACAGTCACAGTCCCGCCGAGACCGACGGGTCCCGGCTGATCCCTCGCATGATCGTCGCCGCCGCCATCCTGGCGGCGTTCTTCGTGATCGAGCTGACCACCTCGTTGCTGATCAACTCGATCGCGCTGCTGGCCGACGCGGGCCACATGCTGACCGACGTCGTCGCCGTCTTCATGGGCCTGGCCGCCGTGACGCTGGCCCGCCGCGGCAGCTCGTCGCCGTCGCGGACCTACGGCTGGCACCGCGCCGAGGTGTTCACGGCGGTCGCCAACGCGGGCCTGCTGATGGGGGTGGCCCTGTTCATTCTCTGGGAAGCGATCCAGCGGCTGAGGGAAACGCCGTCGGTCCCCGGCGTGCCGATGATCGTGGTCGCGCTCGCCGGCCTGCTGGCCAACCTCGTGGTCGCGCTGCTGCTGCGGTCGCACTCCGGGCAGAGCCTGGCGGTCAAGGGCGCCTACATGGAGGTGGTCGCCGACAGTGTGGGCAGCCTCGGGGTGCTGATCGCCGGCATCGTCACCGTCACGACCCGCTGGCCCTACGCCGACGTGGTGGTGGCGGTCCTGGTCGCGTTGTGGGTGCTGCCGCGGGCGATCTCGCTGGCCCGCGAAGCGTTGCGGATCCTGTCCGAATCGTCGCCGACCCACATCGACGTGGAGGAGCTGCGCTCGGCGCTGGGCGCCGTCGACGGCGTGACCGAGGTGCACGACCTACACGTGTGGACGCTGTCGCCGGGCAAGGACATGTGCACCGCGCACCTGCGCAGCACCGGCGACTCCGCCCGGGTGCTGCAGGACGCCCGGACCGTGCTCTCGGCGCGCGGGCTGGAGCACGCCACCGTGCAGATCGACGGGCCCGGCGAAGCGGAGTGTTCGGAGAGCTTCTAGAGGCCCAGCGCCGGCCGCGCCTCCGGGTCGCAATCGTCAAGCAGGTCCAGGCAGCGCAGGTGTTCCTCGGATTCGCCGATCGTGTCGGCGGCCCGGGCCAGCGCCGCCACACAGCGCAGGAACCCGCGGTTGGGCTCATGCGAATACGGCACCGGGCCGAAGCCCTTCCAGCCGTTCCGGCGCAGCTGGTCCAGGCCGCGGTGATAGCCGGTGCGGGCGTACGCGTACGCCGTGACGGCCTGCTCGTCGGCCAGCGCCTGTTCGGCCAGCGCCGCCCAGGCCACCGACGCCGACGGATGCGCGGCGGCGACGATCGCGGGCTTCTCGCCGGCGAGCAGTTCCGCCTCGGCGTCGGGATCGCCCGGCAACAGGGTCGGGTCGGGTCCGAGCAGGTCTCGTGGCGGCGTCATGGCTCCCATTCTGCAGCTGCCCCATTTCGCCGGGGCGGCGGACCTCGACCATCACCCCATCGAGGGGGACGGGTCGCTAAGCTCTCCAACTACCCCACCCGATAGCGGAGGACAGCCGTACTCATGCCCCAGCCACCCGAGCCCGACCGCGGCGGCACGCCGAACGCGCCTGGGCACGAATGGGCCGCGCAGTCAGGCGAAGACGCGACCGAGGGCGTCCCGCTCATCCCGAGCGACTCCGAGACGGAGACCGTCGTGATCCGGCCCGATTCGGGCGGCGGCCCGGGGGTTCCCGGGGACGACGCGGACGCCCAGCAGCGCGAACGCCGCTTCACCGCGCCCGGTTTCGACGCCAAAGAGACCACGGTGATCGCCACCACCCCGGAGCCCGCCACCGAGGCCTTCTCGACACCTCCGGAGGGCCAGACCGCGCAGCTTGGGGTGCCCCCCAAATCCGCTGTGCCACAGTCGATTCCGCCTCGACTCGGCGGAAAGCTGCGCACCTCCCGGCAGATCAACTGGGGCTGGGTGCTGGCGCTGGTGGTGATCGTGCTGGCGCTGGCCGCGATCGCGATCCTGGGCACGGTGCTGCTCACCCGCGGCAAGCACACGAAGGTGTCGCAGGAGGACATGGTCCGCACAACCATCCAGAGCTTCGACACCGCGATCCAAAAGGGCGACCTGACCACGCTGCGCACCATCACCTGCGGCACCACCCGCGACGGGTACGTGGACTACGACGAGCACTCGTGGGATGAGACGTACCGCCGGGTCTCGGCGGCCAGGCAGTATCCGGTGATCGCGAGCATCGACCAGGTGGTGGTCAACGGCCAGCACGCCGAGGCCAACGTCACCACGTTCATGGCCTACGACCCGCAGGTCCGTTCCACCCGCAGCCTGGACCTGCAGTATCGCGATGACCAGTGGAAGATCTGCCAGTCCCCGAGCGGCTAGGTTGAGCCTTCGGCGTCGAGTGTGCGGCCAGCCGCACGTTCGAGCGGCTAGCCGACGGACTTCCCGGCGCAGTGCAGGTCCTCGCAGGCCTCCACCACGCGCTCGCTCATCGACGCCTCGCCCTTCTTGAGGTAACTGCGCGGGTCGTAGACCTTTTTGTTGCCCACCTCGCCGTCGACCTTGAGCACGCCGTCGTAGTTGCTGAACATGTGGCCGGCGATCGGGCGGGTGAACGCGTACTGGGTGTCGGTGTCGACGTTCATCTTCACCACGCCGTAGCGCAACGCCTCCTCGATCTCCGACTTCAGCGAGCCCGACCCGCCGTGGAAGACGAAGTCGAACGGCTTGGCGCCGTCGGGCAGGCCCAGCTTGGCCGCGGCGACCTGCTGGCCCTGGGCCAGGATGTCGGGCCGCAGCTTGACGTTGCCCGGCTTGTAGACGCCGTGCACATTGCCGAACGTCGCGGCCAGCAGGTACTTGCCGTGCTCGCCGTGCCCGAGCGCCTCGATGGTCTTCTCGAAGTCCTCCGGCGTGGTGTACAGCTTGTCGTTGATCTCGTGGGCGACGCCGTCCTCCTCGCCGCCGACGACGCCGATCTCGATCTCGAGAATGATCTTGGCGGCCGCGGCCTCCTTGAGCAGTTCCTGCGCGATGGTCAGGTTCTCGTCGATCGGCACGGCCGAGCCGTCCCACATGTGCGACCCGAACAACGGGTCCTGCCCCGCGGCCACCCGCTCAGCGGAGATCCGCAGCAGCGGCCGCACGTAGCTGTCCAGCTTGTCCTTGGGGCAGTGGTCGGTGTGCAACGCGACATTGATCGGGTATCTGGCCGCGATCACGCGGGTGAACTCGGCCAGCGCCACCGCGCCGGTCACCATGTCCTTCACCCCCAGGCCGGAGGCGAACTCCGCACCGCCGGTGGAGAACTGGATGATGCCGTCGCTGCCGGCGTCGGCGAAGCCCTTGATCGCCGCGTTGACCGTCTCCGAGGAGGTGCAGTTGATGGCCGGGAAGGCGTACGAGTTTTCCTTGGCGCGGCCCAGCATCTCGGCGTATACCTCGGGCGTGGCGATGGGCATGGGCTCCTCCTGGCGACTAGGCCCATCCAGTATCGCAACACCGGTATGTTGAAGCATCGTGAGCACCACCGTGACGGCCCTGCCCCACATCTTCGACCCGATGTACTGGTTGGGCGCCGACGGCGTCTTCGGCTCCGCGGTGCTGCCGGGGATCCTGGTCATCGTCTTCATCGAGACCGGCCTGCTGTTCCCGCTGCTGCCCGGCGAATCGCTGTTGTTCACCGGCGGCCTGCTCGCCGCGCACCCGAATCCGCCGGCGAGCATCTGGGTGCTGGCCCCCGCCGTCGCGCTGGTGGCGATACTGGGCGATCAGACCGGTTACTTCATCGGGCGGCGGATCGGCCCGGCCCTGTTCAAGAAGGAAGACTCCCGGTTTTTCAAGAAGCACTACGTGACCGAGTCGCACGCGTTCTTCGAGAAATACGGGCCCTGGGCGATCATCCTGGCCCGGTTCGCGCCGTTCGTGCGGACGTTCGTCCCGCCGGTCGCGGGGGTGTCCTACATGCGCTACCCCGTGTTTCTGGGCTTCGACATCGTCGGCGGCATCCTGTGGGGCGGCGGCGTGACGCTGGCGGGCTACTTCCTGGGCAACGTGCCGTTCGTGCACCACAACCTGCAGAAGATCCTGCTGGTGATCCTCGTCGTGTCGCTGATGCCGGCGTTCATCGCGGCCGTGCGGAGCTACCGGGCGCGCCGACGGGGGCCGGCCGCCCCGGAGCCGGAGTCAGGACACCCGACTTCTGCGGTACGCAACGAAAGCGTCTAGCAGTTCCGGCCGGTCGATCGAGCTCTGCTGCACCGCCTCGCCCGGCGCGGCGCCCAGCAAGATCCGCTTGATCGGGATCTCCAGCCGCTTGCCGGTCAGCGTGCGCGGGATCCCGGGAACCGCCAGGATGTCGTCGGGCACGTGGCGCGGGGAGGCGTGCTGACGGATGGCCGCGACGATCCTGGACCGCAACCCCTCGTCGAGTTCGGCGCCGTCGGCCAGGGCCACGAACAGCGGCATCCAGTAGCCGCCGTCGTCCTGCTCGACGCCGACCACCAGGCAGTCGCCCACCTCGGGCATGCCCTCCACCGCGGTGTAGATCTCGGCGCTGCCCATCCGCACGCCCATCCGGTTCAGGGTTGCGTCCGAACGGCCGTGCACCACAACGGATCCCCGGTCGGTGATGGTGATCCAGTCGCCGTGACACCACACGCCCGGATACTTCTCGAAATAGGCTGCGCGGTAGCGGCTGCCATCGTCGTCGTTCCAGAAGAAGACCGGCATCGAGGGCATCGGCTCGGTGATCACCAGCTCGCCCTCCTCGCCGATCACCGGATGGTTTGCGCCGGACCAGGCTTCGATGGCCGCGCCCAGGCAGATGCACGACAGCTCGCCGGCGACCACGGGCAGGATCGCGCAGCCGCCGATGAAGGCGGTGCAGACGTCGGTGCCGCCGCTCATCGAGATCACCGGCACCGACCGGCCGAGTCCCTCGTGCACCCAACGGAATCCGGACGCGGGCAGGGGCGAGCCGGTGGAGCCCACGGCGCGCAGCCCGTCCAGCGGGTACGTCGCCCCCGGCTTGAGCCCCTTCTTGGCGCAGGCCAGCAGGTAGCCCGCGCCGGCGCCGAGCACGTTGACACCGCTCTCGGCGGCGACCCGCCACAGCCCGTCGGTGCCCAAATGCGTTGGGCTGCCGTCGTAGAGCACGATCGTGGTGTCGACCAGCAGCCCCGACAGCAGCAGGTTCCACATCATCCAGCTGGTCGACGAGTACCACAGGAAGCGCTCGCCGGCGTGCAGGTCCAGTTGCAGGCTCAGGTATTTCAGGTGCTCGATCACCGTGCCGCCGTGACCGTGCACGATGCCCTTGGGCTTACCGGTGGTGCCGGACGAGAACATCACCCACAGCGGATGCGCGAACGGCACGGCCGCGATCTCCAGCTCGGCGTCGGATGCCACCGCCATCGCCCACGCGACGGTGTCGCCGTCGCTCGCCAGCCCGAGCCGCGGCACCACCACGGTGGCGCGCAGGCTGGGCATCGCCCGCCGGATCGTGTCCAGCTCCGCGCGCCGGTCGATGCGCTTGCCGTCGTACACCGACCCGTCGGTGGCCACCAGCACGACCGGCTCCACCTGGCCCAGCCGGGCGATCACGCCGTCGACGGCCACGTCCTGGTTGCACACCGCCCAGATGGCGCCGACGCTGGCGGCGGCCAGGGCGGCGACGGCCGCCTCGCCGACGTTGGGCAGGTAGCCGACGACGGCGTCCCCGGGCCGCACGCCGAGGCCACGCAGGTACGCCGCGAACGCGCCGGTCTCGCGGCGCAGCCGCGCCCACGACCACTCGCACGCGCCGTCCTCGCCCACGACGATCATCGCCGGGCGCTCGTCGGTGGCGTGCCGGAAGATCTCGGTGGCGTAGTTGAGCGTGGCGCCGGGGAACCACTCGGCGCCCGGCATGGAACGGTTGCCCAGCACCGCGCGCGGCGGGCTGCTCGCCTGGATGCCGAAGTAGTGCCACACGGCATCCCAGAACCACTCGATGTCGTCCACGGACTTGCGCAGCAGCGCGGGGTAGTCGCCGAAGCGGCCGCGGCCCGTCTCCGCGAGCCACGCCATGAAGTGGGTGAGGTTTGCTTGGGCCAGCGTCGCCTCGTCGGGAATCCAGCTGCCGGGCTCGGTCATGTCGCGCTCCCTGCCGTCACGGCGGTGACGTTACAGGCGGCCTCCATCAGCATCCAGCCCGACAGCTGCACCGACAGATCCCGCTCGGCGACCTCGGAACTGTTCACCGCACCCTCGACGAACTGCGCCTCCCCGCCCTCCGCGCCGGGCAGCTGGGCGTCGCGGTCCCAGAACGGGCCGAACAGCGGCAGCCCGTCGACCGTTTGCCGGTAGTCCCAGGCCGACTTCGCGCTGGCCAGCACGATCCGCCGGGCGGTGTCGCGGGCCGCGGCGTCGTCCGCCGAGTCCCCCGGCAGCGTGGTGGCGACCAGCGCCAGGTATCGGGCGGTGATGCCGGAGAACAGTCCCCCGTCCCCGCCGCCGGCCCCGGTCAGCACGCCCGTCGGGGCCATGTGGTCGGCGACGGCCGCGACCAGCCGATGCACCCGCGGGGCGTGCCGGTCGTCATGGGTGCGCGCCGCGAGTTCCGTTTCCAGGCCGAGCACCACGCCCTGGCAATAGGTGTACTGGGCGCGGACCAGGGAGCCGGCCTTGATGCCGTCGAACACCAGGTGCGTCTCCGGGTCGATCAGGGTCTCGTTGATCCAGTCGGCCATCTGCTGGGCGCGCCGCATCTTCTCGCCGTAGCGGGCCAGGAAGATTCCCGCCGGGCCGTTGGCGGGGGCGTTGAAGAACTGGTCCTGCTTGCGCCACGGGATGCCGCCGCCGTCCTCGGGCACCCACGCGTTCAGGAACTGGTCGGCGAGCTTGGGCAGCGCGCGGTGGCGCTCGACCCCGGCTATCCGGGCGGCGCGTTCCAAAGCCAGCGCCAGCCAGGCCATGTCGTCGTAGTAGCTGTTGGTCCAGCGAAAGTTGTTGCGCAGCCGGTGGGAACGGACCTGCCGGTTGATCCTGGTGTGCCGCTCGGGCCGCGGGTCGCGCAGCTGCGCGTCGACCAGACAATCCAGCAGGTGCGCCTGCCACCAGTAGTGCCAGGTGCCGAATATCCGGTCACGGCGCGTCGACGGCCAGGCCACCACGCCCAGCTGCGTTGCGGGCAGGCCCCAGAGGCGCTTGAGGTGCCGTTGCGTGACGGCGGCCTCGGAGCTGGCCGCGCGGTTGACCCACAGCTGATCCATACTCCCCGATCCTGCCTCATACTGATATATGCGCTACCGGCAAACCATTTCGGGGACCACGCACACCTTCGACGGGCTGGTCGACGTGATGGCCAAGGCGACGCCGCTGCGCTCCGGCGACCAGCTGGCGGGGTGCGCCGCCGGCTCCGACGCCGAACGGGCCGCGGCCGCGTGGGTGCTGGCCGACATTCCGCTGGCGACGTTCCTCACCGACGTGCTGGTGCCGTACGAGACCGACGAGGTCACCCGCCTCATCATCGACGGCCACGACCGCGACGCATTCGGCCCGATCGCCGGCTTGACCGTGGGCGGCTTCCGCGACTGGCTGCTGGACGCCGCGTCCCGCGGCGACGGCGCGGCGCGCATCGCCGCCGTCTCCCCGGGGCTGACGCCGGAAATGGTTGCCGCGGTGTCGAAGATCATGCGCAATCAGGATTTGATCCTGGTGGCCGCCGCGGCGACGGCGACCGCGGCATTCCGCACCACCATCGGGCTGCCGGGCACGCTGGCCACCCGGCTGCAACCGAACCATCCCACCGACGACCCGCGCGGGATCGCCGCGGCGCTGCTCGACGGGCTGCTGATGGGCTGCGGCGACGCGGTGATCGGCGTCAACCCGGCGACCGACTCGCCGCGCGCGGCGTCCGACCTGCTGCACCTGCTCGACGACATCCGGCAGCGGTTCGCGATCCCGGTGCAGTCGTGCGTGCTGTGCCACGTCACGACCACGATTGAGCTGATCGAGCGGGGCGCGCCCGTCGACCTGGTGTTCCAGTCGATCGCCGGCACCGAGGGCGCCAACGCCTCGTTCGGCACCTCGATTCCGATGCTGCTGGAGGCCAACGAGGCCGCCCGGTCGCTGAACCGCGGGACCGTCGGCGACAACGTCATGTACCTCGAGACCGGGCAGGGCGCGGCGCTGTCGGCGGGGGCCCACCTCGGCGTGGGGAACAAACCGGTCGATCAGCAGACGCTCGAGGCGCGGGCCTACGCGGTGGCCCGGGCGCTGCAGCCGCTGCTGATCGACACCGTGGTCGGCTTCATCGGGCCGGAGTACCTCTACGACGGCAAGCAGATCATCCGCGCCGGCCTGGAGGACAACTTCTGCGGGAAACTGCTCGGCCTGCCGATGGGCGTCGACGTCTGCTACACCAACCACGCCGAGGCCGATCAGGACGACATGGACACGCTGCTCACCCTGCTCGGCGTGGCGGGCACCGCGTTCGTCATCACCGTTCCCGGCGCCGACGACATCATGCTGGGTTACCAGAGCCTGTCCTTTCACGACGCGCTGTACGTGCGAAAAGCGTTGGGGCTGCGGCCCGCTCCCGAATTCGAGGCGTGGCTGGCCGGCCTCGGCATGGCCGACGCCGACGGCCGGATCCTGCCCGTCGACCCCGCGACGTCGCCGCTGCGCGCGCTGGCAGCCGGCTGATGACCGACCCGGAACCCCCGGACGTCTGGGCCCCGCTGCGGGCGACCACGCAGGCGCGGATCGGCCTCGGGCGGGCGGGAGATTCGCTGCCGACCCGGCGCGTCCTGGAGTTTCGGGCAGCGCACGCCGCGGCACGCGACGCCGTGCACGACCCGCTCGACGTCGACCGCCTCGTCCAGCGGCTCCGCGGCGTCGGCATCGGCGAGCCGCTACAGGTGCACAGCCGGGCCACCTCCCGCGGCGAATACCTGCGCCGGCCCGACCTCGGCCGCAGCCCGGCGGACCTGTCGGATCTGCCGAACACCAAGGCGGACATCGGATTTGTGCTCGCCGACGGCCTCTCGCCCCGGGCGCTGACCGACCACGCCGCGGGCATGGTCGAGGCGCTGGTGCGCGCGTTCGACGGCCGGTACACGATCGCCCCGCCGGTGGTCGCCACCCAGGCCCGCGTCGCGCTCGGTGACCACATCGGTGCAGCCCTCGGTGTCACAACGGTTCTCGTCCTCATCGGAGAACGGCCGGGGCTGTCGGTCGCCGACAGCCTGGGCATCTATCTGACGCACCGGCCGGCGCCGGGGCGCACCGACGCCGACCGCAACTGCGTGTCCAACATCCATCCGCCCGACGGCCTGGACTACCCGGCGGCCGCGGCGGTCACCGCCGCGCTGGTCGCAGGCGCCCGCGAACTCGGCCGCTCGGGGGTCGCCCTCAAAGACACGACGCGAGCGGCGATCGGCAGTTCTAGCGCCTCCGGCCGAGCACCCAACCCAGCACCAGCGCGGCCAGCACGGCCAGCAGCACCGGGGCGTACCTCTTGAGCTGGTCGCCGCCGGCGAGGTCGAGCAGGTCGATGGGCTCGGGCTCGGCGGCGTGGCTTGGCTCCGGGGCGCGCCCGACCTGCGGGGGGCCCTCGGGTGTGGCCGGCGCGGCCACCGATTCCGCGACGAGCTTGGCTTCGAGCGACTCCACGAACTGGCCCAGCAGCTTTTCCGACACCTGCTGCAGCATGCCGCTGCCGAACTGGGCCAGCTTGCCGGCGATCTTCAGGTCGGTGTCGACGGTGACGCCGGTGCGATCGCCGTCCTCGTGGAGCTGGGCGGTGACCGTCGCCGCCGCGTTGCCGGTCCCGCGGGTCTCCTTGCCCTTGGCGTCGATCACCGCGCGGTATTGGCCGCGATCGTGCTCGACGAAGCGCACCTTGCCGCTGAACTCGCTGGTGACGGGGCCTACCTTCACCTTGACCTTACCGAGGTAGTCGTCGCCCTCGTGGCCGGTCAGCGCGGCCCCGGGCATCAGCGGGATCACCTGCTCCAGGTCGCTCAGCACGTCCCAGGCCTCTTCGATGGGGGCACTGACGGTGAACTGGTTGGCGATCTTCATCCCGGGGTCCTCTCGTGTGCGGCGACGACGGCGTCGTGCACAGCCTACGGGCGGCACTACGGAAGTAGAGTGGGGTCCCCCGCGTCATGGTGGATCCGCCCGCCGATCTCGGCCAGCGGGCGGCCCCCGCCGCCCCAGCGCTTGGCGATGATGTCGGCGGCGATCGAGACCGCGGTCTCCTCGGGGGTGCGCGCACCGAGGTCCAGCCCGATCGGGCTGGACAGCCGGCTCAGTTCGGCGCCGGTCAGCCCGGCGGCCTGGAGCCGGGTCATCCGGTCGTCATGCGTGCGGCGCGACCCCATCGCCCCGACGTAGCCGACCTCGGGCAGGCGCAGCGCCACCTCGAGCACCGGCACATCGAACTTCGGGTCGTGGGTCAGCACGCAGATCACCGTGTGCCGATCGACGGCGCCCGCCTCCGCCTGGGCCGTGAGGTAGCGGTGGGGCCAGTCGACGACGACCTCGTCGGCCGTCGGGAAGCGGGCCCGGGTGGCGAACACCGGGCGGGCATCGCACACGGTGACGCGGTAGCCGAGGAACGAGCCCTGCCGCGCCAGCGCGGCGGCGAAGTCGATCGCGCCGAAGATCAGCATCTGCGGCGGCGGCGCGAAGCTGGACACGAAGACCTCCATGCCGTCGCCGAGCCGCTGCCCGTCGGGCCCGTACACGAGGACGTCGCTGCGGCCCAGCGCGAGCAGCCCGCGCGCGTCGTCGGCGACCGCGGCGTCGGTGCGCGCCGAGCCCAGCGAACCCGCCACGCCGTCGGGCCGGATGACGATCCGCCGGCCCACCCAGTCCGGGTCGGGGTGGGCGACGACGGTGGCGGTCGCCACCGCGCGACGCTCGGCGATGTCGTCGGCCACTGCGCCGAGCTCGGGAAACGACGCGCGCGAGACCGGTTCGACGAACACGTCGATGACGCCGCCGCACGTCAGGCCGATCGTGAACGCGTCGTCGTCGCTGACTCCGTAGCGCTCCAGCCGCGGCGCCCCGGTCTTCGCAGCCTCGGCGGCGAGGTCGTACACTGCGCCCTCCACGCAGCCGCCCGACACCGACCCGGTGACCGAGCCGTCCGGCGCGACCACCATCGCCGCCCCCGGCGGGCGCGGCGCGGACCGGAAGGTACGCACCACCGTGCCCAGCCCCGCAATATCGCCGGCACGCCAGATCGACATCAGCTCGGCAATCACGTCACGCACCCTCTCAACGTATGCGGACGGCCGCGAGCCCGGCTCAACTTGGGGTCTATTAGCCTCGGCTCGGCCGGGCGAGGTATCCCACGCCGTCGCGGGTGAACCCTTGGCTTCGAGTGTGCGCTGAGGGCGGCGACACGCCGAAAATCCCCGCCCTGAGCGCACATTCGATGCGCGAGCGGGAAAGCGACGCCGCTACCACGCGTCGGACAGGTCAGCGTGCTGCCGGACCCAGGCGTGCATCGCGATCCCGGCGGCCACCCCGGCATTGATGCTCCGCGTCGAGCCGAATTGGGCGATCGACACCGCCATCGCGGCGCCCGCGCGGATGTCGTCGGTGATGCCCGGGCCCTCCTGACCGAACACCAGCAGGCAGTCCCGCGGCAGCGCGGTCTCCTCGAGCCGCGTCGCGCCCGGGACGTTGTCCACCGCAACCACCGTCAGCCCGGCACCGGCGGCGAAGCCCAGCAGGTCGGCGGTGCTGTCGTGATGGCACAGCCGCTGATAGCGGTCGGTCACCATGGCGCCGCGGCGATTCCACCGCCGCCGGCCGACGATGTGCACGGTGTGCACCGCGAAGGCGTTGGCGGTGCGCACCACCGAGCCGATGTTGGCGTCGTGCCCGAAGTTCTCGATCGCCACGTGCAGGGGATGGCGGCGGCGGTCGATGTCGGCGATGATCGCCTCGCGCGTCCAGTACCGATAGGCGTCGACGACGTTGCGAGTGTCGCCCTCGCGCAACAGGACCGGGTCGTATCGCGGGTCGTCGGGCGGGTCGCCGGGCCACGGTCCCACCCCGGCGGCCGGTGCGGCCCATTCGGTCGGCCCGGGCCCCGGTTCGCTCATCGCGGCGTCCACACCGCGGCGTGCGTGCCGTCGACCGCCACCGTCGCGTAGAGCAGCGCCTCGTTGATCTCGCCCTGCGTGCACAACGACGCGCTGACGTGCACCGCGTCCAGCGAGGCGTCGGGCAGGATCAGCACCGACGACCCGTACGCCGAGCAGGCCGGGTTCAGCCCGGCGCCGGGCAGCGTCGGGGACGCGAGCAGCATCAGCGGGCCGCCGCGGTTGGCCGACTCGTCGCGATACCGGGCGGCCAGCCCGTCGGCTTCCAGCCCCAGCAGCATGTAGCCGGTGCCGTTGAACGCAGCCGGATCGCCGAGCTGCGCCTTCGTCATCGGGGCGCCGTCGGCGCGCCAGGCCGACAGACTGACGGTCTTCACCGACAGGCCGGTGTCGTTGGCGTTGGTGGGCATCAGCCCCACCGGGAACGCGGCCGGGTAGGCCGCCGAGCTGTTCGGGATCCGGTCGCGCGGCGAGTAGGTGTACACGCCGCGGACCTGACTGCGATCCTTGAGCGGCCCAAGGCAAACCGTCCCGGCGAGCCGGTCGCCGGAGGCCGACAGCGGCGAGTGGACGTCGGGCGCCTGGCCCGCCGGGCGGTCGCAACTGCCCAGCCCGTTGGACTCCATCGGGTGCGACAGCGCCCCGTAGAGCCCGAACCGGATGTCCTCGGGTTTGGCGTGCGGCGCCTGCGGGTTGGCCGCCGAGGCGTCGACGTCGATCAGCACGTAGTCGCCGTCCCACCGCAGGTTCGACACCGCCATGTTCCAGCCCAGCAGCGAAAGCGATTCCCCGAAGCGGGCGCCCTGCGCGCCGTAGGGGCGGACGGGCTGGCTGGCGCCCGAGCAACCCGTCAGGCAAGCCAGCAGGCAAGCCGCCATCGCGAGGAAGGTGCGCACAGCGATGACGGCCTAGCCCAGCCCCAGATCGGCGAGGCCCAGCACGCTGCGGTACGGCAGGCCCTCGGCCTCGATGGCCTCGGCCGCGCCGGTGGAACGGTCCACGACCGTGGCCACGCCGACCACGTGCCCGCCTGCCTCTTGGACGGCGCGCACCGCGGTCAGCGCCGACGCCCCCGTCGTGCTGGTGTCCTCGACGACCAGCACGCGCTTGCCCGCGACCTCGGAGCCCTCGATAAGGCGTTGCAGCCCATGGGTTTTCGCGGACTTGCGCACGACGAACGCGTCGATCGGGCGGCCCGGCGCGTGCATGACGGCCGTGGCGACCGGGTCGGCGCCCAGGGTGAGGCCGCCGACCACCGCGTAGTCCCAGTCGTGGGTGAGGTCGCGCATCAGCGTGCCGATCAGGGCGGAGGCGCGGTGGTGCAGGGTCGCGCGGCGCAGGTCGACGTAGTAGTCGGCCTCCTTGCCCGACGACAGTGTCACCTTGCCGTGCACCACCGACAGCCGGCGCACCAGGTCGGCCAGCTCCTCGCGGGAGTCGGTGTGCGCGTCAGGTCCGGCCACGGCCACCGCCGATCCGCTTGGTCACGGCCCGCATCAGGGTCCGCGGAATCATCCGCTCCACGGCGATGATCGCCTTGTATTGCAGGCCGGGGATGCTGATCACCTTGCCGCGCGCGATGTCGGCCAGGCTCTGGTTCACCACGTCGTCGACCTCGAGCCACATGAACGACGGTGACTTGGCCATGTCGATCCCGGCGCGGGCGTGAAACTCGGTGTGCACGTAGCCCGGACACACGGCGTGCACCCCGACGCCGGTGCCCTGCAGGCCGACGGACAGGCCCTCGCTGAACGAGATGACCCACGCCTTGGATGCCGAGTAGGTCGAGCCGCGGCCCGGCACCAGCCCCGCGACGCTCGCGATGTTGATCACGGTGCCGGCGCCGGCGTCCAGCATGGCGGGCAGGGCCGCCCGGGTGAGGTGCATGACCGCGGTGACGTTGACGTCGAGCTGCGACTGCAGCAGCGCGGGATCGGTCGCCCAGAAGTCGCCGGAGGTGCCGAAGCCGGCGTTGTTCACCAGGACGCGCACCCCGCGGGACAGCCGTTCGCAGACCTGGTCGCGGCCGGCGGCGTCGGCCAGGTCGGCGGGCAGCACCTCGATGTTGCCGGCGCGGCCCTGCAGTTCGCCGGCGAGGTCGGTCAGCCGGTCGACGTCGCGGGCGACCAGGACCAGGTCGTATCCGTCGTTGGCATAGCGTCGCGCGTAGCCGGCGCCGATCCCCGAGGTGGGCCCGGTGATCAGGGCTACGGGACGAGGCATGAGCGACATCCTAATGACGGCGGCCGCGCCGCCCACCCGGCGCCCGGCGCGCCGTCAGTGCTGATAGTTGGTGGCCTGGTGGCCGTTGCGCCCCGCCGGCGGCGGGCGGCGAACGGCGTCCGGGCCGCGCTGCTCCCGCCGGATCGGCTCGGCCGGCCGGCGCGCGGACGCCTGAACGTCGGAGCCCAGTAGCCCGGCCACGTCCTGCTGCGGACGCCGGGGCGGCAGCTCGGCGCGGCCGGCGGGCGCCAGCGGGCGGCTGGGCGCCGCGCCGCGCAGCCCCGCGGGCGCGCCCGCCTCCTGCTGGGTCTCCTCCGGCAGCGGCGGCAGCACCCGCAACAGGTCGTTGAACTGACGCACGGTGCGCAGGCCCTCGTCCCACTGGGTGCGGGTGCTGGTGATGGGCATGGCGACCAGCGTCCAGTTCTGCTCGTTCCACATGATCTCGGCGGAGTCCGGGGCGGTGTGCGCGAAGGTGACCATGCGGCGGTCGCAGGCCCGCCGGGCGGCGTCCAGGTTGGTGGAGTACACCATCCGCGGGCCGATCGCGCCCAGCAGCCAAATGTCGCTCTCCCGTGGCTCTTTGAGCCCCTTGAGCCGCAGGTCCACCACGACGTTGGTGCCCACCTTGCGGTGCAGCGCGATCACGGTGGCGACTTCCTCGAGGTCGAAGATGTACACCGCCTCGCCGCGGATCTGACCCAGCACGACGTTCTCGGCGGCGATGTCGCCGACCGTCGAGATGACACCGCGCTTCCAGCGCTTGAGGATGTCGGCCGATTCCCGCTCATAGTCGAACCCGTGCGACCGCGCCCAGGATTTGCGGCGCCTGCTGCGTCCGCGGCGTCGATCGAGGTCGACGTACAGCAACACGCCCGCGCCGACGAAGCACAGCGCGGAGAGCGTGAACCAAAGGGGGACCATCCCACACAGGGTATCCGCATTTGCTCCGGAATAAATAAGTCCGGTCGGTCACAACCCAGTCACAGGACCAAACACTCCACTGATGCGCCGAACGTCGACTTGTTGGGCTCTTTCGGATGAAATGCCCACAACAAGTCGACGTTCGAGCAGCATCAGCCCAGGATCAGCGAATCGCCGTCCGGGCTGACGTTCACCGGCACGGTGTCGCCGTCGTGAATGTCACCGGCCAGCAGCAGCTTGGCCAACTGGTCGCCGATGGCCTGCTGCACCAGCCGGCGCAACGGCCGCGCGCCGTACACCGGGTCGAACCCGCGCTGCGCCAGCCACTGCTTGGCCGGCAGCGACACCTCCAGCGTCAGCCGACGCTGCGCCAGCCGCTTCTGCAGCTGGGCCAGCTGGATGTCGACGATCGACACCAGCTCGCCGGGCTCGAGGCCGTGGAAGATGATCACGTCGTCGAGCCGGTTGATGAACTCCGGCTTGAACGCCGAGCGCACCGCGGCCATCACCTGCTCCTCGCTGCCGCCCGACCCGAGGTTGGACGTCAGGATCAGGATGGTGTTGCGGAAGTCGACCGTGCGGCCCTGACCATCCGTCAACCGGCCCTCGTCGAGCACCTGCAGCAGCACGTCGAACACGTCCGGGTGCGCCTTTTCGATCTCGTCGAACAGGATCACCGTGTACGGGCGCCGCCGCACCGCCTCGGTCAGCTGGCCGCCTTGGTCGTAACCGATGTAGCCGGGCGGGGCGCCGACGAGCCGGGCGACCGAGTGCTTCTCGCCGTACTCGCTCATGTCGATGCGGACCATCGCGCGCTCATCGTCGAACAGGAACTCCGCCAGCGCCTTGGCCAGCTCGGTCTTACCGACACCGGTCGGCCCGAGGAACATGAACGACCCGGTCGGCCGGTTGGGGTCGGCCACCCCGGCCCGGCTGCGACGCACCGCGTCGGACACGGCCGTCACCGCACGCTTCTGGCCGATGACGCGCTTGCCCAGCTCGTCTTCCATGCGCAGCAGCTTGGCGGTCTCGCCCTCGAGCATCCGCCCGGCGGGGATGCCGGTCCACGCCGACACCACCTCCGCGATGTCGTCGGGCCCGACCTCCTCCTTCAGCATCACGTTCTCGCGCGCCTCGGCCTGGGGCAGCGCCGCGTCGAGCTTCTTCTCGACCTCGGGGATGCGCCCGTAGCGCAGTTCGGCGGCCTTGGCCAGATCGCCGTCGCGCTCGGCGCGCTCGGACTCCCCGCGCAACGCCTCCAGCTGCTCCTTGAGCTCGCGGACCACGTCGATCGCGCTCTTCTCGTTCTGCCAGCGGGTGGTGAGCTCGGCCAGCTTCTCCTTCTGGTCGGCCAGCTCGGAGCGCAGCTTCTCCAGCCGCTCCTTGGACGCCTCGTCCTCCTCCTTGGCCAGCGCCATCTCCTCGATCTCGAGGCGGCGCACCAGGCGCTCGACCTCGTCGATTTCGACGGGCCGCGAGTCGATCTCCATCTTCAAGCGCGAGGCGGCCTCGTCGACCAGGTCGATGGCCTTGTCGGGCAGGAAGCGCGCGGTGATGTAGCGGTCGGACAGCGTCGCCGCGGCCACCAGGGCCGAGTCGGTGATGCGCACCCCGTGGTGCACCTCGTAGCGGTCCTTCAGGCCGCGCAGGATGCCGACGGTGTCCTCCACCGACGGCTCGCCGACCAGCACCTGCTGGAACCGCCGCTCCAGCGCGGCGTCCTTTTCGATGTACTTGCGGTACTCGTCGAGCGTGGTGGCGCCGACCAGCCGCAGCTCGCCGCGGGCCAGCATCGGCTTGATCATGTTGCCGGCGTCCATCGCGCCCTCGCCGGTCGCGCCCGCGCCGACGATCGTGTGCAGCTCGTCGATGAAGGTGATGATCTGGCCGGCGGAGTTCTTGATGTCGTCGAGGACGGCCTTGAGCCGCTCCTCGAATTCGCCGCGGTACTTGGCGCCGGCCACCATCGAGCCCAGGTCCAGGCTGATGACGGTCTTGTCGCGCAGGCTCTCCGGTACGTCGCCGGCCACGATGCGCTGGGCCAGGCCCTCCACGATCGCGGTCTTGCCGACGCCGGGCTCGCCGATCAGCACGGGGTTGTTCTTGGTGCGCCGGCTCAGCACCTGCACGACGCGGCGGATCTCGTTGTCGCGCCCGATGACCGGGTCGAGCTTGCCCTCGCGGGCGCGCGCGGTCAGGTCGGTCGAGTACTTCTCCAGCGCCTGGTAGGTGGCCTCCGGCTCGGGGCTGGTGACGCGGGCGCTACCGCGCACCTTGACGAAGCCGTCGCGCAGCGCCTGCGGCGACGCGCCGTGGCCGGTCAGCAGCTTGGCCACGTCGGAATCTCCCGTGGCCAGGCCGACCAGCAGGTGCTCGGTGGAGACGTACTCGTCGTCCATCTCGGTCGCCAGCTGCTGCGCGGTGGTGATGGCGGCCAGCGATTCGCGCGACAGCTGGGGCTGCGAGCTGGCGCCGCTGGCCTGCGGCAGCCGCTCGACCAGGCGCTCGGCCTCGGCGCGGATGGTCGCGGGCTGGACGCCGACAGCCTCCAGCAGCGGCCCCGCGATCCCGTCGGCCTGCGTCAGCAGGGCCATCAGCAGGTGCGCGGGCCGGATCTCGGGGTTACCGGCGGCCGAGGCCGCCTGGAGCGCCGAGGTCAGCGCCGCTTGCGTCTTGGTTGTCGGGTTGAAAGAGTCCACGACGCCTCCGTTCGGTACGTAGGGAAAATGCTTGTCGCGATGTTCAACGTCGTCAAGGTTGAGTGTGTTCCGCTCAACTCTAACGAGTTTTGAGCACTACGGTGCACCGGGTACCCGGGTAACGATGACGCAGACAGAACCACACCAGGAGCGGACCGATGGGCGCCGCGCCTTCAGGCTTGCCATCGTGGTCGGCGGACTCGCGCTGGCGGGGCTGGCCGTCGCCGGATTCCGCACCGACCTGGGTGCCGACGGCCCGTCGGCCACCGTCCCCGAGGCCGGAACGTTGCAGGTCAACGGGACGGGCACGACGAAGACCGTCCGCTGCCAGGGCGGCTACCTCTCGGTCAGCGGTCAGACCAACACTGTCACCGTCACCGGCCACTGCACCAGCGTCAGCGTGTCCGGCCACGGCAACCGCGTCGCGGTCGACAGCACGGACGCGGTGAGCACCTCCGGAACCGGCAACGCGGTGACGTACCACTGGGGTTCACCCAACGTCGCCAACGCCGGGGCGGCCAACACCGTCAAGCAGGGCTGAGCCCGGGTCACGGGCGATAGGCCGCCGGCAGGTCGAGTTCGTCCGCGTCGCCGGTGAGATAGCGCTGCACGCTCGGCGCGATCAGCGCGACGACCTCTTCGGTGCGCAGCTCGGCAAGCGGCCCCACCCGCATCACGTAGCGGAACAACGCGGTGCCCACCAGGTTGGTCCCCGCCAGGTTGGCCCGCAGCACGGTGTCGGGCCCCTCGCCCAGGACGCCGGAGATGGCCGCCATCACGTAGCCGCGCATGAACTCGCGGAAGGCCTCGTACGCATCGGAGTTCAGCATCGCCGAGTGCAGCATGGCGACCATGGTCGGGCCGGTTTCCGGCTCTTCCCAGATCCGCAGGTAGGCCCGCACCAACCGCACGCCGACGTCCTCGCGTGGGCCGTCGGTCATCGCGGCGACCAGCACGTCGCCGTCCAGGATGAGCCGCATCGACTCACGGAACAGCTCGGCCTTGGAACCGAACAGGTACAGCACCATCGCGGCGTCCACGTGTGCGTCGTCCGCGATCTGACGCAGCGTCGTCTTCTCGAAGCCCTGCGCGGCGAACCGCCGCTTGGCCGCTCGGAGCACCACGTCCTTCGACACGGGCTCGCCCTGGCGGCGGCCCCTGCGCTTTTGCGCGCCTCCGGCGCCGGGCGCTCTTTTCGCGCCCGCGGGGGAAGCGGCAGGTGGCGGCATAGGACGACCGTATCATTTCACTAGTCGTTGAAAATATTGAACACGGCCGTTACGCTGCGAACGTCATATTTCATCTGCTGATGAAAAGGAGGTAGCGCATGATCACGCAGTCGCTTCCCCAGCACGGCCGGCCGGCACACTCCCGTCCGGCGCTGCCACTCTTGCGTGCTACGGGAATCGTCGCGGCGATGACCGTCGCGGTGGCCATCATCTGCGTCGCCTTCGCGCTGCCGGCGGCACGCTCGAAGCCACACCACATTCCGATCGGCCTGGTGGGGCCCGGCCTGGTAACCGGGCTGATCAACAGCCAGCTCGATACCGCCGCTCCGGGCGGCTTCACCGTGACCACCTACCCGGACGAGGCCGCGCTGCGGTCGGCGATCCGCAACCGCGACGGCTACGGCGGCCTCGTGGTCACCCCCAAGGGCCCCACCCTGCTGCTCGCATCCGGGGCGAGCCCGACCGTGGCACAACTGCTGACGCAGATCGGCGACCGCGTCGCGCAACGCACGGGCGCGCCCTTGCGCACCGAAGACCTGGCCCCGCTGCCGGCCGACGACCCGCGCGGCGCAGGCCTGGCCGCATCCGCGCTGCCGATCACCCTGGCCGGAATCCTGCCCGCCATCGTGCTGTTGCTGGCATTTCCGCGCCGATCCTGGCTGAATTTCGCTGTCGCAAGCGCATTTTCGGTCGCGGCCGCCGCGACCGTCGCGGTGTTGCTGCGCTACGTGCTCGGGTCGGTCGATCAAAATTTCTGGGGCGTGGCCGCCGGGCTCACGCTGGGCACATTGGCGATGACGTTGCCGACGCTGGCGCTGGGCACGCTGTTCGGCCGGGTCGGCCTGAGTGGCGCGGTCGCGGTCGCCATGCTGCTGGGCAACCCGCTGTCGGGACTGATGAGCGCCCCGGAGATGTTGCCGTCCGGGTGGGGCGCGCTGGGCCAGCTGCTGCCGCAAGGGGCCAACGCCACGTTGCTGCGATCGACGGCGTTCTTCTCCGGTGCCGGGGCGACCACGGCCGGCGTCGTGCTGTGCTGCTGGGTGGCCGCCGGGGCCGTGCTGATCGGGATTGCCGGCGCGCGGCGCGCCTAGAATCGGGCCCCGTGGGGCTCGAGGACACCGACGCGTTGCGGGTGCTGCGCGACGCCTTCGCCCAGGGCGAGGCCGGGCCCGACAACGAGCTGGTCCGGCGGTTCTACACCCAGTGGTTCGGCCTCGACGTCTCGGTGCGCGACCTGTTCCCGCCCGAAATGGGTGATCAGCGCACCGCTTTCGCCCACGCCCTGCGCTGGGTGTACGGCGAACTCGTCGACCAGCGAGCCCAGGAACCGGTGGCCTTCCTCGCCCAGCTCGGCCGGGATCACCGCAAATACGGTGTGCTGCCGCAGCATTACGACACGCTGCGGCAGGCTTTGTTCTCGTCGCTTCGGACTCACCTCGGCGACGCCTGGACCGACGCCGTCGCCGAGGCCGCGACCCAGTCGCTCAACCTGATCACCGGGGTGATGCGGGGCGCGGCCGACGCCGAGGAGGGCCCCGCCTGGTGGGACGGCACGGTGATCGAGCACATACGGGTGTCCCGCGACCTCGCCGTGGTCCGGCTGCAGCTCGACCGCCCGATGGACTATCACGCCGGCCAGTACGTCAACGCCCACGTCCCGCAGTGCCCGCGGCGCTGGCGCTACCTGTCCCCCGCCATCCCGGCGGACCCGGGCGGCGGCATCGAATTCCACGTCCGCGTGGTGCCCGGCGGCCTGGTCAGCACCGCCATCGTCAACGAGACGCGGCCCGGCGACCGGTGGCGGCTGTCCAGCCCGCACGGCGGCCTGCGGGTGGACCGGGACGGCGGCGACGTGCTGATGGTCGCCGGCAGCACCGGCCTGGCGCCCCTGCGCGCGCTGATCATGGACCTCAGCCGATACGCCGTGAACCCGCGCGTGCACCTGTTCTTCGGCGCCCGCTACCGCTGCGAGCTCTACGACCTGCCGACCCTGTGGCAGGTGGCATCGCACAACCCGTGGCTGTCGGTCTCGCCGGTATCCGAATACAGCGCCGACCCGGCGTGGGCCGCCGACTATCCCGACTGCACGCCGCCACGCGGACTGCACGTGCGCCAAACCGGCCGGCTCCCCGACGTGGTGACCAAGTACGGCGGGTGGGGCGACCGGCAGATCCTGATCTGCGGCGGGCCGGCGATGGTGCGGGCCACCAAAGCCGCGCTGATCGCCAAAGGCGCTCCGCCTGAACACATTCAGCACGACCCACTGTGGAGGTAGGCATGCGCGTCGTCACCCTGCGCGACCAGGCATCGGCGCTGACCGCGGAGTTCGTGCCCGGGGCGGGCATGATCGGAACCTCGCTCAGCGACGCCGGCGTGGAGCTGTTGGGGCAACGGCGCGGGCTGGACGCCTATGTGGCCAATGGCAAGACGATGGGGATCCCGATCCTGTATCCCTGGGCAAACCGCCTGGGCGCCAACAGCTATACCGCGCAAGGCGTGACGACGACGCTGACACCGGGCGACAACGGGGTTCGCGCCGATCCCAACGGCCTGCCGATCCACGGCGTGCTCGCCGCCTACCCGGGCTGGCGGGTGACGGCGGAGTCGGCCGACGAATTGGTGGCCGAGTTGGACTTCGCCGCCGATCCGCGACTGCTGGCCAGCTTTCCCTACCCGCATGTGCTGACGGTGGCGGTGCGGCTGGCCGAGCGGACACTGACGGTGCGCACCACGGTGACCGCCACCGGCGACCGCGCCGTCCCGCTGTGCTTCGGCTTTCACCCCTACCTGCAGCTGCCCGACATCCCGCGCGCCGAGTGGGTGATCGAGGCCCCGCCGCTGCGACACCTGCTCCTCGACGACGTTGGGCTGCCCACCGGCGAATCCGAACCTCAGCCGGCCCTGTCGGAATCCCTGGGAGACAAGGCTTTCGACGATGCCTACGACGAGGTGCCCGACGGCGCGGTGTTCGCGGTCTCCGGCGGCGGCCGCCGCATCGAGGTGCGCTTCGAAAGCGGGTATCCGGCCACGCAGATCTTCGCGCCCACCGGCGACGACCCCGCGACGCGGATCGTCTGCTTCGAGCCGATGACCGCGCCAACCGACGCGCTGCGCCGCGGCGGCTACCGCTGCGCGCGACCGGGAGAGCCCGCGGTCGCCCAATTCTCGATCCGCGCATAGGGATTCGCCATGTCCGACCCGGCCCACCCGCAGATCGGGCGAATGATCGAGCAGTTCCAGGCGGTCATAGCGCTTCTCGACGAGCAGGTCCGGCGGATGCAACGAGTGGCGATCGTGGTCAGCGACCAGACCGGCACGGTCGAGGTGACCATGAACGGCCATCTGCGCCTGACCGGCCTGGTCATCGATCCGGGGATACTGGCCCTGGGCGCCCAGGAGGTGACGAGGCGGATCAACGAAGCAATAAGCGAGGCAACCGAATTCGCCGACGAGTGGGCGGACGAGGACATTGTCGACCTGGAGACCCGGGTCGCCGACGCGCTGGCGAAGCTCAGGGACCTGCCGCCGCCGACGTAGCGCTCACGCGACCCAGACGCGGCGCTCCGCCCGGTGAGCCGACGGCGACTCCAGCGCCAGCCGGCCGTCCGCGTCCAGCGTGTAGGGGAAGATCAATCCGATCGCCACGCCCTCGCGGTGCTCGGCGGTCAGCTCGATGCCGTCCCGGTGCTGTTCGGTCAGCGTCACGTTAACCGCCACCACTGCGGCGCGCAGCGAGTCCTTCACCTCGATGAGCGCGCGCCACTGGGCGGCGAGCTGCTCGGCCACCTGCAGATCCCGGCCGCGCGGGTAGTTCGGCTGGACGGCCTGGCGCTGACCCTGAGCGGACACGGCCAGCGCGAACGGCAGGAACTCGCCCGCCGCGGCGATGCGCTCGGCCGCGAAGGTGACCGCGGCGTCGACCAAGCCGTCCAGGTCCGCCTGCGCCTGCTCCGTCACTGTGTCGCGCCAACCCATGCGCCGAGGGTAGCCTGCTCACCATGGGGGCCAACGAGCTGCGCGTCTACTGTGCCGAGCTGACGCACGCGTCGAAAGAGACGACGAACGCGGCGGACGAGATCGAGGGCCTGCGGCGAAAATTGGGGACGCAGATGGGCGACCTTCGCCGCACCTGGACGGGGCAGGCGGCCACGGCATACCTCAACGTCTGGTCGGAGATCGACGAAGAATGCGAAGCCATGCTCGCCGACCTGCGCTGGATCGGGGAATCGCTGTCGGCGGCCGCCAATGCCTACGCGCACATGGAAACCAACGGGGCCAACGCCTTTCGAGCCCTAGAACCCCCGGGGGTGTAATCATGGCCCGACGCACCGTCAACGAGGACGAACTGGTGGACGCGGCCGACGCGATGCGCCAGTTCTGCCTCGTGATGAAGGACCGACTGTGCGAGGTGGCCAAGGATCTGCAAGGCCTGCAGGGCACGTGGGAGGGCGTGGGGTTCGACGTCTTTCTCGAGCGGGTGCAGCACTGGCAGCGCTGGGCGGACGAGGCGAGCGAGCAGGTGTTCGACATGCACCTCAACGCGCACATCGCGCACCGCAACTACACCCACAACGCCGAGGTCAACACCTCGATGTGGGGCGGATAGCGGCCGGCGTATTGGTCGGGCTGTTCGGCGGCCCGTATTCCGGCGGAATCTCGCCGACCCGCAGGCTTTTCGGAAACGGATCGGGCAGCGCCGCGAGCTGGCCGCGGTCCGTGGGCTCGTCGGTGGCGGCGAAAAGCGCCCCCTCGTCGTAGAACGTGGTGCCCTCGGACGGCAGATATTCGCGGACGATCGGCAGGTACTCGGTGCCGAACCAGATCCACCAGATCGGGTGGGACGGTAGACCGAGCATCCCGTCCGCCCCGCGCAACAGGCCGCTGACGTCCTTGTTGACGTCGGTCGGCCCGGAGAGCTTGTGGTTGCGCAGCACCTCGCCGGTAGCCAGCACGCTGCCGCGCCGGCGGGCGAACTCGACGAAGAACCGGCGCACGGAGTTTCGCCAGCGCGGGTCGTCCAGCGGCTCGGCCACAATCCACAGAGTGTCGACGCAGACACCGGCCCACTCTTTCGGGAAGAGCCCGCCCTCGAGGCAGGGGAACGTCGCCTTGAACCGCGCCACATCGGAATAGACGTCCACGAACCGGGCGTCACCGTCGCGGTCTAGTCGGTAACGCAGCGGGTCCGATTGGCCGAAGCGGCGCGGAAGGGCCTCGGGGAGGAGCTTTCTCGCGAGTTCGAGCCAGAGCGTCGGGGCGTTGGGCGCCGACACCGGCGAGTACCAATCAAGCTTGAGGACTCGGATCAACTCGCTGTTGGGTCGGCTGGCCTTGCGAGCCCCTCGGGCACCGAGGATGTCCTCGGTCTGTTCGTCGACCGCCACTCCCCCCGCGGCGACGGCCAACGCCTTGGCGAACCGCCGCGCCGGCCGGACCTCGGCCGGGTCGCGGCCCTCCACGCTGATCTGCCAGCTGATGGCCGGCTCGAGAAGGTAGGGCACGACGTCGTCGGGCACGTCCTCGGGCTCGATCACGTGTGGCCCGAACACGGTGAATGCGTAGGTGTCGTGCTTGCCGCGCACCACGGTGACCTCGCCGTCCCCGCTGTCCCCGATCGACAGCCCGGGGACGGATTCGACGATCGCCTCCAACTCCTCGTCGTCGACGCTGCCGGCCGCGTAGACCGTCAGGTCATACGACATGAGGTGGCCCCTTTCCGGGTGTAAACGCGAAATCCCAGGCTGCCATAGAATCGGTTCGCCGGTGGGAGAGCGGGGCGGGGAGTGACGGACGTCGATCCGGAATTGTTCTACGACGCGGCCGCTGCCTACAAGGAGAACAGCGACCACGCCGCCGCCGCGTTGCGCAAACTCGCCGGCGTCCAGGCAGCCAACGCCGCCGGGACGCACGGGGTCGGCCCGCAGTGGGCGGCGGCCTTCGACACCGCCGCCGACGAGGCCGGCCAGGTCTCCTTCCGGCTGGTCAACGTCTTCGACAACCTCGGTACGCTGCTGCGCCAGGACGGCATCAACCACGACGAGACCGAAGAGGCCTCCACCCTCAACCAGCGCGACGCGTTTGGGGGGCCGATCACCCCGCCGGGCCAGTCCGCCGGGACCTACATCGACGCGGCGGTCGATGTCGGCTCGGTCGCCGGGGGCGGCGACCCGGAACCGCCGCACTGGGACCTGGTGCGTGGCCAGATCACCGACGGCTGGCCCGACGGGCACCCCGACCGGGTGCAGGCGGTCGGTTCGGCGTGGGAGACGTTCGGGCACGACCTGGTGCACATCGACGACGAGCCCGGGCCGGAGGAACAGCGGCTCATTGTCGATGTCGAGGCGGCGGAGATCGCCTTCGTCGTCGACCGGCTCAACGAGGCGCGCGTCGTCAGCACCGACATCGCCGGCGCGTGCGGGGATCTGTCGCGCGCGGCCAAGGACTATGGAGAGAAGCTCAAGTCGGTCAAGGACGACATGGCCTTCGTCGTCCGCAGCCTCGATCTGATCGTCAAGATCCTGGACGGTTATCCGCCGCAACTGCACCTCATCACCGAGGCCATCAAGCGGACGTTCATCGCGACGGCGGTCACCCAGATCAACGGGCTGAACACGGCGCTGCGGACCACGGCCACCACCTCGATGACGGACCTGACGTCGGCCACCACCGCCACGAACGCCGCGTTGCCTACGGTGAAGACGCTGCTCACCCTGGTGCCACGACGGGTGGATCCGACTCCGACGCAACGGGTCAACGACAACCGCCTCAAGGGCCGCCGCGCCGAACAACTCGCCGGCATCGACCAAGACGCCAAGCGACCGATTCGTGTGACCGACCCGCAGACAGGCGCGATCAGAACACGAATTCCGGATGAGATCGATGACCGCAATCACGTGGTGCGCGAGGTGAAGAACGTGCAGAAGCTGGACGCCACGCGGCAGATCCGGGACATGGCACAGTGGGCACGGGACAACGGCTACAAGTTGGTCATCGTGGTGGACAAAGGCCGCACCAACGTCGGCAGCGTGGAGGACACCTTGCGAACGGACTACCCGGGGTTGAACGTGGAGATCGATCAAAGCATCAACCTCTCATGAGATCACCAGGCGACCCCGCTACTTGGCCGGAATCCGAGCAGGCGATGAAACGGGAACTCGACGCCGCAGGCATCCCCGAAGACACAGTCTGGGAATTGGTGAACTCACCCAACGACTATCCGCAGGCGGTGCCAATCGTCGTGGACTGGCTGCAACACCTCGATGAACGCGTTCCTCGTAATGAGGACCGCCGGGCGTGGCGTGCCGGACTGATCCGTAACCTGATCACTAAGCACGCCAAAGGAAACCGCGCCGCCGTAGACGTCCTGTTTGATCAGTTCAACATCGAGCCTCCGCTCAGCAACCTGGAACTCGAAGCCGCCGGCTTCGCGCTGGCCAAAATTTGCGAGCGCTCCGACTTCCCGCGTATCGCCGCCCTGATTCGCTCCGAGCGCGACTTTCCCACCAAATCGCTGCTGGTGGAATGGATCGGCCAAATCAAGACCGAGGAGGCGAAAGAGCTAGCGGTGAGCCAGCTTCCGTATCCGGCCTCCCGAATCCCGGCCATGAAGGCGCTGGTGCGTCAACGCGCTACGGGTGTGCGCGACGCCGTCGCGAAATACCTCGACGACGAACATGAGATCTTCCGCAAGGAAGCCCGCAAAACCCTCGACAAACTGCCCGAGGACTGAAGGCTAACGGCCCCTGCGCGGCTGCCAGACCACCACGGCGGTGCTCTTGGGCACCACCGCCAGGTCGCGGCGCTGGCCGGCGCGCACCTGCGCCAGCTCCTCGGTCAACTCCTTCACCCGCGCCTGCAAGGCCTCGACCTGGTTGGTCAGCTCGATGATGCGTTTGATGCCGGCCAGGTTGACGCCCTCGTCCTGGGACAGCCGCTGCACCTCGCGCAGGAGGTCGACGTCGTGCTCCGAATACCGCCGTCCCCCACCGGAAGTCCGGCGCGGGCTGACCAGGCCGAGGCGATCGTAGGTGCGCAGGGTCTGGGCGTGCATGCCGGCCAGCTCGGCGGCCACCGAGATCAGGAACGTCCGGGATTCCTCCCGTGAATTCTTGGCCATCAGCGGTTACCCGCCCATCCCGCTCGCGGGTCGAACCCACTGGCCCGCTCGGCGGCCGCGTACGCCTCCAGCGCCTCCGCCGCGGCGCCCTCGACGTTGGGCGGCACGGCGACCTTGACGGTGACCAGCAGGTCCCCGTTGCCGCCGCTGCGCTTGGGAACGCCCCGACCACGCACCCGCAGGATGCGTCCGTCGGACGTGCCCTTGGGCACCCGCACGCCGACCTTGCCGTCCAGCGTGGGCACCGAAATCGTTGAGCCCAAAGCCAACTCGGCGAAGCTGACGGGGACGGTCACGGTGAGGTCATCACCGTCGCGGCCAAACACGTTGTCCGGCCGCACATGTACCGTCACGTACAGGTCGCCCGACGGGGCCCCGCGCAGGCCCGCCTCGCCCTGCCCGGGCAGCCGGATGCGTTGCCCGTCCTCGACGCCCGGCGGGATCCGCACGTTGATGGTGCGGGTCCGGGTGGTGACCCCGGTGCCCTTGCACTCGTCGCAGGGGTGCTCGATGATCGAGCCGCTGCCCCGGCAATCGGTGCACGGTTCGGAGAAGCCGAACGCGCCCTGGTTGCGGCTGATCACGCCGGAGCCGTTGCAGGTGGGGCACACCTTGGGGCTGGTGCCCGGCCGCGCGCCGCTGCCGTGGCAGTTGGTGCACGGCGCCGGGCTGGTCAGCCGCAACGGCATGGCCACACCCTTGGCGGCCTCGACGAAGTCCAGCTGCGTCTCGGTCTCCAGGTCGTTGCCGCGTCGTGGCCGGCTGGGACGGGCCCCGGCGCCGCGCCCGAACAGGCCGCCGAACAGGTCACCGATGTTGGTTCCGCCGCTGCGGCCGGCGGCATCGAACAAATCGTTGAGGTTGAACTCGGCGCCGTCGCCACCGACGTTGAAGCCACCGAAGCCGCCGGTGTCGAACCGGCGACCGCCGAAACCGCCGCCCGCGAACAGGCGGCGGGTCTCGTCGTACTCCTTGCGCTTCGCCGGATCCGACAACACGTTGTGCGCTTCCGAGACCGCCTTGAATCGCTCGCCGGCGGCCGGATTGTCGGGATTGGCGTCCGGATGCAGGTCGCGCGCCAGCTTCCGGTATGCGCGTTTGATCTCTTCGGGACTGGCGTCAGAGGAGACGCCCAGCTCCTTGTAGAAGTCCTTTTCGACCCATTCACGCTGGGCCATGTCGCGTCACCCCCTTCACCTTTGGAGTTCTGTTGTTGTGCTGATTGTGTGGTCTATTCACCGGATGCGCCGGGGTTATCGCCCGATTCGACCGGCTCGGCCGCCGGAGCGCCCTCGTCGGCCACCGTGTCGATGACCCCGACCAGGGCGTGCCGCAGGACCTGGTCGCCCAGTTTGTAACCCTGCCGCATGACCGTGCCGATCACCGGTTTGGAGCCGTCGCCGCCGTCGCCCTCGTGCTGCACCGCTTCGTGCAACACCGGGTCGAAGTCCTCGCCTTCCTCGCCGAACGCGACCAGGCCCAGCCCGGTCAACGCGCCGGTCAGCTTGTCGGCCACCGACTTCAGCGGGCCGGACTCCAGGTCGCCGTGCTTGCGCGCCCGCTCGAGATCGTCGAGCACGCCCAGCAATTGGCTGACGACGCCGGCCTTGGCCCGGTCCGCCGCGGCCTGCTGGTCGCGCAGCGCGCGCTTGCGGTAGTTGGCGAAGTCCGCCTGGACCCGTTGCAGGTCGCCCAAAAGTTCGGCGGCCTTGCCGGCCTCCTCGGGTGATTCACCCGCGAAGTCGCCCGGCGCGGCCTCTCCCGGCTCGGAGCCGGGAGAGGACCGCCGGACTTCACCGGTTTCGGGGTCGATGCGCCGCTTGTCGGTGACGGTCACCTGCTCGTGTGGATTCCCTTCGGTCACTTGGCCTCCCGGTCGTCGTCGACCACCTCCGCGTCCACCACGTCGTCAGCGGAACCGGCCTGCGGGCCTCCGGCACCGTCGCCACCGGCACCACCGGCCGCTTGGGTCGCCTCGTAGATGGCCTGGCCGAGCGCCTGGGACTCCTGGCCCAGCTTCTCCATCGCCGACTTGATCGCGGAGATGTCGGTGCCTTCCAGCGCGGACTTGGCCTCGGCTACGGCCGCGTCCACCTTGTTCAGGGTGTCCTCGGGGACCTTCGAACCGCCCTCGGCGCCACGCTGTTCGGCGACGAACTTCTCCGTCTGGTAGACCAGCGTCTCGGCCTGGTTGCGGATGTCGGCCTCTTCGCGGCGCTGACGGTCCTCCTCGGCGTGCGCCTCGGCGTCCTTGATCATCCGGTCGATCTCCTCCTTGGACAGGCCGGAGCCCTCCTGGATCTTGATCGTGTTCTCCTTGCCGGTGCCCTTGTCCTTGGCCGTGACGTGCACGATGCCGTTGGCGTCGATGTCGAAGGTGACCTCGATCTGCGGGACACCACGGGGCGCCGGCGGGATGCCGGTCAGCTCGAAGGAGCCGAGCAGCTTGTTGTGCGAAGCGATCTCGCGCTCACCCTGATAGACCTGGATCTGCACCGACGGCTGGTTGTCGTCGGCCGTGGTGAAGGTCTCCGACCGCTTGGTGGGGATCGTGGTGTTGCGCTCGATGAGCTTGGTCATCACGCCACCCTTGGTCTCGATACCGAGACTCAGCGGCGTGACGTCAAGCAGCAGAACGTCTTTCACCTCGCCTTTGAGGACGCCCGCCTGCAGCGCGGCGCCAACGGCCACCACCTCGTCGGGGTTCACGCCCTTGTTGGGCTCCTTGCCACCGGTCATCTCCTTGACCAGGTCGGACACCGCGGGCATGCGGGTGGAACCACCCACCAGCACCACGTGGTCGATCTCGGACACCGAGATGCCGGCGTCCTTGATCACGGACTGGAACGGCTGACGCGTGCGGTCCAGCAGATCCTGGGTGATGCGCTGGAATTCGGCGCGGGTCAGCTGCTCGTCGAGGAACAGCGGGTTCTTGTCGGCGTCGACGGTGATGTAGGGCAGGTTGATCGAGGTGCTCTGCGAACTCGAGAGCTCGATCTTGGCCTTCTCGGCGGCCTCACGCAGCCGCTGCATCGCCATCTTGTCCTTGGTCAGGTCGATGCCGCTGGTGCCCTTGAACTTGTCGACCAGCCACTCGACGACCCGGTCGTCCCAGTCGTCGCCACCGAGGTGGTTGTCACCGCTGGTGGCGCGGACCTCGACCACGCCCTCACCGATCTCCAGCAGCGACACGTCGAACGTGCCACCGCCGAGGTCGAAGACCAGAATGGTCTGTTCCTTCTCGCCCTTGTCCAGGCCGTACGCCAGCGCCGCCGCGGTGGGCTCGTTGACGATGCGCAGCACGTTGAGGCCGGCGATCTGGCCGGCTTCCTTGGTCGCCTGCCGCTGGGCGTCGTTGAAGTACGCCGGCACGGTGATCACGGCGTCGGTGATGTCCTCACCGAGGTACGCCTCCGCGTCGCGCTTCAGCTTCATCAGCACCCGGGCGCTGATCTCCTGCGCGGTGTATTTCTTGTCATCGATCTCGATGGACCAATCCGTGCCCATGTGCCGCTTCACCGAACGGATGGTGCGGTCGACGTTGGTCACCGCCTGGTTCTTGGCGGGCTGACCGACGAGCACCTCGCCGTTGCGCGCGAACGCGACGATGGACGGGGTCGTCCGTGAGCCCTCGGAGTTGGCGACGACGACGGGGTCCCCGCCCTCGAGAACTGCGACGACGGAGTTGGTGGTCCCGAGGTCGATACCGACCGCACGAGCCATAGTGATTCCTCCTGATTGAGTAGAGCTTCTTTGGTGCCACTATGCTGAGTGAACCCCGCTCAAGCCTGCTCTTGCCGACACCGTGGTGTCAACCCAGCATTGAGTGTAGTTCGCTCAACTTGTCGATCATGCTAACGGCCAGGGTCGCGGTCTTGTTCCCGGGGGCTCTGCGACGGCGTCGCGGGGCACTGCGGCCTGGTCGGGAACACACCGGCCCGGGCCGCGGCCACTGACCGAGCGCGCCGGCGGACCGGTGGGTTAGCCTGAGCCTTTCCCGGAGCCGACACGGCAGGACCCAATGTCATCGCAAGACAGCGCCGCCGCGCGGCTCGCCCGTGAAGACTCGGGCTATCACAAGGGCCTGAACAATCGCCAGATCCAGATGATCGGCCTCGGCGGCGCCATCGGGACCGGCCTGTTCCTCGGCGCGGGCGGAAGGCTCGCGTCGGCCGGACCGGGGCTGTTCCTCGTCTACGGGGTCTGCGGCATCTTCGTCTTCTTGATCCTGCGCGCCCTCGGCGAGCTGGTGCTGTACCGCCCGTCGTCGGGATCCTTCGTGTCCTACGCCCGGGAGTTCTTCGGCGAGAAGGCCGCCTTCGCGGCGGGCTGGCTGTACTTCGTCAACTGGGCGATGACCGGGATCGTGGACACCACCGCGATCGCGCACTACTGCCACTACTGGACGACGTTCCAGACCGTCCCGCAGTGGATGCTGGCGCTGATCGCGCTGGTCGCCGTGCTCGCGATGAACCTGATCTCGGTCAGGCTGTTCGGCGAGCTCGAATTCTGGGCCTCGCTGATCAAGGTGCTGGCCCTGGTGACGTTCCTCGTCGTCGGCATCGTCTTTCTGGTCGGCCGCTTCAAGGTCGACGGTCACGACCCCGGTGTGGCGCTCTGGGACAGCCACGGCGGACTCCTGCCGGCCGGCTTGCTGCCCCTGGTGCTGGTCACCTCGGGCGTGGTCTTCGCCTACGCCGCGGTCGAACTCGTCGGCATCGCGGCCGGCGAGACCCCAAATCCGCACAAGATCATGCCGCGGGCCATCAATTCGGTGGTCTTTCGCATCGCCATCTTCTACATCGGGTCGACGGTCCTGCTGGCGCTGCTGCTGCCACACACCGCCTACCGCGACCACGTGAGCCCGTTCGTCACCTTCTTCTCCAAGGTCGGCTTCGGCGGGGCCGGCAGTGTGATGAACCTGGTCGTGCTCACCGCCGCGCTCTCCAGCCTGAATGCCGGGCTGTACTCCACGGGCCGGATATTGCGGTCCATGGCGATCAACGGCAGCGGCCCGAAATTCACCGCGCCGATGACCAAGACCGGCGTGCCCTACGGCGGAATCCTGCTCACCGCCGTGGTCGGCCTGTTGGGCATCGTGCTCAACGCCGTCAAACCCAGCCAGGCGTTCGAAATCGTGCTCCACATCGCCGCCGTGGGCGTGGTGGTCGCCTGGGGGACGATCGTGGCGAGCCAGCTGCGGTTCTACCGGCTGTCCCGCGCCGGTGAGGTGCAGCGGCCGCACTTCCGGATGCCGCTGGCGCCCTACAGCGGCTACCTGACGCTGGCCTTCCTGGCCGGCGTCCTGGTCCTGATGTTGCTGGACAAGGTTCAGGGCCCCTGGCTGCTCGGCGCGTTGGCCCTCGGCATCCCCGGGCTGATCGGCGGCTGGTACCTCGTCCGCCATCGCGTGCACGCGGCCGCCCAAGACGCCGCGCTGCCCGCCGCCGACCCGCCCGCGGCGGCCTAGGGCTCGTCGATGTCCTGACCGCCGGCGAGATCCGCGCAGTCGACGATCTCGACGTCGCGCCGGGTCCGCAGGTACGCGCCGGCGCCGCTGTCGCCGGAGATGCTCGACAGGACCTCGGGCCAATGGCGGCGGGCGACGACCACCGGATGCCCCGGGCGGTCGCCGAACGCGGCGCGCGCCAGCCCGGCGGGTGATGCGATCGCCCGGCCGAGAACGCGCGCGACCACCGCGGGCCCCACATCGGGGGCGTCGACGACGTGCAGCACCGCGTAGTCCGCGCGCAGCCGGTCGGCCCGCTCGAGGCCGGCGCGGACCGAGGCGCTCAGCCCGTCCCGCCACCGCCGGACCGTCACCGCGGTGGATCCGGCCGGAACCGCCACCTGGGCGGCGCCCAGCACGACGACCACGTCCGCGCAGCCCCCGGCCCGCAGGGCGTCGACCGCGGCCTGAAGCCACCCGTCGACCAGCACCTTCGGCTTGCCGTAGCGCCGCCCGGCTCCCGCGGCCAGCAGCACCCCGACGCTGCGCGGCGCCGGGCCGCTCGACTGCGATAACGCCACTCTCCTATGATGACATTCAGCTTCTCGCCTAGCGACAACCAATGGAGCACGATGACTCAGGACGTGCAGGCTCCCTCCACTCCGGCGCCCCGATACGCGGGCACCCGAGTCCAGCGGGTTGAGGACGGCCGGCTGCTGACCGGCCGCGGCAGCTTCGTAGACGACATCTCGCGGCCCGGCATGCTGCACGCCTGCTTCGTGCGCAGCCCGTTCGCACGGGCGCGGATCAACGGCATCGACGCCTCGGCCGCGCTGGCGCTGCCCGGCGTGCGCGCGGTGTTCACCGCCGCCGACCTCAACCCCGACGTGCGGGAGGCCTGGCACGCCGTCGCCGGCAAGGACGTCCAAGACACCCCGCGCCCGCCGCTGGCCGAGGGCGAGGCGAAGTTCGTCGGCGACCCCGTCGCCCTCGTCGTCGCCGAGAGCCGGTATGTCGCCGAGGACGCGCTGGAACTCATCGACGTGGACTACGAGCCGCTGCCCGCCGTCACCGACTTCACCCGGGCGCAGGCCTGCGACGTGCTGGTGCACGACGCCTACCCGAACAACGTCGCCGGCGGGATGGGCGGGGCCCCGCCGGACGAAGAACTGTTCGCCGGCGCGCCGTGCGTCGTCAAGGAGAACATCTACCAACAGATCTATGCGCCGGTGCCGATCGAAACCCGCGGCCTGGTCGTCGAATGGACCGCCGCCACCGGAGAACTCACGATGTGGGCGTCCACCCAGACCCCGCACGAACTGCGGGCGTTCTGCGCCCGGCTGTTAGGCATTGCGGCACAACGGGTTCGGGTCATCATGCGCGACACCGGCGGCGGCTTCGGCCAGAAGGTCGTCCCGATGCGCGAGGACATGTGCATCATGCTGGCCGCCCGCAAGGTGCCGGCCGCGCTGAAGTGGATCGAGGACCGGCGGGAGAACCTGATGTCGGCCGGGCAGGCGCGGCACGTCGACGGCACCGCCCGCATGGCCTTCGACGACGAGGGCAACATCGCGGCGGCCGACATCGACTTCGTCCAGGACATCGGCGCCTACCCGACGCCTTATCCGGTGCTCACCACGGCCGCCATCGGCATGTTCTTTCCGGGCCCCTACCGGGTGCCCAAGGCCAGCTTCAACTACAAGACGGTGTTCTCCAACACCAGCGGCCTGGCCGCCTATCGCGGCCCCTGGCAGTACGAGACGCTGGCCCGCGAGATTCTGCTGGACATCGCCGCGCGCAAGATGAACATGGACCCGGTCGAGCTGCGCCGGCGAAACCTGTTGCGCCGCGACGAGATGCCCTATTTCAACCCCAACGGCATGCCGTATGACCACGTCGCCCCGATCGACACCTTCGAGCAGGCCGTGAAAATCCTTGACCACGAAGGCTTTCGCAAAGAGCAGGCCGAGGCGCTCGCGCAGGGCCGCTACCTGGGATTGGGGTTCTCGGCCTACATCGAACCGACAGGCGCGGCGACCGGCCACCTGGCCACCGAGGGTTGCACCATCCGCATGGAGCCCACCGGCAAGATCAACGTGTACGTCAACGGCGGCTCGAGCGGCAACAGCATCGAGACCACGGTCGTGCAGCTGACCGCCGACGCGCTGGGCGCCGACATCGATGACGTCGCCACCATCCAGGGCGACACTGCGGTCACCCCGTACGGGGCCGGGACGCAGGGCAGCCGCAGCGCGCCCATGACCGCCGGGGCCGTCAACGAGGCGGGGACGCTGCTGCGCGAGAAGATCGTGGCACTGGCCGCCCACCACCTCAAGGTCGCAGAATCCGAAGTGGACCTGGCGTTTTCGGTGGCCAGCGTGCGCGGCGAGCCCGACAGGTCGGTGCCGTTCGGCGAGCTGGCGTACGTCGCGCACTACTCGCCGCAGCTGCTGCCGCCGGGGATGTCGGCCAACCTGGAGGCGACCGCCCGGTTCAACTCGACCAATCCCATCCACTGGTCCAACGCGACGCACGCCTGCACCTGCGAGGTGGACGTGGCCACCGGCAAGGTGACGCTGCTGCGCTATATCGTCAGCGAGGACGTCGGGCCGATGATCAACCCCTCGGTGGTGGAGGGCCAGATCGCCGGCGGCACTGTGCAGGGCATCGGCGGCGCCCTGATGGAGGACTTGGTTTACGACGACGACGGCAACCCGCTGGCAACGACTTTCGTCGACTACCTGCTGCCCACCGCCACCGAGGTACCGCCGATCGAATTCGGCCACGTCGAGATACCCGGACCGGGGCCCGGCGGCTATAAGGGCGCAGGCGAGGGCGGGGCCATCGGCTCGACGCCGGCGGTGATCAACGCCATCAACGACGCGCTCGCGCCGCTGGGTGTGACGGTCACCCGGCTGCCGGCCAGCCCGGCGTCGATCGCGGCCCTGTTGGAAGCGGTGCAACGATGAAGCCGGCCGCGTTCGACTACCACCGGCCCGACAGCATCGACGACGCCGTGCGCCTGCTGGTCGAATTGGGCGACGACGCAAAGATATTGGCGGGCGGCCAGAGCCTGGTGCCGATGCTCGCGATGCGGCTGGCCTACTTCGACCACCTGATCGACATCTCCCGGCTGCCCGAGCTGCAGGGCATCGACCGCAGGGGTGCCGAGCTGTGGATCGGCGCCGGCACCACCGAGGCCGCCGTTGGCTCCGATGACGTAGTGCGCCAAGCGGTTCCGCTGCTGGCCCGGGTGACGCCGTTCGTCGGGCACTTCCAGATCCGCAACCGCGGCACCCTGGGCGGGTCGATCGCGCACGCCGACGCCGCCGGCGAATACCCCGCGGTCGCCCTGACGCTGGACGCGGTGATGGAGGTCCAGTCGCCAGGCGGGCGGCGCGAGATCGCCGCCGCCGACTTCTTCGCCGGCGTCTGGGAAACCACCATGGACTCCGACGAGGTGCTGACCGGGGTGCGGTTCCCGATCTGGGACGGCAGATGCGGGTTCGCCGTCGAGGAATTCTCGCGCCGCCACGGCGATTTCGCGATCGCCGGCGCACTGGTGGCCGTCCAGCTCGACGACCAGGACCGGGTGTCGCGCTGCGCGATCGGGCTGCTGGGCATGGGGTCCACGGTCCGGCGCGCGACGGCGGCCGAGGTCGCGGCCCTCGGAAGGCCAGTCGGCGAGCTGGTTCCCGAGGAGATCGGCCGGGCCGCGATGAGCGGGCTCGACGAGGTTCCCAACGACCTGCAGGGGACGGCGGCGTACCGGTTGAAGGTCGGCGCCACGATGGCCGCCCGCGCCTGGACACGAGCTACAGCCGAAGCAGCCACGGGGGCCGACAATGCCTGAACACCCAATCGAACTGTCCGTCAACGGAACTCCGGTCACCACCGTGGTCGAACCGCGGATGACGCTGGCCGACTTCCTGCGCGAGAAGTGCGGGCTGACCGGCACCCATCTGGGCTGCGAGCACGGCGCGTGCGGGGCCTGCACGGTGCTGCTAAACGGCGCGGCCGTGCGCTCGTGCCTGATGTTCGCGGTGCAGGCCGACGGGACCGAGGTGACGACGGTCGAAGGGGTCGCGGAACCCGACGGCACGCTGTCGCCAGTGCAGTCGGCGCTGCGCGAGTGCCACGGGCTGCAATGCGGCTTCTGCACGCCGGGTTTCGTCATGTCGCTGACCGCGCTGCTGCGCGACAACCCCGATCCCAGCGACCACGAGATCCGGGAGGGCCTGTCCGGCAACTTCTGCCGGTGCACCGGCTACCAGGGCATCGTCGCCGCCGCCCGCCGGGCCGCCGAGACCCAGTCGGTCACGCAGCGATAAAGGTTCACCATCGGCGTGGCATCGACAGCTGCGCGGTTGCACGGGATTTCGTTACTGCGCGCGTAATCTGATTTCCCAATATTGCTGATAATCGGGAGTGGCGCGTGCGGTTTTCGCAAAGGGCACGGTGGAGCCTTGCCGGTGGGTCCCTGCTGATCGCGCCCGTGCTGGTCAGCCCGGCACTGATCGACGCCTGTTCCAGCACCATCGCAGGCCGGCCGGTCGCCGCGCCGGGGGCCGGCCCGGTCGAACCCACGTTCCCCACCCCCAGGCCGTCGGCAGCGCCGCCGGCCCCGACGGCCAGCCCGGCCCCGGGCCTGCCGACGACGCCGGCCAACCCGACCGCACCGGCCGGCGCGATCCCGCTGCCGCCGGACCAGAACGGCTACGTCTTCATCGAAACCAAGTCGGGCACCACCCGCTGCCAGATCAACAAGGACACCGTCGGCTGCGAAGCGCCGTTCACCAACTCCCCGCTGCAGGACGGCGAACACGCCAACGGCGTCAGCGTGGACTCGGCCGGCAAGGTGCAGTGGGTTTTGGGCAACCTCGGCGCCATTCCCACCGTGCAGATCGACTACAAGACCTACAACGCCGCCGGCTGGACGATCAACGCCACCGCCGACGGCACCCGCTTCACCAACGACCACACCGGCCACGGCATGTTCGTCAGCCTCGACAAGGTCAACACGTTCTAAAGGCAGGTCCGGATCGCTCGGCTGCGCCGTCCCGGTGCGACACCTGATGCCGGACGGCCGGCTGCGCCCGCACCGCCCCGCCGACGGGGCTCGCCGCCGCCCCGACGGCCACCTGGTGTGGGACGGGACCCCT
>NZ_LZJN01000073.1 GCF_001667735.1 Mycobacterium sp. E183
GCGGCGGCCTGCGGGGCCGCGGTCGTCGTGGCGGTGGTGGCCGCCTTTTGCGCGACGTTGGCCGCGTTGCCGGCGGAAGTGTTGGCCGCCGCGTTGGCCACCGTGCTGGCCTGGGTGGTGGTGCCCGCGTCGTTGGTCACCTTCGGGGCGGCCTGGAACTGGGTGATGCCCTTGGTCGCCGCCGTGGACTGCACCGAGTAGTTGGCCATCGCCCCGGCATCCTGGGCCCAAAACTCGCCGTACTGGGCCTCCAACTGCGCGATCGCCCCGGTGTTCTGCCCGATCACGTTGGTGGCCTGCAACTGCTGCACCAACGCCCGGTTGGCCGCGATCACCGGCGGAGGCACCACCGCGGCGAACGCCGCCTCATAAGCCGCCGCCGCCGCGGCGGCCTGCACCGCGGCCTGCTCGGCCTGCGCCGCCGTGCTGGCCAGCCACTCCGCATACGGGGTGGCCGCGGCCGCCATCGCCGCCGAGGCCGTGCCCGCCCACTCCTCACTGGCCAGCTGGGTCACCACATTCTGATAACTCAACGCAGCCGACTGCAGCTCCGCGGCGATCGCATTCCACGCCGACGCCGCCGTCATCAACGACCCCGACCCCGGACCGGCATAAATCCGCGCCGAATTAACCTCCGGCGGAAGCGCCCCAAAATCAAACATCATTGGCTCCTTTAACCCGTCGCGGCCGCGTTGGCCGCCTCAGTCACCGCGTAGGACCCCGAGCTCATCCTCAGGGTGTTGACGAACATCTCGTGAATCGCCGTGCCCTGGGCGCTCACAGCCTGATACATCTGCGCATGCGCAGAGAACTGCGCCGCGGTCAGTGCCGACACTTCGTCGGCTGCGGCCGGCACGATCCCCGTCGTCGGGGCCGCCGCCGCGGCGTTCTGCGCGCTGAGCGCCGAACCGATGCTTTGCAGATCGCCAGCGGCCGCGGCCAGCGCCTCCGGCTGCGTCGTGACAAACGACATTAAGATCCCTCCCTGGTTTCGGCTCGCTGGCCTTTGAGGAACGGTTTGCCGGTGGGCTTACCGCAGGCGTGGCTTATTGCTGAGATTAAATGGGTCACGCGGTGCCTCGCCTCCCTAGTGCCGACTGTTCATTCGTGTACAACTTCCGTTCACCTGGCCTTTCCCTATCCGGCCGATGGGGGTCGGGTTAGGACGCTGTAGCGGAAGCCGTATTTGTGGGAGTAGCCCGCGGCGGCGCCGGCGCGGCGGCCCATGACGCCGGTGGGCATGCCGCGCAGCAGGGCGTTGCCCGGGGGGTTGCCGGCCGCGCCGGCCTGCACCGGCAGCGCCTCGGCCTCGGCGTTGGCCGGGCTGACCGCCGAGGTCAGCGTGGCCCACTGCTGGGGCACCGACAAACCCCCGACTTGGGTTGCCTGCCCGGCACCGGCCGAGACGACGTTGCTGCTGAGGCTGCCCAGGTTGCCCAGGCCCAACTGGGCGAACTGCGGCGTCGGGAACCACGCACCACCGGCACCAGCCGTGGTACCACCGGGACCCGACACCAACTGCTGAGCCAACTGCGACCAAAACGCCGGGATACCGTTCGAGAAATAAGCAAGACCCGAGGTCTGCTTGAGGATCACCGTGTACAAGGTGGGGTTGAGGCCCAAGTAGTTGTTGGTCGGCGTCGGCAACCCCGTCTGCAGGCCCTGGATCGCGTTGATCAGCCAGGTAAACGGCCCCGGCTGGGTGGTAGCCGCGGCCGTCACCTGCTGGGTCGGCGCCGCCGCCGTCACCAGCTGCGTGGTCGCCAGCTGCGACGTGCTCGAGGCCACCGTCTGGGCGGTGTTGCCCGCGGGCTGCTGAGCGGCCTGGGTCACCGCCAACGCCTGCTCGGCCACCCCATCAGG
>NZ_LZJN01000074.1 GCF_001667735.1 Mycobacterium sp. E183
CCCGACCGACCCGCATACCCACACGCCACACCCCGACCCGCCACATACAACTCACCGACCACACCCACCGGCACCGGCCGGAGCCACTTGTCCAGCACGAACAGCGCCGCGCCGGGTATCGGCGAGCCGATCGGCGGTGTCCCGCTCCACGCGGCCAGCGGCCTGGTCATCGCCGCGTACATCGTGGTCTCGGTGGGGCCGTATTGGTTGACCATCACCCGCCCGGGCGCCCACCGATCCACCACCTCGGGCGGGCACGGCTCCCCACCCATCACCAGCGTCGCCACCGAGTCCAACCCCTGGGGCGACAAGGCCGCCACGGCCGACGGTGTGTGACTCAGCACGTTGACCCGCTCGCGAATCAGCATGGTGCGCAAGTCTTCTGGTGAGCGGACCACCGCGTCGGGCACGATCACCAACCGGCCGCCGTGCAACAGCGACCCGAAGATCTCCCACACCGAGAAGTCGAAGGCCAGCGAGTGACACTGCGACCACACCCGGCCCAGCGCCAGCTCGTCGTGCACCGACTCCAGCAACTGGGTGACGTTGTGATGGGTGACGGCCACGCCCTTGGGCGTGCCGGTCGTGCCCGAGGTGTAGATGATGTACGCGACGTCCCCGGACGACGGCGCCGACAGCGCGTCGGCCGATTGTGTCGCGATTTCCGGGTCGTCGAATTCGATGACCGCCAGGTCCGACCCGTCGAGCCGCGATCGCACGCCCGTGGTGGTGACGGCGGCGATCGGTAGGGCGTCGGTGAGCATGAACTCGATGCGGGCCGCCGGCAGTGCCGGGTCGATGGGCAGGTAGGCCGCGCCGGTCTTGAGCACGGCCAAAATCGCCACCACGGCCCGGGCCGAGCGCTCGGCCAACAACCCCACACACTCCCCCGGACCGGCACCATACTCAACCAACAAGCGCGCCAACCGATTCGACGCCTCATCCACCTCGCCATACGTCCACGACCCGCCCCCACAGCTGATCGCCACCGCCTCCGGCGCACGATCCACCTGCGCGGAGAACAGCTCCGGAATCGACACCGCCACCGGCACCGGCCCGCTCAACACCGCCCGATTACCGATCACCTCAAGACGCGCACGCTCGGCCTCATCCAGCACCTCGATCGACGAGATACGCCGCGCGGAGTCGGCGGTCATGGTGACCAACACGTCGTGCAGTTGCGCGGCCAGGGCCTCGACGCGGGCGGTGTTGTACACGTCGGTGCGGAACTCCACCGCCCCCCCGATGCCGGCGGGCTGCCCGTCCTCGGTCCAGCGCTCGGCCAGCGAGAACACCAGATCCATTCGGGCGACCTGGGTGTCGACGGGCTCCGGCGTGACCCGCACGTCTCCCAGCGCCAGCCCGGCGGCCGGACCGTCATGCTGCCAGGGCAGGTTCTGCCAGGCCAAGACGACTTGGATCAGGGGGTGGTGGGTCAGGCTGCGGGTGGGGTGCAGCCGTTCGACGAGGACTTCGAAGGGCACATCCTGGTGCTCATAGGCGGCCAGGCTGCGCTGTCGTACCTGGGCCAACACCTCAGCCACGGTCGGATTTCCACCCAGGTTGGTGCGCAACACCAGCGTGTTGACGAAAAATCCGACCAACTCATCAAGCGCGGGATCACGGCGCCCGGCGATCGGAAAGCCCACCGCCACATCCGAAGTCGCCCCCAACTTCCCCAACACCACCGCCAACGCGGCCTG
>NZ_LZJN01000075.1 GCF_001667735.1 Mycobacterium sp. E183
TGGCGTGCGGGACGGCCTGGGCGTGCTCGACGACGTGCTCGATCACGCGCTCGATCAACTCGCCGGCGGAGACCACCAGCGATGACGCTGGTCGTCCGTGCGGCCATGACCGATCACCCGATCTTCCTGGCCGAGCACGAAGAGCTCGTGGCCCATCAGTCGGCGGGGGCTGTCGTCGGCTTCGTCGGCATGATTCGCGACCACGACGGCGGACGGCGGGTGGTGCGGCTGGAGTACTCCGCGCATCCGTCGGCCGAAGAGGTGTTGGCCAAGGTGGTCTCCGACGTCGCGGACCAGTCGACCGGGGTGCGCGCGGTCGCGGCCAGCCACCGGATCGGGGTGCTGCGCATCGGGGAGGCGGCGCTGGTGGCGGCGGTGGCGGCGGACCACCGTCACGCGGCGTTCGCCACCTGTGCGCAGCTGGTCGACGAGATCAAGGCGCGGCTACCGGTATGGAAGCACCAGTTCTTCGACGATGGGACCGAAGAATGGGTGGGCTCGGCCTAACGCCGTAGCGATTGGAGTGCCGGCACGCCCCGAAGCGAAAAACGTCCGAGGCGTGCCGGGCAGTCTTACGGGCGGGACTCAGGTGGCCGGGGCCGGCTGGGCGATCGCGTCGAGCGCGTCGTTGCCCTGGATGTCCTGAGCCCGGATGGCGTCCCACAGCTGCTTGGTGTAGCCGGCCGAGGAAACGTCCTGCGGCATGTTGGCCGGGACGAAACCGTGGAAGTCGGTGTCCACCGGCGCGTCGGCCGGGGGCGCCGGGGGCAGGTCCGCCGGGGGCGCCGGGGGCACGTCGGCGGGAGGTGCCGGCGGCACGGCGTCTGCCGGGGGCGCCGGCGGTACGGCGTCGGCCGGGGGCGCCGGCGGTACGGCGTCGGCCGGAGGCGCTGGCGGCAAGGCGTCGGCCGGAGGCGCCGGCTGGTCGAAACCGGTCAGCTGCTCCGGTGGCCAGTTCGGCCGACGGCGCGTACTGGCCACCGCCGTGCGAAGCCCAAGTGCTCGAGCTGAACTGCACGCCACCGTGGTAGCCGTTGCCGGTATTGATCGCCCAGTTGCCGCCGGATTCGCACCGGGCTACCTGGTCCCACTCGCCGTCGGTGGCCGCGGCCGCCTGGCCGGCCAGGGCGATGCTGCCGCCACCGAGGACCGCGCCGGTGACGGCGATCTTGGCGACGCTGATGTTTGACGTGCTGGGCTTACGGTGACGTCCACTCATAGGCCGTGAAAAATCCTCTCTCGTCACGCGCCTGCGAGGTCAGCTGTCGGGTTCGGGTTGGAGAGGCCACCCGGCCGTCGTCGTGTCCGCTGGGGAGCGACGTCGGCTTCACCCCTAGGGGCCGCACGCGGCCCCAGTCCGATCACGGTGGACCGGTGGGTCCCCCGTCTCCATCCACGTTGGTCAGTGGGCCCCGCCTACTGGATGGAGCTCGGCGCGATAGGAGGGGAGGTCCGCCAATTCGGTTGTCTTGGCGAGCCTTCGGAGAAAGGTAGCGGGTTCTGTCGGCCCCGTCACGTTCTGCGAAACCGGGCGTTTCCCTCTCGGCCATCTGGGAAAACGCTCCGGACACACGGCATCCACGCAGGTCATAGCACCCGATATCGGAGCGTGATTACGCCGTTATCGTTCCGTTACGTGAGATAACTCACAGTTTTACCCGCCGGCGAAAGGGGGTAGAACGTCGATCGTGTTTCCGGGGCGTAACGGTGCGGTCTCGTCGCGCACGGCGACCCCGTCGCACAGGTAGGAGCATCTGCCCAACACCGCGGCGAGTCGGGAGCCACGCACGGCGAGGCGCTCGACGAGCTCGGCCACGGTGGTCCCGGGGCGCAGCACCACCGTCTCCGACTCGGCGCCCGCCGCCGCCCGCGCGGCGGCGAAGTAGCGCACCGTCACCTGAATCCCGTCTTGTTGGACGGCATGACCCATCGGGCTAGCCACCGATCGCGCTCATCGGACGGTCGGGCTGGACGAAGCTCGGGTCGTTGATCCCGTGACCGGCCGGCTTGCCCCACATCGCGACCCGCCACGCCGCTTCGATCGCGTCGTCGGACGCGCCGCTACGCAGCAGGGCCCGAAGATCGGTCTCCTCGGTCGAAAACAGGCAGCTGCGGACCTGACCGTCAGCGGTCAGGCGGGTTCGATCGCAGGCCGAACAGAAGGCGTGGGAGACCGACGCGATGACGCCGAACTTTCCGCTCGGCGTGCCCGGGCCGGTGTCGACCAGCCAGAGCTCCGCGGGCGCCGAGCCGCGCGGCGCGGGGTCGGGCCGTAACCGGAAGTGGGGGCGCAGCGTGTCGAGCACGTCGTCGGCGCTCAGCGCGGCGCCCCGGCGCCATTGGTGCCCGGCATCCAGCGGCATCTGCTCGATCACCCGTAGCTGGTGGCCGCGCTCGAGGCAGAACCGCAGCAGTTCGACGACGTCCTGCCGCCCGGTGACGGGATCGAGCACGGCGTTGACCTTGACCGGCGTCAGGCCGGCGTCGTGGGCGGCGGCCAGCCCGTCGAGCACGTCGCCGAGCCGGTCCCGGCGGGTGATCGCCGCGAAGTGGTCGCGATCCACGCTGTCCATCGAGACATTGACACGGTCCAGGCCTGCCCGGGCGAGGCCGGCGGCCCGCCTCGCCAGCCCTATGCCATTGGTGGTCAACGAGATCTCCGGGCGGGGCCGCAGCCCGGCCACCGCCGCGACCACCTCTTCGAGGTGCCGCGCCAACAGGGGTTCGCCACCGGTGAATCGCACGCTCGTGATGCCCAACCGGGTGACGGCGATGTGCATCAGGCGGGTCAGCTCGTCGGGCCGCAGCAGTTGCTCGCCCGGCAGCCAATCCAGGCCCTCGGCCGGCATGCAGTAATTGCACCGCAGGTTGCAGCGGTCGGTCAGCGAGACCCGCAGGTCGGTGGCGACCCGCCCGTAGGTGTCCACCAACGGGCCCGTGGTCGGGGCGTGCCGGGCGGCACCGCCGCCGGCGCGGCCCGGCACCGTCGGCACACCCAGCGCGGTCAGCGTCATGCGGCCATCACCTGGGAGGGCGAACCGACGGGAACGATCTGCTTGCCAAGCGGCATCAACGACACGGGGATCAGCTTGAGGTTGGCCAGCGCCAGCGGAATGCCGACGATCGTGGCGGCCATCGCCACCGCGCTCACCACGTGGCCGATCGCCAGCCACAGTCCGAACAGCAGCACCCAGATGACGTTTCCGATCAGCGCTCCCGTGCCGGCGGTCGGCTTGTCGACGATGGTGCGGCCGAACGGCCACAACGCGTAGGAGGCGATGCGCAGCGACGCGAAGCCGAACGGGATGGTGATGATCAGCAAGAAGCTGACAAGCGCCGCGACCACGTATCCGGCGGCCATCCACAGGCCGCCGAACACGAGCCAGATGATGTTCAGGATCAGGCGCATATCTCCTCCACCGGTAATGCCCAGAGTACCGAGTGGGCAATAACGGGGGTGCTCGTCAGGCGAGCATCCGAGTAGGATCAGGGACCAAACGGCGTCCTGCGCAGGCGGGACGCTTATTGTGTTGGCCATTCTATTGATCCGTTAGACAAGCAGGTGAGACCAGTGCCGACCGGCAAGGTTAAGTGGTACGACGCCGACAAGGGGTTTGGCTTCCTGTCGCAAGAGGACGGCGAGGACGTGTATGTCCGCTCGTCGGCGTTGCCCGCTGGGGTCGAGGGGCTCAAAGCGGGCCAGCGCGTGGAGTTCGGCATCGCCTCCGGGCGGCGCGGGCCTCAGGCGCTGAGCCTCAAGCTGATTGAGCCGCCGCCCAGCCTCACCAAGGCTCAGGGCCGCCGCGAGACGCCCGCCGAGCACAAGCACAGCCCCGACGAACTGCACGGCATGGTCGAGGACATGATCACGTTGCTGGAGAGCGCCGTTCAGCCCGAGCTGCGCAAGGGGCGCTACCCGGACCGCAAGACGGCTCGACGGGTCTCCGAGGTGGTTCGCGCGGTCGCCCGCGAGCTCGACGCCTAGCTCGCCGCCGGTCGGCGGCGAGTGGCTGGGGCAGAATTGTCACCATGGCCGCCTACGTCGCCGGAAAAGGTGACTTCACCCGCGACACGAACTACATCACCACCCGCGTCACCGCCGACGGGCGCGACGGCTATCCGGTGGAACCCGGCAGGTACCGGCTCGTCGTCGCGCGCGCCTGCCCCTGGGCCAACCGCGCCATCATCGTCCGGCGCTTGCTGGGCCTGGAAAGCGTTCTGTCCATTGGGTTTTGCGGGCCTACCCACGACGAACGCAGCTGGACGTTCGATCTCGACCCCGGGGGCGTGGACCCCGTCTTGAAGATTCCCCGGCTGCAGGATGCCTACTTCAAGCGCTTCCCCGACTATCCCAAGGGCATCACGGTGCCCGCGATCGTCGACGTTCCCACCGGCGCTGTCGTCACCAACGACTTCGCACAGATGACCCTGGACTTCTCCACGGAATGGACCGCCTACCACCGCGAGGGCGCCCCGGAGCTGTATCCCGAGCAGCTGCGCGCGGAGATCGACGACGTGAACAAGCGGGTCTATACCGAGATCAACAACGGGGTGTACCGGTGCGGGTTCGCCGGCTCGCAAGAAGCCTACGACGCGGCGTACGACCGGCTGTTCGCCGCGTTGGATTGGGTCGGCGACCGCCTGGCCGATCAGCGATACCTGGTGGGCGACACCATAACCGAGGCCGACGTGCGGTTGTTCACGACATTGGCCCGCTTCGACCCGGTCTACCACGGTCATTTCAAGTGCAACCGGAGCAAACTGAGCGAGATGCCGGTGTTGTGGGCGTATGCGCGCGACCTCTTCCAGACACCGGGGTTCGGCGACACCGTCGACTTCGTGCAGATCAAGCAGCACTACTACATCGTGCACGCCGACATCAATCCCACCGGCATCGTGCCCAAGGGGCCGGACCTGTCGAGCTGGCTGTCACCGCATGGCCGGGAAGCGCTGGGCGGCAATCCGTTCGGCGACGGGACCCCTCCGGGCCCGCCCGTCGAAGGGGAACGGGTGCCGGCTGGGCACGGCGCCTGACCCGGGCGCTCAATACGTAAGGCGCACTGACCATTCCGCGTGCGGAACATCCCGCAGCTCTCCCGCGGGATCCATGACGAGCGTCAGCAACTGCACCACTATCCCGACCACGCGCCCGCGGTGCGGGTCCACCGGCGGGATGGTGACCGCGAACCGGGTGCCCGGCCGAAAGATGGTGCTGGTGGTGTTGGTCGGGTCCTCGTAGACCTGCAGCAGCCGCCACGGCGCCCGGTAGATCGCGTCGGGCACCGAGAGTTGCACCGGGTAGCGCTCGCTGACCTTCAGCTCGCCCTGCGCCTGGGGCGTGTCGCAGTCCTCGAGGTTGAGCACGCTGCAGTAAAGGTATGGCCCCACCCTCGTGAGGTGGCCGTGCGAATACGCGCTGATCTGGGGTCGCTGCGGACCGGACGGGCGCACCAGCAGCCAGGTGCCCACACCGACGGCCACGCACGCCAGAGTCATCAGGCCGGCGAGCAGCACGGCCATCCTGCGTTTCACTCGGGCACCACCGCCGGTCGGCCGCGACGGACGCCTTCCTGCTCCACCATGACGGGCCGGTTACCTCCGAGTCCGGGGATCAGCGAGTTCCCTTGATAGCTAACGAGCGTCTGCGCCAATCCGAGGATCAGCAGCGCGGTTACGGCGGTGAAGCCCACCCACAACTCGGTGTACACCAGAACGCCCACGGCACCGCCGAGCACCCAGGCCAGCTGCAGCGTCGACTCCGAACGCCCGAATCCCGAGGCGCGCGATTCCTCGGGCAGATCGTTTTGCAGTGAGGCGTCCAGCGAGGCCTTCGCGATGGCGCTGCTGCCGGACGTCACCAGGGTGGCGATCACGGCCGCCGCGAGGGTGCCCGCCACCGCCGCCGCCAGCGCGACCGCAGAGACCGCCAGCGTGCAGCGCACCACCAGCACGGCGGGGCGGCCCAGTTGTAGGCGCGCGGCGGCGAAGTTGCCGGCGAAGTTGCCGATGCCGGCCGCCGCGCCGATCATCCCGAGCATGCCGAGCTGAACCCAGCCGTTGGCTTGATGCGCCTTGGCGACGAACGCCGGGTACAAGAACAGAAAGCCGACCATGACCTTGATGGTGCAGTTTCCCCACAACGAGGTAATGATGTTGCGGCCCAGCGGTTGTCGCAGCGTCCCGCCGACCTTCTTGACTTCATGGTGCCAGCTGCGCCGCTGTGGTTCGCTGTCCTGGCGGTAGCTCAACGTGGCGGGCACCTCGCCGGCCGTGACCTCGACCCAGCGCGGGATCCGCATCGACAGCGAAGCGCCGACGAGCGTGACCGCGATGACGACGAACAACGCGCCGGGCAACTTGAACAGATGGGTGCAGACGAACTCCACGCCCGCGGCGATCGCCCCGCCGGCGATGGTGCCGCCGAGCAGACCGAACACGGTCAGCCGCGAGTTCACCCGCACCAGGTCGATGGTCGGCGGCATGACGCGCGGCGTCACGGCGCTGCGCAGCACGCTGAAAGACTTGGAGAACACCATCATGGCCAGCGCGCACGGATAAAGGACCCACGACGGGTAGCTCCCGGTTGCGCCGTCGTAATTCATGATCAGCACCAGCGCCAGCGCCGTCCGCAGGACGAACGACCCGGCGAGGGCGACCCGCCGGCCGTGCTGCAACCGGTCCAGCGCCGGGCCGATGAGCGGCGCGATGACCGCGAACGGCGCGATGGTGATCAGCAGATACAACGCGACCCGGCCCTTGCTCTCCCCGGTGGCCGCCGCGAAGAACAACGTGTTGGCCAACGCCACGGCCATCGCGGCGTCCACCGCGAAGTTGGCCACCACCGGCCACGTCAGGGCCGTCAGGCCTGACTTGTCGGCGCCGTCGGCGGTGGCAGCCCGTTGCACCATCCAGTACATCCGCGACCCCATCTCGCGGCTGCGCAGCGCGGCGGCGCGAGTGACGGTGATCCGTTCACCGGGGGCGGCAGGGCGTGGGGGTGAGGTGTCGTATTGATCCGGTTCCGACTGCTGGCCGATCGGCGGCAGGTAGCGATTGGCGCTCGGCATCGGCGGTGGACGGCGGCCACGCCGATCGGCGGCATCGTCGGCGGGGTAATTGGCCATGCCCGGATGCTGTTTACCAGCCCCATTGGCGGGCCGGCGACCCGGAGTGGAGGCCACGCGGCCCGGATGATCACGCCGCCGTCCAGACACGTTCCGATTCTCCCCTATGCCGACGACAAGCGTCTGCAGGTAACGGGGTGTGGCTCGCCAACCTAGTATTGGAACCGCAATGGAGAAAGAGGACACCTTGACCGGACCCAGCGAGCAATCCGCCGGGGCGACCGTGGCCGACTGGCCCGAAGGTTTGGCCGCCGTGCTGACGGGTGCGGTAGACCAGGCCAGGACCGCCGTCGTGGAGTTCAGTGGTGCGGAGACCGTGGGCGATTACCTGGGCGTCAGTTACGAGGACCCGGCCGCCGCCACCCACCGGTTCCTGGCTCATCTGCCCGGTTACCAGGGCTGGCAGTGGGCCGTCGTCGTCGCCGCCCATCCCGGCGCCGATCACGCCACCGTCAGCGAGGTGGTGCTGATTCCGGGACCGACGGCGTTGCTGGCGCCCGAGTGGGTCCCGTGGGATCAGCGGGTGCGTCCGGGGGACCTGAGCCCCGGCGACCTGCTGGCGCCCGCGGCCGACGACCCGAGGCTGGTTCCCGGCTACACCGCCAGCGGCGACCCACAGGTCGACGACACCGCCGCCGAAATCGGGCTGGGCCGTCGGTGGGTCATGAGTGCCGCCGGCCGCGCGGAGGCGGCCGAACGCTGGCACACCGGAGAGCACGGTCCCGACTCGGCGATGGCGCGCTCCACCAAACGGGTGTGCCGTGACTGCGGCTTCTACCTGCCGTTGGCGGGGTCGCTCGGTTCGATGTTCGGCGTGTGCGGCAACGAGCTGTCGGCCGACGGGCAGATCGTGGACAAGCAGTACGGTTGCGGCGCGCATTCGGACACCCCCGCTCCTGCGGGCACCGGTTCGCCGATTTACCAGCCCTACGACGATGGCGTGCTCGACGTCGTGGAGCCGCCCGTCCCGACAGAGCCGCCGGAGGCTGCGGACCAGTCGACCGAGGCGGCGGAGCCCCGGCCCGAAGACGTCGACGGCGGCCCACAGGCGGAACCGGAGTCCGCGACAACAACTTCGGAGACGCCCGAGCCGCAGTCCGAAGCGCCGGAGCCTCAGCCCGAGTCCGAAGCGCAGGAGTCGCAGCCCGAGCCCGAAGCGCCGGAGTCGCAGCCCGAGTCCGAAGCGCCGGAGTCGCAGCCCGAGCCCGAGGCGCAGGAGTCGCAGCCCGAGGCGGACTAGCCCTTTTCGGCGGCGGCCTTGATCTTGGCGAGTGAGGCGTTCATGCCGTCGACCAATTCGCGTTCGAAGTTCGTGGTCCCGCCGAACAACGCATTCACCGACAGGTTGGAGAACGCGGTCACGCCGTTCTCGGCATGGCGGCTCTCGATCACCCGGGTGCCCGCGCCGGTGGGCTGGAGCTCGTAGCTCCAGATGGTGTTGTTGGTGTTGACCCGGAACGCCAGCTTGGTCTCGGGGATGACCTCGACGACCGTGGAGGTGGTCGGCCAGAACATGCCGTTACGGCGATTGATGTTGAGCGTGCGCGTGCCCTGGCGCAGCGGACCGAATGCCTTCATCCAACGACATTGCGGGCTCCACTCCGGCATCCGCCGAAGATCCGATATCAGCCCCCAGACGGTGGAAACCGGTGCGTCGATATCGATTTGCGCTTGCAGTAGCGGGGCTACCATCGATCCCTCCCGAGTGCATGATTGCGGAATCTAGCCGTGGTCGAAATAGTTCTCGAGTCCGTCCTGCGCGCCGCGTGCGCCCCGACGGGCTTCCGCGAGTTGCAACACGAAGATGCTCGTCCCGAGCACTGTCACCCCGAGCCCGGCCAGTGTCAGCAGGCGCCAACTGTGCAGGGACGGCACGAGGAATGCGGCGGCCGCCGCGGCCACCCAGCCGAGCGCGCCGAGGGCGATGAACGGCCACGCGTTGAGGAGCGCAGGCGGCAGCGGCGGGGGCTCGCGGTTCGGGCCGGGTTCAGCAGACATCGCGATTAACATAGCCGCCGCTGCGCCCCGCCAAAACACCCGCATGCCGGGCGGGCCCACCCCAAAATGCCTGCGCAGCGCGGGTTAAGTGCCCGCACGGTGGTTCGGCGACATTTGGTGAGCCCAGCGGCATCGATCAAAGCCCGTCGTTCACCGGTTCGTATCCCGATTTCGTGAGGTTCCGTGTAACCTCGCGCCATGCCTGACAGCGATGCGCGGCTGGCCAGCGACCTGTCGCTGGCGGTCATGCGGCTCGCCCGCCAACTCCGGTTCCGAAACCCGTCGTCGCCAGTGTCGTTGTCCCAGCTGTCGGCGCTGGCGACGCTGGCCAACGAGGGCCCGATGACGCCCGGCACGCTGGCGATCCGCGAACGCGTCCGGCCGCCGTCGATGACCCGCGTGATCGCTTCGCTGGCCGACATGGGCCTGGTGGACCGCGCCCCGCATCCCATCGATGGCCGGCAGGTGCTGGTCTCTGTCTCCCAGTCCGGCGCCGAACTGGTCAAGGCGACCCGGCGTGCCCGTCAGGAGTGGTTGGCCAAGCGGCTGGCGACGCTGGACACCGAGCAGCGCGACACCCTGCGCAACGCGGCCGACCTGATGTTGGCCTTGGTCGACGAAGGCCCGTGAGCGACGGAACCGATGGCCTGAACGTTCAGGACGTCGCCGATCCGGGCGACCCGCGGCTCGACGATTTCCGCGACCTGAACAGCGTCGACCGCCGTCCCGACCTGCCGTCCGGCAAGGGCCTGGTGATCGCCGAGGGCGTGCTCGTCGTCCAGCGCATGCTGGCCTCCCGCTTCACCCCGCACGCCCTGCTCGGGACCGACCGCCGGCTCACCGAGCTCGCGGACGACCTCGCGGGCAGCGCCGTGCCGTTCTACCGGACGTCCGCCGAAGTCATGGCTCAGGTGGTGGGCTTTCACCTGAACCGCGGCGTGCTGGCGGCCGCCCGCAGGGTGCCGGAGCCCGGGCTTGCCGAACTGGTCGGGCGCGCCCGCACCGTCGCGGTGCTCGAGGGGGTCAACGACCACGAGAACCTCGGTTCCATCTTTCGCAACGCGGCCGGACTGGGCGTGGACGCGGTGGTGTTCGGCAGCGGTTGCGCGGACCCGCTCTACCGGCGCGCCGTGCGCGTCTCCATGGGCCACGCCCTGCTGGTCCCGTACGCGCGGGCGGCCGACTGGCCGGCGGAGCTGTCGATGCTGAGGGAAAACGGATTTCGACTGCTGGCGATGACTCCGGATGCCGGGGCCTGCGCCCTGCCCGAGGCCATGGCGGCCGTCCGCGACGACCGCGTCGCCGTCCTGGTCGGCGCCGAGGGGCCGGGGCTCACGCCGGCCGCATTGCGCTCGAGCGATGTGCGCGTGCGGATCCCGATGTCGCGCGGCACCGACTCCCTCAACGTCGCCACCGCGGCCGCTTTGGCGTTCTACGAGCGGGCTAGGCTCGGGTCGTGACCGACGATTCCGTGCCCTGGGCAACGGGATTGACGGTTGCCGGGTTCGTCGCCGCAGTGACCGGGGCAGCCATCGTGGTGCTGAGTCTGGGACTCATCCGGGTGCATCCACTGCTGGCCGTCGGGCTCAACGTCGTCGCGGCCGGCGGGCTGGCGCCCACGCTGTGGGGTTGGCGGCACAAGTTGGTGCTGCGCTGGTTCCTGCTGGGCGCGGGGGTCGGGGTCGCGGGCGCGTGGCTGACGCTGCTGTCGCTGACGGTGGCGCGGTAGCGCCGCCGTCCGTCTAGCGCTGTCCCCCCGAGCGCACGCCGAGCAGCACGTCCTCCCAAGCCGGGATGACGGGCTTGCCCCGTCGGGTGTGCACCGGCTGCTCTGGGGGAGCGGGCTTGTCTTCAGGAGCAGCGGCGGCGGGCGGCTTCACCGGCTCCTCGAAGTCGACGTGGGACACCCGCGCGAGCGGACGCAGCGGACGGTCGAAGTTCGGGTCGATCAGCTCCTTGGCCGCGTCGTCGACGGCCGTGACCGTTCCGCCGTGCGCGCCGGGGGCATAGGAGAAGTGCGCGATGTTGTCGGACCGGCCGGCCTTCCACGCGAGCTGCACCGTCCAGCGGCTGTCCTCGTTGCGCCAGGCGTCCCAGCTGAGCCTGTCCGGTTCCAAGCCGCGCGTCACCAGGGCGGCGCTCACCGTCTCCAGCAACGTGAGTACCGCGGGACCGTCGGCGAGCACCGGATGAGCGGCCGTTGCCAGCTCGGCGGCGCGCGCACGTTCCAGCAAAACCGGATGCGCGAACCGGCGGACCCGCGAGATGTCGGAGCCCGACGCCGCAGCCACCTGCTCGACCGAGGCGCCAGCCCGGATCCTGGCTTGAATCTCTTTAGGGCTCAACATGTTTGTGACCTGGATATCGAGCTGCGGTTGATCTGAGGACACGGTCTCGCCGCGCACGGCGGCTTTCAGTTGATCGTCGACGGCGAGCTTGAACGGTTCCCCCCGATCGCCGGCTTCGCAGATGATGTTTTTGCCGTCGGCATCGACCCCAACCATTTTGAGTTCCCGCATGGCTTCTCCTCGCAGGCTCCGTGCAGGTCGACGGACCCGTCTGGTGCGCACTCTAGTTCAGCTAACGCCCACAACCGGTGCTGACACGCTGGGCGGTTGCGTGCTGATTGCGAGCGGGTTACGGCCCGGCTGCGGGCCTGGCCCCGCCCCCGCTCGCCCGGCTACAGCCGCTCGACCACCCAGTCGACGCACTGGGTCAGGGCGCTGACGTCGTCGGGGTCCACCGCAGGGAACATCCCGACCCGCAACTGGTTGCGGCCGAGTTTGCGGTACGGCTCGACGTCGACGATGCCGTTCGCCCGCAAAATCTTCGCGACTGCCGCGGCGTCGACGTCGTCGGCGAAATCGATGGTGCCCACCACCTGGGACCGCAGGGCGGGGTCGGCGACGAATGGCGTGGTGTAGGGCCGCTCCTGGGCCCACGAGTACAACCGCTGGGACGAGTCGGCCGTGCGCTTGACGCACCACTCCAGCCCGCCGTTGCCCAGCATCCAGTCGATCTGCTCGGCCATCAGCGCCAGGGTGCCGACCGCGGGGGTGTTGTACGTCTGGTTCTTCAGGCTGTTGTCCACCGCGATGGGCAACGACAGGAAGTCGGGGACCCAGCGCCCGGACCCGGCAATGGATTCGACCCGCGCCAGGGCCGCCGGGCTCATGATGGCCAGCCACAGGCCGCCGTCGCTGGCGAAATTCTTCTGCGGTGAGAAGTAGTAGGCATCGGTCTCGGAGATCTCCACCGGCAGTCCGCCCGCGCCGGAGGTGGCGTCGATGACGACCAGGGCCTCGCCCGAGTCGGCGGGACGGCGGATCGGCACCGCCACCCCGGTCGACGTCTCGTTGTGCGCCCAGGCGATCACGTCGACCGAGGGATCGCTCTGCGGCTCGGGTGCGCTGCCGGCGTCCGCCTTGATGACGATCGGGTCGCCGATAAAAGGGTTGTTGGCGACCGCCGAGGCGAACTTCGAGCTGAACTCGCCGAAGGACAGGTGCAGCGAGCGCTTGTCGATCAGTCCGAACGCCGCCGCGTCCCAGAACGCCGTCGCGCCGCCGTTGCCGAGGATGACCTCGTAACCGTCCGGTACGGAGAACAGCTCGGCCAGCCCCGACCGGACCCGCCCCACCAGATTCTTGACGGGCGACTGCCGGTGCGATGTGCCGAACAGCGGGGCCGCGGTGGTCGTCAGCGCCTCCAATTGTTCTGGCCGCACCTTGGAAGGGCCGCATCCGAAGCGGCCGTCGCGGGGTTTGATGTCGGAGGGAATCTCGAGCTGGTCAGCCATGCTCATCAGGGTAGTGAGCGGACGTGACCCGCCATGCAGCGGTCCGACTGCCGACCCCTTCCTCCGGCGCAAAACGCCTGGCCGCGCACAGCGGAGTGTTCAACGGGGTGTGACGCAGGGCACACCAAAACGCTGACCACTGGTCAGGCCACAGTGCCCGCCAGGGGTCTGGAAGATATGCGGTACCTGCGGTACTGTCTGGACACAGCACGTCCAAATGTAAACCTCGTTGGGGAGGCTTGGATATGGCCAGGACACGCATGGTTCGGCGTTGGCGCCGCAATATGGAAGTGCGCGACGATACCGAGTACGTCAACACGCTTGCCACACTGTCCGAGGGGTCGGTGCGGCGGAACTTCAACCCGTACACCGACATCGATTGGGACTCACCGGAATTCGCCGTCACCGAGAACGATCCTCGGTGGATCTTGCCGGCGACCGACCCGCTGGGGCGTCATCCCTGGTACCAGGCGCAGTCCGACGAGCGCAAGATCAAAATCGGCATGTGGCGCCAGGCCAACGTCGCCAAGGTAGGGCTGCACTTCGAGTCGATCCTGATCCGCGGCCTGATGAACTACACGTTCTGGGTGCCCAACGGGTCCCCCGAATACCGGTACTGCCTGCACGAATCCGTCGAAGAGTGCAACCACACCATGATGTTCCAGGAGATGGTCAACCGCGTCGGCGCCGACGTCCCGGGCATGCCGCGACTGCTCAAGTGGCTCTCGCCGTTGGTTCCGCTGGTGGCCGGTCCGTTGCCGGTGGCGTTCTTCATCGGCGTGCTCGCCGGGGAAGAGCCGATCGATCACACGCAGAAAAACGTTCTGCGCGAGGGCAAGTCGCTGCACCCGATCATGGAACGGGTGATGGCCATTCACGTCGCCGAGGAAGCGCGGCACATCTCCTTCGCCCATGAGTTCCTGCGCAAGCGGGTGCCGCAATTGACACGCAGGCAGCGGTTCTGGACGGCGCTGTACCTGCCCCTGACGATGAAGGTCCTCTGCAGGGCAATCGTGGTGCCCCCCAAAGCGTTCTGGCAGGAGTTCGACATCCCGCGCGAGGTGAAGCGGGAGCTGTTCTTCCGGTCGCCGGAATCGCGAAAGTGGTTGAGCGACATGTTCGGTGATGTCCGGATGCTGGCCCACGACACCGGGCTGATGGAGACGCGTTCCGCGCGGCTCATGTGGCGACTCTGCAAGATCGACGGCAAGCCGTCGCGTTACCGCAGCGAGCCGCAGCGTCAGCACCTGGCCGCGGCGCCGGCCGCCTAGGACCGCGCGGGTAATCGCCTATGCCGCACGTCATTACCCAGTCGTGCTGTAACGACGGGTCCTGTGTTTTCGCGTGCCCGGTGAACTGCATTCACCCCACGCCCGATGAGCCCGGCTTCGCCACCTCGGAGATGCTCCACATCGATCCGGTGGCGTGTGTGGACTGCGGAGCGTGCGTGAGCGCCTGTCCCGTCGGCGCGATCGCGCCGGACACCCGCCTGGACGTCAAGCAATTGCCGTTCGTCGAGATCAACGCGTCCTTCTACCCGGACCGCCCCGCGGACGAGAAATTGCCCCCGACGTCGAAGCTGGCGCCGGTGATCCCGGCCGCCCAGGTGCGTGCCCACCGCAGGCCACTGACCGTGGCCATCGTCGGGTCCGGGCCGGCGGCCATGTATGCCGCCGACGAACTGCTCACGCAGCATGGCGTGCGGGTCAACGTCTTTGAGAAGCTGCCGACGCCCTACGGGCTGGTGCGCGCCGGGGTGGCGCCCGACCATCAGAACACCAAGCGCGTCACGCGGCTGTTCGATCGAGTCGCCGGTCACCGGCGCTTCCGGTTCTACCTCAACGTCGAGGTCGGCAGGCACTTGAGCCACGCGGATCTGCTCGCCCACCACCATGCCGTGTTGTACGCCGTCGGGGCCCCCGACGACCGTCGCCTGCAGATCGAGGGCATGGGCCTGCCGGGCACCGGAACAGCCACCGAATTGGTTGCGTGGATCAACGGGCATCCCGAGTTCGCCGGTCTGCCAGTCGATCTCAGCCATGAGCGGGTGGTGATCATCGGCAACGGAAACGTCGCCCTGGACGTGGCCCGTGTGCTCACGGCCAACCCAGACGACCTGGCGCGCACCGACATCTCCGACCGTGCGCTGGTGACGCTGCGCGCTTCGGCGGTCCGCGAAGTAGTGGTCGCCGCCCGGCGCGGCCCCGCCCATTCGGCGTTCACCCTGCCCGAACTGATCGGGCTCACGGGCTCGTCCGATGTCGTGCTCAGCGCGGCCGACCACGAGCGGGTCGCGGCCGACCTCGCCACCGCGACGGACGGCCTGACGAAACGCAAGCTGGAAATCCTCACCACGCTCGGCGACGACTCGTCGCCGGCCCAGGGGAACGGCCGTCCGCGGATCCGGCTGGCCTACCAGCTCACCCCGAAGCGGGTTCTGGGTGAGCAACGCGCCACCGGCGTGGAGTTCGCAGCGACCGGGGGCGACGAGTTGTGCCGGCTGGACGCCGGCCTGGTGCTGACGTCGATCGGCTACCGCGGCAAGCCGATTGCGGGCCTGCCGTTCGACGAGTCCGCGGCGGTCGTTCCGAACGAGGGCGGGCGCGTGGTCGACCCCGACTCCGGGCAGCCGGTGTCCGGAGCCTATGTCGCGGGCTGGATCAAGCGCGGCCCGAGCGGGTTCATCGGCACGAACAAGTCGTGTTCGCTGCAGACCGTTCACGCCCTGGTGGCCGACTTCAACGCCGGCAGGCTCGGCGATCCGGTGGGGCAGCCCGAGGCGCTGGCCGAGCTGGTGCGGGACCGGCAGCCCGACGCCGTCGATGCCCGCGGCTGGCGGGCCATCGACGCCGCCGAGGTCGCCCGCGGCAGCGCCGACGGTCGGCCGCGAGCCAAATTCACCGAGGTCGCCGACATGCTCGCCGCCGCTGCCGCCGCCGGCACAGCGGCGCGGCGCCGGCTGCTGGACCGCCTGCTCGGCTAGCCGGCGCCCTGCCCGGCCATCGCCGCCTGGATCTCGTCGTAGCCGACCTCGCGGACCGGCTGTCCCATCGACCAGTGGTGGCCGAACGGGTCCGCGACCACGCCGTAGCGGTCACCCCAGAACTGATCGTCCAACGGAGCGACGACGGTGGCGCCCGCGTCCAGCGCCCGCTGGAACTTGGCGTCGACGTCGGTGACCGTCAGGTGGATGGTCACCGGGGTGCCGCCCAAGGACTTGGGCGTCATCGACTTGCCGCCACACACCTCGGGGAAGTCGTCGTTGAGCATGACCAGAAAGCCGTTGATGCGCACCGCGGCGTGGACGAGTTTCCCGTCCGGGCGGGGCACCCGCCCGATCTCCTCGGCGCCAAAGGCCTTGACGTAGAAGTCGATCGCCGCGGCCGCGTCGTCGACCACCAGGTGCGGGGACAGGGCCGGCTCGATATTGATCGCCATTGTGGTTCTCCTTGCTGTCGGTTCCCAGGCCGGCCCGAAGCGGGCAGGCTCGCGAGTTATGACTGCGCCCGCGACACAAACTCATCGCGGCGACACTCATTTAATCGCCGGGCACCGACAACAAGCGCACGCGAGCGTAGCGCCGGTGCGAAGAATTGAGCCGAAATTCGCGATGCCGTTACGCTCGCGCGCAACGGCCGACAGCGGTCCTGCCTCAGGCGTGGGTGAGGCTGCGGTCCCAACCCTCGACGGACTCCGGGCTGCGCGGGCCCGGTCCCACGTAGATGGCCGACGGGCGAACCAGCTTACCGAGCCGCTTCTGCTCGAGGATGTGCGCGCACCATCCCGCGGTGCGCCCGCAGGTGAACATCGCGGGCATCATGTTGGCCGGGACCTGGGCAAAGTCCAGGATCACCGCCGCCCAGAACTCGACGTTGGTCTCGATGGCCCGGTCCGGGCGGCGCTCGCGCAGCTCGGCCAGGGCGGCCTGCTCCAGGGCGACCGCGACCTCGTGGCGTGGTGCGCCGAGCCGCTCGGCGGTCGCGCGCAGCACCCGCGCCCGCGGGTCCTCCGCGCGGTAGACCCGGTGCCCGAAGCCCATCAGCTTGTCGCCGCTGTCCAGGATCTTCTTGACCAGGGCGCGGGCGTCGCCGGTGCGCTCGACCTCTTCGATCATCGGCAGCACACGGGCCGGCGCGCCGCCGTGCAGCGGTCCGCTCATGGCCCCGATCGCCCCGGACAACGCCGCCGCGACGTCGGCCCCTGTCGAGGCGATCACGCGCGCGGTGAACGTCGAGGCGTTCATGCCGTGCTCGGCGGCCGACACCCAGTAGGCGTCGATCGCTTCGACGTGCCGCGGATCCGGCTCGCCCTGCCAGCGCGTCATGAACCGTGCTGTCACAGTTGAGCATTCGTCGATAATTCGCTGCGGAACGGCCGGCTGGTAGATGCCGCGGGCGGACTGCGCGACGTAGGACAGCGCCATCACCGACGCCCGGGCCAGCTGGTCGCGCGCCGTGGCGTCGTCGGTGTCGAGCAGGGGCCGGTAGCCCCAGATCGGGGCCAGCATCGCCAGGCCCGCCTGCACGTCGACGCGCACGTCGCCGGTGTGGATGGGCAGCGGGAACGGCTCGGCGGGCGGCAATCCGTGGCCGAACTTGCCGTCGACCAGTAGGGCCCACACGTCACCGAAGGTGACCTGCTGGTCCACCAGGTCTTGGATGTCGACTCCGCGGTAGCGCAGTGCACCGCCGTCCTTATCCGGCTCGGCGATCTCGGTCGTGAAGGCGACCACGCCTTCGAGGCCGGGAACAAAGTCTTCGGGGACCACAGTCATAGGCAAAATTCTCGCACCCCACCCTCGGGCGGACGCTACCGGCCGGTAGCAAGCCCCGGTAGCGTTGGCGCGATGGCAGGACCAGACCCCGAGCACCTGCAAAGGATGCGCGTGGAATACGGATCGGTGGAAAAGGACGGCAGTCCCGATCTCGACGCGGATTGGCTCGACGACGGTTGGGTTGCCTTGCTGCGCAAATGGATCGATGACGCCGAGCGGTCCGGCGTCGCCGAGCCCAACGCCATGGTGCTGGCCACCGTCGCCGACGGCAGGCCGGCGAGTCGATCGGTGTTGTGCAAGAGCGTGGACGAGTCGGGGATCACATTTTTCACCAACTATGACTCGGCCAAGGGCGCCGATTTGGCCGCTACCGCGTACGCGTCGGCGACGTTTCCCTGGTACCAACTGGGGCGGCAGGTGCACCTTCGGGGGCCGGTGAGCAAGGTCACCCGGCAGGACACCGAGGACTACTGGTCCAAGCGGCCGCGCGGCTCGCAACTGGGCGCGTGGGCATCGCAGCAGTCTCAGCCGATCGAGTCGCGCGCGGCGCTCCTCGACCAGCTGGCCGAGGTGACCGCGCGGTTCGCCGACCAAGACCAGATCCCGGTGCCGCCGGGCTGGGGCGGTTACCTGCTCGCTCCGGAGTCGGTCGAATTCTGGCAGGGGCGGGAGAACCGGTTGCATAACCGGATCCGGGTCGCCGGCGCCCGTGTCGATCGCCTCCAGCCCTAGCCCGCGCCCGGGATCGGTGCGACGCCGCAGACTCGACCCCGGGCAGGCACGCGAACGCGACAACGACTACCTTCACCTGTAAGCCCCTAGTCAGGGCAGCCATACCAGTCAGAGCGCAAAGGGGTTCTCGTGGCCGACACCGACGACACCGCAACTCTGAAGTACCCGGGGGGCGAGATCGACCTGGAAATCGTTCACGCCACCGAAGGTGCTGACGGCATTGCGCTCGGTCCCCTGTTGTCCAAGACCGGGCACACCACCTTCGACAACGGCTTCGTCAACACCGCCGCGTGCAAGAGCGCGATCACCTACATCGACGGTGACGCCGGAATTCTGCGGTACCGCGGCTACCCGATCGAGCAGCTAGCCGAGAAGTCGACCTTCATCGAGGTGAGCTACCTGCTGATCTACGGCGAGCTGCCGGACTCCGACCAGCTCGCGGAGTTCACCAAGCGGATCCAGCTGCACACCATGCTGCACGAGGACCTCAAGCGCTTCTTCGACGGCTTCCCCCGCAACGCGCACCCCATGCCGGTGCTGTCCAGCGTGGTGAACGCGCTGAGCGCCTACTACCCCGACGCGCTCGACCCGATGGACAACAACCAGGTCGAGCTGTCGACGATCCGCCTGCTCGCGAAGCTGCCCACCATCGCCGCGTACGCGTACAAGAAGTCCGTCGGGCAGCCGTTCCTCTACCCGGACAACAACCTGACGCTGGTGGAGAACTTCCTGCGGATGACGTTCGGGCTGCCGGCCGAGCCCTACCAGGCCGACCCCGAGGTGGTCCGGGCGCTGGACATGCTGCTCATCCTGCACGCCGACCACGAGCAGAACTGCTCGACGTCGACGGTGCGGCTGGTGGGGTCGTCGCGGGCCAACCTGTTCACCTCGATCTCCGGTGGCATCAACGCGCTGTGGGGCCCGCTGCACGGCGGCGCCAATCAGGCGGTGCTCGAGATGCTCGAGCAGATCCGCGAAAGCGGCGACGACGTCAGCGAGTTCGTCCGCAAGGTGAAGAACCGCGAAGAGGGCGTCAAGCTGATGGGCTTCGGCCACCGGGTCTACAAGAACTACGACCCCCGCGCGCGCATCGTCAAGGAACAGGCCGACAAGATCCTGGCCAAGCTCGGCGGCGACCCGCTGCTGGACATCGCCAAGGAATTGGAAGAGGCGGCGCTGACCGACGACTACTTCGTCGAGCGCAAGCTTTACCCGAACGTCGACTTCTACACCGGCTTGATCTACCGGGCCCTGGGCTTCCCGGTCCGGATGTTCACGGTGCTGTTCGCGTTGGGCCGGTTGCCCGGCTGGATCGCGCACTGGCGTGAGATGCACGACGAGGGTGACAGCAAGATCGGCCGCCCGCGCCAGATCTACACCGGCTACACCGAGCGCGACTACAAGACCATCGACGCGCGGTAGTGGCGGGTCGCCGCCTCAGGTAGTCACAGCGAGGCGAGCACCGCCATGGCGGCGTTGTGCCCGCCGATGCCCGACTCG
>NZ_LZJN01000076.1 GCF_001667735.1 Mycobacterium sp. E183
TTGTGCCGATGTGGGATCCGGAATTGTGCGCGGCCGAGGTGCGGCGTCTGGCCGACAAAGGCTGCAAGGCCATCAGCTTCCTCGAGGCGCCGCACGCTTTCGGCTTCCCCAGCTTTCACAGCGAGCACTGGGACCCGATGCTGACCGCGATGTCGGAGACGGGCAGCGTGCTGTGCATGCACATCGGGGCCAGTGGCGGCCTGATCACGCTGGCGCCTGACGCTCCGATCGACCATCACATCATCCTGCCCACCCAGCTCACGCTGATGGCCTTGCAGCCTTTGTCGGCCAGACGCCGCACCTCGGCCGCGCACAATTCCGGATCCCACATCGGCACAATGCCGATCGGGATGAACCGGCCCGGATGCGATCCGCACCACTCGTCGACGTGCCAGTCGTTGTAGGCCTTCAGCATGATCAGCGCGAGGTCCTTGTCCGCCGCCTCGCAGAACGTCCGCGCGTTGAACCCCGCCATGGTCGGGAAGTTCATCGACGCGAGGACGCCCCCGGCGTCCATGTCGCGCACCCGCAGGTTGACGTCGTAGCAGGCGGGCCGAATCTCGGAGAACACGCCGGGGTTGAAGCCCCATTCCTCTTTGGGCCACGTGACCACCGCGCACATGCCGAACGGCGTCGAGGTCTCGATGCCCTGAAATACCCAGCGATCAATGCCCTCCGGGCTGCGCTCGACCTTTGGCGCCTGGTCCGCCCACTTCTGGGGGACATGACCTTTGAACATATCCGGCGGCTCGATCACGTGGTCATCGATGCTCACCAAGATCATGTCGTCAAGATTCACCGCAAACTCTCCTCGCAGTCCGATTCGGTGTATCCGCTAGAGAAGAACACCGTTCTCATGCGAGGCTAGCCGACGCCGTAGCCTCAGGCAATGCTTGCGGTACCCAGTGCAGATCTTGTCCGGGTGCGCGCCTTTCGCGCCCGGTCAGGGCCGGGTAAAGGCGGTTTCCAAGAAGGTCCAGAACTGGTCGAACGCGACGTTCTCGCCCACATAGAAGCCGAGCACGCGCGCCTGCAGCATCTCCATCGTCGTGTGCAGCAAGATCGACGCGATCGTCGAATCATCCAGCGGCGGGCTGCGCATACCGGCGTCACGGCACGCGGCAAGCAGCTCGGTCAGCGCTCGGTGCTGGGGCTGCAGCAAGGCCGAAAGCTCGGCCGGACGGGTTTCGCTGAGCCGCTGATGAAAGCTGACCAACGAGCGCTGCAACAGTGGCGGGGCCGGATCGGACGCCAACCACTCGGCTTGCATGAAGGCCCGAAGGCGATCCACCGGGTCGGTGCCCGCTTCGGCGACCGCGGCCAGCTGCCGCTCAAGGCCGCCGAGCGTGGCTTCTTCGTAGATGGCCAGGAAAAGGTCGTCGGTACCGCTGAACGATTGGTAGAAAGACCGCAGTGACATGCCGGATCGTTCGACGACCTTTCGGACGGAGAGATTTTCCGCGCCTCCCTCACTGAGCAATTCCAGCGCGATGTGCAGGAACCGGTCGCTGCGCGCCTGAGCCCGTTTGCGCACATCCTCGGTCGCCCGCTCCGTCGAGCGCACCCGCCAGCGCGACTCCGGCCGTGGCGCCGACGTCAACCAGGCCGACACGTCGGTTCCCGATTTGCTCACACACCACAGCGTAGCGAGCCGGCGTTTCCATTAGCCGATAACGTTGGCCTCGGCCAACGGATACACGCAGTGCTCATGATGAGAACATGTAGTGACTTCGATGACGCACGGGGCCGGTCAGGTGCGTTGTTCGGCTGTTGCCGCCGGCCTGGCAAGGGTCTGCACGCGGCGATCGGTGAAGCGCCACACCCCGTCGGATCCGCGGGCCAATCTATCCAGGTAGCGCCCCGCCAGGGCGATGACCGTCGCACCTTCCTGACCGCTTCGGTCCAACATGGCCCAACCACTCACAGCGCTCGCACGGTCGCCGTCGACGGTGATGACGGGATCGACGACAGCATGCAGGGTGCCAGGGCGGTCGGTGGGCCGCAGACCCGCCCACAGCGCCGCCAGCTCGGCGCGGCCCCGGTAGGTCCGTCCCATCGCGGCGAACGAACAATTCTCGTCGAACAATTCGAGCAGTTCATCGGTCGCGCCGCTGTCGAGTAACGCGCAGTAGCGCTCGATCACCCCGCGGATACGCAGCTCGTCGACCAACGCGTCGGCGGCGGTCACGCGACGACGCCCTTGACCTTTAGGTCGATGATGTCGTCCCAGTCCATGCCGAGGTCGTCGGTCAAAATCGCGTCCCCGTGTTCATTGAAGTCGGGCGCGCGTCGCGTCGGTGCCGACTCCTCGTCGAACTGGACGGGCGTGGCCACCAGCGGGTGCTTCTCACCCGAGGCGGCCTCGGCCTGAACCACATACCCGTTGGCGATGACCTGTGGGTCGGCGGTCACCTCGATAGAGTCCTGCACCGGCGCCCACTGGCCACGGAAGTCGCCGAGGCGTTGCTTCCATTCGGCCAGCGGCGCAGAGGCGAACCGCTCGGCGAGGATCGACCTCGCGACGGGGCTGTTCGCGGCGAAGCTTGCGACATCGGCGAACCGCTCGTCATCGACCAATTCGGCCAGGCCCATCACCCGACAAGTCTCGGGCCAGTAGTGGAATCCCTGCAGGCACGCCAATTGCAACCAGTGCCCGTCCGACGTCTGGTAGGTGGCCACCAGCGGGTTGCCCACATCTGTGCCGACCGGGAACTGGCCCCACGGATGGTTCAACTCGTGCGACAACGCGATGGCGGCCCCCATCGCCCACATTCCGGTGGCGAGAAGCGACACGTCGACAACCGGCGGCTGGCCCGTGCGTTCGCGATGCAGCAGTGCCGCCGAGATGCCGCCCGCGATGGTCATCGCGCCGATCGAGTCGCCGTACGCGGGCGCGGGTTGGCCCGGAATCGCCTCGAATTCAACGGGTTTGGCCCCGTAGGCGACCCCGGCGCGGCACCAGTATCCCAACACGTCATATCCCCCGCGATCGGCGTCCGGGCCGCGCGAGCCGAACCCTGATCCACGGACGTAAACGATGTTGGGATTGGCGGCCCGGATGTCGTCGACGTCGATGCGCAGCTTGGAACGCACCGCGGGCAGCTTGTTGGTCAGGAAGACGTCGCACGTCGCCGCCAACTTGTAGAGGATGTCGACGCCTTCGGGCGTGCTCAAATCCAAACCGATGCTTCGCTTTCCGCGATTGGAGTGTTGCAGCAGCGGATGCCATGCACCACCGTCGAGGCCCAGGTTGCCGGTCGACATGATGCCGCGCATCGCGTCGCCGCGCTCGGCGGGTTCCACCTTGATCACGTCCGCGCCCCAGTCGGACAGGATCGCCGAAGCCGCGGGAACGAAGGTGTGCTCGGCGACCTCGAGGACGCGGATCCCTTGCATCACAGCGGTCATGGCAACTGTCCTAACTGTCGATCGGTCATCGGTCCTCGAGGATCATTTCGGCGGCCCGCCAGGCCATCGCCATGATGGGGCCGTTGAGATTGCCGGCCACCATCGTCGGCAGGATGGACACGTCGACGACGCGCAGCCCGGGCACCCCACGCACACGCAGGCGGGCGTCCAACGGGTCGGATTCCGCCGGGCCCATCGCGCACGCCCCGGACGCGTGATACCCGGCGCCGCCGTAGAGCAGTCCCGCCCGCAGGATGCTGTCGTCGTCGTCGACCGCGGGCCCGGGTTCGATCTCGGAAAAGATCATGTCGGCCACGGGATGCTGCTCGACGATGTCCCGCATGCGCCGGAACATTGCCACCGATACCCTTTTGTCGTAATCGGTTTCGAGGTATGCGACCTCGACGCGCGGCGGCTGACTGGGATCGGCCGATCGAATCCGCACCGAGCCCTGACTGGTCGGCCGCAGAACGAAGCCCAGGAGGGATAGGCCCGCCCGGCCTTCGATGCCCCCGTCAACGGGCCCGACACCCAACGAGAAGGGTGTCATGAGCACTTGCGCGTCGGGCCGTTCGCTGGCCGGGTCGGCGCGGATGAAAGTGAGCATGTCGTAGGCGGCGGTGCCGATCGGCCCCTTGCGGGTGGTCAGATAGCGCAGCCCCGCGCGCGCCTGGCCAACGGGGGTGGACAGAAACCGGTTGTATCCCTTGTTCTCGTTGAGCCGCATCTGCAACGGTATGCACCGGTGCTCGCGCAATCCTTCGCCGATTCGCGGGCTGTCCACCCTGACGTCGACGCCGGCCGCGGTCAATACTTCTTTCGGCCCAATCCCCGACAGTTGCAACAGCTTCGGAGTTGCCAAACTCCCGCACGAGACGATCACCTCGCGGGAGGCCCGAAGCTCCTGCTTGCCCTTGGCCGAACTCACCTCCACACCCACGGCGCGATCGGATTCGAAGACGATTCGTTGGGCGATTGCGCCGGTCAGCACCGTGAGGTTGGGCCGCTTCATAGCGGGGTGCAGAAAAGCCCTCGCGGAGTTGACTCGTTTACCCTTCCGCATCGTTGCCGCGGTGTACCCGGTGCGCTCCTCGTCGGAGGCGTTGATGTCCTCGACCCGCTTGATGCCCAGAGTGGTCGCGGCATCCATCAGCGCCTCGGAGACCTCGTCGTGGGTGTTGATAACGCTGACACCGAGGGGGCCGCCGGCGCCGCGGACCGCGGAGGGGCCCAGACTGTGATCCTCGATAGTCCGGAAGACGCGCAGCATCTGGTCCCAACCCCAGCCGGGATTGCCGCGGGCGACGATATCGTCGTAGTCGGCCGCCTGCCCCCTGTTGTAGACCAGCCCATTGATCGAACTCGACCCGCCGAGCAGCTTGCCCCTGACCCAATGCTCCTGCTGTCGGTGCGGCCCAAACGGTTCCACGTCGTATTCCCACACGTAGCGCGGGTTTTTCATCAAGAACGCGAAGCCCTTGGGCATTGACACCAACGGGTTGCGGTCGGTGCCGCCAGCCTCGAGGAGCAAGACTTTGTTGCCGGGGTCGACACTGAGCCGATCTGCCAATACGCACCCCGCAGACCCGCCGCCCACCACGACGTAGTCGAACTCGCTCACCGTCAGCCCTTCCGAGTCGGCGTACTCGCTGCACGAGAACAGTGTTCTCAGCAGAGTAGCCTCGGCGGTTCAGCGACGGAAGTACCTCAGCGAATCCCTAGCGTCGAGGCGGCGCTGCGCGCGCCTGACGATTGAGATGATCGGCAGCAATTCTCGAACCCGGTGGCATCGTCACGGGGCGAGCTCGTTGCGTGTTGGTGTAGTCGGTCTGGGAACCGGCAAGCCGTTCGGCCGCAAGGCCTACGGTCGAATGCCGTATCCCTCGCCGTCGTCGGCCAGGTAAGTGACGTCGTACCACCGCCTCGGCGGCCGGACGGTGGCGTCGTACTCCTCGGTCGGGGTCGCCCGCTCCAGCCGGACGTCCGTCAACTGCGGATTGTTCGCGCGGACATAGTCTTCCAGCTCAGCGAGCAACGCGTCGCCGGTCAGACTCGTCTCCGCGAGCGCCCTCGCTTCGCGCTTCGCCCAACTCACGCGTCTATATTGCCCCGGCCCTTGCGGCCGGCCGCGACGCGCTCGGCTATGTGGCCATCCGCCCGTCGAGCAGGATGCCAAGGCGAACGGCGCCGTCTCTGCGGTGCACACCCTCGATGCGCACCTCGATGTCTGGCCGCCGTGGCTTGCCGGCGGTCGACGTGGCCGGGTTCTCGAAGGTGATCATCGCCGATCTCCTCTCTCGCTGGGCCCCCGCTTTCTTCAGGGTGCGCCTGCTTTGCCGACTATTCGGGGTGCGACACGGTCACGATTAGGGCAAGACGGTGTGCATCAGCATCACGTCGTACGCCGACCACAGCGACAGGTTGAAGTAGAGGTCCCGGCCCGACGACCAGGGGTGGATCATCGGCGCATAGATGCCGCCGGGCATTGAGAACGACGACACGAGCGGTTGCTCGGGGCTCCACGGTCCCTGCGGGGCGGGCGCGGTCCGCGCCACCACGTCGTTGCTGCCGCCGTTGGTGTAGAGCACCAGGTACTGCTTCAGGTAGCTGTTGTACTGGGCCGACATCTCGCCCACCGGGCCGGGGAAGATCGGCGTCGCCGCGCCCGGGTTGTTGGGGACCCAGCGGCCGCCCTCGTCGCCGTTCCAGTACTGATATTTGGTGAGGTCGGGCAATTGCCCCGGTGGCACTCGCGACAGGAATGCGGCGCCGCCGCGCCCCGAAGGGGTTCCGAACTGGTAGAGGTAACCGTCGTTGCCCTTCATGAACGCACCCATTTGGAAGTTCTCATTGCCGGGGGTGAACCCGGCTCCCGGGATGGCGTCCGCGGAGGCCGTCCGGATCGAAGTCGGGAAGATTCCCCAATTCTGGCCATTGTCATTGGACCTGGCGATCGCCGAGTAGTTCGTGGACCATTCGCCGTCGCGGCCCCACTGCCGGATGGACATGTAGCTCATGTACTGCGTCCGGCCGATCGAGATGCCGGCGGTCGGGATGATTCCCGTCTCGTGCGCGGCCTTGTGGATCGTGTTGACGACCTGCTTGGACAGGCTTGTCGTCCACACCGGTGACCCGGAGTACCGATCGTTGGGGAGGCCGTCCGCGATGTGGATGCCGTGCGACAGGTCATGGTCCGAGCTGCGGAACAACGTGTTGTAGCGCCACTGCTGGCCCTTGACTTTGCAGTAGCCGAAGGTGTCCCCGAACGCCATCAGAACCTGGCGATTCATGGGATCGCCGTTGTCCCAGGCGATCCCGAGGTCGGTACCCGAGATGCTGAAACGCTGCAGGGTCTTGTTCGGGCCATCGGGCCCGGTCACCCAGTCGACGAGCGACGTGGGCGCGCCCGCGATCGAGGGCGGCGGTGGCGCCGGCTGCGGCTGCGGGACCGGGGCGGCGTTGGGCTGCAGCTGACCGGCGTTCGGTGGCTGCGGCAGACCGGGTACGGGCGGATTGGGCCCGGGCGGGAGGACCTCGGCCTGGGGTCTCATCGGGGCGACCTGGCGACCCGGAGTCGTCGGTTTGAGGAACTGGGAGATCAGCGGGCCCAGCCTGGGCAGGGGTGCCTGGTCATTCGTGTGCGTCGGCCGGCGTCCGGTCGGCGGCTGGACGACCGGCTGGGGTGCGGGCATCGCCGGCGGCGCGACGGGCGGCTCCACGTTCGCTTCCGGTGCGCCACACGGGGTGGCAAAAGCCATCGGCGCGGGCCCGACCACGAAGACGAGTCCGACTGCGGCCGCCGACGCCATCGAGAGCGACACACTTCGAAGAATCGCCGACATGTAACACCTTTCGAGCGGCGGGACACCGCATTGACGTCCGCAGTTGGCTCATGTGACGATAGTGATTAGAGCGGTTGTTGTGACTAGTGATGCGACGATAGGTATCCATCCGTGACCGTGTCGCAACGCGGCCGATCGCACGGGAATTGCGCGTATCGACCGATTAGCTCGCGCACCTTCTGGGCTAACGCCATCACCCTGCGAGCCGGCTGCCGTTTTCCGCAGTAGACCGCTCGGAACTTCCCGTAATCCATGGCGGTCGAGCGACGTTCTCGCCTTGTTTGCAGGTGTTGCCGGCGCCGATTTCGGTGTTATTCTTCCGTGACATGTTGATCCGTATAACGGGTTTAAGTGATTCGCTATGCGGACCTTGTCTTCGAGCAGGGAGGTCCTGATGAAAGACCATCGCAACGCACTGCTGACGATCGCCGGCGTTTCCGTCGCCGCGGCGGCTTGGCTGGGCCACGGCGCCGGTCCCGCCATGACCGCGGCACCGGCGGGCACCGAAACCCAGGCGCCCACCACCACGCCCACCCCGCTCACGACCCTGGCGCCGCCGTCGACTCTCTCCGCGCCGCCGGCCCCGTCGGCGCCACCGGCACCGCCGCTTCCGTAACGATCGTCGGCGATGCGAGTGGCTTCGCGCCGCTCAACCGAGCGCGTGCCCGCCCGCCTCTGAGCGTCAATCCGGTCGCGACGTCCGGCCACCCCAACTTGTCGCTGTGCGGCGGCGGGCACTCCCGCCTGTGCCCGTTTCGTCGTGATTACGGGACCCGTGAGCCGGACGGCCGCGACGGGCGCACGGGCGGGAGACCGTGCGTCGAGCGTCCTCGCCAGGTACGCTCCGATCCGCCAGCACACCCGCCGTCGCCGCGGTCTAGCAGTAACGCCGGTCTCGGCAAACTCGGTCGGCGCCCCGGGTGGGCGGCCCGCCGAGGAGGGCGACCATGAGTGACCGTAATGGCCTGCGTGGCAACCTATTCGAAAGCCAGGCGTATCTGCGCCGCGTGGTCGCCGCATCCATGGCCGGCACGGTCGTCGAATGGTACGAGTTCTTCCTCTACGGCACCGCCGCAACCCTGGTCTTCAGCAAGGTGTTCTTTCCCCGCGGCGGCAACGAACTCGACGCGATCCTCGCCGCCTTCGTGACCTACGCCGTCGGCTTCGCCGCCCGCCCGCTCGGTGGGATCGTCTTCGGTCAGCTCGGCGACCGGTACGGCCGCAAGAGGCTGCTGCAGCTCAGCCTGTTGTTGGTCGGTGTCTCCACGTTCGCGATGGGGTGCCTGCCCAGCTTCGCCCAGATCGGGTACTGGGCCCCGGCGCTGCTCGTGGTGCTGCGGTTCGCACAGGGCTTCGCCGTCGGCGGCGAGTGGGGCGGGGCGGTCCTGCTGGTCGCCGAGCACAGCCCGACGTCCAGTCGCGGCTTCTGGGCCAGCTGGCCGCAGGCCGGCGTGCCGGGCGGAAACATGCTGGCCACCGTCGTGCTGCTGATTCTCACCTCGACGCTGTCGGACCGGGCATTCCTGAGCTGGGGCTGGCGCGTCGGCTTCTGGTTGTCCGCGATCGTCGTGCTGATCGGCTATTACATCCGCACCAAGGTGACCGACGCGCCGATCTTCTACGAGGCGCAACGGCAGCTGGAGCGGGTCAGTACCGCCCGCGTCGGCGTGGTCGAGGTGTTAAAGCGTTACCCACGTGGCGTTTTCACCGCCATGGGCATGCGGCTCGGCGAGAACACGATGTACTACCTCGTCGTCACCTTCTCGATCACCTATCTGAAAGTCCACGTGCACGCCGACACCAAGACCATCCTGTGGTGGCTGCTGGTGGCGCACGCGGTCCACTTCGTCGTCATCCCGCTGGCCGGACGACTCAGTGACCGATTTGGCAGGCGCCCAATCTATTTCATCGGTGCGATCAGCGCGTGCACCTGGGGCTTCTTCGCGTTCCCGATGATGAACAGCGGCCGTAACGCCGTCATCTTGTCGGCGATCGTCCTCGGCCTGGTGATTCACGGCCTCATGTATGCGGTCCAGCCCGCGGCCATGGCCGAGATGTTTCCCACCCGGATGCGCTATTCGGGGGTGTCGCTCGGCTACCAGGTCACCTCGATCGTGGCCGGTTCGCTGGCACCGATCATTGCGGTGCGCTTACTCCAGACGTACAAATCCGCGGTGCCGATCTCCTGGTATTTGGCGGCGACCGCCGCGGTGAGCGCCGTGGCCGTCGTCACCGCCGTCGAGACGAGGGGCATAGACCTGGCGGCAATCGACCTGGCCGACGCCCGCAAACACGGCGGCATCACGGCAGGTCAGCCGGACGGACCGGACCCCACCGAGCTCGTCCCCGGGGCCGTCTGAGCCGCGGGTGGGCGCGGCACCCAAGCGGTGGCCCCCCATCGAACAGGCCAGGAGGTTGACTTCACATGTTTGTCGTCCGCGGTACGGGGCAATGTTCCATGAGAGGCGCACGCGTCGGCCGGCCTTCGCGTTCGCCTAGGTCCCGTCGGTTCAGCCCGAGAGCCGACGGGGCCGCCCCATCTTCGGGCACCCCGTTCACCCCGCCCCCTCGCGGACAGACCTCAACGCCGAGGCGATCCAGGAGTACCGTGCGCGTATGGATGGCTCGACGGACGTGTGGATCCTGGGCGGCTGGCAAACCGACTTCGCCCGCAACCTGAACAAGGAGGGCCGCGACTTCGCCGCCCTGACCGCCGAGGTCGTCGAGGGCACGCTCGCCGCCGCCAAAGTGAACGCCGCCGACATCGAAGTGGTGCACGTCGCGAACGCGTTCGGCGAAATGTTCGCCGCCCAGGGCCACCTCGGCGCGATGCCGGCCACGGTCTGCGCCGACCTCTGGGACACCCCCGCGTCCCGGCACGAAGCGGCGTGCGCGTCGGGCAGCATCGCGGCGTTGTCGGCGATGGCGGATCTGCGGTCGGGCGCCTACGACACCGCCCTGGTGCTCGGCGTCGAGCTCGAGAAAACCGTGCCCGGCGACACCGCGGCCCAGCATCTGGGGGCCGCCGCCTGGACGGGTCACGAGGGGGCCGGCGCCCGCTACCTGTGGCCGTCGATGTTCGCTCAGGTCGCCGACGAATACGACCGCCGCTACGGCCTGGACGACGCGCACCTGCGGGCGATCGCGCAGCTCAACTTCGCGAACGCGCGGCGCAACCCGAACGCACAGACGCGCGGGTGGACGGTCCCCGACCCCATCACCGACGACGACACCACCAACCCGATCACCGAGGGCCGGCTGCGGCGCTTCGACTGCAGCCAAATGACCGATGGCGGCGCGGGATTGGTTCTGGTCGGCGACGCCTATCTGCGCGCCCATCCCGATCCGCGGCCCATCGGCCGCATCGACGGCTGGGGACACCGCACGGTGGGACTGGGTCTGCGGCAAAAGCTCGACCGGGCCGCCGACGACCCCTACGTGCTCCCGCACGTGCGGGCCGCCGTGCAAGACGCGCTGCGGCGCGCGCGGCTGGCCCTCGACGACCTCGACGGGTACGAGGTGCACGACTGCTTCACACCCAGCGAGTACCTGGCGATCGACCACATCGGCCTGACCGGCCCGGGCGAGTCGTGGAAAGCGATCGAGAACGGCGAGATCGAGATCGGCGGCCGGCTGCCGATCAACCCGAGCGGCGGTCTGATCGGTGGTGGCCACCCGGTCGGGGCGTCGGGCGTGCGCATGCTGCTCGACGCGGCCAAACAGGTCAGCGGCGCGGCGGGCGAGTACCAGGTCGACGGGGCAAAGACCTTCGGCACCCTCAATTTCGGCGGCAGCACCGCCACCACGGTGAGTTTCGTTGTCAGCACGGCAGCAGGTGTGTGACATGGACGTCGCGATCGTCGGCAAGTTTCTGTCCACGCTGCCCGAGGACGACGACCACCCGTACCGGACCGGACCGTGGCGTCCCCAGACCACCGAGTGGGACGACGACGACCTCACCGCGGTGGAGGGGGAGATCCCGCGCGACCTGGACGGCATCTACCTCCGCAACACCGAGAACCCGCTGCACCCGGCGCTGAAGACCTACCACCCGTTCGACGGCGACGGCATGCTGCACATGGTCGGCTTCCGCGACGGAAAGGCGTTCTACCGCAACCGTTTCGTACGCACCGATGGCTTCCTGGCGGAGAACGAAGCCGGCGAGCCGCTCTGGCCGGGGCTGGCCGAGCCGGTGCAACTGGCCAAGCGCGAAGACGGCTGGGGCGCTCGCACCCGGATGAAGGACGCGTCGAGTACCGACGTCATCGTGCACCGGGGCGTGGCGCTGACCAGCTTCTACCAGTGCGGCGACCTGTACCGAGTCGATCCGTGTTCGGGTGAGAACCTGGGCAAGGAGACCTGGAACGGGCGGTTCCCCACCGATTGGGGCGTGTCCGCGCACCCGAAGGTCGACGCCAAGGCCGGTGAGCTGCTGTTCTTCAACTACAGCAAGCGGGACCCGTACATGCGCTACGGCGTCGTCGACCAGAGCAACGAGCTGGTCCACTACGTCGACATCCCACTGCCGGGGCCGCGCCTGCCCCACGACATGGCGTTCACCGAAAACTACGTCATCCTCAACGATTTCCCGTTGTTCTGGGACCCCGCCCTGCTCGAGCACGACGTGCACGTGCCGCGCTTCTTCCCGGACATCCCGTCACGCTTCGCGATCCTCCCCCGCCGCGGCGGGCCCGCCGACATCCGATGGTTCGAGGCGGACCCGACCTTCGTGCTGCACTTCGTCAACGCCTACGAAGACGGCGACGAGATCGTGCTCGACGGATTCTTCGAGGGTGACCCTTCCCCGGCCGACACCGGTGGGTCGAAGTGGGACAAGCTGTTTCGCTTCCTGGCGCTCGACCGGCTGCAGTCGCGGCTGCATCGGTGGCGGTTCAATCTGACAACCGGCGCCGTGCGGGAAGAACGGCTGTCGGACTCCATCACCGAGTTCGGCACCATCAACCCCGACTACGCCGCGGGCAACTACCGCTACGCCTACGCCGCGACCGGCAAACCCGGTTGGTTCCTGTTCGACGGGCTGGTCAAACACGACCTGCAAACCGGAAGCCAACAGAAATTCGCCTTCGGCGAAGGCGTCTACGGAAGCGAGACGGCGATGGCGCCGCGAGTCGGTGCCACCGGCGAGGACGACGGCTACCTCGTCACGCTCACCACCGACATGAACGCCGATGCCTCCTATTGCGTGATCTTCGACGCGGGCCGGATCGCCGACGGGCCGGTGTGCAAACTTCAACTGCCCGAGCGCATCTCGAGCGGTACCCATTCGACGTGGGCACCCGGCGCACAGCTGCGACACTGGAACACCGCCGAGTCGGCGGCCGGAGCGGTCGGGCTGTGATGGCGCACAACCCCCGCCGCACCACGCACTGGCCCCCGCAGCTCGCGCCGATCGGCGGGATCCGGTTCGCCCGCCGGTCGTCGAACTTTCAGGACACGGTGCGGTTCTACCGCGAACTCGTCGGGCTGCCGCTCTTCGAGACGTTCGGCGAGAGCTACGGCAGCAACGGCGCCATCTTCGGCCTGCCCAGCTGGAACCTGACCCTGGAAATCGTGGAATCCGTCGAGCCCGTCGCGGTCGACCCGCACGAACAGCTGTGCCTCTACTTCCCCGACCGCCGGGCGCAGCAGGAGGCGATCGCACGGCTTCGGGCCGCCGGGCACGAGCCGGTCGAACAACATCCGTACTGGGAGGCGACGGGCGCGTTCACCTACCGCGACCCCGACGGCCGCGAAATCGTGTTCGCGCCCTTCGTGTTCGGCGTCAACGAGCCCAGCGAGAGCGCCAGCTCGGGCAAGCACGAGTTCCCGTCGCCCTGAATCCTCAGCGGCCGGACCGTCGGGAAGCCAACGCCGTGATGACCGCCGCGATCGAGCACACCACCGCGCACACCGCCGCCACCGCGCCGACGTAGAGGCCGTACTGCGCCGACACCGGCGGATTGACGTTCAGCTTGTAGTACCAGGCCGTGAGCGCGACGATCAGCAGCGAGATCAACAGTGCGCCAACCGAAGCCAGCCGCACCGACAGGCCGCGGCCGACCATCGCGCCGGTGACCAGCAGCGCCGAGGACAGCAGCACGATGAGCTGACCCGCGCCGAACCCGCGCGGAAGTTCCAGGTTGCCGTGCGCGCCCCCGATGGCGTTGGCCCAGCCCCCGCCGTTGACGGCCGTCGTCAGCCACGGCAGCCACGCACTGGCCGAGATCACCAACGCGAAAAGCGCCACCAGCCACCCAGGACGCAGCCGGCGAGTCATGCTAGCGAGATTAACCGACTCGGGACCGGTGGCCGAGGCGATCAGCGGTGAACGCCGCCGTGTCCATTCATGCCGGGATCGGGCCGGGTGAACACCGTGACGAAGTTCTCCAGTGACGTGTTGATGTCGCCCCGCAGGGCGGCGGCGACGATCATCCCGATCGGGCCGAACAGCGCCGGGCCGCCGAGGTGGACGTCGAAGCTGACGATGGAGCCCTCCTCGGCGGGCTGAACCTTCGCCATCAGCTTGACCTTCACGCCGCCGACACCGTCCCCGTTGAGCGTCATGCCCTCCGGCGGCTTGTACCGCACCACCGTCCATTTGATCCGGTTGTACATGCCCTTGACTTCGACGATCGACTCCACGACCGTGCCCTTGTCGATGTCGTCGGGCAGTTTGCTGCGCCACACCCGGTGAATGGTCAGCCAGTCCTTGTAGCGGGACAGGTCGGAGGCATGCTTCCACGCCACCTCGGGTGGCAACGGGACATCGATGGATCCGGAGAGTTTCGCCATGAGCTCAGTTCTGGTCGTCGCCTTTTGCCGCGGCCTCGGCTGCCTTCTTGGCTTCTTCCTGCACTTTGTGGATGGTGTCGGAGTACTTGCCCTGCGTCTTGTCGTCGACGAACTCGCCGGCCTTGTCGATCGCCGTCCCGACCTTGTCGGCGTTCTGCGACAACAGGTCTTTGGCCTTGTCGAAGAATCCCATGCACCCGTCCTTTCCCCGCCGCAAATCCTACTAACCCTGCGGGCCCGTGCTCCGGGTGGTCAGCGCCACATCCGCGGCTGCACGCCCAGCATCCGCGCCCGGATCCACCACATCGCCTCGACGGCGGCGGCGCCCAGCACACCGATACCCACGGCGGTCGAGGTCACCACCACGTCGGATGGATCGAGCAGAAACGCCTTGCGGGCCAGCGGGATGCTGAAGATCACGACGTAGGCCAGGGCCGAGGCGATCACCAGCGCGACCCGCCACCACTGGTAGGGGCGAGCGACCACCGCGAGCACCCACAGCGCCGTCATCAGCAACGTGATCAGGGCCGCGGTGGACGCCTGCTCCTGTTGCTGAAAGGTCGCGTGCCGACCGTGGTAGGCCAGCAGGTAGGAAGCGAAGGTCGCGGTCCCGACGATCAGCCCGGACGGCAGCGCCGAGCTCAGCACCCGCCGGACGAAGCCCGGATAGGCGCGTTCGTTGTTGGGGGCGAGCGAGAGGATGAACGACGGGATTCCGATGGTGAACCACGCCGCGATCGTCACGTGAATCGGCTGGAACGGGTACAACAAGGGGTCCGCTTTGATCACCTTGGCGAACAGGCATTCGATGCCGACCAGCAGCGCCAGCAGCACCGAGTAGACGGTCTTGGTCAAGAACAGGTTGGCCACGCGCTCGATGTTGCCGATCACCCGTCGGCCCTCGGCGACGACGTACGGCAGGGTGGCGAATCTGTTGTCCAGCAACACGATTTGTGCGACGGCCCGCGACGCCGGGCTGCCGGCGCCCATCGCGACGCCGATGTCGGCATCCTTGAGGGCCAGCACGTCGTTGACGCCGTCTCCGGTCATCGCGACGGTATGCCCGTGCGATTGCAGTGCGTGCACAATCGACCGCTTCTGGTCGGGCCGCACCCGGCCGAACGTGGTGTAAGCATCCAGCGCGTCGGCCAGTTGCGCGGGTTCGGACGGCAGCCGGCGCGCGTCCATCGTCTCGCCGCGCAATCCGAGTTTGTCGGCTACGGCCCCCACGGACACCGCGTTGTCGCCGGAGATCACCTTCACCGAAACACCCTGCTCGGCAAAGTAATCCAACGTCTCCGCGGCGTCCGGGCGGACCCTTTGCTCCAGAACCACCAGCGCGACGGGGGTGACGCGGCCCGGTGCGTCCGGGTGGTCGACGGTCACATCGCCGGTTCCGACCAGCAGCACCCGCAACCCCTGCGCGCCGATGCGCTCGGCCCGCTCGGCCGCTTCCGACGCCGGATCGAGCAGCACGTCCGGCGCCCCGATCACCCAATTGCCGCGGTCGCCGTAGGACACCCCGCTCCACTTGGTGGCCGACTTGAACGGGGCGGTCGCCGTGACGGTCCAGTCGGGCGGCCGCTGATAGGTCTCCGCGATCGCCTGCATGCTGGCGTTGGGGCGCGGGTCGGCGGCGGCCAGCGTCGCCAGCGCCTCCTCGACGTTGTTCCGTTGCACCGCTTCGAGTTCCTCGACCCCCGCGACGCGCATGCCGTTTTCGGTCAGGGTGCCGGTCTTGTCCGCGCAGACCACATCAACCCGGGCGAGCCCCTCGATGGCGGGCAACTCCTGCACCAGGCACCGGCGCTGGCCGAGCCGGACGACCCCGACGGCGAACGCGACCGATGTCAGCAAGACCAGCCCCTCGGGCACCATCGGCACCAGCGCACCCACTGTCCGCAGCACCGACTGCCGCCAGCCCGCGTGGGTGGTGAAGAACTGGGTGTAAATCGTCAGCAGGCCGGCAGGCACCAACAGGTAGGTGATGAACTGCAGGATCCGGTTGATGCCGTTGCGCAGTTCGGATTTGACCAAGGTGAACTTGCTGGCCTCCTCGGCGAGCTTGGCCGCGTAGGCCTCCGGCCCGACCTTGGTGGCGCGGTAGGCGCCCGACCCGGCGACGACGAAGCTGCCCGACATCACGGCGTCGCCCGTGGCCTTGCCGATCGGGTCGGCCTCACCGGTCAGCAGCGACTCGTCGATCTCCAGGTTCGTCTCCTCGACGATCTCGCCGTCGACGACGACTTGGTCGCCGGGTCCGAGTTCGATGATGTCATCGAGGACCACCTGTGCGGGCGGCAGAGTCCTCGTCCCGGATTCCCTGCGCACCAATGGTTTCGCCTGCCCCACGATCGCCAGCGCATCCAGTGTCTGCTTGGCCCGGATTTCCTGCACCATGCCGACGACGCTGTTGGCGACGATGAGCAGGCCGAACATCCCGTTGATCAGCGAGCCCGTCGCCAGCACGATCAGCAGCAGCACGCCCAGGATCGCGTTGATCCGGGTGAAGACGTTGGCCCGCACGATGTCCGGGATGCTGCGGGTGGCGCGTTCGCGGACAGCGTTGCTCTTGCCATCGGCGACCCGCTGCGCCACCTCGGCATCGGTCAATCCGGGGATCATCGGGTGAACGTCCCAAGCTTGTCGGAGTCGTAGTACTCCAAATTGAGGGTGTTTCCGGAGAACACGGCCTTGGAAACCGTTCCGGGCGGGGCATTTTCGTCGGTCAGACCGAAGGTGAAGGTGTCGCCGTCCCAGTGCGTCAGGGGGACCGCCCGGTTCTTCGGTCCCATCGTCAGTTGCAGCGCCCCGTCCCGTTCGGTGACGACGGCCGGGCCCCAGTAGTCGTTGGCGTACACGCCGGCGTATTGGCCGAGCGGCCTGGCCGGGGCGGGGTTCGCCGGCGGCTGCTTGCCGACCAGCGAGCCCTCCGGGTTGTTCAGCCAGCCGATCGCCTTGTTGTAGAGAGCGCCCCAGTCCTCGCGGATCTGGCCATACTCAACGAGGTCCATGAATTGGGCGGTCAGCGTTTCCGGGATGCCGTAGGGCGCACCGTTGGTCAGCGCGACGATGGCCAGGTCCTCCGAGGGCAGCACCACGAAGTTGGTCGCCGCGCCGAGATCGAAGGCGCCCGAATGGCTGTATTCGGTGCGCCCCGACGAATCGACCGACGCGTTGAAGCCGTATCCGTAGAACCCGGTGCGCGCCCCGGGGGTCTTCGCGGGTGTCGAAACCATCCGCGGACTGATCGCCGGCAGTAAGGCTTCCGCCGAGGTGATCCGCTGGCCGTTGTAAGTTCCGTTGCCCAGCAACATCATCAGCCAGCGCGCCATGTCGTTCACCGACGAACTCACGCCGCCCGCCGGCGACTGCGCGTCCGGGTCGCGCTGGAATCGGGGCTCCCATCTGCCGTCGATCTTGATGTGGTTCACAGCGCGGTTGGGCCGGGCGAGGAAGTCGGCGAACCGGGAACTCGTCGAGGTCATTCCCAGCGGCCGGTACAGCTCCTGGTCCGACAGGTCCTCCCACGACTTGCCCGCCGCGGTGGCCACCGCCTCGGCCGCCGCCGTCACCCCGTAGTTGGTGTAGGCGTAACTGGCCCGAAATGGGGCCAGCGGCAGGAACTTCAGCCGCTCGAGGGTCTGCCGCCGGTCATAACCCAGGTCTTCGAGTTTGTCACCGGCGTGGTCGGGCAGCCCGGAACGATGCGAATAGAGGTCGGCGACGGTCACGTGGCTGGTGACGTAGGGATCGCTGAGCGTGAACCACGGCAGCTTGGACACGACCGGCGTGTCCCAGGCGACCACGTTCTCACTGACCTCGTGCGCGACCACCGTCGAGCCGACCGATTTGGATACCGACGCCAACTGGAAGACGGTGTCCGCGTCCACCCTGTTGCCTCGACCCTGCCCCTTGCTGGCGTCCTTGATGCCGAAGCCCTTGGCGTACAGAACTTTTCCACCGTGAACGACAGCCACCGCCATGCCCGGGACGCCGGTGCTCTTCATCAGGTCGCCGACCAGGCCGTCGACCTTCGCGACGGCGTCGTCGATGCGGCCAGCGGGGATCGCAACGCCGGACACCTCGTTGGGGGGTGCGTCAGAGAGCGCGGGCGGGCTGGAAGCCGGTTGCGCGGGCCCGCATCCGGTCATGGCGAGCAGCACCGTGACAGCGGCCGCGGCCGCGCGTTTCGTCATGGCGGAACTTTAGCGTGGGGAGGTTGCCGGGCCTCAGAATTCAGAGCCGCCACCAGGGATTCGATTTCACCGGCGATGTGGGATCGATGCGCTGGCCCGGAGCGGGCACCGCGACATTGACCCGTTCCGGTTCCGCGGCGGAGAGCAGTCGCTCCACCGGCTCGGCCCACGGGTGGGGGGCCAGCCGGAAGGTGCCCCAGTGGATCGGCACGAGCAGCCCGGCCTCGGTGAGGTCCAGGTGCGCCCGGACCGCCTCCTCGGGGTTCATGTGGACGTCCGGCCACGCGCTGTTGTAGGCCCCGATGGGCAGCAGGGTCAGGTCGAACGGCCCGTGCTCTTCGCCGATGCGCGTGAAGCTCTCGGTGTAGCCGGTGTCTCCGCCGAAATAGGCGCGATGATTCGGGCCGGCGAAGGCCCATGACGCCCACAGCGTGGTGTTGCGGTCCAGGAAGCGTCCCGAAAAGTGCCGCGCCGGCAGGCAAGTCACGATGAGCTCGTCGACCTTGGCGCTCTGATGCCAGTCGAGTTCGACGATGCGGTGCTCGGGGATCCCCCAAGCACGCAGGTGGGCGCCGACGCCGAGGGGGACGAAGAAGGGTGCCCGCTGCGTGCGGGCCAGCGCCAACACCGTGTCGATGTCGAGGTGGTCGTAATGGTCATGGCTGATCACGACGGCATCGACGGCAGGCAGCCCTTCCAGTTGCACCGGGGGCGGATGCAGCCGCTGCGGCCCGACGATGTCCGACGGTGAGCACCGGTCGCTCCACACCGGGTCGGTGAGCACCCGGTAGCCGTCGATCTCCAACAGGGCCGTCGAGTGGCCGAACCAGCTGACGGCGAGCCGCCTGGGATCACCGTCGAAGAGCGCCGGCGCGGCCAACGGGATCGGCGAAGCGGGCCGGCCCACGCTGCGATTGCCGATCAGCTCCCAGACGACGAGCCGCAGTTCCTCGCGATCCATTACGAAGTTCGAGGCGGGGTCGAGGTTGAGGAATACGCCGTCGCGGTAGTTCGGTGACCCCTCGGCCACGGCCCGGATCGCGGCGGGGTGCGCACCCAGGGCCGCCGGTGCGCCGTGCAGCGCCCGCACCACCCAGCCGCCGGCCGCCAGCGACGCCGTGCCCGCGGCCAGCCGCAGCGCCCCCCGCAGCATGAGGGTCAGGCTCCCGTGAACTTGGGCGGTCGCTTCTCGATGCGGGCCATCTGGGCTTCGACGACGTCCTGGCTCCCCCACGCCTTGTCGAAGAGCTCCTTGTGCACCGGCAACGAATCGTCCATGGCGCCGTCATCGTTGAGCACCCGCTTGGCGTGCTGGATCGCCAGCGGCGCCAGGCCGGCGATCTCGGCGCCCCACGCCTGGGCGTCGGCCACTGTCCCGATGCGGTTGGCCAATCCACACTGCAGCGCAACTTCGGGCGTCAGCTTTTCTGCGGTCAGCAGCATCGCACTGGCCCGCCCGTGACCGACCAGCGAGGACAGCCGACGGATGCTCCAGTTATCCAGCGCCAGGCCATATTTCGAGGTCGGAAATTGAAAGAATGCCTCCGGTGCGACGACCCGCAGATCGCATCGCATCGCCAGCTGCAGGCCCGCGCCGATGGCCGGACCGTTGATGGCGCCGATCACCGGGATCAGCGTGGCATCCATCAACTTGTGCAGCTCGATGAGCCGGTCGGGGTAGTCGGCGGCGAACGCATCGCCACTCAGGTCCGCACCGGCGCAGAACGCCGTGCCCTGCCCGGTCAGCACGATGGCCCGAACGGTGCCGTCGCTGGCCTTCTGGAAAGTTTCCCGCAGCTCCTCGACGAGTTCGGAATTCAGGGCGTTGCGGCGCTCGGGCCGCTGCAGCTCGATGGTCAGCACGGCCTCGGCCTGGGTAACACCGATCATGGCAGCCACCCTATATAGCCTCGTGTCGTGAGTCGTATCACGGCTGCTCAGCTGCGCGACGCGGTGCTCGACGACGGTTCCTTCGTCCGCTGGGACAGCGAGCCGCTCGCCGTGCCGGTCAGCGAGGCGTATTCGCGGGAATTGGCCGACGCGCGGGCGGCCACCGGCCTGGACGAATCGGTGCTGACCGGCGAGGGCCGCATCTTCGGGCGCCGAGTGGCGGTCGTGGTGTGCGAGTTCGGTTTCCTGGGCGGCTCGATCGGGGTGGCCGCGGCCGAGCGGATCACCACCGCGGTGCAGCGCGCGACCGCCGAGGGCCTGCCGTTGCTGGCCTCGCCGAGCTCCGGCGGCACCCGCATGCAGGAAGGCACGGTCGCCTTTCTGCAGATGGTGAAGATCGCCGCCGCGGTGCGCCTGCACAAGCAGGCGCACCTGCCCTACCTGGTCTACCTGCGCAATCCGACCACCGGCGGGGTGTTCGCGTCGTGGGGTTCGCTGGGTCACGTCACGGTCGCCGAGCCGGGAGCCCTGATCGGCTTTCTCGGCCCCCGGGTGTACCAGCTGCTCTATGGCGAGCCCTTCCCCGAGGGCGTCCAGACGGCGGAAAACCTGCACCGCCACGGCGTGATCGACGGTGTCGTCGCGGTCGACGAGCTCCGCGGGATGCTCGACCGCGCGCTGACCGTCATCGCCGACCCGGCCGAGCCCCTACCGGCGGCGCCGCCGCCCGAATCGATCCCCGACGTGCCGGCGTGGGACTCCGTGGTGGCGTCCCGCCGCCCCGACCGTCCGGGCGTCGGGCTGCTGTTACACCACGGCGCCACCGATCTGGTGCTGCTGTCGGGAACCGGGCGGGGGGAAGCGGCGACGACCCTGTTGGCCCTGGCCCGCTTCGCCGGACAGCCCGCGGTGGTTCTGGGACAGCAGCGCGTGACGGGCGGGATGGTGGGCCCCGCGTCGCTGCGGGAGGCCCGGCGCGGCATGGCCCTGGCGGCCGAGCTGCGCCTGCCGCTGGTGTTGGTGATCGACACCGCGGGGCCCGCGCTGTCGGCCGACGCCGAACAGGGCGGGCTGGCCGGCCAGATCGCCCAGTGCCTGGCCGAGCTGGTCACGCTCGACACCCCGACTGTGTCGGTGCTGCTCGGCCAGGGCAGCGGTGGGCCGGCGCTGGCCATGGTGCCCGCCGATCGGGTGCTGGCGGCGCTGCACGGCTGGCTGGCGCCCCTGCCGCCGGAGGGCGCCAGCGCGATCGTCTTCCGCGACACCGATCACGCCGCGGAACTGGCCGCCGCGCAAGGCATTCGGTCGCTCGATCTGCTGGTGTCGGGCATTGTCGACGCCGTGGTGCCGGAGCATCCCGATGCCGCCGATGAACCGGTCGAGTTCTGCCAGCGACTCTCGCACGCCATCGCCGCCGCGGTGCACGGGCTGCGCGCGCTACCGGCAACCGAGCGGCTGGCCGCTCGGTTGCGGCGTTACCGCCGAATCGGCTTGCCCTGAGATCGCGCCCAGCGACTCGCGACACATAAACCACGCACGCGACACGCCGGAAGACGTCGCCGCGGTTTAACTCTCCCGATCACCCCTCCGGCAGTCCGAGGTAGCGCTGAATGGTCGGGCCGAGCCAGTCGACGATCTCGTCGCGGCTCATCTGGACGACCGGAGGTAGCCGTAACACGAAGCGGCACAATGCCATACCGAGGATTTGGGTCGCGATCAGCCCGGCCCGCACGCCGGAGTCTCGGGGCGGGACGAAGGCCTCCACCAGTGGCCGGATCTGGGCACCGAAGATCTCGTGCATACGTTGCGCCGCTTCGCCATTGGTGGTGCTGGATCGCAGCAGGATCACCAGCGCCTCGTCGCCTTCCCAGCGTTCGAGGAAGTGCCGAACCAGCGACCGCCCGACCTGGGCCGGGTCGGTACTCGTGAAGTCGGGGAACCGCAGGTCGAACTCGGCCGCGGCGGCGAACAGCTTGTCCTTGCTGCCGTAGTAACGCATGACCATCGCGGGATCGATGCCCGCGTCGGCGGCGATGGCCCGAATCGTCGCGCCCTGAAAGCCCACCGCGCCGAAGCGCTCGCGGGCCGCCGCCAGGATCACCGCCTTCGTCTCGTCCGCTGACCGTCTCATGTCAACAATTGTAGGCCAACAACTGTTGACATAGCCCCGCCGGCGCGCCAGCATGGGGTTATGCCAACAAGCGTTGACTAACTCACGAGGGAGAGGAGCCGACCATGAACGACACCGATGTCCTGGTGGTAGGCGCCGGTCCGACCGGCCTGACACTCGCTGCCGCGCTACTCAGCCGCGGAATTCGGGTGACCGTGGTGGACAAGCTGGCCTCGGGCGCCAACACGTCCCGCGCCGCGGCCGTCAACGCCCGCACCCTGGAAGTGCTCGAAGAGCTCGACGTCACCCGGCGGATGGTCAAGGCCGGGGTGATCGCACCGCGATTCACCATGCGACAGGGCCGGCGCGTCTTGATCCCCGTCGATTTCAGCGAGCTGCCGACCGAACACCCGTACACCCTGATGCTTTCCCAGGCCGACACCGAGCGGCTGCTGCTCGAGCGGCTGCACGAACTCGGCGGCGACGTGGTCCGGCCCAAGACGTTGCGCGGCATCACCCAGGATGCCGACGGCGTCACGGCGACGTTCGACGACGGCGACACGATCAGGGCCCGCTACGCCGTCGGCGCGGACGGTATGAACAGCACTGTTCGCACGCAAGCCGGAATCGGCTTCACCGGTGGCGAATTCGCGGAGTCTTTTACGCTCGCTGACGTACGAGTGACCGGCAAAGCGCCCGGCAACGAGGTGATCCTGTTCTACGCCAAAGACGGCCTGACGGTTCTGGCGCCGCTGCCCGGTGGCATCTTCCGCGTCGTCGCCCCGACCGCCGATGCGCCGCAACAGCCTTCGGCGAAGTTTGTCCAGGCACTCCTGGACACTCGCGGATTCGGGCCGGGCCAAACGGTCGTGACCGAGCTGGTGTGGGGATCGCGGTTCCACATCCATCACCGCGTCGCCGACAGCTACCGGGCCGGCCGGCTGTTGCTGGCCGGTGACGCGGCCCACGTGCACAGCCCCGCGGGGGGTCAGGGGATGAACCTGGGGATCACCGACGCGGTGGCGCTGGCCGGGGCTCTCGCCGAGGTCCTGGGGGGCGGCCCGGACGCCGCGCTGGACGCGTACAGCGCCGCCCAGCGCCGACGCGCGGAGCGGGTCCTGAAACTGACCGGACGCCTGACGCGGGTGGCGACGCTGCCGCGCCCGTTGCGGCCGCTCCGCAACATCGGAATGCGCCTGGCCGCAGGGGTTCCGGCGGTCCGACGGCGGCTGGCGCTGCGGCTGAGCGGCCTCGCGACCCAGTGATCGCTGGGCCAGACGAGGTAGGCGATCCATGATCCCGACTCGGATCCGAACACCCGGCTAACGAATGTCCAATTCCGCCAAAGAGTTTGGCGCGGTCACGCCGATACCAGCACGCGATTTCGGCGCAGCGTCGAAAACGTAACCTTTTAGGCAACGGTGGCCCATCCAGGGCACCGCCCCGCGCGACAATCAGGCAAGATGGGCGGCATGGACACTGGTGGGACTTCGCCTCGCGTCTTGGTCGTCGACGACGACTCCGATGTGCTCGCCTCGCTGGAACGCGGCCTGCGGCTGTCCGGATTCGAGGTGTCGACCGCGGTCGACGGCGCCGAAGCCTTGCGCAGCGCCACCGAGACCCGGCCCGACGCGATCGTGCTCGACATCAACATGCCCGTGCTGGACGGCGTCAGCGTCGTCACGGCGCTCCGGGCCATGGACAACGACGTGCCGGTCTGCGTGCTGTCCGCCCGCAGTTCGGTCGACGACCGGGTCGCCGGGCTGGAGGCCGGCGCCGACGACTACTTGGTCAAACCGTTCGTGTTGGCCGAGCTCGTCGCGCGGGTGAAGGCGCTGCTGCGCCGACGCGGCGCGACCGCAACCTCCTCCTCGGAGACCATCACCGTGGGCCCGCTGGAAGTGGACATTCCCGGCCGGCGGGCCCGGGTCAACGGCGTCGACGTCGACCTGACCAAGCGGGAATTCGACCTGCTGGCCGTGCTGGCCGAGCACAAGACCGCGGTGCTGTCCCGCGCGCAGCTGTTGGAGCTGGTGTGGGGTTACGACTTCGCCGCCGACACCAACGTCGTCGACGTGTTCATCGGCTATCTGCGCCGCAAGCTCGAGGCCAACGGCGGTCCCCGGCTGCTGCACACCGTCCGCGGCGTAGGGTTCGTCCTGCGCATGCAGTAACCAGGCGAGCGGCCATGAATTTTCTGTCCCGGATCCTGACCCGTACGCCATCGCTACGCGCCCGCGTTGTGGTCGCGACGGTCATCGGCGCAGCGATTCCCGTGCTCATCGTCGGCGTCGTCGTCTGGGTGGGCATCACCAACGACCGCAAGGAACGGCTGGACCGCCGCCTCGACGAGGCCGCGGGCTTCGCCATCCCCTCCCTGCCGCGCGGCCTCGACGAAATCCCGCGCTCCCCCTACAACAACGACGCCATCATGACCATCCGCCGCGGTGACCTGGTCAAGTCGAATTCCAACGTGACGCTGCCCAAACTGGACGTCGACTACGCCGACGCGTACGTCAACGGCGTGCGGTACCGGGTGCGCACGGTGACGATTCCGGCGCCCGAACCGACCTCGCTGGCCGTGGGCGCGACGTACGACGCGACTCTCGCCGAGACCAACAACCTGCACCGTCGGGTGCTGCTGATCTGCGGCTTCGCCATCGGCGCGGCCGCCGTGTTCGCGTGGCTGCTGGCCGCGTTCGCCGTGCGCCCGTTCAAACAGCTCGCCCAGCAGACCCGGTCGATCGACGCGGGCGACGAGGCGCCGCGGGTGGAGGTGCACGGCGCCACCGAGGCCGTCGAGATCGCCGAAGCCATGCGCGGCATGCTGCAGCGCATCTGGAACGAGCAGAACCGGACCAAGGAGGCACTGGCGTCGGCCCGCGACTTCGCCGCCGTGTCCTCACACGAGCTGCGCACCCCGCTGACCGCGATGCGCACCAACCTCGAGGTGCTGTCCACGCTGGATATGACCGACGACCAACGCAAGGAGGTGCTGAGCGACGTCATCCGCACCCAGTCGCGCATCGAAGCCACCTTGAGCGCCCTCGAGCGGCTGGCCCAGGGCGAACTGTCGACCTCCGACGACCATGTGCCCGTCGACATCACCGAGCTGCTCGACCGCGCCGCCCACGACGCGATGCGCATCTACCCCGACCTCGACGTGTCACTGGTCCCGTCGCCGACGTGCATCATCGTCGGCTTGCCGGCCGGGTTGCGCCTCGCGGTGGACAACGCCATCGCCAACGCCGTCAAACATGGCGGCGCGACCCGTGTCCAGCTGTCGGCGGTCAGCTCCCGCGCCGGCGTCGAGATCGCGGTCGACGACAACGGCAGCGGCGTGCCCGAAGACGAACGCGACGTCGTGTTCGAGCGGTTCTCCCGCGGGTCGACCGCCTCGCATTCGGGCTCGGGCCTGGGGCTGGCGCTGGTGGCCCAGCAAGCCCACCTGCACCGCGGGACGGCGGCGCTGGAGAGCAGCCCGCTGGGCGGCGCCCGGCTGGTGCTGCGGCTCCCCGGCCCCAGCTAGCGCGACTTTGTCGAAGGCACAAGGCTTTTGACTCGATCCCCCGGCCGCATGTACGCGCGGCCCGTGATGGGTGACCTACCGGGACGACCCCCGCCGGGTCGGGCACACTGGAGCGATGGCCAACGGCAACAAACCGACCGACAACGAAACCCTGGCACACATCCGCGACCTGGTCGCCGAGGAGAAGGCCCTGCGGGCGCAGCTGCAACAGCGCGACATCTCCGAATCGGAGGAGCATGATCGCCTGCGGCGGCTCGAGGTCGAGCTGGACCAGTGTTGGGACCTGCTGCGGCAGCGTCGCGCTCTGCGCGACAGCGGCGGTGACCCCCACGAGGCCGAGGTGCGTCCGCCCGACGAGGTCGAGGGCTACCTGAACTGAGCCACGCCGCAGATGTCGACGCCGTCGTCATAGGGGGCGGCCATAACGGCCTGGTGGCCGCGGCGTATCTGGCCCGGGCGGGCCTTCGGGTGCGGGTGCTGGAGCGGCTCGGACACACCGGCGGAGCGGCCGTCTCGGCGCAGGCGTTCGACGGGGTGGGTGTGCGGCTGTCGCGGTATTCCTATCTGGTCAGCCTGTTGCCGCCCCGCATCGTCGACGATCTGGGCGCCGGGGTGCGGCTGGCGCGGCGGCGGTACTCCTCCTACACGCCCGACCCGGCGACCGATGGCCGCCGTGGGTTGTTGATCGGCGCGGGCGGTGACACGTTCGCCGCGATCGGCGCCGGCCCCGACGAGCACGGGTTCGCCGCCTTCTACGACAGCTGCCGACTGGTGACCCAGCGGCTCTGGCCGACGCTGCTGGAACCGCTGCTCACCCGCGAGCAGGCCCGCCGGCGAGTCGCCGAAGGCACCGAAGCGGCGGCCGCGTGGCACGCGTTGATCGACGAGCCGATCGGGCGTGCCATCACCGCGGCCGTCGGCAACGACGTCGTCCGCGGCGTCATCGCGACCGACGCCCTGATCGGAACGTTCGCTCGCCTCGACGACCCGGCGCTGACCCAGAACGTCTGCTTCCTGTATCACGTGCTGGGCGGCGGGACCGGCGACTGGGACGTCCCGGTCGGCGGGATGGGCGCGCTGACCGGGGCCCTGGCGGCCGCCGCGGTGCGTCATGGTGCCGAAATCACCACCGGCGCCGAGGTTTACGCCGTCGAACCGGACGGTCTGGTGCGTTACCGGGCCCGCGATGCGGAGCACGTCATCCGGGCCCGGTTCGTGCTCGCGGGCGTCACACCGGCGGTACTGGCCGGCCTGCTCGGTGAACGACCGCCGACCCCCGCCCAGGGCGCGCAGGTCAAGGTCAACATGGTGCTGCGCCGGCTGCCGCGGTTGCGTGACGACGCGGTCACGGCCGAACAGGCCTTCGCCGGCACGTTTCACGTCAACGAAGCCTGGACCCAATTGGATACGGCATGCGCGCGGGCAGCCGCCGGGCATGTCCCGGATCCGTTGCCCTGCGAGGCATATTGTCATTCGCTGACCGACCCGAGCATCCTGTCGGTCGACCTGCGCGAGGCGGGCGCTCACACGATGACGGTGTTCGGGCTGCACACCCCGCACTCGCTGTTCGACGGCACCTACTCCGGGGCGCTGCGTGACCGGCTGACCGAGTCGGTGCTGTCGTCGCTGAATTCCGTTCTGGCCGAACCCATTCAGGAAGTGCTGCTGCCCGATGCGCACGGACGCCCCTGCATCGAGACGACGACCACCCTCGACCTGCACCGCACGCTGCGCATGACGGCCGGCAACATCTTCCATGGCGGACTGGCGTGGCCATTCGCGGACGACGACGACCCGCTGGACACGCCGGCGCGGCAATGGGGGGTGGCCACCGCGCACGAGCGGATCATGCTGTGCGGCTCGGGCGCCCGCCGCGGCGGTGCCGTGTCGGGCATCGGCGGGCACAACGCCGCCATGGCGGTGCTCGCCTCGCTGTGACTACCTGAGGCGGCGACCCGCTGCTGGACATCGCCAAGGAATTGGAAGAGGCGGCGCTGACCGACGACTACTTCGTCGAGCGCAAGCTTTACCCGAACGTCGACTTCTACACCGGCTTGATCTACCGGGCCCTGGGCTTCCCGGTCCGGATGTTCACGGTGCTGTTCGCGTTGGGCCGGTTGCCCGGCTGGATCGCGCACTGGCGTGAGATGCACGACGAGGGTGACAGCAAGATCGGCCGCCCGCGCCAGATCTACACCGGCTACACCGAGCGCGACTACAAGACCATCGACGCGCGGTAGTGGCGGGTCGCCGCCTCAGGTAGTCACAGCGAGGCGAGCACCGCCATGGCGGCGTTGTGCCCGCCGATGCCCGACACGG
>NZ_LZJN01000077.1 GCF_001667735.1 Mycobacterium sp. E183
TCGCCCCGCAGGTCCCGCGCGACTACGACCCCGGCTACACCGCGGCGTTCGAGCAGCAGCTCGCCGAGCACGCCGGCGAACTGGCGGCCGTCATCGTCGAACCGGTGGTGCAGGGCGCCGGCGGGATGCGCTTCCACGACCCCCGCTACCTGCGCGACCTGCGCGAGCTGTGCCGGCGGCACGACGTGCTGCTGATCTTCGACGAGATCGCCACCGGCTTCGGCCGCACCGGCGAGCTGTTCGCGGCCAACCACGCCGGGGTGAGCCCAGACATCATGTGCGTGGGCAAGGCTCTGACCGGCGGCTACGTCACCCTGGCCGCCACGCTGTGCAGCACCGACATCGCGCACACCATCAGCGCCGGCGAGGCCGGCGCGCTGATGCACGGGCCCACCTTCATGGCCAATGCGCTGGCCTGCGCGGTGTCGGTGGCCAGCGTCGAGCTGCTGCTAGACCAGGACTGGCGCGCGCGGGTCGGTGAGATCGCCGCCGGGCTGGCGGACGGGCTCGAGCCCGCCCGCGCGCTGCCCGGCGTCACCGACGTGCGGGTGTGCGGGGCGATCGGCGTCATCGAGTGCGCCCGCCCGGTCGACCTGGCCGTCGCCACCCCGGCGGCAATGGAGCGCGGCGTCTGGCTGCGCCCGTTCCGCAACCTGGTCTACGCGATGCCGCCCTACATCTGCCCGCCGGGCGAGATCGCCCAGATCACCTCGGCGATGGTCGAGGTCGCGCGCCTCGTTGGCTCTCGTAGTCTTTAGGGCGATGAAAACACCGATCGAGGTTTCCCCACTGGCCTGGCTGGAGGAGGTGGAGAAGCAGCGCCGCGAGGCGGGGCTGCGTCGCTCCTTGCGGCCCCGCCCGGCCGTCGCCACCGAGCTCGATCTGGCGTCCAACGACTATCTCGGCCTGTCCCAGCACCCCGACGTGATCGAGGGCGGCGTCGCCGCGCTGCGCATGTGGGGCGCCGGGGCCACCGGATCCCGGCTGGTCACCGGCGACACCGACCTGCATCAGCAATTCGAGTCCGAGCTCGCCGAGTACGTCGGCGCAACGGCGGCCCTGCTCTTCTCGTCCGGATACGCGGCCAACCTGGGCGCGGTCGTCGGCCTGTCGGGCCGGGGTTCGCTGCTGGTGTCCGACGCCCTCTCCCACGCGTCTTTGGTCGACGCCTGCCGGCTGTCGCGGGCCCGGGTGGTGGTGACGCCGCACCGCGACGTCGACGCCGTGGCGGCCGCCCTCGCCTCGCGCGACGAGGAGCGGGCCGTCGTGATCACCGAGTCGGTGTTCAGCGCCGACGGCGCGCTGGCGCCGCTGGGCGAGCTGCACGAGGCCTGTCGCCGGCAGGGCGCGCTGTTGATCGTCGACGAGGCCCACGGCCTGGGCGTGCGCGGTGGCGGGCGCGGGCTGCTGCACGAGCTCGGGCTGGCCGGCGCACCCGACGTGGTGGTGACCACGACGCTGTCGAAGGCGCTGGGCAGCCAGGGCGGCGTGGTGCTCGGACCGGCGGCGGTGCGGGCCCACCTGATCGACGCGGCGCGCACGTTCATCTTCGACACCGGCCTGGCGCCCGCCGCGGTGGGCGCCGCGCGCGCCGCGCTGGGCGTGCTGCGGGCCGAGCCGTGGCGGCCCGAGGCGGTGTTGCGGCACGCCCGCGCCCTCGCCGAGGCGTGCGACGTTCCCGACGCGCCCCACTCGGCGGTGGTGTCGGTGATCCTGGGCGACCCGGAGGTGGCGCTGGCCGCCGCGACCGCCTGCCTGGATGCCGGCGTGAAGGTGGGCTGCTTCCGGCCCCCGACGGTGCCCGCCGGGACGTCCCGGCTGCGGCTGACCGCGCGGGCGTCGCTGGACGCCGCCGAACTCGACATCGCCCGGCGGGTGCTGTCCGACGTCCTCGCCGTGACGCGCCCTTGACCGTCCTGGTCGTCACGGGCACGGGCACCGGGGTCGGCAAGACCGTCGTCACCGCCGCCCTGGCCTGCCAGGCCCGTCAGGCCGGCATCGACGTGGCGGTCTGCAAACCGGTCCAGACCGGCACCGACTCCGGCGACGACGACCTGGCCGAGGTCGCCCGGCTGTCCGGCGCGACCGAACTGGCCGCGCTCGCCCGCTACCCGCAACCGCTGGCGCCGGCCGCCGCGGCCGAGCTGGCCGGCGCGGCGCTGCCCACCGGCGACCAGGTGCTGCGGCTGATCACCGCCCTGGACCGCCCCGGGCGGCTGACGCTGGTGGAAGGGGCCGGCGGGCTGCTGGTCGAGCTCGCCGCCGCGGGGGTCACCCTGCGGGATCTGGCGGTGGCGCTGGGCGCCCCGGCGCTGGTCGCGGTCACCGCCGAGCTGGGCACCCTCAACCACACCGCGCTGACGCTGGAAGCGCTTGCCGCGCACAATGTTTCGTGTGCGGGGTTGGTCATCGGGAGCTGGCCGGCCAGCCCCGGGCCTGCGGAGACCTCGAACCGGGTCGCGCTGGACCGGCTGGGCCCGGTGCGGGCCGCGCTGCCCGCGGGCGCCGGGGCGATGGACGCCGCGCAGTTCGCGGACATGAGCGCGGCGGCGTTCGACCGCGACTGGGTCACCGCGCTGGTTCGCTGATGGTGCATTCCATCGAGCTGCTCTTCGACGGCGAGACCGAGGCCACGATCCGCGGGCTGTGGGACGCGCTGGCGGGCGCCGGGATTCCCAGCCAGGCCCCCGCCGGGCGACCGCACGTCACGCTCGCGGTGGCCGACCGCATCGCCGAGGAGGCCGACGCCGCGCTGCGGCCGCTCACCGGGCGGCTGCCGCTGGGCTGCGCCGTCGGCGCGTCGTTGCTGCTGGGGCGCTCCAATGCGATCCTGGCCCGGGTCGTCGTGCCGACGGCCGAATTGCTCGATTTCCACGCCGAGGTGCACCGGCTGTGCGGGAAGCACCTGGCCCCCGCGGCGGCGCCCACCAGCCTGCCGGGTCAGTGGACGCCCCACGTCACGCTGGCCCGACGTGTCGGCGGCCCGGCCCTGAGCCGCGCGCTGCGCATCGCTGGCCGGCTCACGCTGGTCGAGGGCAGCTTCGCCGCCCTGCGGCACTGGAACGGCGAGAAGAAGGTCGACTACCTGATCGGCTAGCCGCCGAACAGCAGGTACAGGCCGGTGAAGGTGTAGCCGACCATGACCAGCATCATCGTCAGCTGGCCGGTGAGCTGGTGGCCCCTGGGCAGCAGCCGCAGGGCCTTGTCGTGGGCCGCGACCACCGCGAGGATGTGGCCGGTCACCACGCACGCCACCTTGATCCCGGCCAGCACCGGCGGGTGGGTGGACAGCAGGTAGGCGACCTGCTGATGCGCCAGCCCCAGCACGTTCCAGCCGCGGCCGAAGGGGTCGGCCAGCGCGGACACCGCCTGCTGCCCGCGCTCGACGAGGTAGGTCAGGTAGTGGGCGAAGATGTAGCCCACCACGATCGGGATCAGGGAGTGCGCCAGCTGCCCGGGTAGGGCGCGGCGCCGCTCGCGGTCGACGCCGCCCGTCGCGCGGGCGGCGAGCGAAAACGTCACGGCCACAACCGAAATGAAGACTATGAGGCCCAGCGTCCGTAGCAGCGACGACGACGCCGCGGGCGCCAGGCCGATGCCGGGGGAGAGCCGATCGGCGAAGCCGCGCCACGTAGGCGACGACGAGAAACTGTCGAACGCCGTGGACCCGAGCAGCACCGCGAGCACCATGACCACGCCGGGGCGCACGGGCAGCGACGGCAGATGGTCGAGGGGGTTCCCGACGACGATGCGCCCGGTGTCGGGGTTGCGGCGAAACGGCGACAGGCGCGACACCGCCATGCTGTACACCCCGAACGGGTCGGCCCGGGCCAGCCAGCGCTGGCCGCACAACCAGGCGCCCGCCAGCATCGCCACGGCGTAGACGGCCAGCCACGCCCGCACCCACGGCAGCGACGCCGGGTTCGGGCTGGCCAGTTCCATCCAGACGAAGGCGAACAGGCCCAGCGCGGCGGGCCGGTAGCCCCAGCCGTCGGGATAGGCCAGCCGCGGTGAGTGCAGGCGCTCCGGCGTGCCGCGGCGCAGCAACAGATAGATCGTCCGCATCGGCGAAATCACCCGCCAGACCGGTCCGATCAGCAGCGACACCGCCACCAGCCCGACCCATAGCAGCACGTAGAACACGCCGAGCAGGGCGTTGGCCTCCGACCGCGGGCCCCACACCCCGGCCGCCACCGCCCAGGTCGCGAAGATCAGGCCGAGGGCGGCCGCCGTCCAGCGCGTCGCCCGCGCGTCGACGACGGCGGTCACCGCCGCCGGCAGCGGACGGCCCGGCTTGGCGGGATCGAACCGCGGCTTCCGCCACGCGAACGCGACCAGCGCGAAGGTGAACGTCAGCGCCCACGCCGCCCCGACCATCGCGTACATGTACGGCACCGGAAGGTCGCCGGATCCGCCGAGGCCGTGCGCGAGGACCGCGGTCGCGCCGCGGGCGCTCACGGTTGGACTTGGATGGTCGCGATCGTGCGGTCCAGATGGTGCAGCTCCACCTCGACGTTGCCGGGGACGTCGACGGCGAACTGGAAGGTTTGGTTGGGCGCCGCGGCGACCGGGAACTTGTGGTCGGGCGTCGAGTGGACGTGCAACTCGTCGGTGGCGTCACTGGTCACGTGCAGGGTGATCTGCTGGCGCACCTTGGCCTGCAGCGTGGCGTTGGTCGGGGTCACCTGTCCTTTGGCGATGGTGACGTCGACCGTCGGGCCGGCGGCAGGGGACTGGCTCTGCGAACCGCCGCACGCGATCAGCGCCCACGCCAAGGCCGCCACCCACGCCGCGGCCAGGGCGCTACGCATCCCCATCGGTCACGCCGCCTGGGGGGTGCCGGGCACGGTGTGCTTCTCCTCCTCGGGCCGCTTGGGCAGGGTGTCGTAGTTGTTGATCCGGCCGGCGCCCCAGGTCAGGGCGGTGATGACCATCAGCGTCAGGAACAGCACGACGATTCCGCCGGCGGTGAACAGCCAGGCCGGCGCGCTCTGGTCGCGCTCGCGCTGCAGGATCGTGACCTCCAGGACGAACGGCCGCGTACTCGTCGCGAGGGCGGGGACCTCGGGCGCCGGGATGGCGTCGTCGGCCGGCTCGTAGATCGGCACGGCCGTCATCGTGCGGCCGTCCTGGACCCGCAACAGCGTCTTCCAGTCACCCCACACCGGGACCGGCTGCGTGGACCGGTAGTGCCCCGGCCCGACCTTGGCGAGCTTGTCGATCATCAGGCCGCGGTCGTTCTGCATCCGCCCCTGCCAGGACAGGATCGTCAGCCAGTCCGGGTGGTCGCTGACCATGGTTGTCGGGGAGATCATCACATCGGCCGACACCATCCGCTGGCCTGCGGGGCTGGGCAGATCCGTCAGCGTGACCGTGGCGGTGTCCTTGCCCGGCACGAGGATGTGCAACCCGTTGGCCACCGCGCAACCGATCACGAGCACCGTCAGCGCGACGACGCCGATGGCGAGCCGGCGGCCCGGCAGGCGCTCGCCGGTGAGCACCATGCCGAACATCGCGCCGCACAACCCGGTCAGGACGGCCACCGGCACCGACATCGCCAGCGCCTCGCCCCACATGCTGGTCGGCCACGGGTAGTGGTAGACGGCCCCGATCCACAGCGATTCCAGCCAGAGCCCCACCGTGGCGACCCCGAGGCCCGAGACGGCGCCGAACACCAGCGGGCGCTTGATCAACGGCGTCAGCGCCACCAGCTCGACGATGAGGGCGGGACCCAGGTAGAGCGGGAACCAGTTGATCGGGGCGCCCAGGATGGGGCCGACGATCACCGCGACCGCGCCCCGCAGCGCGATGGCGAACACCGCCGCGATGATCGCGGCGCCGCGGCCCATCGTCAGGCGGGCGGCGACGGCGGCCAGTGCGGACGCCGCGGCGATCAGCATCGGCTGAAACACCAGCCGGAACTGCGGGACCCCGAAGTCGAACTCGATCTGGTAGACCGACAGGCCGATGAACAACCCGCCGAACGACAGGTACCGCAGGAACGAGATGAACGCGCCGTTGAATACCTCCCCGGCTTCGTGCGCCTCGCCCTCACGCTCCAGCATCAGCACCGAGAACAGCGAGAAACACGCCCCGCCGATCATCATCAAATGCGTTGGGCCCCAAAGGGTGACGTCTTGACCGAAGATCCGGTGCCAGATGTCGTCGAGCGGGAACCCGATCATCGCGTACATCCCGCAGCCGGCCATCAACAGTCCGCCGACCGGCGCATACCAGTTGCGCGTGATGCGCACCGCCGCGGGCCCCGGCTTGTCGAACGGCAGCACGACCGACACCGCGCCGCCGACGAAGATGCCGAACAGGCCGATGATGATGAAATAGTGCGCGGGGTTGGCCAACGGGCCGGGGTCGCGTCCGTTGCCGATGTGCCAGCTGACGTCCCAGATGAACCCGAACAGGGCGCAGATGATGAACGTCGTGAAGATCATGACCGGCAGCGCCACCCAGTTGGGCCGGTGGAACTTCTCGCCCAGCTTGTCGGCGACCCGGGTCAGCCACTGGATGCGATGGGTGCGATGGGCATAACCGATCCACAGCATGCCCGCGGCGATCACCACCGCCGCGACCGAGAGCCCGATCACCTGGTTGAGGCCGGCGCCGCGCGCCGGCGCCTCCGCAACGAAAACGAGTTCCGCCGATGTCATCGTCAAACCCTCCCAACAGCGCCCGACTGCCTGGCGAGCTGTGATCCAGCTCGCACGAAGCGGAATGCCCAAATCACGGGCCGGTCAATCACCGATTTTCGTCGTCGCGCTGCCCGGCGTCCTCGGACTCGTCGGGGGTCCGGCGGTCTTTGAGCGCGACGTAGAGGATCACGCCGACGACGATGATCGCCGGCAGGAACGCCGGGATCGCCAGCAGAATCATGTGGTGGGCCACATAGGTGACGTGTGGATCGGTCATGGTGGTGAGATACCCCGGGGGATGGCATGCACTGCGGCCGTTACCCTACTTTGAACACTTTTTATTGACAGCCGCCACGACCGTGGGGCAGGAGGCCGCGCGCGGCCAGCGACGATGCAGGGGAGTACTGGTGACTCAAGCGGCAACTCGACCGGCGACCGGCGCCAACGACGCGGACATTCTGGCGGTTGCCCGCGAACAGGTGCTCGAGCGCGGCGAGGGACTGGATCGCGAGCAGGTGTTGCGGGTGCTGCAGCTGCCGGACGACCGGCTCGACGACCTGCTGGAGCTGGCCCACGAGGTGCGAATGCGCTGGTGTGGCCCCGAGGTGGAGGTCGAGGGCATCATCAGCCTGAAGACCGGTGGCTGCCCCGAGGACTGCCATTTCTGTTCGCAGTCGGGGTTGTTCGCCTCGCCGGTGCGCAGCGCCCGGCTGGACATCCCGAGCCTGGTCGAGGCCGCCAAACAGACCGCCAAGTCCGGTGCCACCGAGTTCTGCATCGTGGCCGCCGTCCGCGGGCCCGACGAGCGGTTGATGACTCAGGTCGCGGCCGGCATCGAGGCGATCCGCAACGAGGTCGAGATCAACATCGCGTGCTCGCTGGGGATGCTGACCGCCGAGCAGGTCGATCAGCTGTCGCAGATGGGCGTGCACCGCTACAACCACAACCTCGAGACCGCCCGCTCGTTCTTCACCAACGTCGTGACCACCCACACCTGGGAGGAGCGCTGGCAGACCCTTTCGATGGTGCGCGACGCCGGCATGGAGGTGTGCTGCGGCGGCATCCTGGGCATGGGCGAGACGCTCGAGCAGCGCGCGGAGTTCGCCGCCGAGCTGGCCGAGCTGGGGCCCGACGAGGTCCCGCTGAACTTCCTCAACCCGCGGCCCGGCACGCCGTTCGGCGACCTGGAGGTGTTGCCGGTGGCCGAGGCGCTGAAGTCGGTGGCCGCCTTCCGGCTGGCCCTGCCGCGCGCGATGCTGCGGTTCGCCGGGGGGCGTGAGATCACCCTCGGTGACCTGGGCGCCAAGAAGGGCATCCTGGGCGGCATCAACGCCGTGATCGTCGGCAACTACCTGACCACGCTCGGCCGGCCGGCCGAAGCCGATCTGGAACTGCTCGACGATCTGCAGATGCCGATCAAGGCGCTCAACGCCACTTTGTAAGAGACTTGGAGACTGTGGTTCGGGATCTGGGCGCTCCGGTCAGCGCGGGCGTCTACAACGTCTACACGTTCCTGGGCTTTTAGCCGTGTTAGCTGCTTAAGTGACGTGACAAACCTGCTGGTCGTGGCTGTGAGCTGTGCAAGCCATTCAAGCTGGTGGAAGCTGTTCTGCGGACGCACTGCGGACGGAGCTACCGCATCACGCCGAAGTTAGGAGGGGGGTGCCGACCAGCGAATGGCAACCCGTGGACGAACTGTGTGAGCAGTGTCAGCAGCCCAAGTAGGGACAGGTGACCACAACCCCGAGCGCTAGTCCACCCGGTCGGTGCGCAACGACTGGCACACCCGTGCTTCACTTCCGAGTGCCCGTTGGGCCGGCTACGGCAATAGCAGCCAGCCCCGCCACCGGAGACCGTTGGTGGCGGGGCCGCTGGGAGAGGACATCAGGGTCGCATCGACGCTCGCGCCACGCAATTCACCCCTCCAGAATCAGTCGGTAGGCTCGACTCATGCCGTGGACAGTGATGGGACCGGGTGGTCCTTACCACGAAGAGGTCGAGCCCGAAGAGCTGGACGACGGGCGGCTTCACCTCTTCTCCGGTCCGACGCTTAACTCGGGCACGTGGCAAGTGTTCCCCGCTGGTGCCAATAGGCCGGAGATGCCTCGCGCGTCACTTCCGCCACGAAGGGATCGGCCCGAACGGAAGAACGCGGCCCGCGGTTGGGGTGAGGACAACCTCAAGTCCCCAAGGACGCGCGGGGGTCGCGCTTAAACCCACCCCCCGTGCCAACTGGAAGGCCCTTTTTTTCTATCTTCCTGTACGCGGTGCATCCCGAACTGCTGCGACCGGGTGATGATTGCCCGTTTAATTGCATCCTGGTTGACTCCGCGATGCCGCCACGCTTGCAACAGCTCGATTGTGTCCAGCAGCACCCGGCGGATCAGACCGATGCTGACCTGGACGTTCCCGACCGCTTCCTGAAACCGCTCGGCAGACATCTCCATCATCTCGGCGGTGAGTCTCATCTCCGGAGCTGCGCCCATGACGATTCCGCTCATCAGCGACATGTCTACGGCGTCGTTCACCGAGTTTCGCGGGGAGGGACGAGATCTCACCAAGTTGAACATTTCGGTCAGGGCCTTGGCCTGGACTGATGCTGCTTCTTCCGGGGTGCGCGGATTCGCGCGCAAAATCTCTTGGTCGATTGCGAAAAGGTGGTCAATCCAAAACGTGATGTCCTCCTGCCAACGATTCTGTCGCTCTTGACGTTTCGCGAACAGAAAGCCCAGGCCGACACCGCCAAGCGCCAGAAGGCCCCCGCCGACTGCCTGGATCAAGGTCATCCACAGCGTGAACCATTGGTCGGATGTCATGCCGCCGATCATCGCAACGGGTCGCGACAGCCGTCCGCAAAACACCGAACAATGGTTCCCCTACAGGCGTGTCCATCAACCGCGAGGAGGGCGCGAGCCAAACGATTCAGTCACCTCGGCTGCGTTGGGCTCTGCGGTCGTTGATGATTGTCAACGTTGCAAACAGCGCCAGCATGAGCACCGCCAAGATCACTAGGTGCGCGTGGCCAGTCGCTACCAGCACCGCTATCAATGCGGCCACCACGACGCCGGCCACGAGGTATGCCGTGACGCGGTAGTGCGGGCGCCAGCCGCCCCACAGCGCGAGCGCGAATGCGCCAGACAAGATCACGGCCACCAGAACCTCCACCATGTCACTTCCCCCCCGTCAGGCACTTCAAGAGGTTGCCCCCGGCGAGGACCGTGCCGAGACCACTGGCTCCCGCAACCACCAGTCCGGCGCCGGTTTCTGCGGTGAGCACCCCTGCACTGGTGACGACTACGCCGGAGGCAAATGTAGTTGTCCGTTGGATCCAGTCGTCGGTGCTGCAGTGGGTGCGGGCGTAGTCGATGTCGGCCACGTGCGCCTGCAGATCCGCAAGCTGACCCCTCAGATATGCCTGCCTAGGGTCGTTTTCAGGAAGCGACTGAACGAACTGCTGCAAATTGTCCACCAGTCCCTGGCCTGTCAGTTTGGCCGGATTACCACCGAGCAGCATCTGCTGCAGCGCGGGGCTCAAGCCAGCACCCGGCGGCGCTTTGCCATCGGGGGTGTCCCAGGGCGCAAACGGTGGAGGCTGGGAGCCGGGGTTCTGATCGAAGTCCACTAACTTGACTCCGCTGCCGTCATGGCCCGTTGAGAATACGACGTCATTCAGACCAGCGGTAGCGGCGGTGAGCTGGCCCGCGACCTTGCCGTCTGCGGCTTCAAGTTGTGCAGCGCGCGACCAAATTTCGGTGGCCAATTGTTCGGCTTGGGCTTGCCCTGCGGCTTGTTCTGCGGCGCTGCCGCCGTGGTCGTGGTACGAGACCGAAAGGTCTTCTCCGACATCGAATCCGGCGTGTTGGGCGTCTTCGATCGCGTGCAACGCCTGTTGCTTTGCGGAGCTTATGTCGCTCGCGCCGCTGCGGGCGATGCCGGCGGCTTTCCGTAGTTGGTCGGCTTTGCCCGTGACGACGGATAGATCGGCGCCGGTGCGTTGCCGCAATGCGTCGCCCCCGGCGCCGTGCCACGCGATCGACTGGGACTGGTTGCGCATGGTCAAGAAGCTGTCTTCCCAACGGTCGGCGGTCTGCGTCCAATAGCTCGCCGCGTCGGTTAGGTGCTGGGTGGACCATGACCGGATTTGGGACAGGGTGACGGCCACCTACACCACCCGAACCTGCGTTATGCCAGACATGTCGACGGCGTTCTTCGCTTCTTGGCTGGCATAGTGCGCGCCGGCTGTGGTGATCCCAGTCGCGGTCTGCTGAGTTCGCGCAGCGAGTGCTGCGCCAGCGGCGCCGATCATCGCGTCGATGGCGCTGACTGCTGCCGTGGTCGGTTGGAATGGCGGGCCTGGGGGCGGTGGCCCGGTCGCGGTGAGCTGAGCACCGAGCCCTTGCCACTGCGCCGCCGTTGCGGCGAGTTGCTCCAGGGGGACCTGCAGGCCGTCCGATCCCATCCTGCGATTTTAGGGCGGGCACCAGGCGGAACGCTATTCACCTGGTTAGGGGCAGAGGTCCTGCTGTGCGTAGGTCACCAGCGTGCCGGCTTCCGCATTGCTCGCTTGGTAGCCGCCGTGGGCCAGATGATCGATCAGCCAATTACGTGCGTCGTCATGGGTTGCGCCACCCCGTAGTTTGGCGCAGACGTCGTTCCCGACAGCGATGAGGCCCGAGTCCGGTATCTGCGGATGCGCCATGCCCGGCGCGTGAAGATCGGCCAGATATTGGTTGACATCGGCGTGGGCCGTGGGCGCCTGCATTGCTGATATCGCCACCGCAGCGGCGAAAACTCTGGACGATGTGCCGACGAGCTTCCTCACGTCACCGATCATGGTCCATCAGGCTAGTGGAGGAGAGGGATCGCCGTTATAGGAGTCGCACCGTCGCGGAGACTGATTGCGACGGAGGCGGCGTTGGCGAGGAGTCCAGGGTTCGCGACAAGCGGACATTCCCCCACCGCCAAAAGCGGGGAGCCGACCTGTGTGACGAACGGCCTAACAGGGGTGACTTCCGTCTCTACCGGAGGGCTTCGGTCAGATGGTCGCATGCCCTATGGGTCTTGCCATAGGAGCGACCTTTGCCGGGTACACCATACTCGGGCAGGTGGGTGCCGGAGGGATGGGCGAGGTCTACCTCGCACAGCACCCTCGACTACCGCGCAGCGAAGCGCTAAAGGTCTTGCGCAAGGACGTATCTGCTGAGGACGGCTACCGCCAACGATTCCTCAGAGAGGCAGACCTCGCGGCGGCGCTATGGCATCCGAACATCGTGCGCGTCAACGACCGAGGCGAGTTCGACGGACAGTTGTGGATCACGATGGACTTCGTTGACGGAACCGACGCAGCCACGCTGTTGAGGGACCGCTATCCGGTCGGCATGCCAGCAGATGACGTCGTCAAGATAATCGCAGCGATCGCCAGCGCGCTCGACTACGCGCATCAGCACGAATTACTCCACCGCGATGTTAAGCCGGCGAACATCTTCCTGACCAAGCCCCAGGATGGCGACCAGCGAATCCTTCTGGGCGATTTCGGAATCGCCCGAAACATCGGTGAGATCAGCGGCTTGACAGCCACGAACATGACTGTGGGCACTCTTTCCTATGCCGCACCAGAACAGTTAATGGGCGAACCGATCGACGGACGTGCGGATCAGTACGCACTAGCGGCCACCGCATACCACCTGCTGACGGGATCACCGCTGTTTCCTCAACCTAACCCGGCAGCTGTAATCAGCCACCACCTAACCGCGCCACCGCCGCCACTAGCGGACATGCGCCCGGCGCTCGCGCCGTTCGACCCGGTGCTTGCCGTAGCACTCGCAAAGGATCCTGCCGATCGATTTGCCCGGTGTACGGATTTCGCCCGCGCCCTCGCAGAGGCCGCGCAGTCAGCCGGCCACGTGACCGCCTCTGCGCCAACGGTGTCGGCACATCAGGTAGACGGATCGCCGAGAAGCTCAGCGGTGCCATCAGCTAAGCCTGGCGTCGGCCGGCAGAAGCGACGCAGGCAGGATCGCATCCTCCTCGCGGCGGCGACGGCGGCGGTTGCGATCATCACTATCGGCGCCGTCGGCTATATGTATTGGTCCAAGCCTCACGCACGTGTGGCCGCCGGAGCGCCGAAACCCACGCCCTCGACCGCGCCAGCCGCAAGTCGCCCTGCCTTCGACGGCACCTATCGGGTCGACTATGACTATTCGAAGCAAACCCAAAATGGCCTCTCCAGTCCTCTAACTCGCAGCGACAACACCAGTTGGTGGGCATTTCGTTCATCGTGCACTTCTACTGGATGCGTTGCCACAGCGGCGAAGTTGGACAACATCAACCATCAAGTACCGATGACACCCGCCACTACGGACGTTCTGCACTTCGCTGATAAGCACTGGGAGGACAGCACGCCTCTGCAGCAGCAAGTGCAGCATGACCAGTGCTTGAGTGCGGATGGAAAAGTCACAGCTGGCGCGGAGACGGCAATGATGGCGTGGATGTTCGAACCGCAGCTGGACGGCACTTTCAAGGGCATTCTTACGATCACTGTCTTAACGAATGAATGCGGTTTTGAAGGAACCGTCATCCAGACTCCCCTCGTGGCAACGCGTTTGGGTGATGTTCCACCCGGTGTCACCGTGGCGGATCCTGCAACGGTCATCCCTTCTACGCCGGATGGCATCCCGCCCCGGGTATTTGGCGGTCCGGTACTCGACGGCGCCTTTCGTCTCGACTATGACAACGCACACCAGACGATCAACGGCTTCCCGGTTTCCAATCCTTTCCCGAACCGGTCGGTCTGGTGGGCGTTTCATTCCGTGTGCACGGTGACGGCGTGCGTGGCCACTGGGGGCGAGCTGGCCGACACTAACCACCAGGAGCCCGCCGGTGTTTCCACCGTTCTTCGTTTCGTTGACCATCACTGGCAGGAGCCGGAATCCCTCCAACCACCGAAGCAGTGCACTGGAAGAAACGGCGCAGAAATTGGGACAGTTAGTTTCTTATTGGAGCCCCAGCCTGACGGCACCCTACGGGGGTTCGGAACCAGCACGGTTTTAACCAACGAATGCGGCAATCAGGGGAAGGTCTGGCGGTCGCCCGTCGTAGCGACGCGGATGGGCGATGTGCCGCCAAGCGTTAAGTTGGCCGATCCAGCGTTGTTTGTGGCCCCGCCTGCACCAACAGCGCCGCCTCGCAATGCGGGTGGGTGACCATCTGTTGGGAAAGATATATCGGCGTGTCGCCGGAATTTTCGTCAAACGGCGGATCGCAGCAGTCAGCCCCGCACCGGACACCGTGGCGCGGGGCTGACCGGGAGACTCGCACCATGCGAACGGCTGCGCAATTGACCCCATTCGTGTCCGTGCCAGCCACGAAAGCTCCTCTAGGTCGGCCGGCGTTTGAGCTTTGCGTCGCACTGCTCGCAGGCGAATACCGACTTGCTTTCTGGAACCGTCTGGACATGTTGGCACTTGTGGCATCGAACCTTGGTGGTCTTCCCACGAGGAACCATCAGCGCCTCGGGTCCGGGGATGAAGCGATGGCCACAGTGCTTACAGACCCTGGCTGCGGCGAGGACCGTTTCAGCGCAGTCTGGGCAATTCTTGGTTGGCGCTCGGACTGCCGGCGAGGTGTCTGGGGCGATCGGCGCGCTGCTGTTCACCGGGCGTGGTGGCAAGTCTGCCCATTCTCTGCCGTTCCAGAATCGCTGGCTGCCGCTTCCGTCAGGGTCGGGGTACCAGCCAGATGGCGGGAGAGCGGGAGCTTGAGTGCGCAGGAAAAGTTCGATGATGACACCGATTACGCCGAGCAAGCCACCTAGTAGGAGGCCTTCGGTCCAGTGACGATTTTTCGAATTTGCGATTGCCGCCCCGATGACCGCACAGAACAGCCACAGCAAGATTGCGGTTTGCAGATTCACTCGCACCCCTCGTTGGCAAGCGTACGACGGCAACTGGTTTCCGCCGCAAGGCAATTGGGAGCGTATGCGGTTGCCGGGTTACTCACATCGCAAACTGTGAAAATTTCTCGGCGGCGGCGCCGCCTTGCGCCGGGTCGCGTCCGGGGAGCCCCGCTTACGGATAACCCTTCGCGATGAGTGACCGCTTGGCCGCTTCGCAACCATACAAATAGTCTGGAGATACGATCAGCACTCCGCCGGGATGTTCGTAGCGGCTCACATCCCTCACCAAATAGGTCTGACAGAGTGACCCATTCTGGTTGGTTTGAAGCGAATTCGGGTCATTGCGGAGTGTCACATTGGTCCCGTGCTGGGTGACGTCGTCGTACAAGGCGACATAACCCAGCTTGCAACTCATTTCTGAATTTGGCTGCCCGAGGAGATTGCTCGCTTGGCACGCTTGCAACGCCGGCTCTGCATGTGCACGGGGGGTTGGAAATAGCAGGACCACTCCGATAAGCACGACTAAGCCACACAGCTCAGTCACCTCAGCCACAGATGACTCACATGGGCGAGAAGCTTGTCTCCTGTTCCGGTCGGCCCTCCGTGTTGTTGTCGCTGCGGCGGCACCGCTATTTGCCGACATCACTCGTCGGTGACCGGAATCGAACGGAAATGCTTAATGTGTTCCTCAAGTACGGTGGCCGGGTCGGTGCCAGGGCCGATCAACTCTGCCATCTCGCGGAGCAGCGTGCGGGTGAGCTGTTCGAATCCTGCGAGCAGGCCGTCGGTGCTGTATTCGGTTTCATAGTGGCGGATGCGTGCTTCTACTGCTCGGCGCTCGCCGAGTTCCTTCAGTCCTACGGTCTCGTAATGTGCCCTGACGATGTCGATGGCGGCGAGGACGTGGTCCCGAAGATGGCTTGGCCACGGGCGGCCGGTTGGGTCATTGCTCACGGCGCCAATCGTTCTTCACCACCCAGTGCGGCGCCGCTGGAAACAGGTGTTTTGTCAGGTATCTCCAAGGAATCCGGCGCCGTCCAGGAGCCGGCATTCCCTCTCCCAGCGCTGGTGCGTTGGTTGTGGCGCCGCACTCGCAGCAGCTCCACGCCGTGTGTGACCGCCGCGCCGACCGCAGCCGCATGGTTGGTAACCGACCAAGACCTCGCCGCCGCTGAGCTAGTGGCCTGTGGGGAGCGCCACGGCGGGAGAAGTCATCCACTGGTTGTCGGCGTTGAGGAATAGGAGCCGACGGCGGTGGAGACGATTTCAATGCGCCCGGCCGTGAAAGCCAAGCCCCTGTGCGACTGGTGCGCCGTTTGAGGATGATCAGTTTGGCATCAGTGGCCGTTATCTTGGGTCCAGATAAAACTGGATTTGCATGGTTTCCAGTGGCCCCCCTCGTTGACAAACCACCAGTCTTCGGTTTCCCCACCGTGAGACGTTGTGACGACGACTGCCGCGGAGGCCTCGTCACCAGCGCCACCGATGCGACTCACCGAGGTTTGGATGCGACCGTACCAGCCGATTTGCTTACTCAATATTGTCGCATCGGGTGCCCTGCCAGAACACCACAGCGATCTGATCGCCGTGACATCGGATCTGTTCCAGTTGTCGGTGAATGTTTGTACCACCGAGCTGATGTCAGCCTCGGCAGGGAAATTTCCGGCGGGAAATGGCCTGCGGGCGTATGGCCCGCCAGACGGCTGGGAGAGCGACGAATCGGCGTTGTTCCCTTGATGGTGGTCGCTGGAGGTCACCCAACTCCACCCTCCCCAAAGGACAGCGGCTGCGACGACTCCCACGACAATGAGCTTTCCGGCTGGGAAACCGGTGCTGCTGTCGACGACCGGTGTTACTCTTCCGCTGAAATTTGTACCGCAGCGAGGGCAAAACGTGGTGGAGCTCAGCTTGCAATTGCTGCATTTGAAAGATCGAGGTACCCACACACCGTAACGCGTGCTCTCGTCCTCAAACAGAACCTTCGCCTCGCCGCAGTTGCTGCAGGGGAATACTTCTGAAGAGATTGCGTGCCCGAAGCGCGGGCAAACCGCTGTCCACTTGCTGAATGACATGCGCGTTGTTCCTCGCAACACTCTGGGCCTGGGGGCTATGGCCGGTAACGTGCTAGGCGGAGCCTAACGGCCAGACGATTCGCACCGCTACCGATCTGCAAAAAGCGTTCTGAAGCCAAAACCCTTCTTAGTGGCTCCAGTAACCAGAGAAGGTCTAAACCAAGGCGGCAAGTGGTTGCTGCCGTAGTCTTTCTCCCGCGCCCGATCCGTGGCCTGATCCTGGTTGATCTTCTCGGCGGCGCGGTCGTCCCACCGCTGGTGGCGTTTGGAAATCTTCTCGTTGTATTCGGTGGCGTTGGTCACCGGGACGGAGATCACCGCCGGGCGAACAAGGAAACACCGCGAGGGTCATCGGCGAGTAGATCACCGGGGCCCGCCATTTGAATAATGGTGGGCGCCTTTTGTGTGTTTGACCTGCGCGGAATTTTTGTGGAAACGCCAGCGGACTGGCAATAATTTAGGCCAGTGCATTAGACAATCCACAGCCCTGTGAGTAACACGCCGGAATTAGATCTTCACTTCGTAATGGTAATGGCGTGGTTATCTACGACCATGTCCATCGCAAAAGGAAGCCCCAGAGCCTTCGCCCGGTCCGAGGTAGCCGTCAAAACCCGACTCCTCGGCGCGGATCACCCCGAAGTTGCCGAGGCCAGACAGAAGTATCGAGCCGTCAAGCTCATGGAGCACATCCAAAATGTGCTCCCGACATTGAGCCGGGAGCAGATCGAAAATATTACATCTCTTCTGCAGAAAGAGGACCAGGTCCTGAAATGAAAACTCGCCCGGCGGGGATACCGGGCGAGCGCCAAAGTGAAGTTTCTACACGCTTCACAAACGATCGCATCACCGGTTTCCCAGCCCTCAAATCATCGGCGCTGCATAACGACATCGAGTCCACGCAGCCGCCCCAAGACTTCGCCGCCGAACAGGCAGTGCTGGGCGGCATGCTGCTGAGCAAAGCCGCCATCGCCGACGTCGCGGAGCGGCTGCAGTCCGATGACTTCTACCGGCCCGCGCACCAGAACGTCTACGACGCGATCCTGGAGCTCGACGGCCGCGGTGAGCCCGCCGACGCAGTCACGGTGGCCGCGGAACTGGACCGCCGAGGCACGCTGCGCCGGACCGGCGGCGCGCCCTATCTCCACACCCTCATCTCGACCGTGCCCACCGCCGCCAACGCGGGCTACTACGCCGGCATCGTCGCCGAGAAGGCTCTGCTGCGCCGGTTGGTGGAGGCCGGGACGCGGGTGGTGCAGTACGGCTACGCAGGCGCCGAGGGCGCCGACGTCGCCGAGGTCGTCAACCGTGCGCAAGCCGAAATCCAAACGCTCGGGGACGGCCCCCGCGCAAAGTCTGGGGAGTTCCGGCTTGACGGCAAGAATCCGCCGGGCTGGCACGGGAGGCCCGGCGGGGCGTTCATCTTCGATCGCCCCGAAGGCATCCCGGCTTTGTGGGGCGAAGGCGATCAGGTGGTGTGGGCCAAGTCTGAGTCACTGATGATCGTCGCCCACCCCGGAGTCGGCAAGACCACTATGGCTGGGCTGGTACTGCGCGCCCAGCTCGGCCTGAGTGACGAAAAGGTGCTCGGCCTGCCGGTGCCCGAGGCGGAGTGCGACAAGATCCTCTACTTGGCGATGGACCGGCCCGCGCAGATAGCCCGATCCATGGCCAGGCAGTTCTCGGCTGACTACCGCGACGTTATCGATAAGCGCCTCATCATCCGCGATGGTCCACCGCCAGCCGACATGGCGAGGAACCCGGGGCTGCTGACCAAGATGGCCGAGTTCTACGGGGCCGGCATTGTCTACATCGACTCCTTGAAAGACGCCGCCCTCGGCTTGTCCGACGATGAGGTGTCGACCGGCTACAACAGCGCGCGCCAACATCTCCTCCACAACGGCGGCCAACTCCTGGAACTGCACCACCCGCGAAAATCCTGGGACGGCAACACCGACCCCACCCTCAACGACGTCTACGGCGGCATGTGGATCACCGCCGGCGCAGGGTCGGTCCTCATGGTGGGCGGCGTGGCCGGTGACCCGTTGGTGCGCGTCTTCCACCTCAAGCAGCCCGGCGCCGAAATCATGCCGTTCGATGTGGAGATCGACGAGTCGACCGGCGAGATGCGGGTCAACCACGACCAGACGGTCGATCCGTTGGCGCTCGCGCGTGAGGCCGGGCCGGAAGGGCTATCGGCGGCGACGCTCGCCAAGGCGATGTTCGGCCCGAAAGCCACGCCAGCTCAGGTTAAGAAGGCGTCCCGAATCCTCGCCCGGAAAGAGAAGGCCGGGCTGCTTACAAGCCAGGACGGTCAACGCGGCGGTGTCGGTGGCAGCCAGGCGAGGGTGTGGTTCGCGACATGAAACCGATGCTTTGTACCGTCCTTTGTAGCAAAGACGTTTTCAAAGACGCACTTTTTTTGAGCGAAGCAAAGACGCACCCAAAGACAGGCAAAGACGGTGCGACGAAAACCGCAGGTAGGAGCAAAGACGCACCCAAAGACGGTCCAAAGACGCACGGAGGTGGGGGGAGCAAAGACGTTTTCCCCCCTTCTTAAGAAGGGGGAAAACCGTCTTTGCCCCCTCCGCAGCCTCCAAAAGGCTCTGCCCGACAGAGCTAGTAGGCCGCTCACAGCTGCCTGAGAGCACCGGCGCGCTCGTGCTGTGTGTGTTCCCCACACGCCCCCACAACGTCGACCCCGCCGACCACGACCTGATCGAACAGTGGACACGAATGCCGCTGATCTTGTTGGGAGCGTTCCGATGAGAGACATGAAATGCACCGCATGCGAGCCCCGCCGCCTGTGCGGAAAGTGTTGGGAACGGCGGCAACGGATTATCGCTGACCGCGTCGCCCAGCTGGGGCAGAAGCGATGAGCCGCGCCGCCGCGTGGGAGCGCTGCCAGGTCCAAGGCTGCCGCGAGCCGCACAACGGCACCTCTGCGAGTTACATTGGGCACGGCACTTCGAGGACGGCCTGTGTCTGGTCGCCGGGTGCAAGACCCGCCCACGACACTTCCTCGACCTCGTCTGTTTGCGCCACGTCACCACGTGGCGCAAACCACCGGCGGCCAACGTCGCACCAGTCGCGTCGGCAGACCACGGGACGGCCAGCACGACCGGCGACGGCGCCCCGACCGCGACCGTGGCGAAACAAGGCCGCCCGCCCCAGCGGCGCCGATGCCGCATTGACGGCTGCGAACGACCCCATTACGGCCACGGCATGTGCCAGATGCACCTGCAACGCCAGCGCAAACATGGAGACCCCTCGATCGTCGAGGTGCTCCCCAACGGGGAAGTCATCCGCGAGAAACCAGGCCACCGACGGGTCGATACCAGCGAATCCCACGAAAATCCGCCGGATTTCGGCAGCGGGGGAGCGCCATGATCGCCGCCGAAGACACATGCGCCGTCGACGGGTGCGACCAACCGAGCGACGGCGCCGGCCTCTGCGAAACCCACTGGCGCCGTTGGGCGGCCCGCAAATGCCTCATATGCGAACGGCATCCGATCCACGGCCACGGGCTGTGCATGAAGCACTGGACACGCTGGCGCGACCACGGAACCCTCGAACCCCGGCCACGCCCCACCCGCGGGCGATGTGGCGCCGACACATGCACTAGCTCCCACTACGCCCACGGGCTGTGCTTCACCCATTACCAACGGCAGCGGCGGGCAGCCGCCAGAGCCGCCCAACGCAAAGCCCAACTGCGTCAACACCAAACGGAGGAATCCTGATGGCACTCACATCAGACGACTTAGTGCGGCTTGAGGATCTCAAGACGGCAGCCCAGAACTGTGTCGACCCGATCAGCGAACCCGTCGTCAAAGCGATCGGCGAAGAAATCCAAGCCGTCATCACCCGCGCGGAACTGCCGTAAACAGTGATAGCGGACGCTACGGCGTCGCAGTAGGATTCAGAATTTCGTCCAGCGAATAAGCGTGAGCGCGGATGTCGCCGCTAGCGGTGATCGACGCCTCGCAGCCGTACGCCTGGTAGCCCACGTAGCCCCCGAAACTGTTCTTCGCGTTGACCATTCCGCCCGCGGAGTACAGCTTGTCCCCGTTCTCCGGGTGGAACGTCACCTTGGGTGGCTCGTCGTAATGGGTGACCAGCCAGGCCCTCCAGTCGTCGCCGAACTTCGCGCTATCGGGGTCCTTCAGGTCTTGCTTGATAGCTTCTTGGCAAGTGTGGATGACACCTTGCTCGATCTCTCGTTCGCTGTATCTGGGTGTGGTGGTAGTCGTGGTGGCGCCCCATGCCGTGCTGCTTGACGACGTGCTGCTCGACTTGCTTGATCCACTGTTCTCGCCCGCGGAGCCGCAGGCCCTGCCAATGATGACCAATAGAACGATGAGGCCGGTCACCGCCAGGATCGCTTTCGTCGGCGAGGTCCCCGTTTTCGCAGGCGCCGGCGGTCGTAAGGGCGGCGCGAACTGACCCCAATTCGCGCCGTCGAAATACCTCTGCACGCCGGATCCTTCTGGATCGGGATACCAACCCGGCGCCGGTTTCGGCGGCGGTGGCCCAGACGACATCGTTCCCCCTCGTCACTGACGGCGAGATCAACTATCGGTGACGCTACCAGCGGAGATGCCCGCTCATCGGCGGTTTCGATGACTCTGCCAAGTGCGGTATGGGCGGGAACGCCACCGTCGGGACTTGTGCGGCTCGATGCTCTTGCCAGGCCAGCCGTCGCCGGGCTGGTTGCTAGTGCGCGGCTACGAGCGCGCGGCCTTCGTCTCCGCAGCCAGCGACGAAATCAGCGGGGGAGTCCACTCGGCTGATCTTGCCGCTCTTCAAATCGCTGTTCAGCACTCGCTGGCAGTATTGTCCCCAATCTGTGCTAGGGCTCAGTTGGACGTGGTACTGCTGAACCTGCTCGTCAATCGCCTGCTTACCTTGCCCATAAGATGGCGAATCAGGATCGGCCGCCGCGACAGGCGCGAACACGAAGGCGGCGGCACTCGCAAGCGCTGCCAAACCGAATCCGGGACGGTAACTCACGGTGAAAATCGTACCCCTTTCCCGCAGTTCGATGTTTTGTGCAAGCTGTGAGCTGCTTCAGAAAGTCCATGATCCGGCTGGTTGAAGCACGAACCCTCGGTTGAGTTGTGGGTCGATGCAGGCGGTGAGGCGGTCAGTGCCCACGAGGCAGGTGATGTCTGCTTTGGTGATCTTTTGGCCGACGTTGAGTAGCGGCGAGGTGATGATCGGGCACCCGGTGCCCTTCTGGAAGGTATAGGGGCCGAGGTCGGTCGGAAGCAATGTCGGCGATCCCACCGCCGAGCAGCCATCGCCGCCCACCGGGGCGTTCTCAGGCAACCCCGGAAGTGGTCCGTCACAGCTTGCGCTCACGTGATCACCCGGCTTGGCCGGATTGGGCAGGATGCATTGCAGTCCGTCGGGGGCGGCGAAATAGGCGGCGCCGCCCGCGCGGGCGGCCGAGGTATAGGGGCCGGGATCGACAGCTTGAAAAGCGTTGAGGTCGGGAAACTTTGGCGGTGCCGCCGTAGCGACGCCGGGAGTTGAGCGAGAACACCCGATCCCCAATACCGCGATGGCCACGGTTAAAGCCGCTATGGCCGCTCTGCTTAACACGCTGTCTCGCCTCCCTAATGTTGGACGCCGAAGCTGGTTGTCCAGGTATTCGGGTCATAGATCGGCCCTGGTGGCCACGTACTCACCCGCAGCTGCACCGTTTCGAGCCCCGTAGCTGGGTTAAGGGATGTGCCGATCACCGTCGGGCCGTAGACAGTTGGCAGTTGGTTCGGCGCGATTAATGTTTGGGGTGTGGCCCCCATCAGTCCTTGCGGGGTGGCCGCGGTGATGGCTTGCACCGGCCCGCCGTTGGTGGCGCCGACGAGCATGAATCCGCCGCCTTGCAGCGAAACGACTTGGCTTTCACGGTCGCCGGGCAGGCTGACATTGCCCACCCGCTGTAAGGAGTTGACCCACGCATTGGGTTTGGCCGGGTCGATCGGGCCCGACACCCACAGGCCGCGGTTGGTGTCGCCAACTTTGTTGCTGGTGTTCCCGATGATCACCATTTGTTTAGTAGCCGGGGCATAGACGCCGCTTGCTTGGTAAATGCCGGGGAGGTCACCGACTTTGACCGGATGGCTGGGGTCGGTGTAATCCCACACGCTGCCGTTGGTCGCGTACTCGTTGACCCCATCCTGGACGCTGCCGTCTGGGTGGCTGAAAAACGCGTACCTGTGGCCGTCAGGCCCGAGCGCTGTCCCGGTCGGCAAAGGCCGGGTGCCCGGCGGCCCCTGCGCCAATTCCGAAGCGGGACTGCGCGGGAAGCCATCTCTCGGATCACCGCCGAACGTGGGACCTTGCCCGTCCTGGAACTGATCCTGCAGGTCGTACGTATTTTGCTCGTGCTGGGGCGGCCCAGCGGGGCCGGTGATCCGGGGATCGGGAGCAGGGCCTTGCCCATCACCGAAACCGGCCGGCTTGAACTCGCCGACCAGCTGCGCGTCCTGCGGAGTCAGGTTTCCGTTGGCCTGCGCCTGACGCAGCGACCTCGTATACACATCACGGATCGAGTTCATCTGATTCAACGCGTCTCGGGTGTCATCGTCGGCGTCGGCGTGCGCGTCCCGGATCAAAGCCTCCAACTGGGCGCAACTTTTTGGGTCGAGTGGCCCTTGCAGATCCTTCTTCGCCGCGCCGATGAGCTTGTCCAGCAGCCGCAGCTGCCGCTCCAAAAGCGCAATCTCGGCGGCGCCCTCCTTCTGCGCCGCTGCCAACATGCCGGCGATGTTCTCCAAATCCCAACCGATCTTCGGCAGTTGCTCCGTCTGCAGGCCAAGGGTTTTCGTAAGCCGCTGAACCTCTGCGGAGCCGTTGATCGGATGATCGCCGTCCTGGTGATTCCAGGCCGCGTCGAAACGCTTACGGGCTTGCTCGAACGAATGCTCGGCCTCCGCGGAGCATCGGCCCGCGGCATGGAAGGCCTCCGCGAGCTGAGAAATCTGATACGGGCTGCCCGCTTGGAAGCTTTGGTTGACCGCCCACGGATCACCCCCGGCGGCACCGACAAGCTCCGTCAAGCTCAGATTCTCAAATTGCATCGCACCGTAAGCGGCTGTCACCAATCAACATCGCCGCCCCCTTCAGACTGGTGATTACACTAACCGCGCCTCCTCAAGCGTCAATTCAGCGATCCAAGGCGTATGTGCCGCTAGTACGTGACCGCGCGGGCCATAGCTCCTGCTGCGATCTGGGCCGGAGTCAGCCGTTCGACGCCCGACCTTGACGAGCGCGTCGCTTGCTGCGCAACCGGGTCAGGGCGAGGGCCTGAATGGAGACTTGCATTGCAACGATGAATGCGCTTCCGGCGACGCCAAACACGATGCCCTGCCAAAAGCTCTTTCCCGTATCGCTGTCGACAACGCTTTGATCTATGCCGTAGACCGGAGCTGGCAAAGAAATATCTTCTGCCGGAAGGTCGTAGAACCATGAGACGACGTCTTCGCTCGGAGCGATGCTGTCGTCCGAACGCTGGGGAGGGCTCCCATCAAGTTTTTCTTGGCCGGCATCCGGGCGCTGATTCCAGTTCAATCGCTCGGCGCGATGAAATGTAACCACGGTTCTTACACGAAGGGGGAACCTTAACTGGTGTTCTCGCGACTCTGGCCACCAGTAGCCGTCGGTAGTAAGGAGTTGAGGCTGACGAACTTTGGCACGACCGCCGGCGACGCCGAACGCCAATCCCTTTATTCCGGTGAAGTCGACCGTAATGCCGAACCCTTTTGCCCCGACGGGCAAGACGCCTTCAACAGTTCTGAAGCGGTTCGGCGTCCAGTCGATCGCGACGTTCGGATAGGGGCCAATGTCACCGCACTTAAGCGTGTCGGGGACAGATTGACAGCCCACGGACTTCGCCCCATCCGGAACTGCGACCGCCACCCTGACCTGCGTCGGTTCCTTCACTGGCCCTAAAAACTCAACCCACACACGCGTGCGGATCGTGCCCTTCGCCGGCTGGTCCGGCAAGCTCGGATGATCTGATTCGTAGGAGGGTGGGTCCGCGATGCCATCGAGCGGCATGTCGTGAGACTCCTCCCACTCAATGGAACGGGTACGGACGACTTGCCTATCGCTCCTTACCGTTTCCGGCGCGATTATTACGGGCTGCCCGGGCAACTGCACTTCGGATTGATCAGAAGGGCCGTGGCTTGCCCCGTACAAGGCCAACGTCAGGCACACTGCGGATAACGCAGCTATTTCCAGTACCTTCGGCCACAGCCGCTCACGCGTCGGCCGCTCCGGACACTGCACGATGACCACGGGTTCTCGCGATGCATTTCGTCCGACCCGATGCAAAAGAAGTAGCGCCGCCAACGACTCAAGGACGCTCAGTGTCCTTCTCCCCACCCCGCCCACCGAGGCATTATCACTTGTGAGCTGGCGCCTTGCGTGCGAAAGTCGGAACTTGTCCCGCCGACTTTTGCGGCAACAGCAGCTTCTACTCCAGGCTGGAAAGTCCGAATCGCCGCTGAGACCTTGATGCCCCGGGTCTGTGTAGAAGGCCGAATCCGGAGGACGGTCAGGAGCTTCTCGTGGAGGCGCAATTGCTTAGGATGTAAATAGCTCGGGGTCAGCCATGATTGCGGCCGGGGGCGCTGGTCCAACTCGTGTGGCGACGAACGGCACTTCGGTGGTTCTTCCTTCCTGCCCACACTCGTTGCTGATGACCTTGAGCCCCCAAGTGCCGCGCAGGGAGCCATCGGGTTGTGACGTCAACGTTTTGGTGTATCGGTTCGTCGGGTATTGCTCTGGGCCGGTGACACCGTTGCGGGTCACTGTGCACGTCGGGATCAGGAGTTCGGACGGGGCAGACTGCCACTGCCCGTTAGAGAAGTGAAGGACGTCAGAGACGCTCAGGGGAACGCTTATGTTGTTTTCGTCGAGCTGGGTGGCTGTGGCGACGCAACCAGTTGCTCCGCAGAACGATCGAAAGGCCCACCAGTCAGGGCGCCAGGGCTGGTCGGCGGGGGTGATCACGCCGTTAATTTTTTGATTAGCGCTATCGAAGTCATAGCGGTATAGGCCCTCAAGCGTGGGACCCTGCGCGGACGGCGCCGCCGGTGGTGGCGGCGAGAGCGAGCGCGGGTCGGCGACCTGGACGCCAGGGGAGACGTCGCCGGTGCGGGCGATGGCGACGGGTGCCTGTTTAACGGAACCTTGCATATAACACTCGTTGGTGAGCACGGTATTGGTCCACACTCCACGCAGCGAACCGTCCGGTTGTGGGCGCCAAGCCCACACGTTGGCTTCAGTGTCAGTGCCCGGGACTTTCTTGCCGTTGTTAATTCCACACTGCTCGTATTGCTGGCTCTCTCTGATCGGCAGTGAGAGCCATTGGCCGTCGAGGTAATGCAGCTCGACTGTGGCGCCGCTTTTGTCGGCGAGTGAGTGGTTGTTGAAGTCGAGCTTGGTGCCTGCAGCGCTGCACCCCGTCGATGTGCACACCGATCGAAATGCCCACCAGCTGCTGTCGATGCTGGCGGTCGGCGGCTGGCCAGGGGTCGGCGCCTGGGCGGGGGGCGCGGAAGCACTGGGGGCGCTGGGAGGAGGGCTTGGGGCGTCGGATTTTGGCGGCGCCGGTGCGCCGTTGAGCGTCTGCAGCTGCCAGCTGTAAGAGAGCTTGTACGTGCCATCGAGAATTGGCGGCGGCGCGGCCCGCGAGGGTCCCGGCGAGTGAGCGCCATGGGGCGTGTAGACGGCAAATGCTGCGACCGCAATGAGCGCGATCGCAACCCCTAAAGCCGCCCATCGCAACTTGTGGCGCCTCGGCATCCGACACGTCCGCGAGGAATCGACTCCGGTGGCCGGACCTCGGTCGCCCACCGACGCAGCGATAGTCCGTGCCGCTGCCGGCTGCTGATATGTGGCGGCGACGGCCTGGAACGCATCAGCGAAAGCCGAGCACGACTCGAATCGGGCGTCGGGAAGCTTCGATAAGGCGCGTTGAAGTATGGGGTCTAGGGCGGCCAAGTCGGGACGGTCGGGGCGATTGCAGGCATGGAGTAGGGCGCCCCAAGACTTTGATTATTGACTGACCTGGCGCGCGGTCACGTGTACCTTGCGCGCGCAGCCGCGAAGCTCAACGTCGCACACTTCCCACGCCAGCATGGATCTCTACGAGGCGGTGTGACCCGTTGGTAGGCCGGCCTTCGAACTGCGCCGACTGAGCCATTGATACGACTCAGCCGGGAGACTGGCGAGGTAAATGTTCGCCCTGGGCCAGGTCGTCCAGCCTGGCCGCGTTGAGAAAGTTCTCCCGCAGCGAACAAAGTTAGTTGCAATCTAACTTTTTGATGGAGTAAGGTGCGGAGAAATGCTCCATAGACAGTGAGATGGGACCTTGCAATGTGCCCCTTGGTAGACCTCGACCCCGACATCTTCGAGTACCTGCAGTCTCGGGCCAAGGCGTTCATCGACACGCCGAGCACGGTGCTGCGTCGCGAACTCGGCCTTCCCGACCCGCGTACGGCGTCGGTCGAAACACTGGCTTCCAACCCTCCGCTGACCCGCGCAATCTCAAACGGAACCCCGCCCAAGGCACAGAAAAGACAGAAAAAGCAGATCGTCGCGCGTAAGCGGACCCGAGCCGCCGCCGGGACACTTCTACCCGAAGACAGGTACCGCATCCCGTTGTTGCGTGCGCTGGTTGATGCCGGTGGGCAAGCGCCCTTTCGCGATGTCGCGGCGACCGTCCACCACCAACTCAAAGATGAGCTAAAGCCAGCCGACTTCGAGACGTTGGACTCCGGCGTGGAGCGGTGGCTCAACCGACTGCAATTTGTGCGTCTGGATCTCGTCAAGCGCGGCCTTCTAGAGGACGACATGCCACGAGGAGTCTGGGCCATCTCGGCAGCAGGGCGCAAGGCACTCGAAGAGGGTCACGTAAGCAGTGAGTAAGCGGAGCATCAAAGTGCCGGTAGCGGCGCCGGCTGTAAATTCCACGCAGAGGTCCAGGATCAGCAGCGAGCCGGTTACAAATTCAGAGGTGTTCTTGTGGGCGCTGTTCGAGTTGGGTGGCGACGAAGACTTCGTTGATGTTGAAGCGGTATATATCCGGGCATTCCAGCTCGCGCCCCTGCGATTGAGTTGGCGCACAAGGGAAGACCTGCCCGATCTAAAGAAGTGTTCCAAAGCTCTCCGGGATGCCGAAGCACGTAGACCTCCACTGCTGGTCAAGCGCGGCTCCGAAATGCGCCGGCTGACCGCCGAAGGACAGAAGTGGATCGAGGACAACTTCGACCGACTGGCTGACTCGTTGCGTTCGGACCAGAAGGTGCAAGCAACGCGGATGCGCGCACCTGCCCGGCTCATCACTGACGCCCTGCGAAGTTCGGCCCACAAGACTTGGGCGGAAAGCGGCGCGATAACCGACGAAAAGTGGCGGATCGCCGAGATGCTTCGGTGCTCTCCTGATAGCTCGCGCCAGATCTTTCGTGAACGTCTGGAAACGTTGCGCGCCGCCGCGTACGCCGCTGGGCGTGACGATGCCTTGAAGTTTCTGGACGCGCTACAACAAGAACGACCGGAGTGGTTTTAGGAGAGGTTGTATGGGCAAGAACCGGGTTATATACGGAGACCGGGCGTTCAATCAGGACGCCCAGGCGGCGATGAAGAGCGATATCGTCCGGGCTCTCATCGAGCTCATCACCAACGCTGACGATGCCTACGGACCAACCGCTGGAGGAAAGATCCGCGTGGAGGTTGAGCACCGACGGAAGTCGCCCTGGAAAGTCATTGTGCGCGACCGGGCCACCGGCATGCGAATGGACAAGATGCGCAAGGTATTCGGGCAACTCGGGGGCCGGACTTCTGGGTTTGAGTCTGGACACGCAGTGCGTGGCAACCTCGGCCGCGGCGCCAAAGATGTAGCAGCCTTCGGGCCAGTAACGTTCGAGAGCATATGCGAGAACTACTACTCGGAAATGGTGCTCGAAACCGATGGTACATACGACGATCCAGTGGAACGCCGCGTAACCGACGAGGATCGTAAACGGCTTGGTATACCCAGGGGCTCCGGCACCGTCGTGACGATCACTGTGGATTCGAGATTCACGTGCCCCCAACACGGCACGCTCGTCGACAAACTTTCGCGGCACTACCAACTGAGAGACATCAACTCAGATCCCCGGCGGGAACTGACACTCGTTGACCTCAACAGCGGTGACTCGGAAGCTATCCGCTACGGGCTTCCTTCGCTGGTCGAAGAGGTCGCCTGCGACGTCGCCGTACCAGGGTATGATGCCGTTGCCTCGCTTAGGATTTGGCGCCTGCCGGAACGAGCGGAGAATGCTAGTAATGATCCTCTGCGCCCGGAAGGCATCCTGATCAAGGGCAACCGGGCGGTCTATGAGAACACGTTGTTCTCTTTTGAATCGAACATCCATGGACACTGGTTCACCGGGTCACTTACATGCCCAATGATCGACGAATTGGCACGGTCCTACGACGACCGTGAAAGCAGGGATCAGCAACATACTGCTGAAAATCCGACGCCGATCATCACCAGAACCCGGGATGGGTTGGAACATGAGCACCCGTTTTACAAGTCTCTAGTAGAGTGCGTCGAGCCGCACTTGGCTCGCCTCGTAAAGGCCGAAGAGAAAAAGGCGAAAGAGACACCCGCAAACGAAAGCGCCCGGCTGCGAAAAGCATTCGATTCTCTCGGGCGGGACCTAGCCCAGCTGGTTGATGCCGACTTGCGCGAAGTCGACGAAGACGGGTTGGGGGGTGGGCCGGGAAGCGGCGGGTCCGAGCCTATCCGCATAATCCCCGAAAACCCGGTGCTGTATATCGGCGAAGATAAGACTTTGTCGGTAGTGGTGATGAAATCGGTTGGCGCCAACGAGTTCAGCGTCGAGGTCGATCCCGAAGGAGTCGTCCAAATCCTGGACACAAATCCCTTTGAGCTGAGGCAGCATCCCCGTCGTGATGACTGCCTGATCGGCCAGATACACATTCGGCCGCTAATTGAGGACGAGGAGACTTACCTCACTGTAACTTGCGGCGAAAGCGAAGCTGTCACTACCGTTTACGTCCGCCCGGAACGTGAGACTCCTGATCCGGTTCCTCCGTCCACGCTGGAGTTCGCAAAGAAAAGATATCAGCTTGCGCACATGCGCCGCCGTAATCTTGTCTTGCGCGCTCCAACGGAAATAATCAACCGTGCCGGCTCAAGTCGAGCCAGGGTGACATCCTCGGACCAGGGAGTGGTCGTTCTCGGCGCCGACGTAGAGCTTGACTTCGACGAAGAGCAACTGTGTTTCGTGGGGCGGGTCATGGTTGACCCCCGCGTGCTCGGCGCCAACGCTATTCTGACAGCGTCGCTTGGGGACGAAGTCGCCACCTGCGAAGTTGCCGTGAGGGAGCGGGAGGGAGGCGGTCCTTCACTGCAAATCAGAATTGTTGACGAAGTTGCAGGCCGCTACCGGGCCTACATGGATCGTGCTGATGACGTAACGGTAATCAAGATTCTCGGCGGCCACCCAGCGATTCGGCGGTACATCGGTCCCGGACCCGATTTCCCGAACCAAGACGACCCGGCAGCGCGGTCTGTTATTGCAGAGATTATCGCGGAGCAGGCAGCGCGCCTCGTGATGGAGAAGAAGCACAAGACGGCAGGCGAACTAGATGGCGCCGCGTTCTACGCCGACCACTTCTTTTACCTGGACAAGTACCTAGTTCGGTGTCATAAGGACCTCGTTGGCGACGTAGGCAACGGGGCGGCGAGAACTGCGGACCGCGCGATCTGATCGTCGCCCCGGTTAGCCGTTTCTAGACCTAGCAACGAGCGCCGACAAGCTGAGTGCCACCAGGCCCGACAGCGATTCTGGGCGCATAACCCCACGCCGGAGTCGTAGGGTGGAGGGGTCGTAGATCTAGGGAACGGCGGGTCTTTCTATCGGCATGCCGGAGGGACTGGTCGGCATCCACCTGAGCTATCCGCGCCAGTCACCGGCATGTCGATACCTCGTTACCGTTGCGTCGATCGTGAAAACTGTTGGCAGTCAAGAGTCCTAGAGGCTTCATTCGTCCTCAGTCACGCAAAACCGTCTGGCTACGCTGCGGCGGTGGTATTGGTCGCAGCCGCACGCAATCTCTATCATTGTTCATTCCGTGAGCGGGAAGCCAAATACGGTCGGATGCCAAGAGATGCAGTGGTGTGGCGGCTCCACCCCATGTCGGGGTCGAAGTAGAGTACTTCTTGTCCGGTTGTAACGATTAGCGCGTCGATCTCTGGAGGAAGGCGCAGCGGTGTCGGGATCGGGACGCCTGTGGTCTCGGACAGTGTGCGCAGCATGGCGGCCGCCGGACCGTCCATGCTCGCCACGAGGACGACTACACGCTTTCGCTTCTCATTAGCCAAGGACTTCCGAGCGTTCATCGAGTAACCCGAGTTGAGCCAGCTCTGAAGAAACTTGACGACATCGTCTTCGAGGTACGTCGTACGCGAGTGGCCGTGCGCCACAGAGAAGAAGATGCCGGGCCTCATGCCGGCAGCATTCGGTATCACGTTGCAGTGCGCTCCGGAACCCAACAGCCTTTTGATCTGGGGCCAGATGCGGTCGTCGCCGAATGCATCCGTGGCGCCACGTGCCTCTAAGTCAGCGAGCAGGGGAGTCAACGATTCGAGAAGTGAATCTGCACTCGGGGTCCAGGTCTTGCCATTGAAGACTCGATAGCGTCAGAGACATCGGCAAAGACCAGCCAGGTCTGGGTCAGTCCTTCGATTGGTCGGTGAGGGTACTCGCGGTGGGCGACATGGGCGGCGAAGAACTTTTGGAGCGCCGGGCTAGTCAGCTCTTTGACTTCCAGCGCGTGGCGCGAAGAGCGGAAATCGGGCTTGACTCCTGGGGTTTCCTGCTCGCACACGCGGATGAAATCTTCGTCTCCCAGGACCGCAGCAGCCGCGTCGCGGGCCTGTCGCTCGATCTCGTCGGACTTGCAGGCTGGATGTCCACAGCCCGTTTCCCGAGGATTGCGTGCGCTGTCACACATCTCAGCCGCCGCACGCTTCGACACCTGGCGGACAACCTGTGGGGCCATCACCTTCGTATGTGGCGAGGGAGATGGCAGTTGCGCAGTAAGCGATGGAGCGGCCGGTCTGTTGGGCGCAAATTTGTTGGTCGATCGGGGGTCCGCTGTTAGCCGAGCCGAGGGGGACAGGGTAGGGAACCGTCTCTGCGATGCGGGACCAGACATGGCCGTCGGTGTACTGGATGCGGGCGCAGTACACCGTCGCGCCGTCGGCGTCGACTGTTGGTGTGCTGTGTGGCCGGCAGCTGGACCCTACAACCGCCACTGGTAGTGAATGAGCGACTGAGGTCGTCGGCGCCGCAGCTGTTGTGGTGCTCGGGGAAGTCGTTATGGCGGATGAAGTCGGGGCCGGAAGCGTTGTCGTGGTCGAGAGTGCCGGAGCTGGAGCGGCGACAGGGGCCGAGGGCTGCTGGGCGGAGCGCTGCCGCCAGATTCGGTCCAGGATGACGCCGCTTAACAGTGCGAGCACCAGGATTGCAAGAACAAGCGCGGTGATCCGAATCGATTGTTGCTGTAGTGGTTTGACAGTTGCAGGACGCTTAACCGAGTCGTCTTTTGCTGACGGCATCAGCGCGGGTTTCGTAGGTGCAGAGTCATTCGCGGGCAGATCGGTGATCCCCACAATGTTGGCGCCGGCTAGTGCTCGAGCCATGTCTTGGCATCGCGCGAAGCGGGCGTGCAGATCTTTCGACAGCGCGCGTTGTAACGGCGCATCCAAAGAAGCTAGCCGTGGGTCGACGTCCGAAAGCAGGGGCGGGGCTGCATTGAGTTGGCGGCTAATAACCACGGCGGGGTTGGAGTGCTGAAACAGTTGCCGTCCGGTCAACAAGTGATAGGTGGTAGCCGCTAGGGCGTATTGGTCGGTGCGCCCATCGAGTTTTTCACCCATGAGCTGTTCTGGCGCGGCGTAGGCAACGGTGCCAACAGTCATATTGGTGGCGGTCAGACCGCTAATGTCTTCGACACTGCGTGCGATGCCGAAGTCGGCCAGCAGGGTTCGCTGCTCATCCTGGTCGTCATCGAGGTGGGTGAGCATGATGTTTCCCGGCTTGACGTCACGGTGGAGGAGGCCTTGTCTGTGGGCGTAGTCCAGCGCGCTAGCTATGGCGGTGACGATCCGTACGACCTGATTAATGGGCATTCCGTCCGGGTAACGGTTGGCGAGAAGTTGAGCCGCGTCGAGACCGTTGACGTAGTCCATCGAGATCCACAGTTGGCCGTCGCATTCACCGCGGTCGTGGACACTGACTATGTGCGGATGCCACAGTCTTGAGGCGAGGTCGGCCTCGCGATTGAAGCGGGCGCGGTAGTCGTGATCGGCGGAAACGTCGGCCGGCAACACCTTGAGGGCGTCACGGCGCGGGAGGCGGGGATGCTGAGCAAGATAGACCTCACCCATGCCCCCCGAACCCAGTAGTCGCAGGATCGTGTAGCCAGCGAAAACGGTCCCGCTCACCAACGGCAAGCTTCCAACCCCTCGCATGATCAAGTTCTGAATCCGTGACGTGTCCCGACACGCCGAGTCGGAGTCTATGCGGGTGCGCTTTACCACTACCACGAGTTGCGAAAATTCCCGCCTGGCCCGCGTACCTACGCCGGGCTGGTGACGTTGAGACCGATACCGGTTACTACTCGGAGGCGGCTTCTATCCTTTCTCACTTCCCCGCATCGGGGCAGTAGGTTTTGGTGGCTGCCGAGTAAAACCAGAAGAGTTCCGGCACCTGTACATCCGCAGAATCCTCGTACCACTTGCGCGTCCGCTGCCCGCTCGACAACTCATGGCAGATGTCATGCCCCTCAGCGATTGCCTGCTGGTCGGTCATAGTGAGTAGCGGGCTAGGCCTATGCCCGCCCACCAACTTCAGAAATTGCTCATCCTTTTGGGCGCCTGTCAGCGGCGGCCCCGGTAGCGACGACGGGCACGCCGACGCGCCGAACACAATGAACTGCGCAATCAGCACCGACATTGTTGGCCTTATTAGCATTGCGCCCTCGTTCTTGCTGCGTTCGTTTCCCTCCGTTGCGGCGATCGGGCTTCGGCGGGGGTTCTCATTTGTCCGATGGTCCGGATGGGTCTGCCGTCTGAAAAGGGCATATGGTCACCTTCCCGCCGATTCAGGAGCGGCAGGGACCTTAAGGCCGGCGCAGTCTTTCTCGCCGAAGCAGAGTTCTCCGGCGCAGCGTTGTCCGTCATGGACCAATTTCGGGCCCGCGGCGATAACCTCCGCTGATCTTCGGCAGTGCGGGATGCCCCTAGCCGATCGCCGACAGAGTGTCGCTGCTGCTGTTAGTGAGCTGGACGACTACCACACCTCGTCGGGTTCCGACGGCGATATGATCGTCGGCCATGAAGGCCAGCGAGGTGATCCATTCGCCCGTGTCAATGCTCTGAATCTGGTCACCGTCCCGCGACCAAACCCGAACCCAGCCGTCCGCGCCGCCTGACAAGAGCACGGGTGCGCCTTGGCGTTTCCCGACCGCGAGCGCGGCCAACCCGCGATGCTCGCCTTGCACCGCATGCGCGGCATCCAGACACCACAGCCCCCATCGACCATTCGAGTCACCAACGGCGAGTAGCCCCTGTCGGCCAGCGATCGCTCCAAGGTCGGCAGGGGAATCCACGCGCAACTCTTCGCCAATGCCGGTGGCGTCTAGCGGCCATACCGTGAGCCCGAGAGAAGTGTGGGCAACGATTAGTAGGTAATCATCCTTTTCAACGACGGCCAGATCTAGTTTCTTGTCGGCGTAACCGTGAACAACGAGCTCCCAGTGCAACATGTCATTAGTCGGCAGCCCACGCGCGGCCCGTGCCCTGTCGGCGGCAACCATGCTTGAGTCCTGTGTCGGGATCTCTTCGCCCGTCATAAGGTCCCACAGACGCACTCCATAGAAAGGCCGGCCCTCATCGAAGCCAAGCTGGACAGCCGTCGCCGCTACGGTCCGGCCATCTTGTTCGCCCACAGCCATGGCGTGGAGAGGAGCCGCTACATCGACCAGCGCCGGCCAGCGTTCTGCTGACTCGGCGTCGAATGCCTCGACAATCCCGTCGCGATATCCGACCGCGAAGTGAGGTCTTCCGGCCAGTATGCAGTTGGCCATTGCTTCGATCGGCTCGCGGCGTACCACCAAGGGTGGTTCCAAGGCCTCGCCTGAGCGCCAGAGCCACCGGTGGACCGACCCGTCAGAGGTCAGCACGGCGAGAACCTCAGAGGCGGATGCGATGGCTTCGACGTAGTGAACCTTTTGTCGCTCGGCAAGGTGGGAAATATCAGCGTGTGGGGACGAGGCCGCGAGGAGATCGTAGAGGTCCCACACGCGCAAAGTCCTGCCTCCGCTTAGGAGGATCACTCGCTCGTTCAGGACAACGGGACCCGCCCAGTGACCGGCGAACTCTATTTCAACGTAAGGACCGAGTGTTAGGGCAGGAACTGGTGTGAGGTTAATCGTGAGTGGCTCAAGGGTTTCGAAAAGAAGAGCTATTTCAGGCTCATCGCCTTCCCGCAACACTAGCAAATCGGAGAGCCACCCACTGTCTCTAGCGCCGACCAGCTTAACGGTCCCGTCTGCAGCAACCAGTTTGACCGCGAAACCCGAGCCTTTCTGAAACACCACGATGCAGCCGAGCGGGCTGCTCACCGCCTTGAGAAAGTTGGAAACTGAAGTTTTAGTCTCGACCTCGGCGTGCAAACTGAGTCCCGGTAGCGCCCACGCCCGTACTGGCTGCGTGTCGTGATCGCGGTAACCATTTTCGAACGTGTCCCCGGCGGATATAAGAAGCGACGTGCCGTCCAACACCGCTGCAGCCAAGTCGGTTACCCGCGCATGCGCCCTCGGCTCTTTGGCCAGGGCCTTGAGCGCCGGAAGCTGCCAGAGCACAACGGCACCGTCATCATCACCAGTGGCCGCCATCGACCCCCGGCCCACGATGACGGCGGCCCGCACCGCGCGACTGTGCTCGGACAAGTTGTGTGCCAAAATTTCCAGGTTAGGTAGTTCATGGAGACTGACCATTCCGTCGTCATGCCCCGCTAAAAGCATTGCGCGCCTGGCGACATGTCCGACAGCCACGCTATGAACGTTTCCTGGATGAGCCGCCAACCGGCGCCCCGAACCGATGTCCCACACCTCGATGCCGAAATCGCCTCCGGCTATAGCGAGGGCGCCCTGTTCGGTCGCCAGAGCAGTGAGGGCTCTCGCGGCGGATGGCAGCTCGCCGACTACACGGCTTGCGTTAGCGGGCCGCCACCATGCCCAAAGCGGTCGCCACGACGCGCTTGCTGCGAGAGCGCCCGCACGGAACGCAAGTTCGTCGGCACCGGATTGCAGCGCCGCGAGCGCCAGCTGCTTGGCTTTTTCATCGGGATTTCCAGACTGCAAGTGCTGCAGACACCGCAGAACCGCCGCCGCGTTGGCGCCCCGGCGCTGGATACCGCCCAGAGTGGCGGCCAGATATACGGGGTCGGCGGTCAGGATGATGTCTGCGCGGGTAAGCAGCTCATCCAGCATCCTGCCTGCCGCCGCGTGGTCGGCGAGGTGACGCCTCACGTACGTTTCGGGCTCGATTATGTCCCGGGCAGTCTCGGCTCGCGGAATTAGTGCTTCCAACCCGATGGCGGTTGCGCGGTGGGTTGTTGACGCGTCTGACGGGAGGTTTTCCAGTAGCGCAGTACGCACCGCTTCATGAAAAGGACGATAGACAGTGGCCCCGGTGTCATCGAGTTCTCGTATGAGGTAGCCACTAATGCGGTGCCCGAGTATCGCCGCGATATCCGCATCTCCGTAGGTTTTTCCCTCTTGACCCAGGGCCGTCGCGACCGTCGGCCAGACTCGCTGCCATGGCAATCCACGGCCGAACGACATCGCGGGCGCTCCCATCACAGCAAGTACTCGGGCGTGATCGGCGCTGTCGGGGAACGACCGTTGGAGCTCGGCCCTAATGACTTCCGCTAGTCCGTTGCCTACCCGCCGGCGCCATTCGGGATCGTGAGGATCCTGGATTGTGTCCCTGGAGGCTAGCTCGACGGCGACCACCCGTCCTAGAACAAACGACGTACCGCATAGATCAGCCAGGACTTCGGCTGTAGCCTGCGAAATCTCGCGGTTTGCAGCGTACGGCGAGGGTTTCTCGCTTCCAGACCGAGCAAGCAACTCGTCAATGTACTTGACGAGATCGCTCCTGTCCCAGAACGGGTAAGCGTCCGCACGTAATACCGATGCATGCAAGAGGCTGGCCGCAGAATCGGCGAGTGACACGTAGTCAACGCCTGGTTCACCGGAGGACCGGACGCCGAGAATGAGGTTGAGCTTTGTTCCGGCTCGAGTCACTAGGGGAAGGAGCGCTTTGGAAACTAGATCGTGGGGGTTCCGCGCCTCATCAACTGCATCGATCACGATGCAGGTCGGATTGTCAGAGTCTGTGAGAGTCTCTACAACTTCGTCAAGCTGTGCATCCTGACGTTGGGTAGGCAACTCCCACTGTTGATTTCGAGCCGGGTCGGATGGACACAACGCACCGTGCATCTGGTCGACGATCTGCCAGGAATCCCGGCCTGTCGCAAGTATGGCAACGTCCACGGCACCAACACCGGGACGGAATTCTCCTGGCAAATCGCCGATCTCGTTCGCATGGGCGCCAACGAATACGGGGTCAGACAGGGTCACCAACCTGCTAAGTACTGCGGACTTGCCGCAGCCGGCGTTGCCGGTGACCATCGTGACTGCGCCAACAGTGCTTCGGGTCGCCCTCACAAGCTCTGTCATCAGGCGCTCTCTCCCGCTGAAGAGCCATCCAGACTCGGCGCTGGTCTGAAGGCCGCGACTGCGTGGTTCCCAATGCGAGACGAGATCCTCCATACGGATGGCTAAGTCCCGGCGGCTTGATTCTGTCTCGACTGGAAGGTTGGACGCTGCGTCATACCTCGGGTTGGGTAAGCATGGGGACGGCGCGTCGGCGGGCAATGCGGTGAAGAGAACTACCGGCTGGTTTCTCTTACGAAGCTCCGTGCGCAGTAGCCGAAGTAGTTCCCAGGGGTTGAAATAGGGTTGTATGTCAGAACCATTTGCAGGGCTTTCCAGAAAAGCCTTCAAAGAATTTGCCAAAACTCCTAAAAACGCCTCCTTCGTTGGAGAGGTTGTCGCGAAGCCAAGCCAACCGTCTTTCAAGTCTTTGTCGAGACGGAACATGTCGCCAGTGATCGCGCCTGCGTAACAGGTATCGATGACGATTAACGCATGATCAACCTGAGTTTCGCGTATAAGACCGATCAGATTTTTCGTTTCGATCATTGTTGAGTTTTTCTTATCCTTCACGCTGCCGCGCAGCGCAAGCCAATGCGAGCCATCGATAACTTCGCCGTGGCCGACGACATATACAACAAGCACATCGCCAGCGGTGATCCGGTTTGTATCTACAAAATCATCGATGACGGTTCTCCTAGTTGGAGACTTCGCAAGCAACGGGTCTAGTAAGTCAAATCGCCGGTCGTCAAGCGCCTCGGCGGTGAGCCAGTTCGTCCAAACACTGGCACTATTCTCAACCGGTAAGTTGTTCCATTCGGAGCCCTCACCATAGTCACCGCTGGCAATGACAATCAGGTACCGGTTGCGGACGTCGAACCGATCTTCAGTCACGTTGACCCACGAGACGTCGCTTTCGCGATCACTTCGCCGGCGACGGGCTTATTGAGGTAGCGCTCGATCGAATGAGGTTCATCTCCGTTACCAACCGTCCAATCCTCCACCGCCGGCCAGAGTCGGTGCAGTGGACCGGCTCCCGCGACAGGGTCGGCAGGATCGAAGATGTTGGTCCATCGAACAACACCTGGTGCGTCAGTATCAGTCGCTATCTCAAGTTTTTTCCGCAGCCGTTTCACGACCGTCTTGATGCCGAGCGGAGAACCCACGGTGACCAAATTCGGCATGTGAAGCGAGTGAACAGCAATCGTTTCATAGGCAACCACCGAGCCTAAGGAATGCCCAAGGAGAACCTTGGTCTCCGGGGTGATCGCCCGTAGGACCTCTGCCTGCACTGCGTGCGCCAATTCGTCATCGTCGAGATAACGCTTCACTTGAACAAGCTGGGAGACAAACATCAGGACAAGTCCTGCGTCTATCCTCGTTTCCAGGAATCTCACGACCGGCTGAAGCAGCTTTGGCACCGCTCCGAAACCCATGGGCTCGCCTCGCTCGGGAAGGGCCGCAGCAGTCTCGGCAGCTGCCTCAGATAAAAATTCCGCGTCACTGCCTGTCATATTGCTCGCCAAGCTCTCGAAAGACGCCACCTTCGCAGACCCCATGGCTCGGCGACCTGACTCTGCCTCCGTCAGAAACAGATTGCCGTAGAACGCGAGTTTGAAAGACGGAACCCGAGGAGGAACCTCAGACTTCCGTCCCCAGATCTCGATCCCATTCTTGAGCCATGGCTTCCAATCCGGGCTGTTCGGCCCACGCTGTTCGTTGCCAATCCCGTGTACCCCGACAACCTCAGCCATCGCTTCCTCCAGACAAACCACGCCGCGGACCTAAGTGCCCAATTGCCAAGTTGACCACAGATAGCCGGCGGAAAGAATAGCGTCCATGCCGGAGGCAGAAAAGGCCGCACGGACCCGTCAGGGCACATATCGAACACGTCGGCGCGTACCGGGGCGGCTAAGCACAGAGAAGCTGCTAGCGCACCGTCGGCGTGGGTCCGGAAAGTGGCGACCAGGCTTGGTGCCGCGGTCGATCAACGCGATCGTCGCGGCCCACGTGCAGCGACCCTCACGGCTGCTGATTCGTAACCCAGGCAGTGTCGTCCCTCCCAAGATCGCGCGATTCGACGTCCGAGTCGGTGCTTGGACCGACCACCGGGCCGGGTGTCACGACGATGATGTCGCGGATCTCGCCTTCGGCCGGCGCGATCTGGTCACCCGATGTTGATGTAGGGCTGGTCGTGGCCGTCGATCGGCGAATCGTTCGGCGCCCAAGCGTTTTTAACGATCAAGATGCGTGAGAACGCGTCGTGGGGGGAGCTGCTCATCCGTTGTTATCTCCTAGACGTTGCGGCGGCCGGGCATCATGCGGTCGTGGAATGCGTTGTACGCGGCTGATTCGCTGGCCAGCGCGGCGAACGCGGCACTAACCGACAACGATTCGGTCTTGTTCTTGCCCGCGGCGCGGTCCTCCAAGAGTGCGGCCACCCCGGGCGCCACAGGCCGCTGACGCTTCTCCGCGAGCGGGCGCCGCTCATGGGTCTGCGTGATGCATGAGTGGTATAGCGTGCGGCAATCGTCGGAGCAGTAAAAGACCGCGGAGTCCTTGGCGTCGAAGTTACGTCGGCACCCGTCGCACTTGTGAATCATTGGGGTTCTCCTTACGCCTCGCCGCCGAGGAGCGACGCATGGTGGCCTGGGGATGAGCCAGCTTTTGCGGACCTCGACGGCGCCGCGGTCAGGTCACCGGCGCCGACGAGGTCATAGAGACGTGAACGGCTGATGCTCAGCTGGTACAGGGCCTCTTGTACCGAGACGAGCAGCCGTTGGGGACTGTCGTGGGCCTCCATTCGCGTCTTCCTCTGTCCGGTGATGTGTGTCCAGACATCAGAACAACAGGGGTTTGCCGTGCAACATCTGCATCGACACTCGGAGACGTCGGCCGCAGAACGGCAAACATGCTGCCGTAGTGGTTAATTCAGGCTGGACATGCCAGCCTGCTGTGAAGTGCTCTGCGCTGCAGGTTATTCGCTGCACGCACCAGCGAGAACTGTGTACAGTAACGGCAAATCCAGTGGAAGTGGAGAAGGTAGGTGGCCAGCCTGGGCGTTGGGGGGACCCGGGCCGGTCACCCGAGATAACAACCTGCGGCGGATTCATCGCCACATAGAGCCTGCGCTCAGGATGGGGCGCTGGCGTCCCGGACGACCGTCAGCGTGATCTTCTGGTTCATCGGGACCATGGTCCCCGCCGGTGGGGTCATGGCCGTGATCTTCCAGGAGTAGGAATCGCGGGCGGGGTCATTCATTGCGTCGTGGCCATCGGGCGCGGTCGCCGTGATGTTGTCGAAGCACTGCAGGATCGAGTCGTTGCTCAGGTGGGCCAGCGAGTAGCCCACGGTCGCGGGAAGCGGCATCGGCCAGTGCATCGACTTGCACATCTCGTCTCCGGTGGTGGCGCGAGCCGTTGGCGCCGAAGACATCATCACGGTAATCACCGCAAGAGCCGCGACCCTCATCGGTTTCCTTTCTCCGCGTTACCGCGCGACCGCCCAAGAAGGCGGTTCGACCGCCAATTCCCCGATCTTCCATGCGCAGCCCCGCCTCGCGCTACCCTCCCTGACTACCGGAAGCGCAGCATGGGGGGAGAGATGCCGCAGCGGACGAATGACTTCCAGACGATGGTCACGTTGATCACCACTTTGCTGCGCAAGGATCCGACCGTCGTTGTCACACCGTCGGCGATGCTGCCCGAGAAGATCACCGGCGCCCTGCGCGAGGTTGATATCTGCGTCGAAAGCGATGCGACAGGGCACAAAGTAGTCGTCGGGATCGAATGCCGAGCGTGGAAGGACCCGCAGTCGGTCGAGTGGGTTGAGGCCATGCGCGGGAAGCACCAGCACCTTCCCACCGACGTTCTCGTCCTCGTGTCAAAGAGCGGCTTTACGAAGAACGCGTTAAAGCTGGCGGAGTTCTACGGCATCAAGGCGATTACCCCCGGCGAGATGACCCCGGAGTTCGTGGGCAAAGTCGTCGGCGCCCTCAGCACCGGCTGGATCAAGGTAACGAGCGCCACTCCGCAGGGGATGCGGGTGTGGGCGCAGCGGCCCGACGGGGGCGTTGATGTTGTCGAGGCCTTCGACGAGACAGGGGCGTTGGGCATTCATGCGCCTGACGGGTCGCTGCTGTTCGATGCGAACGAGCTGATCAGGCGCACGATGCCCACTTTCGGCATGAGCAACCCCCAGTTCCGCGAAGCGATCGGCAACGCCCCGCCCGGAGAGCTGTCCTTTGAGTTCACCTTGGACGACCCGAGGCAGCTGGAGGATGGCCAGCACTATTTTCTGCTCTACAACGGGGCGCCCGTGGCGATAACCAAGCTGGCGATTCGGGGGATTCTGACGCTCGAAATTGCCGAGGCGCCCCTGACGCATGCGAGCTACGACGGCACCAATTTTTCGGCAGGTAAGGCGGTGTTCACCGATAAGGTGCTGCACGTCGTCGTCACCGAAACCGAGGAAGGCGTCACCCAGGTCGCCATGCACAGCGAGCCGGCCAATTAAAACTGCCGCCGGGACGCCGGATTTTTTCCTACTAGTCAGGGCGGGGGAGTCCAGCCAGGCCTTCGCCAGCAATCCGACGCTCCGACGCGGACTAACACCACGTCGCCAACCTGGATCTCCTGCTGCCCCGCCACGAGCTTATCGGCCAGGCCCTCGATCTCAGGCAGGTCGTCCTCGTACTCCTTGTGCCATGACGTCGCCGTCGCCGCGTCTGGTCGAACTTCACCAGGTGGCGGTTTGTGGCCGGGCAGATACTCGGATGCCAACGCGTCGCTGGCCTCTTCCTCTGTTGGGGGACGCCCCAACGCTTCCTGCAGTATCGGCCAATCGGTTTGGCTGGCGCGGACGTAGCGCATCACGCGGTCGACGTCGACCGACTCCTCCGGGCCTTCGACGACGCGGGCCGACATGTATGGCCCGGCGTAGGCGTAGTTTCCGAGGTGTTCGGGTTCGATGTCGACGTGGTTGTTGCCCTCGTAGCTTCCCGCCTCGTCGTCAGTGGTGATGTCGATTTGGTTGACCGTCCCACCTCGCCTCACCGCTGCGCGAGCGTGCCCGGCTTCGTGGTAAGCGGTGACCTCGCGCGCCATCACACCACGAGAATACCGGTCGTGTACGAGATGGTGGTCCGGCGCAGGCGCCGCTCCTCCGCGTTCATCGGGATCGTGACGGCCCTTTGCATTCCGTTCTCCCGGCACAAAGAGGTTAAGTCCGGGCGGTGAGTTTGACGCCGGCCAGGCCTCGCCTCCTTTACTCCTCGCCGTCGAGGCGGATGCGCCGGGCACGCCAAACTTCAGTCCCGGTGGCGGGAATCGCGTCCTCTAACGAAGCCAACACGATCAGCTGCCGGCCGATCGAACCCGCCGTGGCCGCCGACAACCTCAGCTCGAAGAACTGGCCGGGCCGAGCGACTGCTTCACGCCGGATACGGATTTCGTTACGGCGCCGCGATACCTTGACCCGGCCGCCCGCGCTGTCCCGGATTCCCGGATGCTGCATCATGCTCCGACCCGTATTCCCGGGGATCGGTGTCATTAGGCGTCGAGGCCTTGCGCGGCGAGGAATGCGACAACGTCGGAGCGTTTCCAGACGAGGCGGCGACCAATCTTTGCGGCGGGCAGTTTTCCTTCGTAATGCCAGAAGCGCCAGGTGGATTCGGGCAGGCGGTACTCGCGCTCTAGGTCGCTGGCGAACAACAGGTCAGCCACGCCTCACTTCCTCAATTAGGTAAGGTTGCTTATGTAGGTAGTGTGGCTGGCGTGGTTGTGTAAGTCAAGCAATCTGGGTAAAGTTCCTAATGTGGGTAGAACTCGGATTGTCAGCAACCAGTTTGGTGAGCGACTGCAGGCTGAGCGTGAGCGGCGCGGCTGGTCGCAAACCGCTATGGCGGAAAAACTTCGCGCACACGGGTTTTCCTGCCATCCGACGACTGTGGCCAAGCTGGAAGCCAACGAGCGGACGCTAGCGGCAGAAGAACTCGGCGCCTATGCCGATGTGTTTGGTTGCAGTGTCGACGCGTTGATGGGGCGGCGTGCAAGGCCGGCGGCCGACCGCGCCCTCGCGCTGCAGCGGCTCACCGAATCAACCATCGACGCTCATCAGTCGGTGCGCACGTCGGTGCGCCACCTCACCCAAGCACTAGGCGAGGTCGCAGAGGCGGACCGGGACGGCAAGCTCACCGATCTGGTGGCTGCCGTACAGACCGTATGTGGCGCCCTGGACAGCGTGGGCCAACAGTTTCCGCGGGTCGAGGGCCTGATCGCGGAAGCAGGCGGTGGGTCCGACACCTGGTGGGTGCAACCAGCGGACCCTAAACGGGCCGCCGAAGTCCGTCGCAAAGTGGCGCAGAAAGGGCAGAGGAAGGCATGACGACGCGTAGGACCCGCAGCGGAGTAGAGGATCGGTGGACGAAAACCGTCCGCGTGGACGGCAAGGCACAGACGGTGCCGTCCGCCAGCGCTGGCAAGGGTAAGCGGTACCGCGCACGCTACGTCGATGAGCGCGGGCGCGAACACGCGAAGGGATTCGACACCAAACGCGCCGCCCGGCTGTGGCTGGACAGTCAGGTGAGCACCATCGTCACCGGCACTCACGTTGCACCGCGTGACGCCGTCCTTACGGTGGCGCAGTGGTGCGAGCAGTGGATCAAGGGCTACGAGATCAACCGGCCCAACACCGTCCGTAACGCGCGTTTCCATGTCGCCTTGATCAATATGGCCTTCGGTGACCGGCTGCTTACCTCGATTCGGCCCAGCGAGGTCAAAAGCTGGGTAGCGCGGCTGCAGGCCGATGACATGTCGGCGTCATACGTCTACGCGGTGCACAGCCGGTTACGGCAGATCCTCGCCGACGCCGTCCACGACGGCGTTCTCGGCCGTAATCCGTGTAGTCGGCGGACATCGCCACCAAGAGGTAAACAGAAGTGCTACGTGGCAACCAGCGAGCAAGTCTGGGCGTTGCACGATGAAATGCCTGAGCACCTACAGGCCGCGGTGTTGCTCGGCGCCTTTGCCGGGTTGCGGATCGGTGAGGCGTGCGGGCTGCGGGTCACCGATGTCGATTTCACTCGTGGTGTGGTCCATCCGCGGTTGCAGTACGGCGATGCTCCGCTCAAAACAGACGGCAGCGTCGCGCCCATCCCGGTTCCACACGAACTCACGCTGATACTGTCGGCCGCTGTGGCGCGACACCCTTCGGACTGGATGGTTCCCCGGTCTATCAATGGCGGGGATAAAGCGTGCTCGCCGAACACGGTCGAGGACGCGATACGGGTAGCGCGCGCCAAGGTGCCGGGATTACCGGAGAAGTTTTGTTTCCATGATCTGCGCCACTATTTCGCTTCCCTGTTGATCGCCTCAGGAGCGGATATCAAGACGGTGCAGGCGCGGCTACGTCACGCCACCGCAGCCACCACACTGGACGTGTACGGGCACTTATGGCCGGACGCCGACGAGTCCACCAGGACAGCGGTGGGCGCAGCAATCGCCGCTCGGCGCAAAACTACTGCGGACGCACTGCGGACGGGCGGCGCTGGTGCCCGGAAAACCGTAGGTCAGGAGGTTAGCTGATGAGCGAACCGGTCTACAACGTCTACACCGGCGAGTTGGGGGGCACCGCGGTGCCGACAGCGGCGCAGTTGGGTCTGGAGCCGCCCCGGTTCTGCGCGGAATGCGGACGCCGGATGGTGGTGCAGGTCCGCCCCGACGGCTGGCGGGCGCGGTGCTCGCGGCACGGACAGGTCGACTCGGTCGACCTGGAGGCCCAGCGATGACCGAGCACGCGCACACCCCGGGAAGGTCACGGGCGCGCCGTATCGGCATCGCCGTCCTGACGCCGGTGGCGGCGGGTGTGCTGGTCGGCGCCCTGTGGGCGTGGATCGCCCCGCCGATCCACGCCGTGGTGGCCCTCACGCGCGCCGGTGAACGGGTCCACGACTATCTCGGCAACGAGTCGCAGCACTTCTTCGACGCGCCCTGCCTGATGCTGGGCCTGCTCACCGTGTCGGCGGTGGTGGCGCCGGCGCTGGCGTGGCAATGGCGCGCGCGCCGGGGGCCGGGCATGGTCGTCGCCTTGGCGACCGGCCTGGTTGCCGCGGCCGCGGTCGCGGCCGCCATCGGGGCGGCGCTTGTCCGAATCAGGTACGGAGCGTTGAACTTCGACGCGGTGCCGCTGCCCAAGGGCCCGTCCGTGGCCTACGTCATCCAGGCGCCCCCGGTCTTCTTCGCAAGCGATCCGCTGCGGATCGCGCTGACGCTGCTGTGGCCCGCCGCGATCGCCGCACTGGTCTATGCGGTGCTCGCGGCCGCCGACGCCCGCGACGATCTGGGGGCTACCCCGCCGCCCGACCGGCCTTCCGATGCGCTCCCGGTGGGAGCGGGCAGCGCCCCGGAAGCGCCCGGGTCATAGCGGGCGGCGGTGAATCCTGCGGCCGAGGATGACCTTGGCCGCGATCTTGGTGAGCCGCGCCATGCCGACGTAGGTCATCGGGTGGAACATCGTCGGCCAGGTGGTCCGGATCAGGTGCTCGGTCAGCGGCCGGCCGTCGAACCGGTCGGTGAGCCAGCGCAGCGTCATCGGCGCCGAGAGCGGATGCAGCAGCATGTGCTCGTTGAACGCGTCCCGGTGGTAGGTCACCTGGGCGCCGCCGGCCGAATAGGCGTCGGCGAGCACGTCGATGTCGTGCACGTCGATGAGGTAGTCGTGGACGGCCTGCACGATCAACACCGGCGGTGTCGGCACCGCGACACCCAGCTTGATGTTCTCGAACACGTGCGTGACCTCGGGCGTCGACAGGATGGCATCGAGCGGCTCGTCGAGGTAGTCGCCCATGTTCTTGCCGGCCATCTTCACGACCGCCTCCACCGTGGTCATCTTCTCCAGCGACTCGAGCAGGGCACGCCCCTCCTCGTTGCTGTGCTCCTTGATCACCCGGTCCAGCTCGGGGTAGATGTGGGCGAGGGCCGCCACCACCAGCGCAGGCAGGCCCGACAGGAAACTGCCGTTGAGCCGGCGGAAGGTGTTGCCGAGGTCGCCGACGGGCGATCCCAGCACCGCGCCGACGATGTTGAGTTCGGGCGCGTACTCGGCGCACACCTCGGCCGCCCAGGCGCTGGCCAGCCCGCCGCCGGAGTACCCCCACAGCCCGATCGGCGCCGAGGGCGAGAGCCCGAGGCGTTCCGCGCCCAGGGCGGCCCGAATGCCGTCCAGGACGCGATAGCCGGGTTCGTAGGGGGCGCCCCACAGGCCCCGCAGCCCCTCGTGGTCGGGCACGGACACGGCCCAGCCCTCGGCGACGGCCGCGGTGATCAGGAACAGTTCGAGCTGGCCGATCGAGCCGAGGGCCTTCGCCCGGCGCCGCAGCGCGTACGACGGGAAGCAGCGGGACGACACGGCGTCGATCGCGCACTGGTACGACAGCAGCGGGCACGGACGTTCCGGGGCCAGCTCGGCAGGGACGATCACGGTGGTCGCGGCGGCCTCGGGCTCGCCGTTCATGTCCATGGTCCGGTAGAGCAGCTGGGTGGCCTTGACGGGCTGCGGGATCAGCCCGAGAAAAGCCAGCTCGACGTCGCGCGAGCGCAGGACGGTGCCGGGTTCGGCGTGTTGGAAGCCGAGGGGCGGCTGGTAGAACGGGTCGTCCGAGGGCAGCAGCGGTCGCACCTTGCGCTGCAATTCCTCGTGCGGCGGCCGGGCGATCCACTCCGCCCCGCGCGTGCCTGCCAGATTGCCGAGCTCAGCCATTGAGGCTCCCTTCTAGGCCATCCGGCATTCTCGCGCACGAACGGCAGGTAACCAAAACGTAATCGCCGCACTGTGAGCGACTTCTTGGGTGGGCGATCCAGGTCATGCACGTCACTGGTACCCGGTTTGCGGCTGCGTCACCCGACGACGCTTCCCGTCAGCCTATCCGGGACGGCGTTCGGCGGCGTCAAACTGACCCGGCGGTCGCAGCGCGGCGAATTCGTCGGTGACGCGCAACTGAGAATCGGTGAAGTGGTACAGGGCCGCCGGCCGCCCGCCGCTGCGGCCGGACTGGGCGATGGTGCCGGTCTGGCTGATCACGCCGCGGCGGACCAGCACCCGTTGCAGGTTGGTCGCGTCGACCTGGTAACCCAGCGCGGCGCCGTAGATGTCGCGAAGCGTGGAGAGCGCGAATTCCCTTGGCGCCAAGGCGAATCCGAGGTTGGTGTAGGACAACTTGGCGATCAGCCGGGCGTGGGCGTGTGTCACCATCGGTCCGTGGTCGAAGGCCATCGGCGGCAGGCTGCTCACCGGGTGCCAACGGGTGTCCGGTGGCAGTTCCGGAGTGGCGGGGGAGGGCACCAGCCCCAGGAAGGTCGACGCGATGACGCGGGCGCCCGGCACCCGGTTGGGGTCGGAAAACACCGCCAGCTGCTCCAGGTGCGCCAGTTCCTTGAGGTCCACCTTCTCGGCCAGCTGTCGCAGGACGGAGGTGGTCATGTCCTCGTCGGTGCGCAGCCGCCCGCCGGGCAGCGACCAGGCGCCCCGCTGCGGATCCTTGGCGCGCTGCCACAACAGCACGTTCAGCTGCGGTTTCTCTGTTCGCGGCCCGTTGGTTACCCGGCGAACTTGAAACACCACCGCAAGCACCTCGTGTTCAGTGCTAGTATGGCCCATGTTTTCGATTATAAGTCGAAAACCTCCCGGGCTGAAAGGGGCCGCCGTGACGGTTATCAATCGCATGGACACGCTCGCTGAAGACATGATGGCCGACCTCACGAATTCGCCCGCCGGCTACGCCGGTGTCGAGGGAGACGAGCAATGGGCCGCCGAAATCCGCCGCCTGGCCAAGCTGCGCGGCGCCACCGTGCTCGCCCACAACTACCAGCTGCCCGCCATCCAGGACGTCGCCGACCACGTCGGCGATTCGCTGGCGCTCTCGCGGATCGCTGCCGAGGCTCCCGAGGACACCATCGTGTTCTGCGGCGTGCACTTCATGGCCGAGACCGCCAAGATCCTGAGCCCCGAGAAGACCGTACTCATCCCGGACCAGCGGGCCGGCTGCTCGCTGGCGGATTCCATCACCCCGGACGAACTGCGCGCCTGGAAGGACGAGCACCCCGGCGCCGTCGTCGTCTCCTACGTCAACACCACCGCAGCGGTGAAGGCGCTCACCGACATCTGCTGCACCTCGTCCAACGCCGTCGACGTGGTCGCATCCATCGACCCCGACCGCGAGGTGCTGTTCTGCCCGGACCAGTTCCTGGGTGCGCACGTCCGCCGGGTAACCGGCCGCACCAACCTGCACGTGTGGGCCGGTGAGTGCCACGTGCACGCCGGCATCAACGGCGACGAGCTCTCCGAGCAGGCCCGTGCGAACCCCGAGGCCGAGCTCTACGTGCACCCCGAATGCGGTTGCGCCACTTCGGCGTTGTACCTCGCGGGCGAGGGCGCCTTCCCGGCGGACCGGGTCAAGATCCTGTCCACCGGCGGCATGCTCGACGCGGCGCATCAAACGCACGCCCGCAAGGTGCTGGTCGCCACCGAGGTCGGCATGCTGCACCAATTGCGCCGGGCCGCACCGCAAGTCGACTTCCGCGCGGTCAACGACCGGGCCTCGTGCAAGTACATGAAGATGATCACGCCGGCGGCGCTGCTGCGCTGCCTGGTCGACGGGGCCGACGAAGTCGACGTCGACCCGGAGATCGCGGCGGCCGGCCGCCGCAGCGTGCAGCGAATGATCGAGATCGGCCAGCCGGGCGGTGGTGAATGATCGTCCGCCCGGCCTGGACGCACAGCGCTGACGTCGTCGTCATCGGCACCGGTGTCGCGGGATTGGCCGCGGCGCTGGCCGCCCACCGCGCCGGCCGCAGCGTCGTCGTGCTGAGCAAGGCCGACCAGGCGCGCGGGGTGACCGCGACCCACTACGCCCAGGGCGGCATCGCCGTGGTCCTGCCCGACAACGACGATTCCGTCGAGGCCCATGTCGCCGACACCGTGACCGCGGGCGCCGGCCTGTGCGATCCCGACGCGGTGACCTCGATCGTCGCCGACGGCTATCGTGCGGTGTCCGAATTGGTCGGCGCCGGAGCGCGATTCGACGAGGCGACGCCCGGCCGCTGGGACGTCACGCGCGAGGGCGGGCACTCCCGGCGGCGGATCGTGCACGCCGGCGGCGACGCCACCGGTGCCGAGGTGCAGCGAGCGCTCGACCACGCCGCCCGGCTGCTGGACATCCGCACCGGTCACGTCGGCCTGCGCGTGCTGCACGACGGAGCCGCGGTGACCGGCGTCTCCGTCGGCAACCCGGACGGCTACGGCATCATCCACGCGCCGGCGGTCATCCTGGCCTCCGGCGGGCTCGGGCACCTCTACGGCGCGACGACCAATCCGGACGGCTCCACCGGCGACGGCATCGCGCTGGCGTTGTGGGCCGGTGTCGCGGTCAGCGACCTGGAGTTCATCCAGTTCCACCCCACGATGCTGTACGCCGGCGCGGCAGGCGGCCGGCGGCCGCTGGTCACCGAGGCCATCCGCGGTGAGGGCGCCATACTGGTTGACCGGCAAGGCAATTCGGTCACCGCCGGCGTCCACCCGATGGGTGACCTGGCGCCGCGGGACGTCGTCGCCGCGGCCATCGACACGCGGCTGAAGGCCACCGGCGACCCGTGCGTCTTCCTCGACGCCCGCGGCATCGCCGGTTTCGCGGCCCGCTTCCCCACGGTGACCGCCGCGTGCCGGGCCGCCGGCATCGACCCCGTCCGCCAACCCATCCCGGTCGTGCCGGGGGCGCATTACAGCTGCGGCGGCGTCGTCACCGACGTGCACGGGCAGACCGAACTCCCGGGCCTGTTCGCCGCCGGCGAGGTGGCGCGCACCGGCATGCACGGGGCCAACCGGCTGGCGTCCAACAGCCTGCTGGAAGGCCTGGTGGTGGGGGGCCGAGCCGGCAGGGCCGCGGCCGCGCACGCGACGGCGGCGGGCCGCACCCGCGCGGTCGCACCCGAGCCCAGCGCCCACACCGCGCCCGAGCGCGCCGAACTGCAGGCCACGATGAGCCGCGACGCTTCGGTGGTGCGCGACGCCGCCGGGCTGACGCGGCTGTCGGACGCGCTGGCGGGTGCGCCGGCGCGCGTCATCGCCGGCCGCCGCGATTTCGAGGACGTGGCGCTGGCCGTCGCCGCCCGCGCGGTGACCGCGGCGGCCCTGGCCCGCAACGAGAGCCGGGGCTGCCATCACCGCGCGGAATACCCGGACCCCGCACCCGAACAGGGCCGCAGCAGCGTGCTGCGGCTGGCCGACGACCGGAACTCGGTACTGGTGGAGGCGCTGGCGGCGGTGGGCTGATGATGCTTCCCGACGAACGGAGTGCCGCACAGGACATCATTCGGCGCGCGCTGGAAGAGGACCTGCGCTACGGGCCCGACGTCACCACGCTCGCGACCGTGCCCGCCGGCGCGGTGGCCACGGCGTCGATGGTGCCCCGGCAGCCCGGCGTGATCGCGGGCGTGGAGGTCGCCCTGCTGGTCCTCGACGCCGTCCTCGCCGGCGGCTACGAGGTGGTGCACGCCGTCGAGGACGGCGCTCGGCTGCAGCCCGGCGAGCCGGTGCTGACCGTGCGCGCCGATACCCGCGGCCTGCTGACCGCCGAGCGGACCATGCTGAACCTGGTCTGTCACCTGTCGGGCATCGCCACCACGACGGCGGCGTGGGTCGAGGCCGTGGACGGCACCAAGGCCAAGATCCGCGACACCCGCAAGACGTTGCCGGGCCTGCGCGCGCTGCAGAAATACGCGGTGCGGGCCGGCGGGGGTGTCAACCACCGGCTGGGGCTGGGGGACGCGGCGCTCATCAAAGACAACCATGTGGTGGCCGCGGGATCGGTGGTCGGCGCGCTGCGGGCGGTGCGCGACGCCGCGCCCGACCTGCCGTGCGAGGTCGAGGTGGACTCCCTCGAACAGCTCGACGAGGTGCTCGCCGAAAAGCCCGAACTGGTGCTGCTGGACAACTTCCCGGTATGGCAGACGCAGATGGCCGTGCAGCGGCGCGACGCGCGCGCCCCCGCGGTGCTGCTCGAATCGTCCGGCGGGCTCAGCCTTCAGAACGCCGCCACGTACGCAGCGACCGGGGTGGACTACCTGGCCGTCGGCGCGCTGACACACTCGGTGCGCGCGCTCGACATCGGCCTGGACATGTAGGACTTACCGGCCGGTCATCCCCGCGCCAACGCGTCGGCGGCCGAGCGTGCCGAAAGAGCTTCGAGCACAGCACATTCCGCTTCATACACGGCGGCCTCGGCGAAATCGATGGTATCGAGCGCGTAGCCGATGGCCATGTTGGCGTAGGCGTCCATCTCCTTGGCTTCGTGCTGGGCATTCTTCTCGGCCAGGTCTTTGCGGATCTTGGCGACGTGAGACTTCCATTTCTCGGCGATTTCCCGCCAGTGCTTCGACGCGTCATCGTCAGCGGCTGAGGCCCGGTCTTGCAAATGGTCGGCGGCTTGGTCTGCCCTGTCGCGGGCGTGGGCCGCGTCCGCCTGGACCTGTTCACGGGCCTGCTGCGCCGCGGCACGCACCTTGTCGTTGGCCTCCCTGGCGGCGGTGGAGATTTTTTCGAACCGGGCGGTCAGGTCGTTGTCGGCCATGGGGAGATCCCTTCTGCTCAAGGGGTTGGTTGTGCACCTGTCATCGTCTCGCCGCGCCGCGCGCCGCCGTAGGGTCCTAAGTCCTTGCTCGCGAACGGATTTGACACCGGTGTCACAGTCTTCACATCCGCATCGTCAGCAGCGTCCGCGCGGCGGGCTTGGCGGCTTCCAGCGCGCCCGCGTCACCGGAGATCCGGGACAGGATCAGTGCGCCCTCGATCAGCGAGATCACCGCCAGCGCAACCTGTTCGGCCTTTGCCTCGGACCAGCCGTCGGAGCGCAGCCGCTGCTCGACCGCCGCGCACCAGCCCCTGAAGGCACGCGCCGACGCCTCGCGCACCAGTGGGCTCGCGTGCACCGACTCGGTCGCGATCGGTTCGATCGGGCAGCCGTCGCGCCGGTCGCCGGCCAACCCGGCCGCCAGCAGGTCGATCCAGCGGTCGACGATGTCGGCCGCGGGCCGGCCGGTCGCCAGGAATCGGCGCAGCAGCTGCTCGATGCCGGTGCCTTCGGCTTCGACGACCGCCGCGGCCAGTTGCTGCTTGCCCCGGGGGAAGTGGTGATACAGCGAACCGGGTTTGACGCCGGCCTCGTCGAGGATCTGGTTCAGCCCGGTCGCCGCGTAGCCCTGGCGGCGAAACAGCGTGGCGGCCGTCTCGACCAACGCGGCGCGGCTGCGGTCGGGTCTCGGCATGCTATTGACTTTACTTGAGTGATCACTCAAGAATGCAGAGATGAGGCAGCTGACGTACGAGGAAGCCGGGCGCTACGCGTGGCGCGAGGTGCCCGAACCGCAGATCACCGCGCCCGGGCAGGCGCTGGTGCGGCCGCTGGCGGTGGCGTGTTGCGACCTCGACGTCGCGGTGTGCAACGGGCGGCTGCCGTTGCCGCCGGGGTATGCGGTCGGGCACGAAGGGCTGGCCGAGGTCGTCGCCGTGGGCGACGACGTCACGGGCGTCCGGGTGGGCGACCGCGTCGTGGTGCCGTTTCAGATCAACTGCGGCGATTGCCGCGAATGCCGCCGCGGCGTGACCGGCTCGTGCAGCGCGGTGCCGTTCATGGCGGCCTACGGGATGGCGCCGATCGCCGGCCTGGACGGCGGCGGGTTCATGTCGGACCTGGTGCTGGTTCCGTACGCCGATGCGATGCTCATCCCGTTTCCGGACGCCGTCGACCCGGTTTCGATCGCGTCCCTGTCGGACAACATTCCCGACGGCTGGCGCACCGTCGGGCCGTTCGCTGCGGAGCTGGACACGCTCGATCCCGTCGATCGCCGCGTCCTGGTCCTCGGACGGCTGTCGATCGGCCTGTATTCCGCCGCGATCGCCGCGGCGCTCGGGGCCCACGTCGACTACGTCGACACCGACCCGCAGCGGCTGGCCGCCGCCGAGAAGCTCGGCGCGGTGGTCCATGATGCCGCCAAACCCGACAAGTCGTGGGGCGCTTACCCGGTCACCGTGCACACCACCAGCGATGCGACCCTGCTGGCGGCGACGCTGCGCGCCACCTGGCCGGACGGCGTGTGCACCGACACCGGGATCTACCCCGAATACAAAGTCGAGATGCCGTTGCTGCCGATGTACTCACGCGGCGTGCGGTTCGTCACCGGCCGCGTCAGCGCGCGCACGGTGATCCCGCGGGTGCTCGACCTGCTCGCGGGCGGCCTGGACGTGTCGCCGGCGGTCGACCGCGTCGTCGCGTGGGAAGACGCCCCCTCGGCCTGGCCGACGATGACCGGAAAGACCGTCTTCACCCGCGCGTAGCGCCGTCGGGCGTGCATTCCGGGCGTCGGGCGTGCGCCCAGGGCGGGCCCCGGCCGCGTGTCGCCGCCATGAGCGCACGCGCAAAGCCGTGCGCGCACGCCAGAAGCTGTCAACGCAAGAAAAAGCCGCGAACGCCGCCGCAACAGCGCGCCCGGGTCTCAGGCGATGTCGCCGACGAACACGCCGATCCGGCGCAGCTGCATCCGGGCCATCCGCGGCAGCCGTTCGGCGTCGGGACCCTCGGTGCCGGCCGGCAGGATGCGCGGGTTGGTGATGTGCACCACGCGGTTGCGGCCGAACTGAACGTCGGCCTCACCGGCCGCCAGCACGTTCTTGACCCAGTTCGTCTTGCCGTGGCCGAGCGCGATCGCCAGCACGTTGCCCTTGCGGTACGGGGTGATGATCGTCTCGTACGGGGTGCCGGAGGTGCGGCCGCGATGCTTGATGGTCGCGGTCCCGGGCAGAAAGCGGGCGATCGGCTTGACCGCGGGATTGAAATACTTGATCTGGAAGCGCTCGAACCAGGGCGGGAACACCATCGGGACGCCTGGAGCGTTATTGGGGTGATCCTTCGCGGACATGACGGCTCCCTGAGTCGTGTGGGCCTTTCACGGGCACTGTACCGGTCGGATAACAACTTGAGCTGCTCTGGGACAATGGAGGCAATGAGTACCGCTTCAGCACCCGTGATGGCCCGCATCGACCTGCGGGGCGTCGAACTGACGGCTGCCCGATTGCGGTCCGCGCTGCCACGCGGGGGCGCCGACGTGGAGAGCGTCGTGCCCAAGGTGCGGCCGATCGTGCAGGACGTGGCCGAGCGTGGCGCCGAGGCGGCGCTCGAGTACGGGGCGTCGTTCGACGGGGTGCGGCCCGCGGCCGTCCGGGTGCCCGGGGCCGCGCTGGAGGCGGCGCTGGCCGGCCTGGATCCCGACGTCGTCGAGGCCCTGCGGGTGATGATCGAACGCGCCCGCGCCGTGCACGCAGACCAGCGCCGCGCCGACGTCACGACCACCCTGGGCCCGGGCGCGACGGTCACCGAGCGGTGGGTCCCCGTCGAGCGGGTCGGCCTGTACGTGCCGGGCGGCAACGCGGTCTACCCGTCGAGCGTGGTGATGAACGTGGTGCCGGCGCAGACCGCCGGTGTCGGCTCGCTGGTGGTGGCCAGCCCGCCGCAGGCTCGCTACGACGGACTGCCGCACCCGACGATCCTCGCGGCCGCGCGCCTGCTCGGGGTCGACGAGGTGTGGGCCGTCGGCGGCGCGCAGGCGGTCGCGCTGCTGGCCTACGGCGGAACCGATATGGACGGCTCTGACCTCGCGCCGGTCGACATGATCACCGGGCCCGGCAACATCTACGTCACCGCCGCCAAGCGGCTGTGCCGCTCCCGGGTGGGCATCGACGCCGAGGCCGGGCCCACCGAGATCGCCATCCTCGCCGACCACACCGCCGACCCGACCCACGTGGCCGCCGACCTGATCAGCCAGGCCGAACACGACGAGATGGCGGGCAGCGTGCTGGTCACGCCCAGCGAGGACCTGGCCGCCGCGACCGCCGCCGAGGTGGCCGCGCAGCTGCGCACGACGGTGCACCGCGACCGGGTGGCCGCCGCGCTCGGTGGCCGCCAGTCGGCGATCATCCTGGTCGACGACCTGGACGCCGCCGTCCGGGTGGTCAACGCCTACGCCGCCGAGCACCTGGAGATCCAGACCGCCGACGCCCCGGCGGTGGCCGCCCGAATCCGTTCGGCCGGAGCCATTTTCGTGGGCCCCTACTCGCCGGTGAGCCTCGGCGACTACTGCGCCGGATCCAACCACGTGCTGCCGACCGCGGGCTCGGCCCGGCACTCCAGCGGACTGTCCGTTCAGACCTTCCTGCGGGGCATCCACGTGGTCGACTACACCGAGGCCGCGCTCAAGGACGTCTCCGGGCACGTGGTCACGTTGGCCAAGGCCGAAGACCTGCCGGCGCACGGCGAGGCGATCCGGCGGAGGTTCGAGCGATGACCGAACCGCGGGAGCCGACGCTCGACGACCTACCCCTGCGCGAGGACCTGCGTGGCAAATCGCCTTACGGCGCACCGCAATTGGCCGTCCCGGTGCGGCTGAACACCAACGAGAACCCGCACCCGCCCAGCCCGGCGCTGGTGGACGACGTGGTGCGGTCGGTGGCCGAGGCGGCCGCCGACCTGCATCGTTATCCCGATCGCGACGCGTCCGCCCTGCGCCGCGATCTGGCCGGCTACCTCACCATCCAGACCGGTGTGCCCGTCGGGCCCGAAAACGTCTGGGCGGCAAACGGATCCAACGAGATCCTGCAGCAGCTGCTGCAAGCGTTCGGCGGGCCGGGGCGCACCGCGATCGGGTTCGTCCCGTCCTACTCGATGCACCCGATCATCTCCGACGCCACCCGCACCGAGTGGCTGGAGGGCGTCCGCGCCGACGACTTCAGCCTCGACGTCGACGCGGCCGTGGCCGCGGTGACCGACCGCCGGCCTGACGTGGTGTTCATCGCGAGCCCCAACAACCCGTCCGGGCAGAGCGTTTCGCTGCCGGATCTGCGGCGCCTGCTCGACGCGGTGCCGGGCATCTTGATCGTCGACGAGGCCTACGGCGAGTTCTCCTCCGAGCCCAGCGCCGTCGGGCTGGTGCGCGAATATCCGACCAAGCTCGTCGTCACGCGCACCATGAGCAAGGCGTTCGCCTTCGCCGGCGGGCGGCTCGGCTACCTGGTCGCCACCCCCGCGGTGATCGACGCGATGCTGCTGGTTCGGTTGCCGTATCACCTCTCGTCCGTCACCCAGGCCGCGGCCCGCGCCGCGCTGCGCCACGCCGACGACACCCTGGGAAGTGTCGCCACGCTGATCGCCGAACGCGAACGCGTCACGAAAGCGTTGAGCGGCATGGGTTTTCGGGTGATTCCCAGCGACGCGAATTTCGTGCTGTTCGGGCAGTTCGCCGACGCCCCGGCCGCCTGGCGGCGCTACCTGGACGCCGGCGTGTTGATCCGCGACGTCGGGATTCCCGGCTACCTGCGCGCCACGACCGGGCTGGCCGAGGAGAACGACGCCTTCCTGCGGGCCAGCGCCCAGATCGCCGCCACCGAACTGGCACCAGCCACCCCAGTAGGAGCCCCGTGACCACCATTGCGACCCGGCGCGCGCGTATAGAGCGCCGCACCAAGGAATCCGACATCGTCATCGAACTCGACCTCGACGGCAGCGGCCAGGTCCACGTCGACACCGGTGTGCCGTTCTACGACCACATGCTGACGGCACTGGGCAGCCACGCCAGCTTCGACCTGACCGTGCGCACCAAGGGCGACGTGGAGATCGAGGGGCACCACACCATCGAGGACACCGCGATCGCGCTCGGACAGGCGCTGGGGCAGGCCCTCGGCGACAAGCGGGGTATCCGCCGGTTCGGCGACGCCTTCATCCCGATGGACGAGACGCTGGCCCACGCCGTCGTCGACGTGTCGGGCCGGCCCTACTTCGTGCACACCGGCGAGCCGGATCACCTGCTGCACACCACCATCGCCGGCAGCTCGGTGCCGTACCACACGGTGATCAACCGGCACGTGTTCGAGTCGCTCGCCATGAACGCCCGCATCGCGCTGCACGTACGCGTCCTGTACGGGCGCGACCCGCACCACATCACCGAAGCGCAATTCAAGGCGGTGGCCCGCGCGTTGCGCCAGGCCGTAGAGCCCGACCCCAGGGTGTCGGACGTGCCGTCCACCAAAGGTGTTCTGTGACAAAACCATCCGTCGTCGTCCTGGATTACGGCTCGGGCAACCTACGGTCGGCCCAGCGCGCGCTGCAGCGGGCGGGCGCGTCGGTCGAGGTGACCGCCGACGCCGACGCCGCGGCCGCCGCCGACGGGCTGGTGGTGCCCGGTGTCGGGGCCTTCGAGGCCTGCATGACCGGCCTGCGCAGGGTCAAGGGCGACCGCATCATCGCCGACCGGGTCGCCGCCGGGCATCCGGTGCTGGGGGTCTGCGTGGGCATGCAGATCTTGTTCGCCAGCGGCGTCGAATTCGGCGTCCAGACAACGGGTTGCGGCCAGTGGCCCGGGGAGGTCACCCGGCTGGACGCGCCGGTGATCCCGCACATGGGCTGGAACGTGGTCGACGCCGGGGGAGGGACGACCCTGTTCAAGGGGCTGGACGCGGACACCCGTTTCTACTTCGTGCACTCCTACGCCGCGCAGCGCTGGGAGGGCTCGCCCGAGGCCGTGCTGACCTGGGCCACCCACCGGGTGCCCTTCCTGGCCGCCGTCGAGCAAGGACCGCTGTCGGCCACCCAGTTTCACCCGGAAAAGAGTGGGGACGCGGGTGCGGCCGTGCTGCGCAACTGGATTGATGCTCTGTGAAGAACGGCTCGGGAGGGAATGTGTTGATCTTGTTGCCCGCGGTCGACGTGGTCGAGGGCCGCGCCGTGCGACTGGTGCAGGGCAAGGCGGGCAGTGAAACCGAGTACGGCTCGGCACTGGACGCGGCGCTGGGCTGGCAGCGTGACGGCGCGGAGTGGATCCACCTGGTCGACCTGGACGCGGCGTTCGGGCGCGGCTCCAACCGCGAACTGCTGGCCGAGGTGGTCGGCAAGCTCGACGTGCGGGTGGAGCTGTCCGGCGGCATTCGCGACGACGATTCGCTGGCCGCCGCGCTGGCCACCGGCTGCGCCCGGGTGAACCTGGGCACGGCGGCCCTGGAGAACCCCCAGTGGTGCGCGCGCGCGATCGCCGAGCACGGCGAGAAGGTCGCGGTCGGGCTGGACGTCCAGACCGTCGACGGGCAGCAACGGCTGCGCGGACGCGGCTGGGAGACCGACGGCGGCGACCTGTGGGAGGTCCTGGAACGCCTTGACGGCGAAGGCTGTTCGCGGTTCGTCGTCACCGACGTCACCAAGGACGGCACGCTGGGCGGCCCCAACCTCGACCTGCTGGCCGCCGTCGCCGGCCGCACCGACGCCCCGGTGATCGCCTCCGGCGGCGTGTCGAGCCTGGACGACCTGCGCGCGATCGCGACGCTGACCGACCGCGGGGTCGAGGGCGCGATCGTGGGCAAGGCCCTCTACGCCGGGCGGTTCACGCTGCCACAGGCCCTGGCCGCGGTAGCGGGGTAGCGCCGTGGCGGACCTGGACGCGTTGGTACGGACGGCCTCGGCGATCCTCGACGACGCCACCGAGCCGTTCCTGGCCGGCCACCGCGCCGATTCGGCGGTCCAGAAGAAGGGCAACGACTTCGCCACCGACGTCGACCTCGCGATCGAGCGGCAGGTGGTCGGCGCGCTGGAAGAGTCGACCGGCATCGGTGTGCACGGCGAGGAGTACGGCGGCGCCGACGTCGACTCGGAGTGGGTGTGGGTGCTGGACCCCGTCGACGGCACGTTCAACTATGCGGCAGGGTCGCCGATGGCGGGGATCCTGCTCGGCCTGCTGCACCACGGCGACCCGGTGGCGGGCCTGACCTGGCTGCCCTTCGTCGACCAGCGCTACACCGCGGTGGTCGGCGGTCCGCTGATGAAAAACGCTGTTGCGCAACCACCCCTGGCCGATATCGACCTGGCCGACGCCCTGATCGGTGCCGGCTCGTTCAGCGCCGACGCGCGGGGCCGGTTCCCGGGGCGGTATCGCATCGCCGTGCTGGAGAACCTGAGCCGGGTCTCGTCGCGGTTGCGCATGCACGGCTCCACCGGACTCGACCTCGCCTACGTCGCCGACGGGGTTCTCGGCGGCTCGATCAGTTTCGGCGGCCACGTGTGGGACCACGCCGCCGGGGTGGCGTTGGTGCGGGCGGCGGGCGGCGTCGTCACCGACGTCCACGGCGAACCGTGGACGCCCGCGTCGGATTCCGCGCTGGCCGCCGGGCCCCGCGCCCACGCCGAGATACTCGAGGTGTTGCGCAGCACCGGCCGGCCGGAGGACTTCTGAGATGTCTTCCGGTAATGGGCTTGCGGTGCGGGTGATTCCGTGCCTGGACGTCGACGCCGGGCGGGTGGTCAAGGGGGTCAACTTCGAAAACCTGCGCGACGCGGGCGATCCCGTCGAACTCGCCGCCGCCTACGACGCCGAAGGCGCCGACGAGCTCACCTTTCTCGACGTCACCGCCTCCTCGTCGGGTCGGGCCACGATGCTGGACGTGGTGCGCCGCACGGCCGAGCAGGTCTTCATCCCGCTGACCGTCGGCGGCGGCGTGCGCACGGTGGCCGACGTCGACGTCTTGCTGCGTGCCGGGGCCGACAAGGTTTCGATCAACACCGCCGCGATCGCCCGCCCCGACCTGTTGGAAGAAATGGCAAGGCAATTCGGTTCGCAATGCATCGTGCTGTCGGTCGACGCCCGCACGGTGCCCCCGGAGTCGGTGCCGACGCCGTCGGGCTGGGAGGTCACCACGCACGGCGGACGCCGCGGGACGGGGATCGACGCCGTCGAGTGGGCTTCGCGCGGCGCCGATCTGGGCGTCGGGGAGATCCTGCTGAACTCGATGGACGCCGACGGTACCAAGGCCGGGTTCGACCTGCCGATGCTGCGGGCGGTGCGCTCGGCGGTCACGGTGCCGGTGATCGCCAGCGGGGGTGCCGGGGCGGCCGAACACTTCGCGCCCGCCGTCGCCGCCGGTGCCGATGCGGTGCTGGCGGCCAGCGTCTTTCACTTCCGCGAGCTGACCATCGGCCAGGTGAAGGCCGCCATGGCCGCGGAAGGGATCACGGTGCGATGACGCTCGACCCGCAGATCGCCGCGCGGCTGAAGCGCAACGCCGAAGGCCTGATCGCCGCCGTCGCGCAGGAGCGCGGCACCGGGGACGTGCTGATGGTCGCCTGGATGGACGACGCGGCGCTGGCCCGCACCCTGGAAACCCGTGAGGCGACCTATTTTTCGCGGTCGCGCGGCGAGCAGTGGGTCAAGGGCGCGACGTCCGGCCACACCCAATACGTGTACTCGGTGCGGCTGGACTGCGACGGGGACACCGTGCTGCTGACGGTCGACCAGGTGGGCGGCGCCTGCCACACCGGCGACCACAGCTGCTTCGACGCCGACCTGCTGCTGCAACCGGAGTCGTAGGTTGATGCCCGGGCGGCGCGCCCCGGGTTGCTAAATCGCGGTGCGACGCTGCGCCCGGGCGGCGGCCAGGAAGTCGATCCAAGACACCACGTCGGAGTGCTGCCTGAGCAGGGTGCGTCGCTGGCGTTCCGTCATGCCGCCCCAAACGCCCCACTCGACCCGGTTGTCGAGCGCGTCGGCGCCGCACTCCAGGACCACTGGGCAGCGCCGGCAGATCGTCGCTGCCTTTCTCTGGGCGGCGCCGCGAACGAACAACCCGTCTGGGTCGCCGGTGCGGCAGAGCGCCTTGGAAACCCAGGCGTCGCGATCCTCGGTTCTCGCACTGCGGAGATGGTTTGGAATCGGACCATTGGTGCCACTTTCGGCGGTGATATGGATAGCAAACACCGCTCCCCCTTTTGCTCCGGCCGCGCTGAGAGCTCAGCGTTCGGATATGGCTGTATTGACTTCCGTCCGGCCGAGCCCGTGTGAAGCCGAGGCGAATGTTGCGACCGTATGAAACCCCGTCGCGCAAACGTAGGGGCTTTGGTCGCGGACGTCCGAGGACTTTCGGCTCAGGGTGTCGGGCATCGTCGTCGCACGGGCCGGGGGATCGGGACCGAGGTCCGAAGTCGCCGCGTCGCGAGCCGTGGATGAGAATGGCGGGCGATGTTGAGTCGGGTGTCGTGGACCGCGGTCGTGCCGCTGCTAGCCGTCGCCGTGCTGGCCGTGATCTGGGGCGAGAAGCTGGGCCCGATGCTGGTCGCGCTGGTGGCGGCGTTGCTCATCGGCTCCGTGCTGGCGGCGGTGCACCACGCGGAGGTTGTCGCGGCCCGGGCCGGTGAGCCGTTCGGCTCGCTGATCCTGGCGGCCGCGGTGACGGTGATCGAGGTGGCGCTCATCGTCTCGCTGATGGCGTCCGGGGGCAACGAGGCCGCGACGCTGGCCAGGGACACCGTCTTCGCCGCGGCGATGATCACCACCAACGGCATCGCGGGGCTGTCGCTGCTGCTCGGCTCCCGGCGCTACGGGGTGACGCTCTTCAACGCCGAGGGCAGCGGCGCCGCGTTGGCCACGGTCACCACGCTGGCGACGCTGAGCCTGGTGCTGCCGTCGTTCACCACCAGCCAGGTGGGCCGCGAATTCTCGCCGGGCCAGCTGGCGTTCGCGGCGGTCGCGTCGTTGCTGGTGTACCTGGTCTTCGTCTTCACGCAGACGGTGCGGCACCGCGACTTCTTCCTGCCGGTCGCGCAGAAGGGCCAGAAGAAGCGGCTCTTCGAGGACGAGAGCCATGCCGAGCCGCCGAGCCGCGGCGCCGCGCTGGGGAGCCTGGGGCTGCTGTTGGTCGCCCTCGTCGCGGTGGTCGGGCTGGCCGAGGAGGAGTCGCCGGCCGTCGAGCACGCGGTGACCGCGGTCGGCTTCCCGCAGTCGTTCGTCGGCGTGGTGATCGCCACGCTGGTGTTGCTGCCGGAGACCCTGGCGGCCGCGCGGGCCGCGCGGCAGGGCCGGATCCAGACCAGCCTGAACTTGGCGTACGGCTCGGCGATGGCCAGCATCGGGCTCACGATCCCGGTGATCGCGCTGGCGTCGATCTGGCTCAAGGGACCGCTGGTGCTCGGGCTGGGACCCATCCAGCTGGTGCTGCTGGCGCTGACCGTCGTGATCAGCATGCTGACGGTCGTTCCCGGGCGCGCCACCCGGCTGCAGGGCGAGCTGCATCTGGTGCTGCTCGCCGCCTACGTGTTCCTGGCGGTCAGCCCGTAGCCGCTGACCGGCCGCGCAGTGTCTCCAACGCCTTGTCGGCATGGGTGTCCATGCTGAACTCGCTCGAAATCACGTTGAGCACCGTGCGATCGGTGTCGATGACGAAGGTGGTTCGCTTGACCGGCATCAGCTTGCCGAGCAGGCCGCGCTTGACGCCGAACTGCGTGGCGACCGTGCCCTCGGTGTCCGACAGCAGCGGGTAGTCGAACTTCTGCATGTCGGCGAACTTGGCCTGCTTCTGCACCGGATCGGCGCTGATGCCCACCCGATTGGCGCCCACGGCCGCGAATTCCGCGGCCAGGTCCCGGAAGTGACAGGCCTCCTTGGTGCAGCCGGGCGTCATCGCGGCGGGGTAGAAGAACAGCACCACCGGCCCCCCGGACAGCAGCTCGCTGAGCCTGCGCGGCGCGCCCGTCTGATCGGGAAGTTCGAAGTCCTCGACCGTGTCACCAGTTTTCATGCCGCGAGCGTAACGCCACGGCGAGTTTTGGCCCCAGGGAAGCGCAGCCGACGCTACGCACGCGAGCCCCGGCGGCCCATCTGGGAGGATGGTTCGGTGCACGCCCACCTCGCCGAGACGACCTCACGAGAGGACTTTCGCCTGCTGGCGGCCGAGCACCGCGTGGTTCCCGTGACCCGCAAGGTGCTGGCCGACAGCGAGACACCACTGTCGGCCTACCGCAAACTGGCCGCCAATCGCCCCGGCACGTTCCTGCTGGAATCGGCCGAGCACGGCCGATCCTGGTCGCGCTGGTCCTTCATCGGTGCCGGTGCGCCGTCGGCGCTGACCGTCCGCGACGGCGAGGCGGTGTGGTTGGGCGCCGTGCCGCAGGACGCGCCCACCGGCGGCGACCCGCTGCACGCGCTGCGGGCCACGTGCGAGCTGCTGGCCACCGGCGCGCTGCCCGGGCTGCCGCCGCTGTCCGGCGGCATGGTCGGTCTGTTCGCCTACGACATGGTGCGGCGGCTGGAGCGGTTACCCGAGCTGGCGGTCGACGACCTGCACCTGCCGGACATGTTGCTGCTGCTGGCCACCGACGTGGCCGCGGTCGACCACCACGAGGGCACCATCACGCTGATCGCCAACGCGGTGAACTGGAACGGCACCGACGAGCGCGTCGACCAGGCCTACGACGACGCGGTCGCCCGGCTGGACGTGATGACCGCGGCGCTGGGTCAGCCGCTGCCGTCCACGGTCGCCACGTTCGACAGGCCCGAGCCACGGTATCGTTCGCAGCGCAGCGTCGAGGAATACGGCAAGATCGTCGACTACCTCGTCGAGCAGATCGCCGCCGGCGAGGCGTTCCAGGTTGTCCCCTCCCAGCGCTTCGAGATGGACACCGACGTCGATCCGATCGACGTGTACCGGATGCTGCGGGTCACCAATCCGAGCCCCTACATGTACCTGCTGCACGTCCCGGATGGCAGTGGCGGAACGGACTTTTCGGTCGTCGGCTCCAGCCCCGAGGCGCTGGTCACCGTGCACGACGGCTGGGCGACGACGCATCCGATCGCCGGAACCCGGTGGCGCGGGCAGACCGACGAAGAGGACCAGCTGCTGGAAAAGGAACTGCTCGCCGACGAGAAGGAGCGCGCCGAGCACCTGATGCTGGTCGACCTGGGGCGCAACGACCTTGGCCGCGTGTGCGCGCCGGGCACCGTGCGCGTCGAGGACTACAGCCACATCGAGCGCTACAGCCACGTCATGCACCTGGTGTCGACGGTGACCGGGATGCTCGCCGAGGGGCGGACCGCCCTGGACGCCGTGACGGCGTGCTTTCCGGCCGGCACGCTCTCGGGCGCGCCGAAGGTGCGGGCCATGGAGCTGATCGAAGAGGTGGAGAAGACGCGGCGCGGGCTCTACGGCGGTGTGGTCGGTTACCTCGACTTCGCCGGCAACGCCGATTTCGCGATCGCGATCCGGACCGCGTTGATGCGTGACGGCACGGCCTATGTTCAGGCCGGCGGCGGGGTGGTGGCCGACTCCAACGGCCCGTACGAGTACACCGAGGCCTCGAACAAGGCGCGCGCGGTGCTCAACGCGATCGCCGCCGCCGAGACCCTCACCGCCCCGGATGCCGACCACCATGGCTGAGGCGCCGCGGCGTGCGCGGCTGTCCGTCGGGGTGGCGCAGGCGTTGCTGGTGCTGTCCGCCGCGGCGTTATGGGCGGCGTCGCGGCTGCCGTGGGTGGTGATCCGGTCGTTCGACGGGCTGAGCCCGCCCCGCGAGGTGACGCTGTCCGGCGCGTCGTGGTCGACGGCGCTGCTGCCGTTGGCGGTGCTCATGCTGGCGACGGCCGTGGCGGCGATCGCGGTGCGCGGCTGGCCGCTGCGGGTGCTGGCGGGGCTACTGGCGCTGGCGAGCCTGGCGGTCGGATATCTCGGGGTCAGCCTGTGGGCCCTGCCGGACGTCGCCGTGCGCGGGGCCGACCTGGCGCATGTCGCCGTGATGTCGCTGGTGGGCAGCGAGCGGCGCTACCTCGGCGCGGGCATCGCAGTGGCCGCCGCCGCATGCACCCTTGTCGCGGCCGTCCTGTTGCTGCGGTCGGCCGGCGACGCCGGCGCGACCCGGTTGAGCGCGGAAAAGTACGCCGCGCCCGCGACGCGCCGCTCAAATGCGCTCCGCGACGACGCCGATGGCGCGATGCTGGAGAAGCCGGAGACGCCGGAAATGTCGGAGCGGATGATCTGGGACGCGCTTGACGAGGGCTGTGACCCGACGCGGGACCCGACCGATCGGCCGCGCGACTCGGACACCGAGGGTCGGTGACGGGCCGCGAGCCGAGGGCCGCTACCCTTCATTCACGTCGTCGCAATCGGCTCAGGGTTGTCAGGTTGGCCGCGGGGTGACGATGGGTAACGGCGCGAAGGGAAGCAACAGGCATGAGTCCGGCTACCGTGCTTGACTCCATCCTCGAGGGAGTCCGGGCCGACGTTGCGGCGCGCGAAGCCCTCATCAGCCTTTCCGAAATCAAAGCCGCCGCTGCCGCCGCGCCGCCGCCGCGCGATGTGATGGCCGCCCTGCGCGAGCCCGGCATCGGTGTCATCGCCGAGGTCAAGCGCGCCAGTCCGTCGGCGGGTTCCCTGGCGACCATTGCCGATCCGGCGAAGCTGGCCCGCGCGTACGAGGACGGTGGTGCCCGGATCATCAGCGTCTTGACCGAGGAGCGGCGCTTTCACGGATCGCTCGACGACCTGGACGCGGTTCGCGCGGCCGTCTCGATCCCGGTCTTGCGCAAAGACTTTGTCGTGCAGCCGTATCAGATCCACGAAGCCCGCGCGCACGGCGCCGACATGCTGCTGCTCATCGTTGCCGCGCTCGACCAGTCGGCGTTGGTGTCGATGTTGGACCGCACCGAATCACTCGGCATGACGGCCCTCGTCGAGGTGCACACCGAGGAGGAGGCCGACCGGGCGCTGAAGGCCGGGGCCAACGTAATCGGTGTCAACGCACGCGATCTCGCGACGCTGGAGGTCGACCGGGATTGCTTCGCGCGCATCGCTCCCGGGCTGCCGAGCAACGTGATCAGGATCGCCGAGTCCGGGGTCCGCGGCACCGGCGACCTGTTGGCGTACGCCGGAGCGGGTGCGGACGCCGTCTTGGTCGGCGAGGGTCTGGTCAAAAGCGGTGACCCGCGCGCCGCGGTCGCCGACCTGGTCACCGCGGGGACCCACCCGTCTTGTCCGAAACCGTCTCGCTAGTCGTCAAGTCACTTGAAGAGTCCCGGCGCTGAAACGTTGAACCTCATGAGCCGTCCCCGCGTAGAGCCTTGGTGATGGTCAATCTGTCCCGCCCGGACCTTCCCCTTCCGAGTGCAGCCGTCGCCGAACCCACCAGCCACGAACCCGATGCTGGTGGCCATTTCGGCGTGTATGGCGGCCGCTACGTGGCCGAGGCGTTGATGGCGGTGATCGAAGAGGTCACCGCCGCCTACGAGAAGGAACGCATCAACCCCGATTTCCTGGACACCCTGGACGACTTGCAGGCCAACTACGCCGGCCGGCCTTCGCCGCTGTACGAGGCCACCCGGCTGTCCGAGCATGCCGGATCGGCGCGCATCTTCCTAAAGCGAGAAGACTTGAACCACACCGGTTCTCACAAGATCAACAACGTCCTCGGTCAGGCGCTGCTGGCCAAGAGGATGGGCAAGAACCGGGTCATCGCCGAGACCGGGGCCGGGCAGCACGGCGTCGCCACGGCCACCGCGTGCGCCCTGCTGGGCCTGGAGTGCGTCATCTACATGGGCGCCGTGGACACCGCGCGCCAGGCGCTCAACGTGGCACGGATGCGACTGCTGGGCGCCGAGGTGGTGTCGGTGGAGAGCGGATCCAAGACGCTCAAAGACGCCATCAACGAGGCGTTCCGTGACTGGGTGACCAACGCCGACAACACCTACTACTGCTTCGGCACCGCCGCCGGGCCGCATCCTTTCCCCGCGATGGTGCGCGATTTCCAGCGGATCATCGGGTTGGAGGCGCGCGTGCAGATCCAGGCCCAGGCGGGCCGGTTGCCCGACGCCGTCGTGGCCTGCGTCGGCGGTGGATCCAACGCCATCGGCATCTTCCACCCGTTCATCGACGATCCGGGGGTGCGCCTGGTGGGCTTCGAGGCGGCCGGGGACGGCGTCGAGACCGGAAGGCACGCCGCGACTTTCGCCGGCGGTTCGCCGGGGGCCTTCCAGGGGTCGTTCTCCTACCTGCTGCAGGACGAGGACGGCCAGACCATCGAATCCCATTCGATCTCAGCGGGTCTCGACTATCCGGGCGTGGGCCCCGAGCACGCGTACCTCAAGGAGATCGGGCGCGCGGAATATCGGCCGATCACCGACGCGGAGGCGATGGACGCATTCGCGCTGCTGTGCCGCTCCGAGGGCATCATCCCGGCCATCGAATCGGCCCACGCGGTCGCCGGCGCGGTCAAGCTGGGCCTCGAATTGGGGCAGGGCTCGATCATCGTGGTGAACCTGTCGGGCCGCGGTGACAAGGATGTCGAGACCGCCGCGAAATGGTTCGGCCTGATGGGGCCCGGCGAGCGATGAGCGTTCAGCAGAGGCATGCCAGCAGGCTGGGGCCGGTCTTCGACATGTGCCGCCAGGAGAATCGCGCGGCCCTGATCGGCTACCTGCCCACCGGCTATCCAGATGTGCCGGGCTCGGTGGACGGAATGCTCGCCCTGGTCGAATCCGGTTGCGACATCATCGAAGTCGGCGTGCCCTACTCGGACCCCGGCATGGACGGGCCGACCATCGCCCGCGCCACCGAGGCCGCGCTGCAGGGCGGGGTGCGGGTCCGGGACACGCTTGCCGCGGTCGAGGCGATCAGTGCGGCCGGCGGCCGCGCGGTGGTGATGACCTATTGGAATCCCGTGGTGCGCTACGGGGTCGACGCGTTCGCGCGTGACCTCGCGGCGGCCGGCGGGCACGGCTTGATCACTCCTGACCTCATCCCCGACGAAGCCGGGCAGTGGCTGACGGCAGCTGAGGAGCATCGGTTGGACCGCATTTTTCTTGTCGCGCCGTCGTCGACGCCGGAACGGTTGGCCATGACCGTCGACGCGTCACGCGGATTCGTCTACGCCGCTTCCACGATGGGCGTCACCGGGGCGCGTGACGCGGTGTCGCAGGCCGCGCCCGAGTTGGTGCAGCGCGTGAAGGCGGTGTCGGACATACCCGTCGGCGTCGGCCTCGGGGTGCGGTCGCGCGAGCAGGCCGCCCAAATCGGCAGCTACGCCGACGGCGTGATCGTCGGTTCGGCGCTGGTGTCGGCGCTCGGTGCGGGTGGCCTGCCCGCGCTGCGGGAACTGACCGAGGAACTGGCCGCCGGCGTCCGGCAGAAGGCGTCCGCCCGATGACGACGTTGCCGACGTACTTTCCCAGCCCGCCGCAGGGTGTCTGGCACCTTGGGCCCCTGCCCATTCGCGCGTACGCGCTGTTCATCATCACCGGGATCGTGGTGGCGCTGTTGATCGGCGACCGCCGCTGGGAGGCCCGCGGCGGACAGCGCGGCGTCATCTATGACATCGCGTTGTGGGTGGTGCCGTTCGGGCTGGTGGGCGGGCGGCTCTATCACCTGGCCACCGACTGGCGGACCTATTGGGGGCCGGGCGGCGCCGGGTTGGGTGCCGCGGTGCGCATTTGGGACGGCGGGCTGGGCATCTGGGGCGCGGTGGCGCTCGGCTGTGTGGGCGGGTGGATCGGGTGCCGGCGGCACGGCATTCCGCTGCCCGCCTTCGCCGACGCGGTGGCCCCGGGACTCGTCCTGGCGCAGGCCATCGGCCGGCTGGGCAACTATTTCAACCAGGAGCTCTACGGCCGCGAAACCACCCTGCCGTGGGGTCTGGAGATCTTCTACCGCCGCGACCCATCGGGATACGTCGACCCGCATTCGCTGGACGGTGTCTCGACGGGTCAGGTGGCACTCGTCGTGCAGCCGACCTTTCTGTACGAATTGATTTGGAACGTCCTGGTTTTCGCCATCTTGATCTACGCGGACCGGCGATTCGCGCTGGGCCACGGGCGACTGTTCGCGCTGTATGTGGCCAGCTACTGCATCGGGCGGTTCGGCGTCGAGCTGCTCCGCGACGACACCGCCACCCATATCGCGGGCATCCGGATCAATTCGTTCACATCGACTTTCGTGTTCATCGGGGCCGTGGTGTACATCATGGTGGCGCCGAAGGGACGGGAGGCCCCCGAGAGCCTGCGCGGCAAGGAGGCCGAGGAATCGGTGGCAGAGGAGCCGGCGGACGAGCTTGCGACCGTCGCCGCCGGGTCGTCGACGGCGGCGGGCGCGGCGGGCACCGAATCCGCCGACGCCGCGGAAACGGACAAGGACGACGCAGCCGACGAGGCCGACGAGCCGGAAACCGCGGAGGCCGAGACGGTCAGTGCCGAGGCGGCGGAGCCCGGGGAAGCCGAAGCCGAAGAGTCCGAGGCTGAAACCGAAGAGGTCGACGAAGAAGAGCCCCAAGCCGAAAAGGCCGAAGAGGCCGACGAAGAAGAACCCGAAGAGGCGGAAGAGCCCGAAGCCGAAGACGCCGAAGAGGCGGAAGAGCCCGAAGCCGAAGAGCCCGAAGCCGAAGAGCCCGAAGCCGAGGAACCCGAAGCCGCCGAACCCGAGCCAAAGCCGGCACAGGACTCGGCCGAACCGGCCTCGGCCGCCGAGCCGTACACGACGCCACGCAGCCGCTGGAGGCTGCGAAGGAATCGGCCGTCGAACCGCTAGCGGCCGGCTCGGTCTGGCATGCTGAGAACGTGACGCAACCGCATTCCGCCGGCCAAGCGGTGGAACGGCGTCACGGCCCGGGCCGTTACGTCGCCGCCGGCACCGCCGCACTGCTCGGCGGCGCGTTGGGCTACGTCGGGCTGGTCGACCCGCACAACACGAATTCGTTGTATCCGCAATGCCCCTTCAAGTGGCTCACCGGGTGGAACTGCCCGTTCTGCGGGGGCCTGCGGATGACCCACGACCTGTTGCACGGCCACCTGGCCGCCGCCGTCAACGACAATGTTTTCCTGCTGGTCGGCATCCCGATGCTGGCCGGATGGTTACTGGTTCGCCGTGGCCGCGGCAAAGCCGCGCTGTCGACGGCGGCCTGGCTGACCATGGTGCTGGCCGTCATCGCGTGGACGGTGGTGCGTAACCTGCCCGGCTTCCCGCTGTTTCCGGCGATTCAGAGTGGGTAGCCGCTCGCGGCGCGACAACCCGTTAAGTCGGACCGTGGGGGGCCCACGCGACTATGCTGGGTCGGCGTGAGTAGACGCGGAAAGATCGTCTGCACCCTTGGCCCTGCGACAAATTCGGACGAGCTGATTCTGGCGCTGGTCGAGGCGGGAATGGACGTCGCCCGCTTGAACTTCAGCCACGGCGACTACTCCGACCACAAGGCCGCCTACGAGCGGGTGCGGGCCGCTTCCGACACCACCGGCCGCGCGGTCGGTGTGCTCGCCGACCTCCAGGGGCCGAAGATCCGGCTGGGCCGTTTCGCCACCGGGTCCACGTATTGGGCCGACGGCGAAACCGTGTGCATCACCGTCGCGGACTGCGAGGGCACCCACGACCGCGTGTCGACCACCTACAAGAGGCTGGCGGCGGACGCCGCGGTCGGTGACCGGGTGCTGGTCGACGACGGCAACATCGGACTGGTCGTTGCAGGCATCGATGGCGACGACGTGATCTGCACCGTCACCGAGGGTGGCCCGGTCAGCAACAACAAGGGCATGTCACTGCCGGGGATGAATGTGACCGCTCCGGCCTTGTCGGAGAAGGACATCGAGGATCTCACGTTCGCATTGGATCTCGGTGTGGACCTTGTCGCTCTGTCCTTCGTGCGCTCGCCGTCCGACGTCGAGCTGGTGCACGAGGTGATGGACCGGGTCGGGCGGCGGGTGCCGGTGATCGCCAAGCTGGAAAAGCCGGAAGCCGTCGACAATCTGGAAGCGATCGTGCTGGCCTTCGACGCCATCATGGTGGCCCGCGGTGACCTCGGCGTCGAGCTGCCGCTGGAAGAGGTGCCGCTGGTGCAGAAGCGGGCCATCCAGATGGCCCGGGAGAACGCCAAACCCGTCATCGTGGCGACCCAGATGCTCGACTCCATGATCGAGAACTCCCGGCCGACGCGCGCCGAGGCCTCCGACGTCGCCAACGCCGTGCTCGACGGCGCCGACGCGGTGATGCTGTCTGGCGAGACGTCGGTGGGAAAGTACCCGCTGGCGGCCGTGCGGACCATGGCGCGGATCATCTGCGCCGTCGAGGACAACTCCACCGCCGCCCCGCCGCTGACGCACGTGCCGCGCACCAAGCGCGGGGTGATCTCCTACGCCGCCCGCGACATCGGCGAGCGCCTGGACGCCAAGGCGCTGGTTGCCTTCACCCAGTCCGGCGACACCGTCAAGCGGCTGGCGCGCCTGCACACCCCGCTGCCGCTGCTTGCGTTCACGGCGTGGCCCGAGGTCCGCAGCCAACTCGCCATGACCTGGGGCACCGAGACGTTCATCGTCCCGATGATGACGTCCACCGACGGCATGATCCGTCAGGTCGACAAGTCACTGCTGGAACTGGGTCGCTACAAGCGCGGTGACCTGGTGGTGATCGTGGCCGGCGCGCCACCTGGCACAGTAGGGTCGACAAACCTCATCCATGTGCACCGCATCGGGGAGGACGACGTCTAGCCCGACGACGATGCGGTCCGCCTAGCGGACTGAGGAGGAGTCGGGCAATGAAGCCAGCCCGACGACGATGCGGTCCGCCTAGCGGACTGAGGAAAAGTCGGGCGATGAAGCCAGCCCGACGACGATGCGGTCCGCCTAGCGGACTGAGGAAAAGTCGGGCGATGAAGCCAGCCCGTCCGGGCGGGCCATCGAGCCAAGGAGAGGCCGCGATCAGCACCGATTCCGATTTCAAGGAACTGCTTGCGACCCTCGACCTCACCCGGGTCGCCGACGACCGTTTCGTCGGGTCTCATCCCACCAAGAACCCGATGCGCACGTTCGGGGGCCAGCTGATGGCCCAGTCGTTCGTCGCGAGCAGCCGCACCCTGGTCCGGGGGGACCTGCCGCCCAGCGCGCTGTCCGTGCACTTCGTCAACGGGGGCGACACCGCCAAGGACATCGAATTCCACGTCACGCGGCTGCGCGACGAGCGGCGCTTCGCCAATCGGCGCGTGGACGCCGTGCAGGACGGCGTGCTGCTGTCCTCCGCGATGATCTCCTACATGTCCGGCGGCCCGGGCCTCGAGCACGGTGTGGACCCGCCGCAGGTCGGCGAGCCCGAAACGCAGCCGCCGATCAGCGAGCTGCTGCGCGGCTACGAGGAAACCGTTCCGCACTTCGTCAACGCCCTGCAGCCGATCGAGTGGCGCTACACCAACGACCCGGCGTGGGTGATGCGGCAGAAGGGCGATCGGTTGCCGCACAACCGGGTCTGGATGAAGGCCGGCGGCAAACTGCCGGACGACCCGGTCCTGCACACCGCGACCATGGTGTACTCGTCGGACACCACGGTGCTGGACTCGGTGATCACCAGGCATGGGCTGTCCTGGGGGTTCGACCGCATCTTCGCAGCCTCCGCCAACCATTCGGTGTGGTTTCACCGGCAGGTCAACTTCGACGACTGGGTGTTGTATGCGACGTCGTCGCCGGTGGCCGCGGATTCGCGCGGGCTCGGCACCGGCCATTTCTTCGACCGCTCCGGGCAGCTGCTCGCCACGGTGGTGCAAGAAGGGGTGCTGAAATACTTTCCGCCCACCCGCCGATAGACCGGGTGAATACCCGCAGGACATCGCCATGATTTGGGCCCGTCAGGGCCCGGACCGGGCGTAAGTTCATAGCAGCCGGGTATTCGGTGCAGTGGCGGCAGACAGCCGCCCAGCTGGAATGACAGCGCATCGGGAGGTGAGTGTGAGCGGGCCGTTGGTCGACGCCTCAGCGAAGGCTCGCGGGCGGGAACGCGTGGTCGTCTCGGTCGATTCGCGGGCCGCCCGGCTGATCGGGGCCCTGGCGCTGTTGAGTGCCACCTGCTGGTTGGCCGAGATCCTCGTTCGCCACCATCACCAGCCCGCGTGGCACTACACGGATCGGCTGGCCTGGTCGCTGACGGTGCTGGTGGCGGTGGCGTGGATCGCGCGCGGCATCTTCCTGGGCCGTCCCGTGACGGCCCTGCACGCCGCCGCGGCCGCCGGGTTCGTGCTGGCCGGCCTGGGGCTGCACGTGCTGTCCTTCGATCTGCTCGGCGACCTGGTGATCGCCGGTTCCGGCGTGATCCTGATGTGGCCGACGGCGTCGCACCCGCGTCCCGGGGATCTGCCCCGGATCTGGGGGTTGATCCAGGCCACCAAAGACGACCCGCTGGCGCCGTTCGCGATGCAGACCGGCAAGAGCTACCACTTCACCGCCGACGGGGGCGCGGCGCTGGCCTACCGGACGCGCCTGGGCATCGCGGTGGTCGGCGGCGACCCGATCGGCGACGAGTCTCGATTCCCCGAACTGGTCGCCGACTTCGCCGCCATGTGCCACGCCCACGGATGGCGGATCGCGGTCGTGGGTTGCAGCGAGCGGAGGCTGGGATTGTGGAGCGACGCCGCGCTGCTCGGACAGTCGTTGCGCGCCGTGCCGATCGGTCGCGACGTGGTCGTCGACGTAGCCACTTTCGACATGGTGGGCCGCAAGTTCCGCAACCTGCGCCAGGCGGTGAAGCGCTCGCACAACTGCGGCATCACCACCGAGATCGTCTCCGAACAGGAGCTCACCAGTGAGCAACTGGCCGAGCTGACCGAGGTGGTGCGGGCGTCGAGCAAGGCGGCACACACCGAACGCGGGTTCCACATGAACCTCGACGGCGTGCTGGAGGGACGCTTCCCCGGCATCCAGCTGATCCTCGCCCGGGACGCCTCGGGCACCGTGCAGGGCTTCCACCGGTATGCGACGGCCGGCGGCGGCAGCGACATCACCCTCGACGTGCCGTGGCGCAGGCGCGGGGCCCCCAACGGCATCGACGAGCGGCTCAGCATCGACATGATCATGGCCGGCAAAGAGATTGGCGCACAACGGCTTTCTCTTGCCTTCGCGGCGTTCCCGGAGATCTTCGACGAGAAGAACCGCAGCCGCGCCCAGCGCGTTTTCTATCGGCTGATCCACGTCCTCGACCCATTGATCGCGCTGGAGTCGCTCTACCGGTACGTGCGTAAGTTCCACGCGCTCGACGCCCGGCGCTACGCCCTGGTGTCGATGACCCAGATCGTCACGCTGTTGATCGTCTTACTGTCGCTGGAGTTCATGCCGCGCCGGCGACATCTCTGAGGGCGTCCACGCGCAGTTCGCCACACCCGATGCCGTCGGGTAGGTGGTGGGTGGCCACCACCACGGTGCGGCCGGCGGCCACCAGCTCAGAATCCGGTCCGAGCAGGTCACGCAGGATCGATTGGGCGTCGGCCGCGTCCAGGTGCTCGGTGGGCTCGTCGAGCAACAGAATCCGGGCGGGTGAGAGCACGGCGCGCGCCAGCAGCAGCCGCCTGCGCTGACCGCCCGAAAGCGCCTGCGCCCCACCGGTCAGCACCGTCGACAGGCCGTCGGGCAGACCCGCGAGCCACGCGCCAAGCCCGACCGCATCCAGGGCGGCCGCCAGTTCGTCGTCCCGGCAGTCGCCCCGGGCGACCAGCAGGTTGTCTCGGACGGTGGTGGCGAACACGTGCGCGTCCTCAGCGAAAAAGCCGACCGCGCGCCGTAATTCCCCTTCCTCGAACTCTAAGAGGTCGGTGCCGCCGAGCGTCAGCCGTCCCTGCAGCGGGGGGAGCAGCCCGGCGAGCGTCATCAACAGCGTGGTCTTGCCGGAGCCGCTGGCGCCGGTAACGGCCAGCCGGGCACCCGGGGGCAGGTCGAGTGTGATGCGGTTCGAGCGGGTGGCCTCGGTGTGGCCGGAGTGAATGTCGGCCGACAATACTGCGGTCGGCTCGGGCGGGGCCGCCGCCGTGGGGTTTTCGGGTTGCGCGTGATCGGTCGCCGTCAGGTCGAGCAGCCGGCGCGCGGCGATGCGCGACCGCGTCAGCTGGACCGCGGCGGCCGGCAACGGTGTCATCGCCTCGAAGGCGGAGAGCGGCAACAACATCAGGACGGCCAGGGTGGTGGGCGCGACCGACGGCGCCAACCCGATGCCGGCCACCACGGCGCCGAGCACGCTGACCCCGATCGCGGCGGTGGGCACGGCCTCGGGGAAGGCGGCCGGCCTGGCCGCGGCATCGAGCGCGGCGCCCCACGCCCGTTGACGGCGTTGGGATTCGGCGATGACGCGGGGGAGCACGCCGGCCACGCGAAGCTCGGGCGCGTGCTCGAGGGCGACCATCGCCGAGGTGTCCCGCTCGGAATGATGCTGCCGGGCAACGCTTTCCTGCCGGGCCGCGGCCCTGGCCGCAAACCGCGGCGCGACGAAGCCGGTAAGCAGCAGGCAGATCGCCAGGACCGCCCCCGCCTGCGGCGAGATGGCCGCCACCACGGCGGTCGCCGCCAGCCCCAGCACTGCGGCGACCCCGATCGGCACCACGGCACGCACCAGCACGTTGGCCAGTTCGTCGACGTCGGAGCCCACGCGTGCCACCAGCTCGCCGCTGTGCAGTCGGACCGCGGCCGCCGCGGGCCCGCGGGCCAGCCGATCGTAGATCCGCGCCCGGGCGGTGCCGGCGGCCCGCAGCGCGGCGTCGTGGGTGACCAAACGCTCGCAGTAGTGCAACACGGCCCGCGAGATGGCGAACGCGCGCACCGCGACGGCCGCGACCGAGAGGTCCAGCACCGGCGGCATCTGCCAGGCCCGCGTGATCAGCCAGGCCGAGACACCGGCCAGCGCCAGCGCGCTGCCCAGCGACAGCACGCCCAGCGCGATCGCCGCCACGATGCGGGCGAGCCTCGGGCGCAGCAGCGGCGCGGCCGCCCGGAGCGGATCAGACTGCGGCATAACGCGCCCCACTGTCGGCGGCCACCTCCACCACCCGGTCACCGATGGCCAGCACCGGCTCGCGGTGCCCGACGACCACGACGGTCGCACCGGCGCGGGCACGCTCCACGATGGCCCGCAGCACGCGTCGCTCGGCGCGGGCGTCCAGGTGCGCGGTGGGCTCGTCGAGCAATAGCACCGGCGCGGCCGACCCGAGCGCCCGGGCGAGGCCGAGCCGTTGCCGCTGCCCCAGCGAAAGGCCGACGCCGCCGCGGCCCAGCACGGTACCCAGCCCCTCCGGCAGGTCGGCCAACACCGCATCGAAACCCGAAGCCGCGCAGGCCGTCTCCAGGTCGTCCAGCTCGCCGAACAGCATCAGATTGTCCCGCACCGTGCCCGGGACGAGCGCCGGGCGTTGCGGCAGCCAGGACAACTGCCGCCACCATGCGGCCGGCTCCAGGTCGGCGACGTCGATGCCGGCCACCGTCACGCGGCCCGACGTCGGTGCGGTGATCCCGGTGATCGCCTGCAGCGCCGTGCTTTTGCCGGCGCCGTTGCGTCCGGTCAGTACCGTCACCGCGCCCGGCTCGATGAGCGCGGTGAGGTCGCGCGGCGCCTGACCGTCGCGCCCCGCGACGCTGAGCCCGTCGAGTCGGATCCCCGCCCCGCGGGCGGTGACGGTCCGATCCCCGGTCCGCGGGGGAGTCGGCTCGCCGATGAGGGCGAAGGCCTTGTCGGCGGCGGTCCTGCCGTCTTGGGCGGCATGGAATTCGACACCGATTCGGCGCAGCGGCCAGTAGACGTCGGGCGCCAGCAACAGCACCGTGAGGCCGGTCGCCAACGTCATCTCACCGAACACCAGCCGCAGTCCGATCCCCACCGCGATCAGCGCCACGCCCAGTGTCGCCAGCAATTCCAGCACCAGTGCCGACAAGAAGGCGATCCGGAGCGTGGCCATGGCCGAGCGGCGATGCGCCGCAGCGAGTTCGGCGATGCGCCGTTCGGGTCCGCGGGCGCGGCCCAGCGCCCGCAGCGTGGGGATGCCGGCGATGAGATCGAGCAGCCGCCCCTGCAGCGTCGTCATGGCGGCCAGGGCGGCCGCCGACCGGTCGGCGGTGGCCAGGCCGATCAGCACCATGAATACGGGTATGAGCGGCAAGGTGATCGCCACGATCGCCGCCGATTTCAGGTCGTACAGCGCGACGACGGCGACGGTCGCCGGGGTCAGGATCCCGGCGAGCACGAGTGTGGGCAGATATCCGGTGAAGTAGGGACGCAGGCCGTCGAGACCCCGCGTGACCACCACGGCGGCGGCGTCCCGTTGGGCGGCGAGTTCACCGGGCTGCCGGGCGGTTACCGCCGTCAGCACCTGACCGGACAGGTCGGCGATGACCGCGCTGGCGCCGCGCTGGCCCAACCGGGCCTGCAGCCACTGTGCCAGCGTGCGAAGCGTCCACAGCAGCACGAGAATCGACAGCGGTCCCATCCAGGCGTGCAGGCCGCGCGCCGAGTGATCGCCGACGGCGCGGGCGACGACGTTCGCCAGCACGATCGCCGAGCCGATCGCGCACCCGGAGATCACCACGCCGCAGCAGATGGTCGCGGTCAGGTAGCGGCGCAGCGCGATCGATGCCCGCCACAGTCGCGGGTCCAACGGGCCCCGCGCTCTCGAACCGGGTGGCGAGTCGGTCGCGCTCAGGACACCCGCCTCGCCAGGCCGATGGACGGCGGGATCCGATCCGCCGAGATTCGTTGCCGGAACACCCAATACGTCCACGCCTGGTACACCACCGTCAGCGGAGCCATGAAGGCCGTCACCCACGTCATGACCTTGAGGGTGTAGGGCGTCGACGAGGCGTTGTAGATGGTCAGGCTCCACTGCTTGTTCAGGGTCGAGGGCACCAGGTTCGGGTAGAGCGCGCCGAACAGCAGGATCACCACCGACAGGATGACCGTCGCGGTGCAGGCGAACGCCCAGCCGTCGGACAGGCGCCGCCAAACCAGCAGCACCGCCGCCAGCTGCGCCACCACCGCCACCGCGAGCACCAGCCAGGTCCAGTTCTTGCCATGGGCGAGTTGCGTCCAGATCCCAAACGCCGCAACCAGTCCGGTCACCGGAAGCGACAACCACACCGCCAGCCGGTGGGCGTCGTCGCGGATGGCGCCGGAAGTCTTCAGTGAGATGAACACCGCGCCGTAGAACAGGAACAGCCCGGCGGTGGCCAAGCCGCCCAGCAGCGTATAGGCGTTCAGCACGTCCGTGATCGACAGGTGGACCTGGCCGTCGGCGTCCACCGGCAGGCCGCGGACCAGGATGGCGAAGGCCACCCCCCACAGGATCGCCGGCAGCCAGGACCCGGCCGCGATGCCGAAATCGGCCCAGCCCCGCCACCTCGTGTCGTCGATCTTGCCGCGCCATTCGATCGCCACGGCCCGCAAAATCATGCCGAACAGGATGGCCAGCAGCGGCAGGTACAGCGTCGAGAACACCGTGGCGTACCAGCCCGGGAAGGCGGCGAACATCGCTGCGCCGCCGACGATCAGCCAGACCTCGTTGCCGTCCCAGATCGGGCCGATGGTGTTGAGCGCGGTGCGTCGGATCGGCTCGGGCTCACCGATGCCGACGCGCGCGAGCGGTTCCATCAGCATGCCCACGCCGAAGTCGAAGCCCTCCAGAACGAAGAAGCCGAGGAACAGCAATCCGATTATGCCGAACCACAATTGCTGCAGTCCCATCGGTCAGCTCCCTTCCTGAGTGCCTGGATCCAGGGCTAGTACGCGAACGAAAGCGGGGCCACCTCGTCGTCGCCGGGCGCCGGCGGGGGAGCCGGCTCGGCGTCGTGCTCCCGCGGCCCTTCGGTGATGTAGCGCTTGAGCAGGAAGAACCAGATGACCGCAAGCACCGCATAGACCAGGGTGAAGGTCACCAGCGACGTGATGACCATGCCGGGCACATGGTTGGACACGGCCTCGTGGACGGTGAACCGAACCTGTTGGTCGCCGGTCGGATTCGGGGCGACGATCCAGGGTTGCCGGCCCATTTCGGTGAACACCCACCCGGAGATGTTCGCCAGGAACGGCGTGGGAATCGTCAGCAGCGCCAGCCAGGAGAACCAGCGTTGGTTGGGCACCCGGCCGCCGCGGGTGAGCCACAGCGCCGCGAGCGCGAACAGGATGGGCACCGCCAGGAAACCGATCATCGCGCGGAACGACCAGTAGGTGACGAACAGGTTGGGCCGGTAGTCATTCGGGCCGAATCGCTGTTCGAAGTCCTGCTGGATATTGCGGACGCCCTGCAACGTCACGCCGCTGGTCCGGCCCTCGGCGAGGAACGGCAGCACGTAGGGAACCTCGATCACCCGGGTGACGCTGTCGCAGTTGTTGTGCGTGCCGACGGTGAGGATCGAGAAGTCCGGGTCGGTTTCGGTGCCGCACAACGATTCCGCCGACGCCATCTTCATCGGTTGCTGAACGAACATCAGCTTGCCCTGGCGGTCGCCAGTGAAGAACAGGCCGACGGCGGCGAGCAGCACCACCCAGCAGCCCAGGATGACCGCGGGCCGAAACATGGTGCGCGCGTTCGATTCGGCGGCGGGGGTGGCGGTTTCCGGGCGGCGGGACCGGACCAGGAACCACGCGCCGACGGCCGCGACGAACGTCGCCGCGGTCAGCAACGAGCCGGTCACCGTGTGGGTAAACGCCCACCGCGCAGTGTTATTGCCCAGCAGCGCGGTGATGCTGTCCAGCTCGGCCCGGTGCGTGGCCGGGTTGTAGTGCGCGCCGACCGGATGTTGCATGAACGAGTTCGCCACGATGATGAAGAACGCGGACACGTTGACGCCGATCGCGACGATCCAGATGCAGGCCAGATGGACCAGTCTCGGCAGGCGGCCCCAGCCGAAGATCCACAACCCGATGAAGGTGGACTCGAAGAAGAACGCGAACAACCCCTCCATGGCCAGGGGCGCGCCGAAGATGTCGCCGACGAACCGCGAATACTCCGACCAGTTCATCCCGAATTGGAACTCCTGAACGATCCCCGTCGCCACGCCGATGGCGAAGTTGATCAGGAACAACTTGCCGAAGAACTTGGTGAGGCGGTACCACGCGACGTTGTCGGTGACCACCCACACCGTCTGCATGACAGCGAGCAGCGGCGCCAGGCCGATCGTGAGCGGCACGAAGATGAAGTGGTAGACGGTCGTGATACCGAACTGCCACCGTGAAATATCGACGACATTCATCTGTCATCTCCCGAAACAGCGGAGCCGTGGGCACGGCTACTACGAAGTGTAGTAGAAGGGTCAGGGCCGGCGCTAGCGAGAGCCGCCGTCATGAGGTCAGTGTCTTGGAAGCCTTGCGGATGCCGAAGGACGAGACGATCTCGAAGACGCCGATGACGACGAACCACACCCCGACCACGAGCGCCAGCGTGACAATCGATTCGAGCGGCGACGCCAGCACGACAATGCCCGCAAGCAGGCTGATCACCCCGATGAAGATCGACCATCCCCGCCCCGGAAGCAGCGGGTCCTGGATCGCCGACACCGTCGTGCCGACGCCGCGGAAGATGAATCCGATGCCAATCCAGATGGCCAGCAACAGGATTGCGTAACCCTGACCGAAATGGCGAAAAGCCAACAGCGCCAAGATGAGTGACGCGGCGCCGCTGATGAAAAGCAGAATCCGGCTGCCCGCCGAGACGTGCAGGGTGAACGCGAAGAACACCTGGGCGACGCCGCTGATCAACAGATAGATTCCGAAGGCGACCGCGGCGACCAGGATCGTCTTTCCCGGCCACGCCAACACCAACACGCCGAGCGCCAGCGACAGGATTCCCGATAACAGGGCCGATTTCCACAGATGCGGCAACAGACTTGGAGCAGGGGGAGGTCCGGGTGTGGTTTGCATGGCCGCAGTGTGACACAAACGCCGCCCCTGGTATAGGGCACTTCGGCTACACGTGGGCGGTGCGCGAATCCGCGGCCAGCAGGTCGCTGTTTTCCTCGCCGGATTCGCCGGCCGCCTTGCGCCCGATCAGATACCAGGTGCGCATGACGCCTTTGCCTTTGACGTCGATGTGGCCGCGCTCCTGCAAGACGAACTCATCCTTGAGACGCTCGTACATGGCTTCGGGCACCTGAATTCGGCCGACCGAGTCGGTGGTCTCCATCCGAGACGCGACGTTGACGGCGTCCCCCCACACGTCATAAAAGAAGCGGCGAGAACCCACGACGCCGGCGACCACGGGCCCGCACGCCATGCCCACCCGCAGCGGGACCTCGTTGCCGTGCGGATCCTTCAGTCCGGCGGCGGCGTTGGCCATGTCGAGGGCGAAGTCCGCGAGCGCCTGCGCGTGATCGGGGCGGGCGCGCGGCACCCCGCTGACCACCATGTAGGAGTCCCCGCTGACTTTGATCTTCTCGAGCCCGTGCTTGTCCACCAGCGCGTCGAAGGCGCCGTAGAGGCGGTCGAGGAAGCGCACCAGGTCGGCCGGGGCCGTGGCACTGGCCCGTTCGGTGAATCCGACGATGTCGGCGAACAGGACGGAGGCAACGTCGTACTTGTCGGCGATGACGCTGCGGTCCGGCTCCTTGAGCCGCTCGGCGATGCTGGCCGGCAGCATGTTGGCCAGCAGCGCTTCGGAGCGCTCGTACTGGGCCTCCATCACGGCCTCGGCGCGGGCGGTGTCGCGCAGGGCGAACCACACCGTCACGACGACCATCACAACGCTCGAGATCGCGGTGATGACGAAACCGGCCGACTGGGCCCACGCGGGCTGCAAGCCGGTGTCGCGGGGGATCAGGAACTCGACGGCGATGATCAGGCCCGCGGCGACGGCCGCCAGTGCGGACGCCAAGACGATGTGCTCGATTCCCAGCAGGAGCACGACGATGCAGGCGCCGACCAGGAAGAAGAACTGAGCGCCCGACCCGGTGCCGACGTCGACGCAGCTGGCGAAGACCGACACGTAGGCCGCGCCCAAAAACGTGAGCGGGGCGACGAGTTCGCCGAAGCGCTGCAGCCACGGGACCATCGCGAAGACCATGGCGCCGAGGACGTTGATCGAGCTCACCTGCCACAGCCAGGATCCGCCCAGGATCTGCACCAGGACGAAGCTCACGCTCACCAAAACGGCCAGCCATGCGGTGATGGTCAGGATCCGGGCGCGGCGCGCGGCGCTGGCGACGTAGTGCTGGTTGCGGTCGCGGGTCTGCGCCCGCACCGCGGCCACGCAGTCCGGGCGTCTCGGCTCGCCAACTGACATCGGTGGGGCACCGCACTTCCTAGCCGCCACGTTCAAACTGTAACCCGCTGAGCTCGGGTTTGTCGGCCCGTCGGCCGGCGAATTGGGGCTCGGGCGCCGCACCGGGTGCCGACCGATGGGTGGCGTCAGCATGACCGGAAAAAAATTGTAAAAAGAATTTTCCGGCTGGAGGGTTTTACAAAATTTTCTGGCGTGTTATTAAACATATGTCGGGCTGTGATGTGGGTCATATGTTCCTCTAATGCGGGGGTGCGGGATGGCAAGTCTGCGCAGCAGGATTGGGATCGCGCTAATGCTTGCGTGCACCGCTGCGGCAACTCCCGCATGCGGGGTGGGGTGCGGCGGCGCGGCCTCGCTGTTGCGGGTGGCCACCGACTCCATGCAGAATGATCCGATGCAGGTCAACGTGGTGCACTCCGAGGAACAGGTGTGCATCAGCCGCTAACGCGGCGGCCACTCCGTACCGGCGCCCGGCTCGCCCGAGGTCGCTGAGCGGCGCCCACGCGAGGGGTCGATGGGGGCCGTTGTTAATTATGTTTCGGCGGGGTGAGCCGCCGGTTAGCAAAAATAATATGAATTCAACATGAGCCCCCGCGCCGCCGTTGAACGCAATGTCCACACTAAATTGTGCGCGGTATTCAATTCGGCCTTATTCCATACCTTTGGCACGCATTTCGCGCGTTTCCCAAGCCGGAGGCTTGCTGCCCGCCGCGGAGGCGCAACATCGGTATCGGAGAAGCCCACATCGGCCCCGAGCGGTTTGCCACGAGGCGCGGGACGCTCGCTTGCGGGCCGGTGACTGCGCGCCGCCCGGGCGGCCGGTCCGTAGGCATGGCCGGACCCGGGGCCAACGAGAGGTGTGACGACCATGCTCACCGGGAAACCCTCACGGCGTGTGCGTGGTATAGGACGGTGGAGGGGTCAGGCCATGATGCTGCGCCGAATGTTGGCTGGCGCGCTGCTGGTGTTGGTTGTCGCCGGCTACGTCGCCGCGGCCCGGCCAACGCGCGCCGCGCGGCGCTACGACGCTGACGGCCCCGTGGCCGCGGCGTGTGTCCTGCATCAGGTCAGAGATCCGCAGTACCAGCGCTTGGAAGTGTCGCCCGAGTCGGGTCAGCTCGAGGAGTGTTATCGCGGCCAATCGTGGACGGGGCGTCCCACCGTGGATGTGTGGGCGGCGGTCATGACCACGGTGGTCGTGACCGCGCTCGCCGTGATGGTGAGCCTGCTGCACGTGGTGACCGCGAACGATCGGCGCGACCGCGGCAGGCAACGCCATACGACGTGAGGCGCACGCAGGGGCCACCCGCCGCCCTGCGGTTCGTGGTGCCCTCGGTGGGATTCGAACCCACACTGGACGGGTTTTGAGTCCGTTTCCTCTGCCAGTTGGGATACGAGGGCTTACCCGGCCTCATACGTTAGAGGCAGCCTCCCACCATAAAGGATTTGGTGCCGGGCCCCGTCTCACCGCCCCCGAGGTCGCTGGTTCGAGGCGTTCACGACACAATGTCCGTCATGACAGGCCCCACGACCGACACCGACGCCGCTGTGCCGCGCCGGGTCCTGATCGCCGAGGACGAAGCGCTCATCCGACTGGACCTCGCCGAGATGCTGCGAGAGGAGGGTTACGAGATCGTCGGGGAGGCCGGCGACGGCCAGGAAGCCGTCGAGTTGGCCGAGCGCCATCGGCCCGACCTGGTGATCATGGACGTCAAGATGCCGCGCCGCGACGGGATCGACGCGGCGTCGGAGATCGCCAGCAAGCGCATCGCCCCGATCGTGGTCCTGACCGCATTCAGCCAGCGGGACTTGGTCGAACGCGCCCGCGACGCCGGCGCGATGGCCTACCTGGTCAAGCCCTTCACGATCAGCGACCTGATTCCGGCCATCGAGCTGGCCGTGAGCCGCTTCGCCGAAATCAGTGAGCTGGAGCGCGAAGTTGCGACGCTGTCCGAGCGGCTGGAGACCCGCAAGCTCGTCGAGCGCGCCAAGGGGCTACTGCAGACCAAGCAGGGCATGACCGAGCCCGAGGCGTTCAAGTGGATTCAGCGCGCCGCGATGGACCGGCGGACCACCATGAAGCGGGTCGCCGAAGTCGTCCTGGAAACGCTGGACACCGACGACGAGTAGCGCCAGGCCGTCGAGCGTGCGCTCAGGGCGACGACATGCCGAATGAGGCCGCCGCCGTTGCACATTCGCCGTCGATGCGCCGTCAGCGCGCGACGATCACCGAGGAGCCGTGGCCGAACAGGCCCTGGTTCGCGGTGATGCCCACCGTCGCGTTCTCCACCTGCCGGCCGGTCGCCTGACCGCGCAGCTGCCAAGTCAGCTCGCAGACCTGGGCGATGGCCTGCGCGGGGATGGCCTCGCCGAAGCAGGCCAGGCCGCCCGAGGGGTTGACCGGGACCTTGCCGCCGATCGTCGTGGCGCCGCTGCGCAACAGCGCCTCGGCCTCACCCTTGGGGCAGAGCCCGAGGTGCTCGTACCAGTCGAGCTCGAGCGCGGTCGACAGGTCGTAGACCTCGGCCAGGCTGACGTCCTCGGGCCCGATGCCCGCCTCAGCGTAGGCCGCATCGAGGATCTGATCCTTGAACACCCGGTCCGGCGCGGGCACGGCAGCGGTGGAATCCGTTGCGATGTCGGGCAATTCGGGTAGGTGTTGGGGGTAACGCGGGGTGACCGTGCTGACGGCGCGTACCGAAGGGACGCCGTCGAGCGAGCCGAGGTGCTTGCGGGCGAACTCGGCGCTGGCCACGATCAGGGCCGCTGCGCCGTCGGAGGTGGCGCAGATGTCGAGCTGCCGCAGCGGGTCGGCCACCACCGGGCTGGCGAACACGTCGTCGGCCGAAGCCTCCTTGCGGTAGCGGGCATTCGGGTTCTGCAGGCCGTGGCGGGAGTTCTTGACCTTCACTTGGGCGAAGTCCTCGGCCGTCGCGCCGTAGAGGTCCATCCGCCGGCGGGCCAGCAGCGCAAAGTACACCGGGTTCATCGCGCCGATCAGGTGGAACCGCTGCCAGTCCGGGTCGTTCTTGCGTTCCCCGCCGACCGGGGCGAACGCGCCCTTGGGCGTGGTGTCGGCGCCGATGACCAGCGCGACGTCGCAGAAGCCGGCCAGGATCTGGGCGCGCGCACTCTGCAGTGCCTGCGAGCCGCTGGCGCACGCGGCGTAGCTCGAGCTGACCGGGACACCGTTCCAGCCGAGCTTCTGGGCGAACGTCGACCCCGCGATGAAGCCCGGGTAACCGTTGCGGATGGTGTCCGCGCCGGCGACCAACTGGATCTGCCGCCAGTCCAGGCCGGCTTCGGCCAGCGCGGCCCTGGCGGCGACGACCCCGTATTCGGTGAAGTCGCGGCCCCACTTGCCCCAGGGGTGCATGCCGGCGCCCAGGATGTAGAGCGGTTCAGGGCTCATGAGGCGATCCTCCACGCGTGCACGATGCGCTGCACGCCGTCGTCGTCGGTGAACAGCGGCATCGTGGTCAGCTCCATCTCCATGCCGACCTTCAAATCGGCGGCCAGCGTGCCCTCGACCACCTTGCCCAGCACGATCAGCCCTTCCTCAGCCAGCTCCACGGCGGCAATGGCGAAGGGCTCGAAGGGATCCGGGGCGGGGTAGGGCGGCGGCGGCGGATACCGGTTCTCCGTGTAGCTCCACAACTTGCCCCGCGTCGACAACGCGACGGCCTCCAGCGTGTCGCTGGCGCAGCCGGGGTTGGGGCAGTTGTTCTCCCGGGGCGGGAAGACGTAGGTGCCGCACTCCGGGCATTTGCCGCCGATCAGGTGCGGGTGGCCGCCTTCGTCGGTGGCGAACCATCCGTCGATCGCGGGCTCTTGGCTGGTGACCTCTGACACTCGGCCAGACTACCCAGGCCCAACACAAAACTGAAACGTGTTGCAGTTCTGCGGCAGCGCCTGGCTCGTCGGTCGGGGTGCCTAGAGTGATAGCCGTGCCCGCTCCGCCCGCTCAGAAGACCGAGGAACAAACCAAGCCGACACTGATGTTGCTCGACGGCAATTCGCTGGCGTTTCGGGCGTTCTACGCGCTGCCCGCCGAGAACTTCAAGACCCGCGGCGGCCTGACCACCAACGCGGTCTACGGCTTCACGGCGATGCTGATCAACCTGCTGCGCGACGAGGCCCCCACGCACGTCGCCGCGGCGTTCGACGTGTCCCGTCAGACGTTCCGCTCCGAGCGGTACCCCGAATACAAGGCGAACCGCTCGTCGACGCCCGACGAGTTTCACGGCCAGATCGACATCACCAAGGAAGTGCTGAACGCGCTGGGCATCACCGTGCTGGCCGAGCCCGGGTTCGAGGCCGACGACCTGATCGCGACGCTGGCCACCCAGGCCGAGAACGAGGGCTTCCGCGTCCTGGTGGTCACCGGCGACCGGGACTCCCTGCAGCTGGTCAGCGACGACGTGACCGTGCTCTACCCGCGCAAGGGCGTCAGCGAGCTCACCCGGTTCACGCCGGAGGCGGTCGTCGAAAAATACGGGTTGACCCCCACGCAATACCCGGACTTCGCGGCCCTGCGTGGCGATCCCAGCGACAACCTGCCCGGCATCCCGGGCGTGGGGGAGAAGACCGCGTCCAAGTGGATCGCCGAATACGGCTCGCTGCAGGGGCTGGTGGACAACGTCGAATCGGTGCGCGGCAAGGTCGGCGACGCGCTGCGGGCCAACCTCGCCGGCGTGATCCGCAACCGCGAGCTCACCGACCTGGTCAAGGACGTGCCGCTGGCGCAGACCCCGGACACGCTGCGCATGCTGCCGTGGGATCGCGACCAGATTCACCGCCTGTTCGACGACTTGGAGTTCCGGGTCTTGCGCGACCGGCTGTTCGACACGCTGGCCGCCGTCGAGCCCGAGGTCGACGCGGGATTCGACGTGCGCGGCGGGGCGCTGCAGCCCGGCGAGCTGGCCGTGTGGCTGGCCGAGCACAGCTCGGGCAAGCGGTTCGGCCTGGCGGTCGTCGGCACCCACTTGGCCTACGACGCCGACGCCACCGCGCTGGCCATCGTGTCCGCCGATGGCGAGGGCCGCTACATCGACACCTCCGCCCTGGATCCCGACGACGAGGCGGCGCTGGCGTCCTGGCTGGCCGATCCGGGTCCGCCCAAGGCGCTGCACGAGGCAAAGCTGGCGATGCACGACCTCGCCGGCCGGGGCTGGACGCTGGCCGGCGTGACCTCCGATACCGCGCTGGCCGCCTACCTGGTGCGTCCCGGGCAGCGCAGCTTCTCCCTCGAGGACCTGTCCCTGCGCTACCTGCGTCGCGAGCTGCGCGCGGAAACCGCTGAGCAGCAACAGCTTTCGCTGCTCGACGATCCCGAGGGGACGGACGACCAGGCGGTGCAGACCCTGATCCTGCGGGCCGTGGCGGTGCTGGACCTGGCCGACGCGCTCGACGAGGAGCTGGCCCGCATCAACTCCACGTCGCTGTTGGGCGGCATGGAACTGCCGGTGCAGCGGGTGCTGGCCGGGATGGAACACACCGGCATCGCAGTCGATTTGGATCTGCTGGGCGACCTGCAGAGCGATTTCGCCCACCAGATCCGCGACGCCGCCGAAGCGGCCTACGCGGTGATCGGCAAGCAGATCAACCTGGGTTCGCCGAAGCAGTTACAGGCGGTGCTCTTCGACGAGCTGGAGATGCCGAAGACCAAGCGCACCAAGACGGGCTACACCACCGACGCCGACGCCCTGCAGTCACTGTTCGACAAGACCGGACACCCGTTCCTGCAACACCTTCTGACGCACCGCGACGCCACCCGCCTGAAGGTGACGGTGGACGGGTTGCTGAATTCGGTGGCCTCCGACGGGCGCATCCACACGACGTTCAACCAGACCATCGCGGCGACGGGCCGGCTGTCGTCGACCGAGCCGAACCTGCAGAACATTCCGATCCGCACCGAAGCCGGCCGGCGGATCCGGGACGCGTTCGTGGTGGGCGACGGCTACAGCGAGCTGATGACCGCCGACTACAGCCAGATCGAGATGCGGATCATGGCGCACCTCTCGCGGGACGAGGGCCTCATCGAGGCCTTCAACACGGGGGAGGACCTGCATTCGTTCGTCGCCTCGCGGGCGTTCGGGGTGCCGATCGAGGAGGTCACCTCCGAGCTGCGCCGCCGGGTCAAGGCGATGTCGTACGGGCTTGCCTACGGGTTGAGCGCGTATGGGCTGTCGCAGCAGCTGAAGATCTCCACCGAGGAGGCCAAGGAGCAGATGGACGCCTACTTCGCCCGGTTCGGCGGCGTGCGCGACTATCTGATGAACGTCGTGGAGCAGGCCCGCAAGGACGGTTACACCTCGACGGTGCTGGGCCGCCGCCGGTACCTGCCCGAGCTGGACAGCAGCAACCGCCAGGTGCGGGAGGCCGCCGAGCGGGCCGCGCTGAACGCCCCTATCCAGGGCAGCGCCGCAGACATCATCAAGGTGGCGATGATCGAGGTCGACAGGGCGATCAAAGAGGCCGGGCTGAAGTCCCGCATGCTGCTGCAGGTGCACGACGAACTCCTGTTCGAAATCGCGCCCGGCGAGCGGGAGAAGGTCGAGGCCCTGGCCCGCGAGAAGATGGGCGGCGCCTATCCGCTCGACGTGCCCCTGGAGGTTTCGGTGGGTTACGGCCGCTCGTGGGACGCGGCCGCGCATTAGCGAAATCGCGGCCCCGGAATTTCGCCGACACGACATGTTCTGGTCAGAAACGCACAGGCTGGGGCGCCCGGGTTTGGCCAGCGTGTACGCAGTCGAGTAGCCTAAACAGGTAAATCCCAGATTTGTCCCTACGACCCAACCTGTCCGGAGCAACCCACCACATGCCGAGTCCCACCGTCACCTCGCCCCAAGTAGCCGTCAACGACATCGGTTCCAGCGAGGACTTTCTTGCCGCAATAGACAAAACGATCAAGTACTTCAACGATGGCGACATCGTCGAGGGGACGATCGTCAAAGTGGACCGGGACGAGGTGCTCCTCGACATCGGCTACAAGACCGAGGGCGTCATCCCCGCCCGCGAGCTCTCGATCAAGCACGATGTCGACCCCAGTGAGGTCGTTTCCGTCGGTGACGAGGTCGAGGCCCTGGTCCTCACCAAGGAGGACAAAGAGGGCCGCCTGATCCTGTCCAAGAAGCGCGCGCAATACGAGCGCGCCTGGGGCACCATCGAGGCGCTCAAGGAGAAGGACGAGGCCGTCAAGGGCACCGTCATCGAGGTGGTCAAGGGTGGCCTGATCCTCGACATCGGCCTGCGCGGCTTCCTGCCCGCGTCGCTGGTCGAGATGCGCCGGGTCCGCGATCTGCAGCCGTACATCGGCAAGGAGATCGAGGCCAAGATCATCGAGCTGGACAAGAACCGCAACAACGTGGTGCTCTCGCGCCGGGCGTGGCTGGAGCAGACCCAGTCGGAGGTGCGCAGCGAGTTCCTCAACCAGCTGCAGAAGGGCGCCATCCGCAAGGGTGTCGTCTCCTCCATCGTCAACTTCGGCGCCTTCGTCGACCTCGGCGGGGTGGACGGCCTGGTGCACGTCTCCGAGTTGTCCTGGAAGCACATCGACCACCCGTCCGAGGTCGTCCAGGTGGGCGACGAGGTCACCGTCGAGGTGCTCGACGTCGACATGGACCGCGAGCGGGTTTCGTTGTCGCTCAAGGCCACTCAGGAAGACCCGTGGCGGCACTTCGCCCGCACGCACGCCATCGGCCAGATCGTGCCCGGCAAGGTCACCAAGCTGGTTCCGTTCGGCGCGTTCGTCCGCGTCGAGGAGGGCATCGAGGGCCTGGTGCACATCTCCGAGCTGGCCGAGCGCCACGTCGAGGTGCCCGACCAGGTGGTCGCCGTCGGCGACGACGCCATGGTCAAGGTCATCGACATCGACCTGGAGCGGCGCCGGATCTCGTTGTCGCTCAAGCAGGCCAACGAGGACTACACCGAAGAGTTCGACCCGGCGAAGTACGGCATGGCCGACAGCTACGACGAGCAGGGCAATTACATCTTCCCCGAGGGCTTCGACGCCGACACCAACGAATGGCTCGAGGGCTTCGAGAAGCAGCGCGCCGAGTGGGAGGCCCGCTACGCCGAGGCCGAGCGCCGGCACAAGATGCACACCGCGCAGATGGAGAAGTTCGCCGCGGCCGAGGCCGCTGGGCACGGTGCCGAGCAGTCGTCGGGCAACGGCGCGCCGTCGGAGAAGGCGGCCGGCGGCTCGCTGGCCAGCGACGCCCAATTGGCCGCTCTGCGGGAGAAGCTCGCCGGCAACGCCTGATTAGCGTTCAGGCATGCTGCGCATCGGGTTGACCGGCGGCATCGGCGCCGGCAAGTCGGCCCTGTCGGGCACCTTCGCGAAGTGCGGTGCGGTCATCGTCGACGGCGACGTCATCGCGCGCGAGGTGGTCGAGCCGGGCACCGAGGGCCTGGCGGCGCTGGTCGAGGCGTTCGGTGACGACATCCTGCTACCCGACGGATCGCTGGATCGTCCCGCGTTGGCCGCCAAGGCCTTCGCCGACGACGAGGCGCGGCAAAGGCTGAACGGCATCGTCCACCCGCTGGTCGGCAAGCGACGCGCCGAGATCATCGCCTCGGTGCCCGCGGATTCGGTTGTGGTCGAGGACATTCCGCTGCTGGTGGAATCGGGAATGGCGCCGTTGTTCCCACTCGTCGTCATCGTGTACGCCGACGTCGAGGTGCGGCTGCGACGGCTGGTCGACCAGCGCGGCATGCCCGAATCCGACGCCCGCGCGAGGATCGCCGCGCAGGCCAGTGACGAGCAGCGCCGCGCCGTCGCCGACGTCTGGGTGGACAACTCCGGCAGCCCGGACGAGCTGGTGCAGCGGGCCCACGACGTGTGGAACAACCGGATACTGCCGTTCGCGCACAACCTGAGTCGGCGCGAGGCCGCGCGGGCGGCGGCGCGGTTGGTGCCGCCCGACCCGGCCTGGCCGGATCAGGCCCGCCGCATCGTCAACCGGCTGAAGACCGCGTGCGGCCACCGGGCGATCCGGGTGGACCACATCGGTTCGACCGCCGTGCCGGATCTGCCCGCCAAGGACGTGATCGACGTGCAGATCACCGTCGAATCCTTGGCGCTCGCCGACGAACTCGCCGAACCGTTGTTGTCGGTGGGTTATCCGCGCCTGGAACACATCACCCAAGACGCCGCCAAGAACGATGCCCGCAGCACCGCGCCCGGATTCGACCACAGCAACGACGCCGCGCTGTGGCACAAGCGGATTCATGCATCGGCGGATCCGGGGCGGCCGACCAACGTACACATCCGCGTGGCGGGCTGGCCCAATCAGCAATTCGCGCTGCTCTTCGTCGACTGGCTCAACGCCAATGCCGATGTGCGCGAGCAGTATTCGCGGGTCAAACGGGACGCCGCGGCGAGCGCCGATGGCGATATCGTGCGCTACATCACCGCCAAAGAACCGTGGTTTCGTGACGCCTACCGGCAGGCCTGGGAATGGGCCGACGCGACTGACTGGAAGCCCTGAGCCACCATGCCGTTCGTCGACGACTTGATCGGTGAGGTGCGCCCTCACTCCGACCTCGCCGAGGATCTCGACACGTCCGTCCTCGGCGCCGACCACGTCACGCGCCCGCAGGTCCGCCACGGAGCCGCGCACCCCATCCGGATGGGTGTCGATCGTGCTGGTGCGTCGCCGTACGCCCGGCAGCGACTGTGGCCCGCCGTCCACGAAGGGCCGCCGCGGGCCGAGGATGTCGTCGACGAACGGCATGGTGGCTCAGGGCTTCCAGTCAGTCGCGTCGGCCCATTCCCAGGCCTGCCGGTAGGCGT
>NZ_LZJN01000078.1 GCF_001667735.1 Mycobacterium sp. E183
CGCACGCTCGAAGCCCTCATCGCACGCTCTTCGTAAAGCCGACGGCCTCAGAGCTGGAGGGGATGCGGCGGCGGCAGAACCCTCAGAGCTGGACGGGGTAGACCGGCTCGCTGATCTGCGGCACCACGCTGTGTTCGACGAAGATCGCGTGCCAGAGCATGAAGATCAGCAGCGTCCACAGCCGGCGGCTGTGATCGCTGACGCCGTTGCGGTGCTCGTCGAGCATGCGCCCTACGGCCGGCAGGTCGACGAGGTGACCGGCCTGCGAGGACGCCACCAACCCGTAGGCCCAGTCCAGCAATTCGCCCGCGCGCAACCAATGCCGGATCGGCACCGGGAACCCGAGCTTGGGCCGGTGCAGCACGTGCGCGGGAACGATGGGCTCAAGCGCCCGCCGCAGCGCGTACTTGGTGGTGGTGCGGGTGATCTTGGCCTCGACGGGCAGCCGCGAGGCGACGGCGAACACCTCGGGATCCAGGAACGGCACCCGCAGCTCCAGCGAGTTGGCCATCGTCATCTTGTCCGCCTTGACCAGGATGTCGCCGCGCAGCCAGGTGAACAGGTCGATGTGCTGCATGCGCGCCACCGGGTCCCAGCCCTTCGACTGTGCGTACACGGAAGCGGTGACGTCGGTGTGGGTCCATTCCTCGCGGAAGCCGGGCAGCACGTCGCGCAGCTGGGCGTCGGAGAAGCTGCGGGCGTTGCCGTAATAGCGCTCCTCGAGGGTCAGCGAGCCGCGGTGCAGCAGGCTCTTGCCCCGCATCCCCTCC
>NZ_LZJN01000079.1 GCF_001667735.1 Mycobacterium sp. E183
TACCTGGTCGCCGCGGCCGATCCCGGCCTGTTGCCGGCGGGCGCGTACGACATCGCCGGCCCGGACACCACGTCCTACCGTGAGCTGCTCAAAACGTACGCGCGGATCTCGGGGAGATGGCATGCCGGATTGTCGGTTGGCAGGGTCGACACCGGGCTGGCGTCGCTGGTCACCGGCGTCGCGCTGCCGGTGCCACCGGGGCTGGCCGGCGATCTGGTCGAGTCGCTGGACCACCCGATGACGGCGTCCGAGACCGACCTTCGCGACCGAGTGCCCGACCCGCCCGGTGGGTTGCTCGGCGTCGAGGACGCCATTGCCCTAGCCTTGGCCGATCAGCCCCATCGCCCGTCCCCGGTCAACGCCCTGGCCGACCCCCATCACCTGGCCAACACCGACCCCGTGTGGGCCGGCGGTGACGCGCGGCGCATCCGCCACGTCGCGCGGCGGCTCACCCCACCGGTCGCGCGGCCGGCTCTGGGGCTTGTCAACATGGTCCCGGGTCCGCTGGCCGGAGCGCTTCGAACCGGACTCGACCTCCTGATCGCCTTGACCCCGAAGGTGCGTCCCGCATGAGCCAGTCAACCGCCTCGCCCGCCACCGGCACGCTGTCCGAGCTGCGCCGGGCTCTCACCAAAGTCGCCGTGCCGCATCATGAGTCGCCCGTAGTCGTGCGGCGTCGGCGGGTCATCGTGGCCATCACCGTGGTCCTCGGTGCCGTGGTGCTCGGGTTTTCGTTGCGGCGCCATCCGGGCGACTCCAGCTTCTACTGGCTGACGTTGGCGCTGGCGGGGGTGTGGGTCGCCGGCGCGTTCGCCTCCGGCCCGCTGCACCTGGGTGGCATCTGCTGGCGCGGCCGCAACCAGCGGCCGGTCATCACCGGGACGGGGATCGGCCTGCTGCTCGGCGCGATCTTCGTGGTGGGCGGGCTGATCGCCCGGGAGATCACGCCCGTGGCCGAGCTGATCACCCGGGTGCTGGAATACGCCCATCACGGGTGGTATCCGGTGATCGTGGCGATCACGCTCGTCAACGGCGTCGCGGAGGAAGTCTTCTTTCGCGGCGCGCTCTACACGGCCCTGGGCCGGTATCACCCCGTGTTGATCTCGACGATCCTCTACACGATCGCGACGCTGGCCAGTGGCAACCCGATGCTCGGGTTCGCCGCCGTGATCCTGGGGACGGTGTGCGCGTTCGAACGCAGGGCGACCGGCGGGGTCCTCGCGCCGGTGCTCACCCACCTGGTGTGGGGGCTGATCATGGTTCTTGTGCTGCCCCCGATGTTCGGCGTCTAGGAGCCAGCCGAGCCGGCGACCTCGCGGGCCAGCGCCCGCATCGCGGCGTTGTGCGCGGGCCGCGCGAAGAACCAGTACACCCGCCCAGGGATGCCCCGCGGCAAAAAGATGGATCGCTGGGTGTAGCGACTGCCGCGGCCGTCCCGCCGCGTGACCGCGATCTCGAGCCACTCCCGTCCCGGCGCCCGCTTGGTGGAGCGCAGCCGTAGCAGGGCCCCCGCCGCGCGCTCCTCCACCCGCCAACCGCCCGCCCGTGAATTCACGGCGGCCTCCGCCGCCCGCCAGACGTCGGCGGGTTCGGTGGCGGTTTCGGCGGTGCGCAGATCGGTGTAGACGATCTCGCCCGCCCAGTCCGGGTCGCTGGGCAGCGCCTCGGCCGGTTCGGACCGCAGCGACGACCACGAGGGTTCCGGGACGCCCCGCGCGGCCCGCTCGAGCGCCAGTTCGACGGACCGGCGATAGCCGGTCAGGCCGCCGGGCGGCGGTTCGATGATGCCGTCGACGTCGTGGTTGCGCATGACCGCGTCGCACTCCAGCGATTCGATCAGCGGCCGCGCCAGCCCCGGCGGGATCGGTGTCACGGTCCCCACCCAGAGGCTGGCGATCGTCGGCGTCAGGAACGGCAACACGATCAGATAGCGCTTGCCCAGCCCCGCCACGTCGGCGTAGACGCGCATCATGTCGCCGTACTCGAGCACGTCGGGTCCGCCGATGTCCCAGGTGCGCGATGACGGGACCGGCGCCGTGGCCGCGGCGACCAGGTA
>NZ_LZJN01000080.1 GCF_001667735.1 Mycobacterium sp. E183
GCGATGGCGACGCAGGCCTGCGGAACGTTCTCGCCCGCGAACTCGTGCAGATACGTGGCCTGCTGGTCCGCGCTGCCCCAGTGCGTGAGCGCCGCGGCCACACCGCCCGGGGCCAGAATCGGCAGCGCGAGACCCATGTCGCCGTAGGCGAGCGCCTCGGCCACCAGCACGTTGGTCACGCTTGACCGGTGGGCGGCGATGCCCTCGAAGTCCTCGGGGATGTTGATCGCGGTGATGCCCAGCTCGGCGGCCTTGGCGATCAGGTCGGCCGGGTAGGTCGCCGCCTCGTCGGCGCCGGGCGCCGCGGGCCGCAACACCTCGTCGGCGAATTCGGTAAGCGTCTCGACGATCATCTGCTGTTCGTCGTCGGGCGTCAGGTCGAAGTAGTCCTTGCCGCTCGACTTGAGCCGGGTCGGCCCGCCGCGCAGATTCTGCACCCGCCTGAACTGCCGGGAGGCGGCCGCCGCGGTGGAGAAGACGGTCTTCGTGCCGTACTGCAGGCCCCGGTTGACCGGATCGCGCAGACGGTATTTGTCCAGGAATTCCTGGCCCATGAGCGGGGTGAGCAGCGCGATGGCGATGTCGACGCCCGTGCGCTTGTGGTGTTGCAGCCCTACCGCGCTCTGCTGGTCTTTCCGCTTGCGACCGGAGCGGGCGGACTTGGAAGTCTTTGTGGAACCGGAACCTGTGTCGGTCATGTCGGCAGCCTGTGGTTAGTCGGGGCAGTGCGAACAAGGCTATCTTACTCCGGAGTAAGATCACAGAGAACACTTGTTAACTAATTCACAGACCGCCGGCGTCGAGGGCGCGAAGCACGAGTTCGTGCAGCGGCCCGTTGGTCGCCACGGCGCTGCCGCGGTGCGGACCCGCGACGCCGTCGAGTCCGGTCATCGTTCCGCCCGCTTCGCGCACGAGGACGTCGAGGGCAGCGAGGTCCCACACCGACACCTCGGGTTCGGCGGCGATGTCGACGGCCCCCTCGGCCACCAGGCAATAGGACAGGAAGTCGCCGAACGCGCGCACCCGCCAGACCGCGTCGGTGAGCCCGATGAAGCGGTCCCGCAGACCGCGCTCGGCCCAGCCGGACAGGCTGGAGAACGACAGGCTGGCCGAGTCGAGTTGCGCCACAGCGGAAACCGATAGCGGCCGCGGGGGCGCGCCGTCGACCGTGACGAACGCGCCGAGGCCGCGAGCCGCCCACCACCGGCGTTGCAGCGCCGGCGCGCTCACGACGCCGACCGTCGGCACACCGTCTTCGAGCAATGCGATCAAACTGGCCCACACCGGCACGCCGCGCACGAAGTTCTTGGTGCCGTCGATGGGATCGATGATCCACTGCCGCCCGGTGAAAACGGCGGTGCCGCCGAACTCCTCGCCGAGAATGCTGTCCTGTGGCCGTTCGCTCCCTAGCGTCTCGCGGAGTTCGGTTTCCACCGAGCGGTCGGCGTCGGTAACCGGGGTCAGGTCGGGCTTGGTGTCGACGCGCAGGTCCAGCGCGCCGAAGCGGGCGGAAGTCAGCGCGTCCGCGCGGTCGGCCAGCGCGAGCGCCAGCGTCAGATCGTCCCGGCTCATGACGCAGTCCTATCACGGCCCTACGATGGCGGGGTGTGGGAATTCGGAGTCCTGATCCTGCTGCTGGGCGTCTTGGCGGTCGCACTTGCTCAGCGGTTCCTCCCCCGCGGCCCACGTGGAGACCTCTTGAACGGCACGCTGCTGGTGACCGGGGTGAGCCCGCGGCCGGACGCGACCGGCGAGCAATTCGTCACCATCGCCGGGGTCATCAACGGGCCGACGGTCAGCGAGCACGCGGTGTATCAGCGCATGGCCGTCGACGTCGAGCAGTGGCCGACCATGGGCCAGTTGTTTCCGGTGGTGTATTCGCCGAAGAATCCGGACAACTGGAAGTTCGCGCCGTCCGAGCCGCCCCCGGTCTAGCGATCCATCAGCCGGCCGCCGGCGGGCGGGCCATCACCGAGATGCGGACGCCATAACGCGGTACGACCAGCGCGGCCCGCGAGACTCTGCCCCCTGGAATTCCGGGCACCCCGGGCGTGCCGGATCCGGTTCGGGCCAGCGCCTCGGTCGTCGGCAGCGCGGATGGCCCGCCGCCCGGAAGTCCCCCGACGGGGCTGCCCGTCGCGGCCGTCCAGCCGGCGGGCACCGACATCGCCCCGATCCGCCCGGCGCGGGCCAACACGGCATGGACGTTCCCCACACCCGATCCCGGCCCCCCGAGCGCGGGCTGCGTGGGCGCCGCGGCCGGGACGGCCGCGAGGTTCGGCAGGATTCCCAAGTTCTTGTCCGCCTGGATGATTCCGGCGGGAAACCCCTCGGCGTTGAAAAGGGCGTTGAACGTGGTCTGGACAGCCTGGATGCTGTCGAGGATTCGGAAGAGTCCCGAGGTCGAGCCCGGCGCCGCGGAGGCCACCGCCTGAGACCCCGAGTTCGTGCTGGCGTGTGCGACGGCCTGCTGCTGGTCCGCGATCCCGGCCGCATCGGTGGCCGCCCGCGGGGAGAGGAACGGCGAAAGCTGCGCCGCGGCAGCCGAACCCGCCGAATAGGCGTACATCGCGGACGCGTCCTGGGCCCAATACTCGGCGTACTCGGTTTCGGTGGCCGCGATCGCGGCGGTGTTCTGGCCGAAGAAGTTCGTCGCGATCAACTGCGCCAATCGGCTGCGGTTGGCGGCGATCGCGGGCGGGGGCACCGTCATGGCATGGGCGAGTTCGTAAGCCGCCGCCGCGGCCCGGGCCCGCATCGCGGCCTGCCGTGCACGCTCGGCGGTGGTATGCAGCCACGCCACGTAGGGCGCTGCGCCGGCTGCCATCGCCCGGGATGCCGGTCCGTGCCAATGCAACCCCGTCAGCCCCGACAGCACCGATTCGTACACCGCGGCCGTGACGGTCAACTCCGCCGACAGCGAGTCCCACCCTCCCGCGGCGGCCAGCAGCGGGCCGGAACCGGGGCCGGCGTACATCCGGCCGGAGTTCACCTCTGGTGGGAGAATGCCGAAATCCATTGTCCTACAGCCCTATGAGCGCGCACCACGAAGCCGCATGCGTCGAGCGGTTCGTTCCCTGGCCGGCCGTTGGCGGATCGACCGCATGTCACCCGGCGGCCGGCGGCCGCGGTATCACGTTGAGCCGTATCCCGTAGCGGGGCGGCGCACCCACGCCGACGGCTCGCGAGTTGCCGGCGCCCGGCATGCCCGGATAGCCGGGGTATCCGGACGACACCGGCTCCTCGGTGCCCGGCAGCGTGGTGAACCCGGCGGGTGATAACGGCGAGATATGGGTGCTCGTGGGCGCGGACCAGCTGGCCGGCACGGACATCGGCCCGATCGACCCGGCGTGCGACAGCGTTGCGGTGACGTTGCCCAAGCCCCCGCCCAAGCCCGCGGCCGCGCCGCGAAGTGCGGGCGCCGCGACCGCGGGTGCGAGATTGGCCGCGGCCGCCCCCGGCTTGGCCAGGATGCCCAGATTGTTCTCGGCGCCAATGATTCCGGATACGAATTGCTCCATGTTGTAGGGAGCACTGAAGCCGACGCCCGTTCCCTGAATCGCGTCGAGGAGCCGGAAGGCGCCGTTGTTGTTCGCGGCCGCTTGCTGAATGGGTGCGGCCGCCGGATTCGGACTCAGCAACGTCTGCGCCGATTGCGGTGAGAGCGACTGCTTGACGGCATTGGACGCGGCGGCCTTCATGCCGGCCGCGGTCACGGCGGCATGCTGGGCGCTGACCCCGGACTCCGCGGTGGATTTGTTCGCGCTGGCGAACTTCGGCAGCTGCATCGCCGCCGAAGAGGACGCGGCGTAGCCGGTCATGGCTGCGGTGTCCTGGGCCCAGAAATCGGCGTATTGCGCCTCGACGGCCGCGATGGCCGCGGTGTTCTGGCCCACGATGTTGGTCGCCACCAGCGATGCCAGCAGGGTGCGGTTGGCCGCGATCACCGGCGGCGGCACCGTCATCGTGTACGCCTGCTCGTAAGCCGCCGCCGCGGTTCGCGCCTGCATGGCTGTCTGTTGTGTCTGCTCGGCGGTCGCCTGCAACCACGCCAGGTAGCGGGCGGCCGCGAACGCCATCGCGTCGGCAGCGGAGCCCCGCCATTGCAGGCCGAGACTCGACAGCACCGCCTCGTAAGACGCGGCGGTGGAGGTCAGTTCGGCCGACAGCGCATCCCAACTTCCCGCGGCGGCCAACAGCGATCCCGGCCCCGGGCCGGTGTACATCCGGGCAGAGTTGACCTCTGGCGGAAGAAAAGCCCAATCCATAGTGTCCATCCCTCAAGTGCGTTGTGGGCAAGAATGATTAGCGACGGTCTTTGGCCGCTCGTGCCGGTCGGCGGGCAGGCGAAGCCCTCCCCGGCGAACGGACGAGAGGCGGCCCGGGCGGAATCGCTCCACGGCTGGCTACCGGGCAGCGTGGCGGTTATCGAGTTGGCGGACCGTGCGCACAGGGCATCGCGAGAAACCTTCGATGTTCGGGCACTTCAAAGGTCGCAGGTGCGGACCACACGTGCGGGGTTTTGCTGATTTCGCGGAGCCGGCCACCCTTAATTCAGACTCCGTTTGCCGAGCGTTTACCTTACGTTAACCAGTCCCAGTCTTATCAAACGCCTGACAAATAGCGAAAGCCGCTGAACCGCTTGATAACTGGCGTGGCCTGCGGTCCGCCGCCGCCGGTACCCAGGGGCCGAATGGCACATATTCGGGGACCAATGCCTCTGTGGGAGAGGGGTTCCCGGTCATAGCGTCGTCACCGAGCGACCGGAAAGTGCCCGCCCACAGCTGAGCGAAGGAGCCCTCGATGAGCACCAGCTATCCCGCTCCGGCGATCGTCGTGGGTGTGGACGGATCGAGTGGGGCGGTGCAGGCGGCCCTGTGGGCGATCGACGAGGCAGTCAGCCGGGACATCCCGATGCGATTGGTTTACGTCGTCGATCCACGGGACGCGCCGACCGCGGCCGCCAGCGAGGCGCGCCTCGCCGCCGCACGCACGGCGCTGGCCGACGCCCACCGGGCAGTGGAGGCCACCGGCACGCAGGTGAAGATCGAAGCCGACATCCTTTATGGCAGGCCACTCACCAAGTTGATGGAGGAGGCGAGGTCGGCGGCCATGATCTGCATCGGTTCGATCGGGCTCAACCACGCCCGCCACGGCGGAACGTCCGTCGCGAGCGCCCTGGCCGGCTCGGCCCGGTGCCCGGTGGCCGTCATCCATCAGCCGGCCCGCCGCTCGGCGGCGCCGAAGGTCGGGAGCGTCCTCGCCGAAGTCGACAACGGCATGGTGCTGCGGCACGCTTTCGAGGAGGCGAGGCTGCGCCGAGCCACGCTGCACGCGCTCTGGGTATACGGCGAGGACTCGCACGACGCCGGCGACGGAATGCGTTCGGCCCAAGCACGATTGAGCCGGCGGCTCGCGCGGTGGACGCGACTGTATCCCGACGTCCGGGCGGAATCCGCGATCGTGCGCGGCAGTGTGGAGCAGTACCTGCACGCCAACCCCGAAGCGGGCCAGTTGCTGGTCACCGACTCCCACACCGCCGCCGACGTCTGCAACGTGGGGCATTCGGTGCTGGCGATACGGTGCAGCAACCTGTGACGGCGGATCTGATCGACCGCGCCGACGTGGTGGCGCTCTTGCGTCGTTTTCATGGACGGGCGCTGGACGACGGGCCGCCGGCAACCGTCGCCCGGTGATCAGCCGTGGCTGATCCGCAGCAGCTCGGCCAGGTTGGGCAGCTTGACGCGCGGGCGCCCGTGCGGCTCCCCGGCGGCGCGCTCATGACGGTCGATGACCTCCCAGTGCGCGGAGGTGACCAGTTTGGGCTGGCGTGAGGCCAGCCAGTCGGCCAGCTGGTCGGCGTGGTCGTCGGGGAAGTCCGGCAGACCGGATTCCTTCGCGCGGTCCAGATCGGCGATCAGCGTGTCGACGGTGTCCTGGGAGTCCTTCTTATTGGTGCCGATGACACCGGTCGGCCCGCGCTTGATCCATCCGGCGACGTATTCGTTGCGGCTGCCCTCCACCCGGCCCGCGGCGTTGGGGATGGTCGCGGTCTTCTCGTCGAACGGCAGACCGGGGGTGGGCATACCTCGGTACCCGACCGACCGCACCACCAGTTGAACCGGCAGCTCCTCGCGCTCGCCGGTGTCCTTGGCGGATACCCGGCCGCTGTCGTCGTTGACCAATTCGTTGCGCCCGAGCACGATGCTCTCCACCTTGCCGTCGCCCTTGATCTCGATCGGCGAAGTCATGAACCGGAACACGATCCGGCGATGGCCGGGCCGTGGCGCCCGCGTGGCGTAGTCGCGCAACGCCTTGATGTTCAGCTTCGTCGTCTTGTCCGCGGCGGCCTCGTCGTCGGCGGTGATGCCCTCGAGCTGCGCCGGATCGACGATCACGTCGACGCCTTCCAGATCGGCCAGCTCGCGCAACTCCAGCGTGGTGAACGCGGTCTGCAGCGGCCCGCGCCGCCCGATGATCACCACTTCCTCCACGCCACACGGCCGCAGCGACTCCAGGGCGTGGTCGGCGATGTCGGTGCGTGCGAGCACGTCGGGATCGGTCACCAGGATGCGGGCGACGTCGAGGGCGACGTTGCCGTTGCCGACGACCACGGCCCGGGCGCCCGACAGGTCGGGGCCGGGTTCTTGGAAGTGTGGGTGCGCGTTGTACCAGCCGACGAATTCCACCGCGGCCATGCTGCCGGGCAGGTCCTCGCCGGGAATCTTCAACGACCGGTCGGATTGCGCGCCGATGGCGTAGATCACCGCGTCGTAGCGTTCGGACAGTTCGTCGGGCTGCACGTGCTCGCCGACCACCACATTGCCGAAAAATCTGAAGCGGGGATCTTCGGCGGTCTTTTCGAACTGCCTGCTGATCGACTTGATCTTCGGGTGGTCGGGCGCGACGCCCGAGCGCACCAGCCCCCACGGGGTCGGCAGCATCTCCAGCATGTCGACGGCCACCTCGATGTCTTCGGCCGCGTCCGCCGCTTTGAGCAGGGAGGACGCGGCGAAGAACCCGGACGGTCCGGAGCCGACGATGGCAACGTGGTATGGACGCATACTCGACCTTCTATTCGTGCCCGGTTAGCGCGCGGGGGGCTGGCGGCGCGCGGCGCGGGGTGCACATGACCGTGACTCGATGCTAAACGCATGACCGCTGGTCGTGGCCCGGGCACTCGCCGGGAGCCGGGGCGCTCGGAGCGTCCCGGTAACGTTGTCCGCTGTGGAACCCGACCGTCAAGCCGACATCGCCGCCCTTGACTCCACCCTGACCACGGTGGAGCGGGTGCTCGATGTGGACGGTCTGCGCAGCCGGATCGAGAAGCTCGAACACGAGGCGTCCGATCCCCAATTGTGGGATGACCAGGCCAACGCGCAGCGGGTGACCAGCCAGTTGTCCCACGCCCAGGGGGAACTGCGTCGCATCGAAGAGCTGAGGCAACGGCTCGATGATCTGCCGGTGCTCTACGAGCTGGCGGCCGAAGAAGCGGAGGGCGCCGCCAGCAAAACAGAAGCGCTCGCCGAGGCGGACGCCGAGCTGAAGGCGCTGAGGGCCGATATAGAAGCCACCGAGGTGCGCACGCTGCTCTCGGGGGAGTACGACGAGCGGGAGGCGCTGGTCACCATCCGGTCGGGCGCCGGCGGGGTGGACGCGGCCGACTGGGCCGAGATGCTGATGCGGATGTACATCCGGTGGGCCGAGCAGCACAAGTACCCCGTCGAAGTGTTCGACACGTCCTACGCCGAGGAGGCGGGCATCAAGAGCGCGACGTTCGCCGTGCACGCCCCGTTCGCCTACGGCACGTTGTCGGTCGAGCAGGGTACCCATCGATTGGTCAGGATCAGCCCCTTTGACAACCAGAATCGACGCCAGACGTCGTTCGCGGAGGTCGAGGTGCTTCCCGTGGTGGACACCACCGATCACATCGACATCCCGGAAGGCGATGTGCGCGTTGATGTTTACCGCTCCAGCGGGCCCGGCGGCCAATCCGTGAACACCACCGACTCGGCCGTTCGTCTAACCCACATCCCAACGGGTATCGTCGTGACTTGCCAGAACGAAAAATCGCAATTGCAGAACAAGGTCTCGGCGATGCGAGTGCTTCAGGCAAAGTTGTTGGAGCGCAAGCGTTCCGAAGAACGCGCAGAACTCGACGCGTTGAAAGGTGAAGGCGGCAGTTCGTGGGGCAATCAGATGCGCTCCTACGTTCTGCATCCCTATCAGATGGTCAAGGATCTGCGGACCGAGTACGAGGTCGGCAATCCGGCGGCCGTCCTGGACGGAGACATCGACGGGTTCCTGGAAGCGGGAATCCGGTGGCGCAACCGAAAAGATGACGACTAACACAACTCTTCTTGCCTCGACCGCCCTGACAAGGGCGCTGGGCTGGCACGAATTTTGGCGCGGCGACATCGGGCAGTGGATCATCACCCGCGGTCTGAGGATCGTGATGGTGCTGATCGTGGCGGTGCTGGCGGCCCGGTTCGTCAACTGGGTGGCGCAGCAGATCACCCGTCAGCTCAACCTGGGTTTCGCCGAAAGCGACGCGCTGGTGCGCTCGGAGGCGACCAAGCACCGCCAGGCGATGGCTTCGGTGATCTCCTGGGTGTCGGTGGTCCTGATCAGCATCTGGGTGATCATGCAGATCGCCGACGTGCTGCAGTTCTCCGTGGGGGGACTGGTCGCGCCGGCCACCGTGGTCGGCGCCGCCCTGGGTTTCGGGGCGCAGCAGCTGGTCAGGGACCTGTTGTCGGGGTTCTTCATCTTGGCGGAGCGCCAGTACGGCTTCGGGGACCTGGTCACCCTCACCGTCGTCTCCTCGACGGAGGCCAGCGGCACCGTCGAGAACGTGACGCTTCGGGTGACCCGCCTGCGCTCAGCGGACGGCGAGGTGTTGACCATCCCCAACGGACAGATCGTCAAGGTGGTCAACCTGTCCAAGGACTGGGCGCGCGCGGTGGTCGACATCCCGGTGTCCACCAGCGCCGACCTGAACCGGGTCAACGAGGTCTTGCACCAGGAATGCGACCGCGCGATGGAAAACCCGCTATTGGGCGAGTTGCTGTTGGACGCGCCCACCGTCATGGGTGTGGAGAGCATCGAAGTCGACACCGTCACCCTGCGTCTGGTGGCCCGCACGCTGCCCGGCAAGCAGTTCGAGGCCGGCCGACAGCTGCGTGTCCTGGTCATACGGGCGCTGGCCCGCGTCGGCATCATGACCGCGGCGGACGCGAAGGTCGGGCTGGTGGAAGACCCGTCCGTCCCGGTGGCCCAGGCGGCCGAGGAGCGAATCGACGACGACGTCCAAGGTGCGGTGCAGAAGCGTTGAAATTCACCCTGAGCATCTTCGAGAAGCGCAGCGAAGACTCGGACGCGGATCATCGCTGGCCGAAATACATGTTCGGCGGGCGGCTCCGCACCTCGACCCTCGTGCTGATCATCGCCTTCTTCGCCGCGTGGTGGGTCTACGACACCTACCGCCCGGAACCGGCGCCCAAGCCACCCGCGCAGCAGGTGGTGCCGCCCGGTTTCGTCCCCGACCCGAACTACACCTGGGTGCCGCGCAGTCGCGTGCAGCAGCCGCCGCCGACCGTCACCTACACGCCGACCCCGACGAGCACGCCGCCGCCGCCACCGCCGCCCGTGACGACGACCACCACCACGCCGCCACCGGCGCTGCCGCAGCTGCCGTGCCTGCTGCCGCCGCCCTTCTGCCCGCCCACCGCCAGCAGCCCCGCATCGCCGCCTCAGCTACCGCAGCCGGGGCCCGGCCCGGCGCCCAGTTCGCCACCGCCGGCCAGTTGACTTGGCTTGCCAGCGAAATTCACGGCTACACTGGCGTGCCGTGATGATCACCCTTGACCATGTCAGCAAGAAGTACAAAGCGTCGGCCCGTCCGGCGTTAGAGGACGTGAACGTCAAAATCGACAAGGGTGAGTTCGTCTTCCTGATCGGCCCGTCGGGTTCCGGTAAGTCGACGTTCATGCGGCTGCTGCTCGGCGAGGAGAACCCCACCTCCGGCGACATCCGGGTGTCGAAGTTCCACGTCAACAAGCTGCGCGGTCGTCACATTCCGAAGCTGCGCCAGGTGATCGGAACCGTGTTCCAGGACTTCCGCCTGCTGCAGCAGAAGACCGTCTACGAGAACGTCGCCTTCGCGCTGGAGGTGATCGGCCGGCGGGCCGACGCCATCAACCGGGTGGTGCCCGAGGTGCTCGAAACGGTCGGCCTGTCCGGCAAAGCGAACCGGCTGCCCCACGAGTTGTCCGGCGGCGAGCAGCAACGCGTGGCGATCGCGCGCGCGTACGTCAACCGGCCCCTGGTTCTGCTGGCCGACGAGCCGACTGGCAATCTCGACCCAGACACCAGTAAGGACATCATGGATTTGTTGGAGCGGATCAACCGCACGGGGACGACGGTGTTGATGGCGACGCACGACCACCACATCGTCGACTCGATGCGTCAGCGCGTCGTGGAGTTGTCTCTGGGGCGGCTGGTTCGCGACGAGCAGCGCGGCATCTATGGGATGGACCGCTAAGTGCGCTTTGGCTTCCTGTTCAACGAGGTCCTGACCGGGCTCCGTCGCAACGTCACGATGACGGCGGCGATGATCCTCACCACGGCCATCTCGATCGGCCTGTTCGGTGGCGGTCTGCTGGTGGTGCGGTTGGCCGACAACTCGCGGGAGATCTATCTCGACCGCGTGGAGACGCAGGTGTTCCTCACCGACGACATCTCCGCCAACGACGCGACATGCGGGTCCGGCCCGTGTAAAGCGCTGCGGGACAAGATCGATGCGCGCCAAGACGTCAAATCGGTGCGTTTCGTCAACCGGCAGGACGCCTACAACGACGCGATCAAGAAGTTCCCGGAGTTCAAGGACGTGGCGGGCAAGGAGTCGTTTCCCGCGTCGTTCATCGTCAAGCTGAACAACCCCGAACAGCACGCGGAGTTCGACGCCGCGATGCAGGGCCAGCCGGGCGTGCGCAGCATCCTCAACGAAAAAGATTTGATAGATAGGCTATTCGCCGTCCTGGACGGTTTGCGCGACGCCGCGTTCGCCGTCGCCCTGGTGCAGGCCATCGGGGCGATCCTGCTGATTGCCAACATGGTCCAGGTCGCCGCGCACACGCGGCGCACGGAGATCCAGATCATGCGGTTGGTCGGGGCCAGCCGCTGGTACACCCAGCTGCCGTTCCTGGTGGAGGCGATGCTGGCCGCGGCCATCGGTGTCGCCATCGCGATCGTCGGCCTGGTTCTGGTGCGAGCGTGGTTCCTGGACAACGCGCTGAGCCAGTTCTACCAAGCGCATTTGATCGCCAAGGTCGACTACGCCGACATCCTCTACATCTCGCCGTGGCTGTTCCTGCTCGGCGTGTCGATCGCCGGGCTGACCTCCTACGCGACGTTGCGCCTCTACATCCGGCGGTAGCTGTGGCGAAAGATCCCGGCCGGGCCAGGGCGGCGGGCGGCAAGCGTGGCAGCAAACAGATCATCGCCACCAATCGCAAAGCGCGGCACAACTATTCGATCCTCGAGGAGTTCGAGGCCGGAGTGTCTTTACAGGGCACCGAGGTGAAGAGTCTGCGCGAGGGACACGCGTCCCTGGCCGACGCGTTCGCAACCGTCGACGACGGCGAAGTGTGGTTGCGCAACTTGTACATTCCCGAGTATCAGCACGGTAGCTGGACCAACCATGAGCCACGTCGAAACCGAAAGTTGTTGTTACATAGGCAACAAATCGACCGTCTGGTCGGAAAGATACGAGATGGTAACCTCGCCCTCGTGCCGATGTCTCTGTATTTCTCCGAAGGAAAGGTCAAGGTCGAGCTCGCGTTAGCGCGCGGCAAGCGAGCGCACGACAAACGTCAGGACATGGCCCGCCGCGATGCCCAGCGCGAAGTGGTCCGTGAATTGGGTCGCCGAGCCAAGGGCATGAGCTGATCGGGGCCGCTTACGCGCAGCTGTCGGCCGTTACTTACGGCGTCAGCGATTTCGTGGGCGGTGTAGCCGCTCGCCGGGTCGCCGCGCTGCGCGTGATGCTGGTGGTCTATCCGATCGAGACGTTCTTGCTGGGCGCGCTGGCCCTGGCGGTGGGCGGGCCGATCTCGTGGGGCGCCGTTTTCTGGGGTTGCCTCTACGGCGTCGGAATGGCGGTCGGCATGTGGGCCTTCTTTGCCGCGCTGGGCGCCGGGCCGATCTCTGTCGTCTCGCCGCTGGCGGCGGTGCTGAACGCGGCCGTCCCGGTCGCGGTCGGAGTGGCGCTGGGGGAGCGGCCGGGGCCAGGCGCTTCGGTGGGCTTCGTGCTGGCGTTGGTCGCGGTCATGCTGGTGAGCCGGGAAGCGACCGCACAGGGCGTCACCCCGTATCGATTCACCCCGAAGGTGGCGTGGCTCACGCTGCTGGCCGGTTCGGCGATGGGACTGAACCTGGTCTTTCTGCACCAGGCGCCCCACGCGTGCAAACTGTGGCCGCTGGTCTTCGCCCGGCTCGCGGCCACCGTGGTGATCTTCGTGATGGCCGCGGCCAGTGACAACCTGCGGGCGCCGCGCGGGAAGCCGTTGAAGCTGGCGTTGGCCGTGGCCGTGCTGGACATCTGCGCCAACGTGACCATGCTGCTGGCGTTGCACACCTGGTTGCTCTCGCTGGCCAGCATCCTGATCTCGCTCTACCCGGCGGCCACGGTCGTGCTGGCGATGGTCGTGCTGCGCGAGCGGCTCACGCGGTGGCAGGGGTTCGGCATGGTGATGGCCATGGGCTCCGTCGCCATGATCGCCGCCAGCTGACGGCGCTGCCCCCTTAGTATTGGGCTGCCAGCACTCATACGCGGGGAGATGACGGTGGGGGCATCCGATACCGAGGACCCGGTCATCCGGGAGTTGTCGGGCGCGGTGCAACGCAGCCCCGACGTGATCGAGCTGAGGCTGCATCTCGCCAATTTGCTCGCGGACAAGGGGCGGTACGCCGAGGCGCTGAGTCACTGCAGTACGGCGCTGACCCAGCAACCGGGCAACGCCCAGGCACTGAGCCTGCTGCAGCGGTGCACCGCGGCACTGGGGGCATCGTCCGAGGGTCCGCCGTCGCCGGGAGAGCCACCCGCCGGCCAGGAGGGGTTCGACTGGTCGAGCGCCGAACGCGAGGTCGCCGACATCATCGAGCCCGCGTTCGTCGAGCGCCCCCCGGACGCCGTCAACGAGGACGACTTCGACGTCGTGCAGCGCGTCCGCGTCCGGCTCGACGACGTCGCCGGCATGGAGGACGTCAAACGGCAGCTGGACCTTTCGCTGCTCGGCCCGATCAAGAATCCCGAGCTGATGAAGGCGTACAAGGTGACCGCGCGCGGCGGGCTGCTGCTGTACGGCCCACCGGGCTGCGGCAAGACGTTCATTGCCAAAGCCATTTCGGGCGAGCTGGGTGCGAACTTCTATCAAGTTGGCATCGCCGACGTTCTGCACCAGTGGTTCGGTAACAGCGAGCGCAGCATCCGCGCCGTCTTCGACACCGCCCGGCGCAACGCGCCCTGCGTGCTGTTCTTCGACGAGGTGGACGCGTTGGGTCATCGGCGCTCGGCCCTGAGCGGCAGCTCGGGGATGCGGCCGGTGGTGAACACGCTGCTGGAGGAGATGGATTCGGCGGGGTCGATCAACGACGGTGTGTACGTGCTGGGCGCCACCAACGCGCCCTGGGATGTCGACCCGGCGCTGAGGCGGCCGGGCCGATTCGACCGGATGATTTTCGTCGGCCTGCCCGACGTCGGCGCCCGAGCGGGCATCGTGCGATCGCACCTGCAGGACCGGCCGGTCTCCGGTATCGACCTCAAGACGATCGCCAACCGCACCGAAAGCTTCTCCGGCGCCGACCTGGCCTACGTGTGCGAGATCGCGACGCAGCTTGCGATGGCGGATTCGATGCGCAGCGGCCAGGTGCGGCCGGTGCTGATGGCCGATATCGACAACGCGCTCGCTCAGATCCGGCCCAGCACCGGCCCCTGGTTCGAGACGGCGCGCAATGTCGTCGAATTCGCCAACGGTGACGGCACGTACGACGAGTTGGCGAAGTACCTGCGCCGCAGGAAGTTTCGGTGACCACCGGTGACGTCGGACCCCGGCGTTCGAGCCGACAGCGCCCTGCAGGTCGCCCGCGCGTATTACGCGACCAGGAATTACCAGCGGACACGAGATGTCACCCACGCTGCGTTGTCGCAAAATCCCAACGACCCTGACCTGCTGGCCCTGCACGCCGCGGCCGATCACGCACTCAAAAACCATGGGCCCGCAGCCAACAGCGCATATGCAGCGTTGTCGGTCGCGCCGCAACACGAATTCGCGATGCGGGTCTACGCGTTGGCGCTCGAGGGTCTCGGCCGCAACTATGACGCGATGTGGATGGCGTGGCGGGGGGTGGTCGCCCATCCGAACCAGGCAGCCCAATACCGCCTGTACGCGGCTCTGCTGCTGAGGTCGCGACAAATGGCGACGGCCCTGTACGTCATCGATAGGGCGCTGCAGCTCGAACCCAACGATGTCGATGCGCTGAACTTGCGGGGCGCGATCCTGCATCGGCTCGGGCGGCGTTCCGAATCCGTCGCCTCCTATCGGCAAGCGTTGCAGTTGGATCCCGGCAACGCCGAGGCGCTCAACGATCTGGCCATTCACCGATTGGATGGGAACAAGTTTGGTCGCGCCCTGCGTGGGTTTCTCGAGGCCGCGGGAAGCGACCCGGAACTGGCGGACCTGGCTCGCCGAAACATCGGGGTGGTGCTGCGAAAGGTGCTCGCTGGCGTCACCGTCGGGGCCGGTGTGCTGAGCGTGTTGCTCGCCATCACCGCGGGGGCTTACAACGACGGGCGTCCGACCGCGGTGGCGCGAGTGGCCGTGGGGTTGCTCACCGCGGCCATGATCGCCGTGCTGTGGTGGCTAGTGCGTGCGATTCCGCGCGGCGTGCTGCTGTCCGTGTTGCGCAAGCAGCGATTCTCCGCCGCCCGCGCCATCCACGCGCTGGTCGCCATCGCGGCGGGGGCGTGGGTCACCGTCTACCCCGGACCCCCGGCGATGATCGCCGTCGGCGGACTGCTGGCCGTGGGCGCCCTGGTCATTATTCGGATCGGGCTCTTGATCGGGAAATGATCGGCCTACTATCCGACCATGGCCGATCGCCCTGTCACCAAGCTCGACAAGTCCGAAGTGCTCGCGGGTCTGTTCGCGGTGTGGGACGACATCACCGCCCTGCTGGACGGGTTGCCGGAGGCGGAGTGGGAGGCGGCCAGCCCGCTGCCCGGTTGGGACGTCAAGGCGTTGGTGGCGCACATGATCGGCACCGAGTCGTTCCTCGCCGGCGTCCCCGCGCCGCAACCCGACATCGACGTCTCGACGCTCGAGCATGTTCGCAACGACATCGGCGCGATGAACGAGTGCTGGGTGCGCTACCTGAGCGCGGAGCCCGGCGGCGACGTGCTCAAACGGTTCAAGGACATCACCGACGACCGGCGCGCGGCGCTGACGGACATGTCCGCCGAGGACTGGGACGCCGTGACGGTGACGCCGGTGGGCCCGGAGAGCTACGGGCGATTCATGCGCGTCCGGGTGTTCGACTGCTGGATGCACGAGCAGGACATCCGCGAGGCGCTGCGCTGGCCGTCGTCCGATGAGCAGCTCGCCAGTCCCGCGGCTGAACTGTCCCTGGACGAGATCGCCGCCACCATGGGCTACGTGGTGGGCAAGCGGGCCAAGGCGCCCGAGGGCTCGCGGGTCCTGTTCGAGCTGACCGGGCCGCTGTCCCGCAACATCCGCGTCAGCGTCGATGGGCGGGCCCGGTTGGTCGATGACTTCGGCGGCCAGGAGCCGACGGTGGCGATCCGGCTGGACGGCCTGCAGTTCACCCGGCTGGCCGGCGGCCGGCCCATGTGCCGCGCCCGGGCGCAATCCGTCGACCTCGGCGGTGACGAGGACGTGGCCGCCCAGGTCGTCGAGCACCTGAATTTCGTGATCTGATCGCAGCGCGGACCGGGAAGATACGTTCGTTGCCGCGCGTTGATCACGGCGTACTATTGATTGTCCTGCCGAAAATCGGCGGGGATGCGAGGGGCTGAACGGTTTCGACTTCGCGCATCGAATCAAGGGAAGCGTGCCGGTGCAGGCAAGAGACCACCGTAAGCGTCGTTGCAACCAATTAAGCGCCGATTCACATCAGCGCGACTACGCTCTCGCTGCCTAAGCGACAGCTAGTCCGTCAGACCGGGAAAGCCCTCGACCCGGAGCCTGGCGTCAGCTAGAGGGATCAACCGATGAGTTCGGTCGCGGGGCTCATCGGGACACCAACAGCGACTGGGATCGTCATCCTGGCTTGTTCGCGTGACCAGGAGATCCGAGTAGAGGCATAGCGAACTGCGCACGGAGAAGTCTTGAGGGAATGCCGTAGGACCCGGGTTCGATTCCCGGCAGCTCCACCAAATGGATCGCCGCTTGGCGGTCCTTTCGTTTGACTGGACAGAACGCTTCGCCCGGTTACTCCGAATGGACGAAGGCGAGGGGCGCCCATGCGCGGTAAGCGACCGTTTCAGCTGATCTCCGTCCTCGCTGTCGCGGGCTTGGCCGCCTGTGTCAATACGACGACAAACACCGCCACGGACCGCGGCAACGCACCCGCAGGGCCGCCGTCGATAACCAGCGAGCCGTTCGGTCAGGTGGGTGAGGCGCCCGTGCGCCGCTATACGCTCACCAGCGGACACGGCATGCGCGTGCGAATCCTGACCTACGGCGGCATCATTCAGTCGATCGAGGTCCCCGATCGCACCGGACTCATCGGCAATGTGGTGTTGGGTTTTCCGACCCTGGACGGTTACCTGAACAACACCGGATCCGCCAAGACCTATTTCGGCGCGCTCGTCGGCCGCTACGGCAACCGGATCGCCAAGGCGGCATTCTCGTTGAACGGCAACGAGTATCACCTGCCGATCAACAACAACGGCAACAGCCTGCACGGTGGCACCGCGGGCTTCGATACCAAGGTGTGGCAGGCAAGCCGGCGCGACGGCGGCGACAGCGTTGGCCTGGAACTCCAATATGTCAGTCCCGCAGGCGAAATGGGGTACCCCGGGACGCTGACGGTCACCGTCACCTACACCCTGAACCGGCAGAACGAACTACGCATCGACTACCACGCGACCACCGATGCGCCGACCGTGATCAACCTGACCAATCACAGCTACTTCAACCTGGCGGGCGAGGACACGCGCGACGTGTACGACCAGAAGGTCACCATCCATGCCGACAACTACACGCCGACCGACGCCACACAGATCCCGACGGGCCAGATCGTCCCGGTGAAGGGCACGCCGTTCGATTTCACCTCACCGACCGCGATCGGAGCGCGTATCACCGCGAACGACCCACAGCTGCTGATGGCGCACGGCTACGACCACAACTGGGTGATCAACCGGGGCGACAAAGCAGGCCTGGTGGAAGCGGCCAGGGCGGAGGATGCGCAGACAGGGCGCACGCTGACCGTCTCCACGACCGAGCCCGGGGTGCAGTTCTACACCTCCAACTTCCTTGACGGTGCGTTCACCGGCACCAGCGGGCATATCTACCGGCAGGGTGCGGGATTCACGATGGAGACCCAGCACTTCCCTGATTCGCCGAACCACCCGAACTTTCCGACGACCACGCTCAACCCCGGCCAGACCTACGATTCGACGACTGTTTTCGCCTTCGGCACGCAATGAGCCGTGGGGCCGGCGCCCGTATCTGCGGTGAGACTGGCTCGATTCTCGAACACCTCCACAGAGAATGTCCTGCTCACGGCGGTAATTTGCGTTGCGCCAGGGGTGAGCGGCTTTAATCGTGATGAACTCTCGCAGCTATAACGAGGAGCTTTTCATGACCTATCGCCGCCTTGCCTTGGTACTGGGCGCGGTGGCGGCGGCGGCCGCCGTCATTCCCGTCGCGGCCCACGGTGCGCCGCCGACGAAGTGCCTGACCAACACCCAGACGGGCAAGCAGGTCTACGTGCCTTGCGATCTGCTCAACGCCGGCGCCAATTTCCCGCCGGGGCAGCGCTGCCCACCGCCCATCGAGCAGTACCCGAAGGATGTGGCGGACTGGTGCGGCGAAGGTCCCGGCCTGGCGAGTACCACGCCCACGACTCCCACGAGTCCGACGACTCCGACAACGCCTACGACTCCGACAACGCCCACGACTCCGACAACGCCCACGACGACGAGCTCCGGGCGGCCCACGAGTTCCACCAGCCCGACGAGCCGCGCGACCCCGACCACGACCGCGACGGCTCCCATCACCGCGCCGAACGCCATGAAAACGGCGGGCCCGGGCGATACACAGTGACGAATCCCTAGCCGGGCGGCGCGGTCACGACGATCGATTCCTGTCCGATCTTCCAGGCCGTCATGAACGTGCCGATGCTGACCTTGGTGTTGGCGTGATCGGCGTAGGGGTCGTTGAGGTGGACGACATCCTTGACGGTGTCGATGCCGGTGACCACCAGCAAATGATCGGCCGACGTGCGCTGGTCGTTGGAGTTCAAGATGGTTCCGGAGTTGACCCACGCGATGACCTTGCGGTTCGCGCCCAGGTACTGCTCCAGCGACGACAGGCCCACCTCTTCGGGGTGCTTGTCATAGGTCATGTGCGACTTGATGCCGTAGTGCTCGAGCAGCACCACCGTGTCGGCCATGTCGATGCCACCGTTCGGGCCGTCGTGAGCCGGGTCGCCGGTGGGGGCGTAAATGGGGCCGTCGCGGATCGACGAGGGCGTGTGCTGTGCCAGCTTGATGATCTGTTGCTCGGTCGGGGAGTGCCCGGTGACCTCCCCAACCACGTCCGCCACCGAAGCCAGCCCGCAGTTGTCCTCATACGACTGCTGCTGCCAGAACTCGGCGGCGGCGTCCGGGTCGCCGTACACGCCGCTGGCAATCGCTCGGGTGCTGGGCGGGCTGGCCTGCGTCCGGCCGCCGTCGACGGTAGCTGAGGTAGCGGTTGCGCGTATCGACGGTGACGCCCCACTGCACGCCGATAGGGTCGATATGCTGGCCATACCGATGCAGGCGGCCGCCAGGGCCGCGGGCGCCGCGGCCACGATCCGAGAGTCGAACATGTTGCCTCGCAAAGGCCGGTCGAACTACCGATTGGTCAGCAACGTAGCATCCCTAGCAAACCCGCGCAGCGCAATTGAAGCGCCGACGAACCTCAGTTCCCCGCTTCGATCGCCGCGACTCTTGCCGCCGCGTCGGGTCCGCAGAACCGCTGCAGGTCCACCCCGCCCGCGGCCAGCAGATCGTCGATGCGGTGTTTCAGGTCGCCCGAAGTCAGGTGCGCATACAGGTTGGCGCCCGGGCACGACGTCGACGCCAGGTCCCGATGGCCCGCCAATGTGGTGGTCGCGACGCGAAACGTCTGGGCGGCCCACGCGAATGCCCGAGCCGCTCCCAGGAGCTGCGCCTCGGGGACCGCCTCTTGATCGAAGTCGCCCTCGCAGAGGACGAGGAAATGGCCCGTCGTGTCGTAATCCGTCGCCGTGTCGCCCGCGAGCTCGGTGCTCCGCAATTCGTAGATGTTGCCGTTGCGGTCGACGCCGACGTGGTAGGCGATGTCGATCCATCCGTGCTGATCCTGGTGGTAGCGCTGGTCCTGGCGCAGGTGGTTGGGGGCGTTGCGGTTGTCACCGAGGGCCACGGCCTCGTGGTGCAGGGTCATCCGGGTGATGGTGTGACGCCTGCCCCCGGGGCGGGCCGGCCGGGCGCCCCAGGCGTCCCGGCACAGCAACAGGGCCGAACTCCCAGCGGTCAGGCGGACGTCTGCCGTCGACGTCGGACCCGTCGGTGTGGTCTTCGAGCGCGGCCCGACCACGGCCGCCGCCCCGAGGCCGCCGGCCAGTCCCAGCATCTGGCGGCGGCTGACAACGGCCGGCCGGCTTGACGCGGGCTCACACACGCCTCACCACGATACGGGGGTCGACGTCGCGAAACGGACCGATCGCGGGGACCTCCCATGGTCACGAGACGGTAACGCTTGCTTCCCGCGGCCCGAAATACACGGTGTGGCAAGAGGCAACATGACGAGGAAAGTCAAGGTTGTCGCAGTGTTCTCGCTCGGCGCCTTGGTCGCAACGGCTCCCGGGACCGTTGACATCGCCGCCCGCGCAGACGCATCAGGGTGGGCGTTGTACAGCGGCGTGAACCGGCTTCGCCAATCCTGCGGGCCGATCGGCCAGGACCCACGCCTGACCGATGCGGCGCAGCGGCACGCCAACGACATGCTTACCAACGGGGTCAACGGCCACATCGGCTCGGACGGCTCTTCACCGCAGACGCGCATCACGGATGCGGGCTACCGCACCCCCTACAGCGGTGAGGTCGTCTTCTGGGGTACCGGGTCCGCCGCGAACATCAACCAAGCGCTCGACCTGTGGATGCAAAGCCCGCCGCACCGGGCGATCATTTTGAACTGCGCTTACACCGCGGCCGGCTTCGCCACCGCCTCGGACGGCAACAAGATGACGGTCGTCGGCGACTTCGCCGCCTGAAATGCGCGCCGTGCTGCGCGTCAATGCCTGAGAGTTGTTGGTTACAAGGCGAATTCGTGGCGACAAACCGCGTAATAACCATCCAGGCAAATCCGGATGGCTCGGCGAGAAACCGCACTAGGCTTTGGCCGTAGGAGGAGAAGCAGGTCGGGAGGCGTGCCGATGGGACGGGCCAGCACGGTTGGCAACAGCTCGCTCGACCGCTGGCGCCTACGTCGGCGGACGGCCATCGCCGTTGCGGGCGTCGCGCTCGTGGTCGTGGCGGCGTGCGGGCGTGGTCAAGCCTCGCACCCGGCGGCCGGCGATTCCTGGCAGCTCACGCACGCCCCGACCGCGAAGCCGCCCGGTTCCCCGGCCGCACAGCCCCCCGGTTCCCCGGCCGCAAAGCCGCCCGGACCGGAGTTCGCACCCCTATCCAAACTGATCAACGACGCTATTGCGGCCAACAGGCTGCCCGGCGCGGTGGTCCTGATCGGCCACGGCGGCACCGTTGCGTTCGATCAGGCTTTCGGATCGCGCAAGCTCGCGGGCGAGCCGGGGTTGGATGGGTCGCCCGCACCGGCCGAGCCGATGACCGAGGACACGATCTTCGATCTGGCGTCGTTGACCAAGAGCCTCGCGACGGCGACCGCGGTGATGCAACTCTACGAACAAGGCAAGGTTCAGTTCGACGATCCCGTGCAGCGCTATCTGCCGGAGTTCAACCCGGCCAACGACCCACGGCGCGCAAACGTGACGGTTCGAATGTTGCTGACGCACACGTCGGGTGAGACGGGCGACGTCGAACTCAAGGATCCATGGGGACTGGCCACACCCGACAAGACCGAAGGCGTTCATCGTGCGCTCACGACGCCGCTGGAGTCGAGCCCCGGCGGGTCTTTCCGCTACTCCGATATCAATTTCATCCTGCTTGGCGCGCTCGTCGAGAAAGTCACGGGCGAGGCGGAAGACGTCTACGTCCAGGAACACGTATTCGCGCCTCTTGGCCTGCGGGACACCCGCTATCTCCCGTCGGACAAGGCATGCGGTCCACACGCGGTCAGGGGAGCCGCGGTCGGTTGGGCCGCCGCGTCGACGGCAGGCGAGGGGCAGCCGTGTCCCGCGGGCAGCTGGGACACGGACATCCTGGCGCGCATCGCACCCACGGCGCGGGACGAAGAAGGCCGGGCCGATCCGGCCAAGAATCCCGACCTCGACCGTCTGCTGCGCGGCACCGTGCAGGACACGACCGCCCGCCGCATGGGCGGGGTGGCCGGGCACGCCGGCGTCTTTTCCACGGCGCACGATGTCGGCGTCTACGCGCAGGCGCTGCTCGATCGGCTTGCGGGCCGGCCGAGCGAATTCCCGCTCCAACAACAGACTTTGGAGTTGATGACGACCCCGCAGCAGCCGGGACACACCGACCAACAGGTCAAGGCGGCGGACGACGCCGCGCGGGCGGCAGCCGCGAAGAGGTCGAAGACCGCGCATCCGCTGCTTGCCGCCCGCTATCCGGCTATCGCCGGGCAGAATCTGCTCGGTCTCGGCTGGGATATCGATACGCCGCTGTCCATGCCACGCGGAGCGGTTTTTCCCGTCGGGAGTTTCGGACACACGGGCTTCACCGGAACCTCGGTGTGGCTCGACCCGGCCTCGGACACCTACGTCGTTCTGCTCACCAACTCGATTCATACGCGCGGCAGCCCACCGATCTCGGACATCCGGGGTGAGGTGGCAACCGCCGCGGCCCAGGCCCTGGGCCTCTAGGGCCGCTCGAAGTGTTGGTAGTCAAGGGGAGCCGCCCATTCGCCGCCCCAGCGCCAGCCACGATCTGTGAAGGCGCGCACCGCCGGATCGCCAGGGTGTAAGAGTCCCGGGTCGGTGCGGCTGCGGTCCAGGTAAGCCGCCGCGTTCTGCGGTTCGAAATACCCGCTGGCGTACAGGCACGGATTGACGAGCGTATTGATATCGATCGCCCGGCCGTAGGCGTGTGGCGACCATTCGTTGGTTCCGGGGATGAGGCGGCAGTTGAACGCCGACGTGTTGTCGTCCTCCATCGACAACTCGTCATTGGCGTCCTGGTAGTGGTCGACGGTGCGGATCTTCTCGATGGGATAGCCCAGACGGAAAAGCTGCTCGAAGATCACGACGACCTCCGGCGCCAAGTCCTGATGCACGATCAGCTGGCCGCGGTGCGTCTGGCCGTCGAAACCGACGTAGTCGACGTCGACCCGTCGCAGCTGTTCCGGCTCGACGGGGCAACCCGGCCGCCACGTCGCACCGAGTTCGGCCGCGGTGACCGTTTCCACGGTCGCAGCGGCGGCGGCCGGCGGCGGGTTGGCCGGCGGCGTGGCCGCCGCCGATGACGATGACAGGGCGGCCGCAGACGGAGACGGTGCGGCCGCGCGCGGCGGCGCCGCGGCCGTGCATTGCACCAGCACCAGACCCGCCGCGAGCATTCCGGCCGCGGCGGCAAACCGGCGCCCGAAGCGCGTCAACCCCGATGCAGTGTTCACCGCCTGCTTCTTCCGACCCTCCGAGCCCGCCGTCACCTTACGCCGAGTGTGCGCCACGGTGCGTGCAAGATTTCTGTGTTCGGTTGAACGGCGCGAGGTTATATTCGAGCATGCGCTTCATCCGTGTGGCTGCGGCGGTCGGCATGGCCATCGCCGTATCGCTCGTCGCGCCGGTCGTATTGGTAGTGGCGTCTGCTCACGCTGACAATGGCATCGAGGGCTACGCACGTTGCGTCGGAGGCGGCGTGCAACCCCCGCCGCCCGGGGTGCGTCCGGAGAACTGGTTTCCCAGCGTTCACGTGATCGAGACGGATGTGGATGGGGCCGTGCCGCCGGCCCAAATCGTCGAGAGATTAGTGGATATGGGAGTCAACCGGCCCGACGCGGTGCGGCAGGTGCAGTGTTTTCTGGCCTACGAACCGCGTGGGTGACGAGCTCAGGGCTGACGCGCAACGATGACAGGGATCTTCGCCCTGTTGACCACCGCCGACCCAACCGAGCCGAGCAACATGCCGGCGAATCCGCCACGGCCGTGGCTGCCGACCACGATCAGTTGCGCCAGTTCGGAAGCCTCGATCAGCCAGTGGGCCGGGTCACCGATTTCGATTCTGCGACGAATCGCCACGTTGGGATAGCGTTCGTGCCAACCCGCTAGCCGTTCGGCGAGCGCCTCCTCCTCCTCGGACAGCTGGGCGTCCCACTTGGAATCTTGAAAAGCGTTGTTGGAGTTGAACACTCGCGGATCGGCCCAGGCATGGAAAGCGATCAAGGCGACGCCTCGTCGCGACGCTTCTTCGAACGCGATCGCGGTCGCGGCTTCCGACGCCGATGATCCGTCGATGCCCACGAGCACGGGTGCCCGGTCGACATTGCTGAGCGGCGGTTCCCCGTCGTGGATCACCGCGACCGGGCAGTGCGCGTTGTAGACCAATCCCGAACTCACCGAGCCAAGGACGCTGCGAACCACCACGCCGCGATACCCCCGATAGCCGACGACGACCATCTCCACCTCTCTGGAGAGGGCGACGAGCGTGGCGATGGCGGTCGAATAGATCACCTCGCCGTGGACTTGAATGGGACCGAGTTCACCGGCGCTCTCCTCGGCGACCCGCATTGCCGACGTGATCACTTCGCGCGCCCGGTGCTGCTGCCAGTGCCCCACCGGCGCGCCTGACTGGAGCCACCCCGGCATCGGATCGTCGACGACATGGACCAGGGCCAGTGGCACGTTGCGCAACGCGGCAGTCAGAGCCGCCCACCGCACGGCACCCAGTGCCGCCGCCGAGCCGTCGACGCCTACCAAGATCGCGTTAGGTGGGGGTTGCCACATTCCAGCTCGTTTCTGATCGGCCGCGTGCCCACAGGCAGGATCATCCAGCACCGCCTGATTTGTCAGGGCCGAAGCGATGCAAGGAGTAAGGACCAAGGGCATCGATTGAAGCGACCATTGCACTCTGACCTACGCGGCGGTCGCCGCGACACCGTCGGGTCAGCAAGTTGGCCGGAGTACATCCGGCCATGCCGCTCGAGGCCGCCTGGGGAAAGATGGGCACATGACCGATGCCGCCTGGAGCCTCTATGCCGAGGAAGTCGACAACGTCGACGGCTGGTTCTTCGAGGCCGATGTCAAGCTCTTCACCAAGCTGCTCGCGTCGCAGACGGCGGAAAACATCAAGGGGGACATGCTCGAGATCGGCGCATACCAGGGCAAGTCCGCCATCCTGATGGGTTACGGTCTGCGCGACGATGAAGAACTGGTGATCTGCGACTTGTTCGAGGCCGTAATGGATCACGCGGACATGTCGCTGACCCCACGCCAGCAGTATTCGGGCCTGGAGCAGCAGCAGTTCCTCGCCAATTGGGATCGGTTTCACGTTCGCCGGCCGACGCTCGAAGTCTGCGAGTCATCGGAGCTCGACCTCGGAGAACGGGCACTGCGCTTCGTCCACATCGACGGCTGTCACAGCTACCGGTGCGTCGCGAACGACATCGCCCTCGCCGTGACCCACACGGCAAACCGGGGCGTGATCGCGATAGACGACTATCGAGGTGTCGAGACTCCCGGCGTCGCCGCGGCGGTCTGGCAGGCGGTTGGCAACGGCTGTTTGTTCCCGTTCGCGGCGACCTACATGAAGATCTACGCCTGCACGTCGGCCGCTGATCAGGGTTTCTGGTCGGAGCGAGTCCGAGATTGTGCCGACATCTGTGCCTTCCCCGATTTCGGGTTGCCGTCGTATCGGAGCGTTTCGGAGAGCCAGATCGAACCCTCGGCCGCCACTTCCTGACGGGCGCGCGTGGATCAGTCCGCGTCCCGCGGCGTTCGTTGATCGGCCAACGGGCCACGAGCGGCCGCATCTTCCAGCGCTTGGGCGGCAATGGCGGCGCTTTGAGCGGGCGCGGTCATCTGCGCGGCGACCTCGCGGGTCCGAGTGACGTAGGGCGGGGTGAGGATGGACCGCAGATCCGCGACGAGAGACTCCAGGGTGGTGTCGGGGAAGCGCCGGCCAATTCCGACTCCGAGTTGACTGACCGCACTCGCCCACATCGGCTGATCGACCGATACGGCGAGGGCCAGCGTGGGGACTCCGGCCCGGATGCCGGCGAACGTCGTGCCGGGCCCCCCGTGGTGAACGACGGCCCGACAAGCGGGAAACACCGCCGCGTGGTTCACCGCGCTCACCACTTTGACGTCGGCGGAATCCGTTTGCGCGGTCAAGTCACTCACGCCGCTGCAAATCAACGCCCGCTCGCCGAGTTGCGCGCAAGCGTCGGTGATCATCGCGATGACGTCAGTGGGAGACGCGACTCGTGCGCTGCTGCCGAAGCCGAAGTAGATCGGTGGCGTCCCAGCCTCAATCCACGACGAGACATCGTCGTCGACTTCCGTCGGCAACTCGAGGGTCAGCCCGCCGACGAACGGCCGTCGGGCGCCGCATCCGGCCCACTCGGCTGCCAACCCCGGGAAGAAGAGTTCGTCGTAGGCCTGGATCTCGAGCGCTCGCCGCGTCGAGGGCCTCGTCGCCGGGAGGCCCAGCGCCCGGCGTAGGCCGTCTTCAGCCTCTTTGGTGATGGACGAACCCGCGTGGTCCGGCGGGATCGGGTAGATGTGCACCGCCGCGTGTGGAATGTCGTAGTGTTCGGCGACATTCGCGGCGAGCCCCTGTTCGCCTGCGTCCGTCAACAGCAGGTCGGCGCCGTCGGCCAGGGATGTGAGCGCCGTGCCCAACTGTGGCCAGAGTTGCTTTATATCGCTGAGAATTTCCCACGCCATGAGGACTGGTGGCGGCGTCGTCCCGTATTTGCGGACGATCTCCGCATTCTGCTGCACTTGGTCGCGGCCGTGCGCGACTGCGGTGAGGCCTGCCGACTCGATGAACCCAATGTAGTTGGGCGGAACCGCCATAAGCACGCGATGGCCTCTCCGCTGAAGCTCCCGGCCGACGGCGGCGCAAGGCTCGATATCTCCGCGTGTTCCCAAGGTCGCCAACACAAATCTCATCGCCAGAACCTCACTCGAGGTGATCGGTGTGCAGCGGGCGGCCCGCAAGAATTGGGATGATCATTCGAAGTGTCCGATCGTCCGTGCGACCCCGTCGTCGTCCGGAACTCTCGGCCGCCGGCCCCGGCCAAGGCTATCCGAGCGAAGGTGCATGTTGACTCCTCTGGGGCTCTTCCCGCCGCCAACAGCCTCCCAGGTCCTAACATTGATGGGCGAAGGTCATCACTCATCGACCCTGCGGGTCATCAAGGCGCCGAATCGAGGAGAAGTATCCGTGCATCAGTCGCATTCACCCCTGTCGGCCACGCGAACGCTGCTCCTTGGCCTCTCGGTTGTCGTTGCTTCGGCGCTCCTGCCGGGCGCGCTTGCCACCGCCCGCGCCGACGCGATCGGATTCCCGCCGGACTGGCCTTACTACGAGATGCAGACCGAACAGACGATGTGCAGAGCCATGGCTGACGGCTGGTCGCGCGCCCAGATAGTCGGGGCGATGCAACAGGCGAACAACCAGGGCGTGACCGGGCTGAATCCGGATCAGGCCGCCAAGCGCGCCAACATGTGGGTCGATCTGGGCCGGATCAAGTATTGCCCGGGCGCTAGCGCACCTTAATCGCCGACGGTCACGAGTTGCTGTTGGTCCAGCGATCGAACGGTGCTTCCATGTCGGGACAAAACGTCCCGACGGCCGCGCCCATGATCTGGCCCGCCTGCACCGCGGCATAGCCGTTGCTTGCCACGGCGGGGTAGATGGCGTCGAAGTCGGTGCCGCCCCGCGCCTGCTGGCATACGGAGTCTCCGATGCCGACCATTCGCCCCGGGTCGTCGTAGGGAACGTGCAAGACGTTCAGCGTGTGCAGGTAGGCCGCGACCGAGATGGGATCGGGGTCCGCGTGGGCCGCCGGCGTCAGCGCTGCCAGCGCGCCCAACGACGCGGCGACCAGCGCCGATCTCGTGAGGGTCCGGCGGATCATGTCGCTAGCAGAGGGCGGCGGAAAACCACCCGCCGGCCACCAGGGCTATCACGAGCGCGGCGGTGGCGTGCCCCGTCGACGCCGCGACGACGACGCCGGTGATCGCCGCGATGAGGGCCATCACCACGACCAGGGCCAGCAGTATCCGATGTGAATGCACGGCTCCGTTCGCGCGCGGTGCAACGACTACGTACTTGCCCGATCTGTGGGGTGCGGCCATAGGAGCTCCCGTCGCGTTGTGACCTCGGATACAAAGAAAGCACAAATGTGCTGTGCATCACAACCGGACGCGATGAAGTGGCGCGGCTTTTGGCCGTTCGTTAACCGTCCGGGTCGGGCGCCCACCGTGGCGCACGCGCATCTGGCCGGCGCGTCGACCGTGCGGCCGCCAAAGCCACGGCGCGCTCGCCGTTGATCGTGGTCATTGGCGGAGGCTGGCCCTTGCGCAGCGTCGCGATCAGTTCCCGGTAGGGGCCGATGAGATAGACGGTGTCACCGGCTTTCAGGCGGGCGTCGCGGCGCGGGCGCAACCTGACCGGACCTTCCGGCCGTGTGATCGCGATGACGCGCGTCTGCGTGGACAGATCGATCATCCGCAGCCCGTCGAGTTCGCTGCCCGCCGCCACCAGCATTCCGCCGACCATGAAGGAGCGCTGGCCGACCCAGAACGTGCCGAGCACCTGCAAGCCCATCGCTGCGCCGATGAACCACGGCGCCGCGAGGTCGACTATCGACCGCACGTTCTCGAAACCGAACCGCCGATGCACGGCGGTGCCCAGCGCGCGGCCCTGAACTCGCATGACGATGGGCACCCTCGTGTCGGAACCCAGCATTTCGAGCAGCACGATTCCCGTCTCGATGTTGTTCATGTCGTCCTGTGTCACCAGCGCGACCCCGCGGGCGCGATCGACGCGCGCCGATTCCAGGGTCTGGCGCATCGTCGGATCCCCGAAGATCACCGGCACGTCGAGGTCGGCCACGGTCGGCAGGAAGCGGTTGCCCTCGTCCGGCTCGATGACCAGCACGTCGTAGCCGGCCGCGGCCAGATCGCTGACGACCCGGAACCCGATGGAACCCAGCCCGACGACGACGACGTGGTCGCGCATGTGGCGTGCGCGCCGCAGTCCGGCCGATTGCACGAAGCGGCGCGACAGGAGGAGGTCGGCAAGGAACGCGACGAGGATGGCGGTGACGCTCGCGCCGCCGAACATCAACAAGACCGCGAATAGCCGCAGGGCGGTGGATTGTTGGGCGAAGGTGAAGTCGCCATAGCCCACCGTCGTGATTGTCTCGGAGGCGAAGTAGAGGGCGTCGATCCACGACATTCGGGGGTTGTGATAGGCGAAGTGCACCACCGCCGTCGAGCCAAGGGTGAGACACAGCGCGAACGCCAGCGAGGGGAAGAGCATGGGGTTCACTTCGTCCCGGATGGCGCGCACCGCGTCGATGACCCGCCGCACCGGGGAGTGGCGAGCGCGCGTCGCGGCCGGGGGAGGCAACGTGATTCCGCGGGCGTCCAATTCGTCCTTCACGCCGATCATCGACGTCCAGTCGCCGGCGTAGACCCGCAGATCTCGTCCGGGGCATGGCACCACCTCGCCGGGTGCGGGTGAATTCTTGCCGTGCACCACCGCGACCGGTGCCAGGTCGGCGTAGATCTCCCGGAGCGTCGCGTTGTAGGGCGCCTCGGATCCCCAGACGACGAATTCGATACCGGCCGTGTCGAACTGGTGCGCGTTGCGGGACAGGACGGCCTCGACGATCGACGGCGCCGCGAGGTCGGCGACGTCCAAGATCGCGCCGGGTCCGTTGACGGCGACCACTGCTTCGCGCAGCACGTCGTTGGCCAGCCGGGCCACCACCCGCACGTTTGGACTGAACTCCCTTGCCAGCAAGGCGATTTCGAGGTTGACGGCGTCGTTGGGGCCCGCGCACACGACGGCACGCGCCCGATGCACGCCGGCCCCGAGGAGGTCGGCGGCGGTGTTGATCTTGATGATTCGCGCGCCCGCGCCCCTCAATTCCTCGGCGATCGTCTTCGACAGCGCGTCGTCACCGCTGACGATGATCTCGCGGTGAAACTGAAACAGCTCGCCCATTGCGCGGGGCTACGTTCGATTCTTACGCGCGTCGATCGCCACGGCTGGTCGCCGGATGACCGCCGGTTGTGTTGCGTGGCATGACTACTCCTACTTCTGCTGCGGCTGGATGGTCCATATGACTATCGGCCAAGGCGCTGGGAAGTGCCACCGGAACCCGGCGGCCGTGCGGTCAATCGCCTGTCTTTCTGTGACGCAACAGGTTCGACTCGCGGTGGTGACGCGGGCGAAATAGTCAGGGCGTAGAAAGCGCTCGCACGCCACTGCCGACGATCAAGCTAAGGAGCGTTGCGTGTCCGAGAAGACGCCCGACGATATTTTCAAGCTCGCCAGGGACGAGAACATCGAGTACGTCGACGTCCGCTTCTGTGACTTGCCGGGCACCATGCAGCACTTCACGATTCCGATCTACGCCTTCGATGAAGGCGTCTTCGAGGAAGGCCTGGCCTTCGACGGTTCCTCGATCCGCGGGTTTCAGTCGATCCACGAGTCCGACATGGTCCTGCTGCCCGACCCCGAGACCGCAACGATCGACCCGTTCCGCGCCCGCAAAACGCTGAACGTGAACTTCTTCGTGCACGACCCGTTCACCCTCGAGGTGTACTCGCGCGATCCGCGCAACATCGCCCGCAAGGCCGAGAACTATCTGATCAGTTCCGGCATCGCGGACACCGCCTACTTCGGGCCGGAGGCCGAGTTCTACATCTTCGACTCGGTCAGCTTCGACTCGAGCACCAACGAATCGTTCTACAAGGTCGATGCGGCGTCCGGGTGGTGGAACACCGGAGAGGACGCCGAGGCGGATGGCAGCCCGAACCTCGGCTACAAGGTCCGTCCCAAGGGCGGGTATTTCCCGGTCGCGCCGACCGATCACTATGTCGATCTGCGCGACGAGATCCTCACCCACCTGACCAACGCCGGTTACTCCCTGGAGAAGGGCCACCACGAAGTCGGCAGTGGCGGCCAGGCCGAGATCAACTACAAGTTCAACACGTTGCTGCATGCGGCCGACGACCACCAGATGTACAAGTACATCGTCAAGCAGACCGCGTGGCAGGCCGGGAAGACCGTCACCTTCATGCCCAAGCCGTTGTTCGGCGACAACGGTTCCGGGATGCACTGTCACCAGTCGCTGTGGAAGGACGGCGTGCCGCTGATGTATGACGCGACGGGATACGCCGGCCTGTCCGACATGGCCCGCCACTACATCGGCGGCTTGCTGTACCACGCCCCGTCGTTGCTGGCCTTCACGAACCCGACCGTGAATTCCTACAAGCGCCTGGTTCCCGGCTTCGAGGCGCCGATCAATCTGGTCTACAGCCAGCGCAATCGGTCGGCGTGCGTGCGCATCCCGATCACCGGCAACAATCCGAAGACCAAGCGGCTGGAATTCCGGTGCCCCGACTCGTCGGGCAACCCCTACCTGTCCTTCGCGGCCCAGTTGATGGCCGGGCTGGACGGCATCAAGAACAAGATCGAGCCGCCTCCGCCGGTCGACAAGGACCTCTACGAGCTCCCGCCGGAGGAGGCCGCGGAAATCCCGCAGGCACCCACGCAGCTGTCGGCGGTGATCGACCGTCTGGAGGAAGACAGCGAATACCTGACCGAGGGCGGGGTCTTCACCCCCGACGTCATCGCGACGTGGATCAACTACAAGCGCACCTACGAGATCGCGCCGTTCAACCTCCGGCCCACCCCATACGAATTCGCCCTCTACTACGACGTATGAGGTAGTTCGCTCCCGGCGCAGTTAGCCGCGCCGACGCCCCGGGTACCCGTGCGGGCATGGGGTGGGTGCAATCGCATGCGGTCGCAATCTTTTCGGCGTTGCTGTCTGCGTTCTGGGCGGCCGTCGGCATCGTCGTTCGACAGCGCGCCGCCCAGGAGGTTCCCGCTGATCAGGGCATGTCCGGGACGATGGTGACGACCATGGTCCGGCGACCGTTGTGGTGGGCGGGCCTGGTCGCCGCCGTTGCGGGCTACGTGTTCCAGGCCGTCGCGCTGGCCCACGGGTCGCTGCTGCTGGTCCAGCCGCTGCTGGTTTCCTCGCTGCTGTTCGCGCTGCCGTTGGGCGCCCGGCTGTGCGACCAGCGCATCAGCGCGGTCCAGTGGGGTTGGGCGACGCTGCTGACCGGCGCGCTGGCGGCCTTCGTGCTCGTCGGTCAGCCCCGGGAGGGTGACAGCCGTCCGGCGGTACCGGCGTGGACGTTGACGCTGCTGGTGACGGTGCCGTTGCTGGTCGTCTGCGTGATGGCGGCCGGCCGCGCGATCGGCCGTGCGCGGGCGATGCTGCTTGCGGTCGCCGTGGCGGTCCTGCTCGGCATGATCGCCGTGTTGACGAAGATCTGCACGCACCGTTTCGCCGTCGGCGGTTGGCATGGGCTGCTGACGGTCCCCGCCCCATACATATTGGTCGGCCTGGCCGTGGCGGTGACGGTGGTGCAGAACTCCGCGTTCCACGCCGGTGCGTTGCAGGCGTCGGTGCCGATCATGTTGGTGGGGGAGCCCGTGGTCGCGGTCCTGCTCGGTGTGGCGGTGCTGGGTGAACACCTGACGGTCGGCGGCTCGACGGCGCTGGCGCTGTTGGTCGCGGTCTCGGCGATGGCGGCCTCCGCTGTCGCGCTGAGCCGCAGCCAGGCGATCGAGGTCGAGAGCCGCCCGGCCCAAGAGCCGTCCCTGGCGGGTGTCAGCGGCAAACGGAACTGGGAGTTATGAGTCGCTGTCCAACAGCCGCAGCGGGTGCAGCCCGTCGACCGCGCCCACGAACGGCGGATGAATGCTGTAGCCCAGCATGCGGCGAATGTCGTCGGAGACCGCCCGCGCGGTCTCGCGCGATATCGACAGCGTGAAGGCTTCCATCGGCCGCAGCCAGGGTTGGCAGTACTGGGCGGTGACGGCGAGACGGTCGCGGTCGGTGCTGTTGGCGCCCCCGCCGTGCCAGAGCGTGCCCACGAAGAAGACGCACGAGCCGGCGGGCATCACGACGGGCAGGGCCCGATCGTCCGGCCCGGGCCGGCGCTTGCCCCAGCGATGGCTGCCGGGATAGAGGACGGTGGCGCCGTTGTCGGCGGTGAAGTCGTCGATGGCCCAGATCGTCGCCGCCGCCAGGGGTTCGCGGGGCCGCGGAATCGGGTAGAACCCGTCATCGTGGTGGGCCAGCTGCGCGGCCTCTCCCGGCTGAATGTTGATGGCCTGCAAGGCCGAAAGCAGGTAGTTGGGCATCAGCAGCCGATCGAGCACCGCGAGCACCCGCGGATGATCGACGATCCCGTCGCACATCCGGGTTCTGCTGAGCAGGCTGTAAATGCGCTGGGTGCGCCGGCCCTCGAAGGAATTGCGGCCCGTGTGCCCGAGCCAGGGTTGAGTGACCTCGCGGATCTCGTCGCATTGCTCGGGAGTCAGCAGATCGTGCCAGATCACGTAGCCGTCGCGGTCGATAGCCGCCATGTCGGCGTCGACGACCTTGCTGTCGACCGAACTCCCGCCGGTCGGTGTCCGCCTGTACCGCTGCGCCAGATCGCCCCTGAGGTCTTCCAGCGTCGTGACGGAGTCGTCGATGTTCATTGGCACTCGCCCTTCGTCCCGGTCCAGATTAAGCCGGGTAGGCCTCAACTCAACCCCTCAACCCGGTGATGAATCGCTGCACGCTTCGGGTCAACGATCGCGGGACGTGGTCGGGATCCATGAGCTCGTTCTCCGCCAGCGGGCCCGCTTCGTCGGCCACGGTGCCCTCCGTGAACGGCCGCAACGTCTTGCCGTCTCCGCGAAGGGCCTCGATGGCCGCGAGGACCGACCCGCGTTCGTGCGTCGCGCCGTCGAACTCACCGACGGTGACTCCCAGGTGTTCGGCCACCAATTGGCTTCGCAGCGCTGTGATTTGGGCGCGCACGCGATCGCCTTCGGGGCTAGCCGGCTCCGCCTCGACGGCCAGGTCGCATTCGCTGTCGAAACCCATCGATCGGTTGTTGAGGTTCGATGACCCGATGCGCAGGAGCCGGTCGTCCACCACCACCACCTTCGAGTGGACATAGATCGGCGCCCCGCCATCGGTCACCGGCCAGTAGATGCCAAGCCGCCGATGCTCGTCCGCGGCCCACAGCACCTGGATGAGCCGGTGACGTGCCGAATCCATCGTCCCCCGCTCGAGGGGGTTGTTCCCCCGGCGGGCAATGACGATGACGATCTCCGGCCCGTCGTCTTCCTTCAGCCGCGCGGCCAGCGCGTCGATGATGCGCCGGGACGCCAGATATTGGTTCTCCAGATAGATCGAATCCCGTGCCGCCGCTATGGCCGCCAGGTTGAGCGCCTCGACCTGCCGGGTCTCGGGGCGCCGGCCGAGTTCCGGCAGGGTCAGAGCGATTCCCACGTCAACGCCGCGCAGCGCCGGCTTGAGTTTGCTGGGCCACGCGGTGTGCTTGGCGGTGACCGGTTGCAACGACTGCTCGGTCGCCGTCCGCCACCGTTGAAGGGCTTGCTCGCCGAGTGCCCGTGCGGCCGCGCCATCGACCGCCGCGGCGACGTCGTGCCGCGGCCCATAGCTGCGTCCCAACGTCCGACGAACAGGACCGTCATGGTCGTGTGCGCGGGTGTCCCATCGATCGATGGTGAGGTCGATCCCGCCGCAGAACGCCACGGAGTCGTCGACGGCCACGATCTTCTGGTGATGGACGGAGCCGGTGGGGTGGGCCCCGTCGATCGCGAAGTGGATTCGCCTGCTGCTGATCTGGTTCACCAGCGCCACCGGAGTCAGCCCGAACCAGATGCCGTCGAAGGCCGGCAGCAGACGCAGATTGGACTTCAATAGGTAGATCTCGAGTTCGGGCCGCTTCCAGAGCATCCAATAGAGAAAGGCGCCCAGCTGATTCGGGCCGGGAAGGGTCTTGACCCCCCGTTCGAACGTCATCCTGGCGTCGAAATCCCAACCGATCAGCACGATCCGGTGCCGGGCCCGCAACATCGCCGTCTTGACATGCCGGAAATAATCGGCCGCGTCGATGATGTGACCGAACCGGTCGGCACGCTCCAGACGCCAGCACGTTCGCCCAAGGATCAACAGTCGATCGTCGCCCACGGCGCCCTCAACCAGGTTGACGGTTCGGCGCGGGCATAAGCCTTGTGTACCACACCCGGGCCCTGGGAAAATGTTTGCTTAACGGGGTCGGCAACGGGTCGACAGGACAACGCCGAACATCTGTAGAAGGCTGAGACGGTGCGGATGCTTCTGGCGCTGGCGAGCTTCGCCGCCGTCATCGGCGCGGCCACGCCCGCGCGGGCCGATCCGGCCGGCAATCCCGATGCGAGCTTCTTGGCGGCGCTCGATCAGGCCGGCGTTCCCTACAAGGACGGCGCCGTCGCCATTCGGGTGGGCAAGAAGGCCTGCGCACTGATGGACCAGGGTCACTCCAAAGCCGCTGTCATCCAAAGCGTGTCCTCGGAGAACGCCGGGTTCACGGTGGCGGAGGCGACCAGCTTCACGACCAGCGCGGTGAACGCCTACTGCCCCCAGCACATTGGGGAACCGGACACGGTGGCACCGCCGCCTCCGACCAACACCGGAATGTTCCCCTGGATTCCGTTTCCGCCGCCCGGTGCGGCGTAGCAAGGCCAGGCGTTCGCAGCCGGGCTGGCACGCGGCAGCCTGTCCCGCCAAGATGGACTAGATGTGGCCCGACTGGTGGATGATCGCGCTGGGCATCCTGAGCGCGTTCGTGGTGATCTGGCTGATCCTCGCCGTCACCTTCTGGCTGCTGAGGCCCAAGGCCAGATTGCAAGACCTGGTGCGGCTGTTGCCCGACGTACTTCGGCTGCTGAAACGCCTCGCAGCCGATCAAGAACTGCCGCGGCGGATCCGCGTCGTGTTGGTCGCGTTGATCGCGTTCGTCGTCTCACCGATCGACCTGATACCTGATGCCATTCCGGTGATCGGATTCGCCGACGACGTGGTCATCGTCGGCCTGGTGCTGCGCTGGATCAGCCGCATCGCGGGACCCGATGCGCTGGCCAGGCACTGGCCCGGCACACCCGACGGCCTCGCCACCCTGTGCTGGCTGTGCGGCCTACCCGATCCCGCGCTGGAGTGACCGTGGATCTGCTTCGGCGCACCATGCGATACCAGGTCCGGGTCGGCGCGCTCATCGAACTGGCCCTGTGGATGGCGATCCCATACCTGTGTATCGGGTTCGCGTGGACCGTTTTTCACCCCGACGAGGCTGGACAGATTCAGGCGCGGGTGGAGGCGGTGTTCCCTACGGGAGCCGACGCCGTGGCCTTCGGCTTGACCACGGCATTGTGGCCCGCCTCCATCCAAATCGCCCACGCCTGCCCGGCTCCGTGACCGCCGTTGGGGTAAACCCGTGCGCGGAGGAGCGGTTTGCTCCTAGGCTGCCGGGCATGTCAATCGACCGAGCGGCACTTCTGGCGGGCAGTATCCGACTCACCTCCGGCGTCTGGTTCCTCGTCGACCCCTTGAGCGCGAACCGATTCTGGGGGGATCCGGAGGAACCGACGCCGACGGCGCGACTGTTGTTGCGGTCCATGGGATATCGCGACGCGTTGATCGGTGGGCTGCTCGCCGCGGCGGCGTTGCGCGGCAAGAACACCCGCGGCTGGTTCCTGGCGTCGGGCGGTGCCGACGCGGCGGACCTGCTCGGCGGCATGAGCGTCCACCAAGAGCTGAGACCGTCGCAACGAATCATCGGCCTGGGTGGCGCCGTCGTCGGCATCGGCGTGGGGCTGTGGGGCGCGACGCGCCGGACCACGCGGGGGAGCGAGGAACCGGCGCAGTGAGGCCCGGATCGCGGCCAGGTGGTCGCCGGAACAAGGTAGATGCGGTTGACTGGACGCCATGGGTTTAGGCGTACTGACATTCGTAACCGATGAGGGGATCGGCCCGGGGGAGCTGGGGCAGGCGCTGGAACAGCGTGGATTCGAGTCGCTGTTCCTCGCCGAGCACACCCACATTCCGGCGGGCGACGTCACGCCCTATCCGGCAGGCGGTCCTATCCCGCCGAAGTACTACCGCACCCTGGATCCGTTCGTCGCGTTGACCGCGGCGGCTGCCGCCACCGAGCGGCTGGTCCTGGGCACCGGGATCGCGCTGGTTCCCCAGCGCGATCCGATTCACTTGGCCAAAGAGGTGGCGTCGCTGGATCTGGTGTCGCGGGGCCGCTTCCGGTTCGGAGTGGGTGTGGGCTGGCTGCGCGAGGAAATCGCCAACCACGGGGTCGACCCGTCGGTTCGCGGACGGGTGGTCGACGAGCGGCTGGACGCGATGATCGAGATCTGGACGCACGAAAAGGCGGAATTCCACGGCAAATTCGTCGACTTCGGGCCCCTCTACAGTTGGCCCAAGCCGGCGCAGAAGCCCTATCCGCCGCTGTACTTCGGCGGCGGGCCCGCGGGCTTCAAACGCATCGCCCGGCTGCATGCCGGCTGGCTGTCGATGACACCGTCGGCTGACGTCTTGGCGCCCCAGTTGGAGCAGCTGCGCGGCGTGGCCGGTCCGGACGTTCCGGTGATCAGCTTCCATGGCGGCGCGCCGACGGCCGAAGAGCTCGAGGGCTACCGCGCTCTCGGGTTGCAGCACCTGCTGGTGGAACTGCCCACCGAGCCGCGCGACGAGACGCTGCGGCGCCTCGACGAGCTGCAGGCCGAGTCCGCCAAGTTGTCGTAAGGCTAAGTGCCGCAGAACGTTTGGTACTTGCCGAAGTCCTCCGGGGCCGGGCTGGCGAAGCGCTCCAGGCCCGGCCGTTCGCCATAGGGCGACGTCACCGCGGCGAGGAGTTGCTCGAGTGGGCCCAGATCACCCGCGGTCGCCGCGGTCAGAGCTTCCTCCACCAGGTGGTTGCGCGGAATGTAGACCGGGTTGACGCGGTCCATGACATCGGCGTCGGGGCCCAGCGCCTGCCAGCGCGAAAGCCACGCGTCGAAGCCGGCGAGGTCGACGAACACGCCCCGCGCGGGCTCTGCGTCGCCGCGCGCCGCCCGACCGAGCAGGCGGAAGAACGAGGTGTAGTCGACGTGGCTGTCCTTGAGCAGGGCGAGCAACTCGTCGACCAGGGCGGCCGAGGCGCCGTCCTCGGCGTCGGGCACACCGAGTTTGGCGCGCATCCCGGATGACCACACGGCGTCGTACTCGCGCTGGAAGACGCCGAACGACGTCTCCGCGAGCGCGACCGCCTGCTCGAGATCCTCGGAGAGCAGCGGAAGCAGCGTCTCGGCGAACCGGGCGAGGTTCCAGCCGGCGACGACGGGCTGGTTGGCGTAGGCGTAACGGCCCCAAAAGTCGATGGAGCTGAAGACCGTGTCGGGATCATAGGCCTCCATGAAGGCGCACGGCCCGTAGTCGATCGTCTCGCCGGAGATCGTCATGTTGTCGGTGTTCATCACCCCGTGGACGAACCCGATCAGCATCCACCGCGCGACGAGCGCCGCCTGAACGGCGACCACCCCCTCGAACAACGCGAGATAGGGCCGGTCGGCGCTCGCGGCGCTGGGATGGTGGCGGGCGATCGCGTGGTCGGCGAGGCGCCGCAGCAGGTCGATGTCGCCGGTGGAGGCGGCGAACTGGAAGCTGCCCACGCGCAGGTGGCTGCTGGCCACGCGGGTCAGCACCGCCCCGGGGAGTTCGGCCTCGCGCAGGACCGGACGGCCGGTGCCGACGACGGCCAACGATCGCGTGGTCGGCACCCCGAGCGCATGCATCGCCTCGCTGACGATGTACTCGCGCAGCATGGGCCCCACGGCCGCCAGGCCGTCGCCGCCGCGCGCGAACGGTGTCGGCCCGGAGCCCTTCAGGTGGATGTCGCGCAGGCGTCCGTCGCCGTCGGCGAGCTCGCCGAGCAGCAGGGCGCGACCATCACCGAGGCGGGGGACGAAGCCCCCGAACTGATGCCCGGCGTAGGCCTGGGCCACTGGAACGGCGTCGCTGGGGAGCAGGTCGCCCACCAGGAAGCGCAACCCGTCCGGGCTTCGCAGCCAGTCGGCGTCCAGGCTTAGTTCCTCCGCGAGCCGCTCGTTGAGGGCGAGCAACCGCGGCTCGGCCGGCGGCTCCGCCTGCCACCGGACGGCCATCTCCGGCAATGCGCGGAAGAACCGGTCCTGCAGGGCGACCGTCATATCCGGGGCGACACTCACCTCAACGAGCCTACGGCGAATTACGAGCCGAGGGCCTGGCCGATGAGGTCGCGGGCGCGGTCGAGCATCGACGCGAACGGTCCGAGGGCGAAGTTCATCTTCGCCGACTCCACGCCGGGGTGCGGGTGCGTCGGCGCGATGGCCTGAGCCGCGCGCACCGCCACCCCCATCCGCTTGAGGTCGGTTTCGTCAACTTCCTTCTGCAGCACGGGGAACTCCTCGCTTTCCTCGTGCTGCGCGTGGTCCAGCACGGCCTCGCGAAGTTTTTTCAACTCGTCGATGAACTGCTGGGAGGTGACGTCGAGGTCTTCGATGCTCGAAAGCAACTCCTTGGCCTGGTGTTCCTCCGTGAGTCGAGCGTCGACGATCGCGTCGCCGGCGTCGGACTCCCGGCGCACGCGCGGGTGCACGACCATTTCCTCGGCTGTCTCGTGCACGGCCAGCAGTTGACGCAGCGTCGCGAACGGCTTTTCCCGTGCCTGGGGATCGGATGCGTGCAGCACCTCGTCGAACAGGTCCTCGATGAGGTTGTGCTGCGCCTTCAGGAATGCGACGACTTCCTCGGGCGACTGGACAATCATGTCGGCCATCGCCGATACCTCCAGTGTTTCTGCGAATTCGGTTGCGCACTGTGGGCTGTGTGCGCCTTCGCCACGCATACCCGCTGCGTAGGGGGCTAAACGGGCCCTGTGTGCCCCGCCAGCAGGTCGGCCGCCGTCTCTCCAAAGATCTGAGTAGGCAACAACTTTCGTTTGCCGGCCGGGCCGACCACGACGATACGTGGCCGGGCGCGAAAGCGATCTGCGTCACACGCCGGATTGGATGTTATCTGCCGAGGGTCGAACGGGTAGCCGCTAGAAAGGCGCTTTCGTGCCGATCCACACAATCAACGCAGGAGGCGAATTTTTCGATGACTTCATCGGACAAGACGACGGTGCTGGCGCAGTTGCGTGCGCTTCACCAGCTGACCAACACCGAGATCCAGGTCGCGGAAACCCGCATCGCGCAGGCACGTACCGAGGCCGTTCAGCGTGAGCTCACGCAGAACGCGTCCAACGCCCGCGAGCGGTCCGAGGCGATCGAGAAGGCGATCCGTGGGCTCGGCGGTGTCCCCGACATCGTCGGGCCGTTCCTGGGCCGGGCCGCGGCCGCGGTCAAGGCGCTGACCGAGCAGGCCCAGCCGTTCGACGAGGCGCTCCTGGGCGACCTCGCGCTGGAAGATCAGTTGCTGGACCGGTCCCGCTACCTGAAGGCCCTGGCCGTCGCGGCCGAGCTTCCCGAGGTCGAGAGCCTGGCAACGCGGCTGATCACGGCGCATTCGGCGACCGTGGACTGGCTGACCACCGTGCTGGCCGAAGACGCCCTCGGCGGCCCGGCCGCGCTGCGCCGCACGCCGCTGCAGGCCGCGGCCGGAACCGCGGTGAAGTTGGTCAACCTGCCGGTCGAATGGTCGGTCCGGGGCGTCGACAGGGCCGCGGACGCGCTGCGCTCGGCCCGGCCGACGTTCAACGAGCTGGTGAGCCGGGGTGCGCACGCCGGTGACGTGGCAACCCGCGCGCTCACCGCGTCGCGCAACGCCGCGCTCGAGGCGGCCGAGAAGGTCACCCGCAGCGAAGGTGCCCGGCAGACGGCCGACGCCCTGCATGCGGCACGCGCCGCTGTGGGGGTCCTCGACGCCGACGAGCTGCCCATCGCCAACTACGACGAGCTGAACGTCAGCGAGGCCGTCGCCGAGGTGAAGGAGCTTGCGAATCCGAGCGACGTGCGGGCCATCATCGCCTACGAAGAGGCGAACAAGAATCGCCAGCGGGTCGTGTCGGCCGCCCAGACGCGTGTCGCCGCGATCGCGCAGGAGGTTGTCGGCATCAACTAGCCGAGCATTCAAAGCCAGGCCGCCCGGGCGAGGGGTTCCTCCGCCCGGGCGGCCCAGCCATTTCTGTGCCCGGGGGGCATACCCGACCGCCCGTTGGGGGACATCGCTACGGTTAAGGCACCAGTCCGATATCGATAACCCCGAGAGACGAATGTACGACCAGGTCAACAGCAGCGCGACGGAGCCCGACGACGTCATTGGCTACCGCATCGATCCCGTTTTGGCCCGGAGCTGGCTCTTGGTCAACGGCGCGCACGCTGACCGGTTCCAATCCGCGGCGCACTCCCGGGCCGACATCGTCGTGCTCGACATCGAGGACGCCGTCGCCCCCAAAGACAAGCACGCCGCCCGCGACAACGTGGTGAGCTGGCTGGGCGCCGGCAACACCGATTGGGTCCGCGTCAACGGTTTCGGCACCCCGTGGTGGGCGGACGACCTCGCCGCGCTGTCCGGCACACCGGTGGGCGGGGTGATGCTGGCGATGGTCGAATCGGTGGACCACGTCACCGAGACGGCGCAACGGCTGCCCAACGTGCCGATCGTGGCGCTAGTGGAAACGGCCCGCGGCCTGGAGCGCATCACCGAGATCGCCGCGGCTAAGGGCACCTTCCGGCTCGCCTTCGGCATCGGCGACTTCCGCCGCGACACCGGCTTCGGAGAAGACCCCAGCACGCTGGCCTACGCCCGGTCCCGGTTCACCATCGCCGCCAAGGCGGCGAGTCTGCCCAGCGCCATCGACGGGCCCACGATCGGCTCGAATGCCCTGAAGTTGATCGAGGCCACCGCCGTCTCCGTGGAATTCGGGATGACGGGCAAGATCTGCCTCACCCCGGACCAATGCGGCGTGGTGAACGAGGGTCTGTCGCCATCACAGGACGAAATTTCTTGGGCGAAAGAGTTTTTCGCCGAGTTCGAACGCGACGGGGGAGAGATCCGCAACGGGTCCGACCTGCCGCGGATTGCCAGGGCCACGAAGATCCTCGAGCTGGCCCGCGCCTACGACATAGAATCGTCGGACTTCGACGACGAAGAACGGGATCATTCCCCCGCGCCGTCGGACACCTATCACTACTGAGCGACAAAGCGGGTCCGAGATGAGCGTCGTGGTGGATTTTCATTTCGATCCGATGTGCCCGTTCGCCTATCAGACCTCGCTGTGGATCCGCGACGTTCGCGAGCAACTCGGCATCACCGTCGACTGGCGATTTTTCAGCCTCGAGGAGATCAACCGGTCCGAGGGCCAGAAGCACCCCTGGGAGCGGGAGTGGTCCTACGGGTGGTCGTTGATGCGGATCGGCGCGCTGCTGCGCCGAACGGACATGGCGCTGCTGGACCGGTGGTACGCCGCCATCGGACGCGAACTGCACACGCTGGGCGGCAAACCGCACGACCCCGCGGTTGCGCGCCGCCTGCTGGGCGAGATCGGCGCCGAACCGTCGCTCCTCGATGCGGCGCTCGACGACCCGACCACCCACGACGAGATCCACCACGACCACCACCGGGTCGTCGACGCGGGCGGCTACGGGGTGCCGACACTGTTTTTGTCGGGGCAGTGCCTGTTCGGTCCGGTACTGGTGGACCCGCCGACCGGGCCCGAGGCCCTGACGCTGTGGAACGTCGTCACCGGGATGGCCGAATTGCCCCACGTGTACGAGTTGCAACGGCCCAAGACACCGGCCGACGCCGAGTTGATCGGCCGCGCGCTGCGCCCCTACCTGGACGGACGCGACTGGGTCAGCATCAACCGCGGCGAGGTCGTCGACGTGGAGCGCCTCACCGGCCAATCCTGAACAGTGCCTAGGCCGCATGGCGCGCGATGGAGACCCCGATGCGGAATTCCACCTCGCTGACCGTGATCACGGGCGCTCGCGGCGGGGCCGTCGATCGGTAGCTCTTTCCGGTGGGAGTGGTGAATTGCGCGGTGTGAGTGTGGTTTTCGTCGACGGCGGCGCTCACCCGCCACCCCGCGGCTTCCTTGGTGTAGTTGCAGCCCTCGCATAGGCCCAGACCATTGTCCGCGGTGGTGGGACCGCCGTCGGCCCACGGCTGCGCGTGGTCGCGGTGCCTGACGGGCGCGTCGCAATACGGGGTGCGGCAACGTTGGTCGCGCAATTCGATGAACGCGGCCAGCGCGCGCGGAAAGATCCGTGCCCGCGACTCCATCGCCACCAGCGCCCCGGCCCGGGGTGCGCGTAGAGCCTGCGGAGCGTCGCGCGCGAGCGCCGGTCGGTGACGGCGCTGCTGACCATCGCGCGCGCCACCGCCGCGGGGATCGGGCCGTAGCCGCAGATGTCCGCCGGCGCGTTGGCGCCCCCAAGCAGCGTGTCGTCGGAGAGCACCAGGTTGACGGCGACCGGGGTGGGGGCCGCCGCGCTGCGGCCGGTGACCCGTTCCACCAAGGTGTCGGCCATCAGCTGCCCGCGTGAGCGGCCGTCGCCGCGGGTGTCCGCCTCGCGGCGGAGCGCCGCGTACACCGAAACGCCCTGGGCCACCGGCAATAACGCGGTGAGATACGTCATCGTGTCGGGCGCGGGCCGGATGGTCACCGTGCGCTCCCGCTCTGCCCTGGCCGCCCGGTCGACGACGGCATGCGGGTCAAGGCGATAGGCGATCGCCTTGGCGGCCGCGGCCACCCGCGCGTCGCCCATGCCGTCCAGGTTCGCCTGCTCGGCGCACAGTTCCGCGTCCAACGCGCGGCGATCCTCGACGTCGAGGCAGGCGCTCTCGCGCACGATCAGCGTCGCCCGCCACTCCGACAGCACCCCGCGCTCCAGCGCCGCCAACGTGTGCGGCATCTCGTGCACGAGGGCTTTGGCGAAGCCCAGGTGCCGGCAGCCCCGAGCCGGGGCATCGCGGCGCGCCAGCGCGACCTCGGTGGCCATGCCCCGGCCGCGCCGCGCCGCGGATACGCCGGCAGCCGCCTCGGCAGCTCGACGCGCCGCGTCCAGCGCGGCCGTCGCGCGGGCCTGCCCGGCGGCGGCCGCCGACTTGGCCGCCTCCAGCTCCGCGATGCGCTCGATCAGCGCCGATTCGTCGGCCGACGGGTCGATGACCGCCAATTCTTCGAACATACGTGCGATGCTAACCGGAACCACCGACAGGCCCGCCGCTACGCTGGCGGGTGTGAGCGGCCAGAGCCGGATCAGGGTGGCGCGGGTCTACGACGACGTCGGCCCCGACGACGGCCAGCGCGTGCTCATCGACCGCATGTGGCCGCGAGGAGTGCGCAAGGGCGACCCGAGGGTGGGGATCTGGTCCAAGGACGTCGCGCCGTCCAAGGACCTCCGCGAGTGGTATCACCACCGGTCAGAACACTTCGACGAATTCGCCAAGCGCTACGAGGCGGAACTCGACGACAACCCGGCGCTCGACGAGCTGCGCGAGCTGGCCCGGCGCGGCGTCGTCACCCTGGTCACCGCGACCCGCGACCCCGACATCAGCCATGCCGCCGTCCTCGCGGAGCTGCTGAAAAGCCACTGAGCGCGTGAGACGATCGTGCGATGCGGCTGGGATTGCACGCCCTGGGGATCGGCGCCGGCGCCGATCGCGCCGTGATCGATGCCGTCGCGTCGACCGCGGACGACTGCGGCTTCGCCACGCTGTGGGCCGGCGAACACGTCGTCATGGTCGACCGACCGGCCTCCCGCTATCCCTACTCCGAAGACGGCGTCATCGCCGTTCCCGCACAAGCGGATTGGCTTGACCCGATGATCGCACTGAGCTTCGCCGCGGCGGCGTCGTCCCGGATCGGGCTGGCGACGGGCGTGCTCCTGTTGCCCGAGCACAATCCGGTGGTGGTGGCCAAGCAGGCCGCCAGCCTGGACCGGCTCGGCGGCGGGCGGCTGACCCTGGGGATCGGCGTCGGCTGGTCGAGGGAGGAGTTCGCCGCGCTTTCGGTGCCGTTCGCCCGTCGGGCCGAGCGCACCGCCGAATACGTTGCCGCGATGCGCGCGGTGTGGCGCGACGACATCGCCTCGTTCGACGGCGATTTCGTCAGCTTCGACTCGATTCGGGTCAACCCCAAGCCGGTGCGCGACCGCCACATCCCGATAGTGGTTGGCGGCAATAGTGATTCGGCGCTGCGGCGGGCGGCGACGTGGGCTGACGGTTGGTACGGCTTCAACCTCGACGGCGTCGAAGCCGTGCACGACCGGCTCGCCGAATTGGAGCGGCTATGCGCCGAGGCGGGGCGTGATCGTGGGCAGTTGCGGCTCTCGGTGGCGTTGCGCGATCCGGGCGTCGGTGATGTCGGCGCCCTCGCCGATCTGGGCATCGACGAATTGGTTCTGGTCGCGGCGCCGCCCGAGCGGCCCGCTGCGGCCGCCGAATGGGTTTCGGCCCTGGCCGAACGGTGGATGGCAGGGGCGCCCGCGTGAGCGAGGACGACCCGATACTGCCGCGGGAGTTGACCGAGATCCCCGATGAGGTCCGCGCCGTCCCGCCCCCGCCCATACCGGCGTTGCCCGAGCCGTACGGGTTGCGTCTGGCCGATCCGGACGCCGACGCGGAGATGGTCGCCGAGTGGATGAATCGGCCGCACCTGGCCGAAGCGTGGGAGTCCGCCTGGCCGGTGACCCGCTGGCACCGCTACCTGAGGGCGCAACTCGAAGGCGGGTTCTCCCGGCCCTTCATCGCCACGCTGTACGCGATGCCTCGTGCCTACATCGAATTGTACCGGGCGGCAAAGGATTCCATTGCTGACCGCTATGACTACGATCCCCACGATCTGGGCCTGCACGTCGCGGTCGCCGATCTGGACTACATCAAGCGGGGCCACGTCAGTTACCTGCTGCCCTACCTGGTGGGCAGCATCCTGGGCCTCGATCCGCAATGCCGGCGCATCATGTTCGATCCGGATCACCGCAACGTCCTGGCGCGCACGTTCTGCGAACGGGGCGGCTGCGTCTTCCTCGGTGAGCACGACATGTCGAACCGGCGGATGGCGCTTTACGCGCTGCCCCGCACGCCCGACGACGTGCCCGGCGGCTGACTCAGAGCTGCTCGGCGATGCGCTGCGCCAAGAACGCGGCCGCCTCGCCGAGCGCGACGCTGACGACGATGTTGGCGATTGCCGCGCGCACCTGGCGCTCCTCGCCGAGCCGTTGAGTTTCCAGCATCCAGGTGGAAAAAGTGGTGTAGGCGCCTACGAACGCGGTGCCGGCCAGCAGGGCCGCTTCCTTGCTCAGCACCAGGCCCCCGAGAAAGCCCAAGAGCGCTGCGCCGCTGACGTTTACGGCCAACGTGCCGAACGGAAAGGACCGGGCCACCCGGCGGCCCACCGCGCGGTCGACGACGAAGCGCAGCACCGAGCCGACGCCGCCGATCAGCGCGACACCGACCCACACCGCGACCGTCGTGACCGCGCCGGCCGTCATCCGCGGACCCGGACCCGGCGCACCAATTTGGTGGCCAGGTGTACGGCCAGCAGTCCCAACACGACGCTGGTGGCGGTGTAGCCGGCGGCCAATGCCCAGTGGCCGTGCTCGACCATCCTGAGCGTCTCGACCTGCATCGTCGAGAACGTCGTGAGCCCACCGCACAACCCGGTGCCGAGCAGGGGACGCCGATAACTCGACAACGGCAACCGTTCGAGCAACCGGGTGGTGAAGTACCCGACCAGGAAGGCGCCGACGATGTTCACCGTGAAGGTCGGCCACGGCCACCTCGCCGGGTCGCCCGCGGCGAGGACGCCCAGGGCGGCGCGGGCCAGCGAGCCCAGCGCCCCGCCGGCGAAGACCGCGGCCAGTTCGCGATAGTCGTGCGCCACGTGATCCCTTTCCCCTGTGCAGGATTTACGGGTGGGTGAATCCGGGACGTCAGAAAAGTACCTGACAGGTCGGCGACGTGCGCCGCGGGCAGAATTGGTAACCATGGCCCACCCTCGCGCCGGTCAGCCGGCCCAGCCCGAAGACCTCGTCGACCTGCCGCACCTGGTGACGGCCTACTACTCGGTTCAGCCCGACCCCGACGACGTCGCACAGCAGGTGGTGTTCGGCACGTCGGGCCATCGCGGCTCCGCGCTCAACGGGGCGTTCAATGAGGCCCACATCGTCGCGATCACCCAGGCCATCGTCGAGTACCGCGCCGCACATGGCACCACGGGCCCGCTCTTCATCGGCCGGGACACGCATGGCCTTTCCGAGCCGGCATGGGTCTCGGCGCTGGAGGTGCTGGCCGCCAATGATGTAGTGGCCGTCGTCGACAATGCCGACCGCTACACGCCGACACCGGCGGTCAGCCACGCGATCCTCAACTACAACCGCGGCCGCACCGACGCGCTGGCCGACGGCATCGTCGTGACGCCGTCGCACAACCCGCCTCCCGACGGCGGCTTCAAGTACAACCCGCCCAACGGCGGGCCCGCGGACACCGACGCTACGAACGCAATCGCCAAGCGCGCCAACGAAATTCTCCGCGACGGCGCCCGGGTGAAGCGAGTGCCGTTCGCGCGAGCGCTGGATGCCGTCCAGCGTTATGACTATCTCGGCACCTACGTCGACGACCTGCCGAACGTGGTCGACATCGACGCGATCCGCGCGGCGGGGGTGCGGATCGGTGCGGACCCGCTCGGCGGGGCGAGCGTGGACTACTGGGGCGAGATCGCGCAGCGGCATGGGTTGGACCTGACCGTGGTCAACCCGCTCGTCGACGCGACATGGCGGTTCATGACGCTCGACCACGACGGCAAGATCCGGATGGACTGCAGCTCACCGGACGCGATGGCCTCGTTGATTGCCAACCGCGATAGCTATCAGATCGCCACCGGCAACGACGCGGACTCCGACCGGCATGGCATCGTCACGCCCGACGGTGGGCTGCTCAACCCCAACCACTATCTGGCGGTCGCCATCGATTACCTGTACACCAACCGGCCGTCGTGGCCGGACGGCATCGCCGTCGGCAAGACCGCCGTCAGCTCGTCCATCATCGACCGGGTGGTCGCCGGCATCGGCCGCAAGCTCCTCGAGGTCCCGGTCGGCTTCAAGTGGTTCGTCGACGGCCTGATCGGCGGCACCATCGGGTTCGGCGGCGAGGAATCCGCGGGCGCGTCGTTCCTGCGGCGCGACGGCTCGGTGTGGACCACCGACAAGGACGGCATCATCCTGGCGCTGCTGGCCTCCGAGATCCTGGCCGTCACCGGATTGACCCCGTCGCAGCGCTATCAGGAGCTGACCGCCGAGTACGGGACGCCGTTCTACGCCAGAGTCGACGCGCCTGCCGATCGCGACCAGAAAGCGCGGCTTTCCAAGCTCTCACCCGAGCAGGTGACCGCCACCGAATTGGCCGGCGAGCCGATCACCGCGAAACTCACCACCGCGCCCGGCAACGGCGCGCCGTTGGGCGGATTAAAGGTGACGACCGCCAACGCGTGGTTTGCTGCGCGGCCGTCGGGCACCGAAGACGTCTACAAGATTTATGCCGAGTCTTTCAACGGACCCGAGCATTTGGTGGAGGTGCAGGAAACCGCGCGCGAGGTAGTTAATAAAGTCATTGGGTGACTTGTTCCCTCCGACTTGCCCGCCCGGGGGGACGCGGCTCTTCTGCTGCGCGGCTTCCGCGCGAAGTGTGGATCCTCAGCTGGGCCAACATCATGGTGGCACTGGGCTACGGCGTCATTTCGCCGGCAATGCCCGCCTTCGCCCGCACCTTCGGGGTCAGCATCGAGGCGGTGACTTTCTTGGTCACCGTCTTCTCGTTGACCCGACTGTGTTTCGCACCGATAAGCGGACTGTTGGCGCAACGGTTGGGTGAACGGCGGATCTACATCGGTGGTTTGCTGATCGTGGGGTTGGCCACTGCCGCGTGCGCGTTCTCGCGGGCGTACTGGCAACTCCTGTTTTTTCGCGCCCTCAGCGGCTTGGGTTCGACGCTGTTTTACGTCGCGGCCTTGGGGTTGATGATCCACATCAGCCCGCCCGACGCCCGCGGGCGAATCGCGGGCATTTTTACCAGTTCGTTCATGATCGGCGCGGTCGGTGGGCCGGCGGTCGGCGCCCTGGCGGCGGGCTGGGGGCTGACGGCTCCCTTCATCGTCTACGGTGCCGCAATGCTGGTGGTGGCCGTGGTGCTGTTCTATGGCTTGCGTAATTCGACGCTGGCCGCACCTTTGCCGCCGACACGATCGACGGTGACGATCCGAGAAGCGTTGGGGTTCCGCGCGTATCGGTCGGCGCTGTTGTCCAATTTTGCGATGGGCTGGTCGGCTTTTGGGCTGCGCGTCGCGCTGGTCCCGCTGTTCATTTCCGACGTCATGGGCCGCAGCGTCGGGGTCATCGGCGTGGTGCTGGCGGCGTTCGCGGCCGGCAATGCGGTGGCCGTCATTCCCAGTGGCTACTTGTCCGACCGGATGGGGCGGCGCACGTTGTTGATTGTCGGTCTGGCGGCGTCCGGTGCGGCCACCGCCGGGCTGGGCGTCGTGACGTCGCTGCCCGCGTTCATGGTCGTGGGGTTTGTGTCCGGCGTGACGACGGGGATCTTCATGTCTCCTATGCAGGCCGCCGTCGCCGACATCCTCGGCAGGGAGGCTCGCGCGGGCACGCCGGTGGCCGCGGTGCAGATGGCGTCGGATCTGGGCGCGATCGTCGGCTCGATAGCGGTCGGCTGGGTCGCCGAGCGGCTGAGCTACGGCTGGGCGTTCGCGATCAGTGGGGTTGTTCTGTTGGTCGCCGCCGTCGCCTGGGTGCCCGCGCCCGAGACGCGGACGGCGCTCGAGCCCGCCTGACCAGCAGCTTTGAACGTCGGTGGCCAGTGGTGTAGCTTCGATTGGCACGACTTGGGGCTATGGCGCAGCTGGTAGCGCACCACACTGGCAGTGTGGGGGTCAGGGGTTCGAGTCCCCTTAGCTCCACAGATATTCACGGGTCCGCGATTCGTCGCGGGAGGTTCGACCACCGCGTTACGTGCCCGGCATCACCTCAGGGCTGACGAGGCTATGCGGGCTCGTCGTCGGCCGCGGAGTCTTCGTCTTTGGCCAAGTGGCGCAGGACCCGTTCGTTCAGGGCGGCGAGCATCTCGAGCTCGGCCGGGGTAAGCAGGTCGATGAAGTTCCGGCGGACGTCCTCCACGTGCCCGGGCGCCGCCTTCTCGATGGCGGCGCGGCCGGCAGGCAGCAGGCAGACCATGGTGCTGCGGGCGTCGTCGGGGTTGGGCTCGCGACAGATCAGCCCGTCCTTCTGCATGCGCCGCACCTGATGTGAGACACGGCTCTTCTCCCAACCCAGTGCATTGCACAGGTCGCGGGCGGGCATGCGGTCCCCGTCGTGGCCGGAAAGCACCGCCAGGATCTCGTAGTCGGCCCCGGACAGTCCCGATTTCTGCAGGCCCCGGTTCAGGTGCACGTCGAGCTGATGGTGCGCGTGCTGGAAGGCCCGCCAGGCGCGGTCTTCCCTAGGGTTCAGCCAGTTCGGTTCCATTGGCCCCCATGCTACCGGTAAGTGGTTGACGTGTCATCAAAATCCCCATAAGGTGGACGCATCAACCATTCCGACCACTAGTTCAGGACAGGACATCTCATGAGCAGCATCAGCATCATCGGGACCGGGAACATGGCTCGTACCATTGGCGCGCTGGCCGTAGCGGGCGGCAACGCCGTCGAGATCATCGGCCGCGATCAGTCCAAGGCCGCCGACCTGGCCAAGAGCCTCGGCGGCAGCGCGACGACGGGGGATTTCGGCGCCGTCCCGGCCGGGGACATCGTCATCGTTTCCGTGTTGTACGCCGATGTCGTTCCGGTTGTCGCCCAGTACGGAGACGCCCTCGCGGGCAAGGTCATCGTCGACATCAGCAACCCCTTCAATGCCGCGGCCGACGGGCTGGCCATCCCCGATGACACCTCGATCGCGCAGGAAGTCGCCAAGACGGCCCCGGCCAGCGCCAGCGTGGTGAAGGCCTTCAACACCATCTTTGGCGCTGTCCTGGCGCAGGGCCGGCCGCTCGACGTCTTCATCGCCGGCGACGACGCGCGGGCCAAGGCGGCCGTGGAGGAGTTCATCAAAAGCCTCGAGCTGCGCCCGCTCGACGTCGGCGGCTTGAACATGGCGCACTGGCTGGAAGGAACGGGCCTGGTCGTGATGGGCCTCGCCCGCCACGGGGTGGGGAATTTCGACTTCGCCCTCGGCGCCACCGTTGCCGGCTGAGCCGCCCGGCCCAGGAGTGAACGAGCAAAGGGCGCCCGCGCCCCCAAAGTAATGGTTGATTTATCACCGAAGGGATTCGAGCGATGAACCTTGGCTTCGCACTTCCCATCGTCGGGCCCGCCGTCCGCGGCGCCGCTGGTCTCGGCGCGTTCTGCCGCGGGCTCGAGGACCTCGGCTACGACACACTGTGGGTCGGCGATCGCCTGGTCACGCCGGTCGACATGCACAGCACCTATCCGGGCAAAGAGCAGCCGTACCCGCCGCAGATGACCCGCTACCTCGACCCGGTGCTGCTCTGGACCGTCGCCGCGACCGCGACCAACAGGGTGCGGCTCAACGCCAGCACGCTCAGCACGTTCTACTACGAGCCGGTGCACCTGGCCCGTCTGCTGACCACGCTCGACGTGCTCAGCGACGGCCGCCTGGACGTTGGCGTGGGAATCGGATGGATGAAGGACGAACACGACATCGCCCGCGGCGCGGACTGGAGCCGGCGCGGGAGGATGCTCGATGACCTGCTGGCGTTCCTGCACGAGTGGTGGACGACCAACCCGGTTTCTTGGGAGAGCGAGTTCTTCTCCCTGCCGCCGGTTCATGCCGACCTGCGCCCGGTCCAGGCCGGCGGTCCGCCCATCTGGATCGGCGGTGCCAGCGAGGCGGCGATGCGCCGGGTCGGCCGCAGCGGCACCGGCTGGCTCGGGGTCGAGGGGCTGCAGGACGAGGTCACCGACCACTTGTGGTCGATTGCGCGCCGGGCGGCAAAGGACGCCGGCCGCGATCCGGACGCGCTGAAGACGGCCATGCGGATCAACCTCGACCCGGGCACGTCAGTTGACTCCGTCACCGACAAGCTCGAGCGCCTCGCCCAGTCCGGTGCCGACGAGGCGATCGTGGATGCCTTCGCATTGTTCCCCACCCTTGACCAGATGCTGGACTTCGCCGGCCAGGTGATCGCCCGGTGGCGTGAGTGTGGGAAAGAGTGACGGCGGTGATAATGGGCGGATCAAGCGGGATGCGGCCTCACCGGTGCAGGTTCCATTGACCGCAATCCGCGGCGAGGACGTCGTTGACGTCGACCTGGAGGCCCCCGACTTCCGGACCTGGATTCGACGGCGTACTCACCACGCGTTGATAGAGGACGGCGGCAGGGTCGACCTGGCCCCGGGACCAGGCCTTGGTTTGCCAGGCCCAGCGGTGGCCGGGGGTGCGCGAATTGCCGATGACGCCGTCGGCCGCGGCCCACTGGCACACATCGATACCGCCGTAGACGCCGGTGCGCTGCACTCCCAATACCGAATTGATTCCGCGAAACCACTTGAGCGCCAAATTGTTCCAGGTGTCGTGGTTTATGTCTTCGTCGACGCTGAAGAAGATCGGCGCACTCTGACCGCCACCCGCCGCGGTATGCAAATCCCACGCGGTGCGAGCATCGGCAACGCCGCCCTCGAACCCGCGCCTGAAGTCCGACGGTGCCGTCCCGCCCGGCTTGCCGTATTGGTAATTGCTCACGATCATCAGCCCGGCGGCGGTCAGCTGCTCGGCGTAGGGCCGTGTGATCGGCTTGGCGCCCATGGTCGAGCCGGGACGCGATAGCGAAACGTAGTTGATGACGCCGGAGTAGCCGGCGGCCCGAATGTGGTCCGCCGGGATTTGGCGCATGGCGAAGTCGATCAATCTGGGAGGGACGGCCGCTGCGGCAGGGCGGGCCACACTCGTCGATGCCGCATACAGCGCCGGTAGTACCGCCAGGGGAATGGCGTAGCGCAATAAATCGCGCCGGGGAATGGGGCGCGACGGCCGCACATTCGCCGACAAATCCTGCATCGCGTGATGTTAAATTTGTGACTTTTGTCAACATAAGTGGCGCGTACTAGTCGATATCCAATCGGTTTCTGCGCTTCACCGTGTCGAGTCAATGTCGGAAGCGCCGGCGACGAGCGACCCCGTCCTATCTGCGCCGATTACGCGCCGCTCGGGGACATCCGTGCCTCGGTAGGCAACTCTCAGAAACCTCGTACCGCCGGTACGCATAACCGGCGGCAGGCGTGGGTACGCGGCCGAGTGAACGGCTGTTCGCAGACAATCCGGGAGGGAGCTTTCGATGCCCGAGGTCCAACTTCACCACGACGGCCATCCCATGTACCGCCGGATGGTTCGCTTCGACTGGTCGGAGACGCCACTGCACTGGGTGCCCGACGACCCGTTCTCGACACACATGATCAATGTCTTGCACCTCCTGCTGCCCGAGGGCGAGCGCCACTTCATCAAGGCCGTTCTCGAAGCGTCGTCGCTGGTCGACGATCCGGAGTTGGAGGCGGCGATCAAACCGTTCATCCAGCAGGAGTCCTGGCATGCGTGGGCCCACCAGGTGGTGCTCGACCACCTCGCCGAGCAGGGGATCGACACCAAGCCGTATACCGATCGGCTCGGGAGGCTGTTGTCGATGACGCTGGGCGACCCGCCCAAGTGGTTTCCGCCGGCCATGAAGCGGTGGTGGCTCTATCGGCGCCTGGCCGACGTAGCCGCGCTTGAGCACTACACGGCGATGTTGGGCCAGTGGGTGCTGACTAACCGAGGTCTGGACTACGCGAAGGCCGACCCCATGATGCTCGACCTGTTGCGCTGGCACGGGGCCGAGGAGGTCGAGCACCGCGCGCTGGTGTACGACGTCTTCCAGCACGTCAGCGGCAACTACTGGATCAGGGCGTTCTCGATGTTCTTCACCACGCCGCTGTTCATCGCCTGGTGGGTCGCGGGAGCGCGCTACCTGATGGCCCAAGACCCGACCATCGACCAAAAGTGGCGTTGGCGGGATTGGCTATCGGCCGCTCGCGAGTACAAGCTTCCGGGCCCGTGGAAGCTGATGGTGACGACGCCGGTCCGGTATCTGCGGCCCAGCCACCACCCGAACGACGAAGGGTCCACACAGATGGCGATCGACTACCTGGCGTACTCGCCGGTGGCGAAGGCCGCCAAGGAGCGGGCGCGATCCCAAGGGAAGTCGCCGGATCAAACCCAAGGGATCGAGACTTCCGGCAACGGAGCACGAAAGGCGAAGGTGTGATGAAGGTTTCGGTAGATCTTGATACCTGCGACGGCAACGGCGTGTGCATGAGCATCTGCCACGAGGTGTTCGACGTGCGCGAGGACGGTCTGCACGTACTGCAGGAGGAGGCACCAGAGGCGCTGCGCCAGCAGTTGATTGGCGCCCAGGTGTCGTGTCCCACCCAAGCGATCACGGTGAAGGACTGAAGCGATGCCGGGTCGCCAGCAGAGAAACCTGAAAGAGGTCGTCGTCGTCGGTGCCGGCGTGGCGGGCACCCGCGCGGCAGAGACGCTGCGGCAGGAGGGCTTTGACGGCGCACTCACCATCGTCGGCGCCGAGCGGCACGCCCCGTACCATCGCCCGCCGCTGTCGAAGAAGTTCCTCACCGGCACGGTGCACCGGGCCGGCGTCGACTTGGCGCCGCAATTCGACACCGAAGCGCGCGTCTTGCGTGGCGCATCGGCTCTCAAGCTGGACATGTCCTCGCGCACCATCCACGTGCGCGATGCCGACCAGGAGTTCGGCTTGCCGTTCGACGGGCTGGTGATCGCCAGCGGCGCGGTGCCACGCGAATGGCCGGGCGGCCCGGTTCCCGACGGGGTGCTGATGCTGCGAACGGTCGAGGACTGCCTGGCCATCCGGGATCGGCTGGGTTCGCGACCGCGGGTGGTGGTCGTCGGCGGCGGGTTCATCGGCGCCGAGGTCGCCGCGAGTTGCCGGTCAATGGGGTTGGACGTGGTGCTGGTCGAAAAGGCGGCCAGCCCATTGCTTTCCGCGTTGGGCACGGAGCTGGCGTCGCGCTGGGCCGACCTGCATCGCCAACATGGCGTGGATCTGCGGGTGGGCGTGGGCGTCGACGGATTCGTGGGCAACGGCCGGGTAGAAGGTGTTCGCCTCACCGACGGCTCGCAGGTTCCGGCCGATCTCGTCATCGTCGGACTCGGGGTCACCCCCGCCACCGAATGGCTGGACGGCTCCGGCTTGCGTGTCGACGACGGCGTGATCTGCGACGCCTGCGGTGTCGCGGAGGGCGGCACCGCGGACGTCCCGGTTGTCGCGGCCGGCGACGTCGCGCGCTGGTGGCACCCGCTGTACGAGCGGCACCTGCGTACCGAGCACTGGGACGACGCGGGCCGTCAGGGTGCGGCCGCCGCCCGGGCCCTGATGGCGGGGCCGCGGGGCGCGGAGCCCTACGACGAGGTGCCGTACTTCTGGTCGGATCAATACGACGTCAAGCTGCAGATGCTGGGCGTGCCAACCGACTACGACTCCGTCGAGATCGTCGAAGGCGATCCGGGCGCCTGGGAGTTCGTCGCGGCGTACGGGCGCGGTGGTCGTACCATCGCCGCGCTCGGGACGATGCCGGGCCGGGTGTCCGCCTACCGCGAAGCCATCGAGACGCAAGCCGCGTTTCCACCGAGCCGGGCGGCATAGCAAGACGGACGATAGCGCCCAGACTCAAGGCGTGTCCCGCCGGCGGATTGCCGGCGGGACACGCCTTCAACTGAATCGACCGAATCTCATTGGCCGGGAATCAGAATCGTCTTCCCGGGCAGCCGATTGGCGTCGGAGTCATCGTGCACGGCGGCAGCGTCGGTCAGCGGTCGGCGGTCGGCGACGTCGATCACCAGGTTTCCGGCGTCGACCAGGTTGACGAGTTCGGCCAGCTGCGCGGCGTCGCTGCGGACGAACACCCGCTGCGCGCGCACCCGCCTAGCCGCGTCCTCCTCGCCGGACGTCATGGTGCCCAGGTAAAACCCGCCGTCGGCGACCAGGCCGACCAGGGCCGCAGTCTGCTCCGGTGCGGTGCTGACCAGGTTCAGCACCACGTCGAACGGCTGCCCGGCGACGTGCGGCGGGGTGTTCGCGTAGTCGATGTAGTCGATGATCCGGTCGGCCCCGTGGTGGCGCAGCCGGGAAGCGCTGCGCGCGGACGCGGTCGCGGTGACGACGGCTCCGACCTGCTTGGCGAGCTGGACCGCGTAGCCGCCGACCGCTCCGCCCGCGCCGTTGATCAAAATGGACTGCCCGGACCTGAGTTCGGCGATCTCGGACAACGCCTGCCATGCCGTCAGTCCGACCGTCGGCAGCGCCGCGGCATCGGCGAGCGGCACCGACTTTGGCGCTGCGGTCAGCACCGCGGCCGGGGCGAGCGCGTACTCTGCGGCGGCGCCGGGGGCGTCCAAAGGCAGCAACCCGACGACGGCGTCACCAACGTTCCACCCCGTCACCCCGTCACCGAGCTCGGCGACGGTTCCGGCGACGTCGATGCCCGGCGTGTGGGGGAAGGAGATCGCGTATACCTCGGACAGGTAGCCGCCCCGGATCCCGGCGTCGACCGGGTTGAACGAGGTTGCGGCCACCTTCACCAGCACTTCGCCGGGGCCGGGCACCGGCCGCCGAACCTCTTCGTACCGCAGAACGTCACTGCCGCCGTAACGGTGGTACTGCACAGCCTTCATGGTCTTCTCCGTTTCACCTAGGTGCTTCGATCTCGAAGCAGTTGCACTACGCATAACTTGCTTCGAGATCGAAGCGATTCCGGAGTTCCGGGTGACGATCACCACATTGCTTCGAGCTCGAAGCATTACGATCAAGGCATGGCACAAGCCCTCAAGCCTCAGCAGATGCGCGCCTACTTCGCCCTGATGGAGGCGGTCAGCCTGCTGCAGTACGCCGTGCAGCGACAGCTACGGGCCGAGGGCGACCTCAGCTACGTGCAGTTCGAGATTTTGGCGAAGCTTGCCGACGCCCAGCGCCGGTTGACCATGACCGAACTGGCCGACGGCGTGGTCTACAGCCGCAGCGGCCTCACCCATCAGGCGGGTCTGCTGGAACAGGCGGGCCTCATCGCCCGCGAAGCCAGCGTCGACGACCAGCGCGCCACGGTCGTCGGCATCACCGAAGCGGGCCATGCGCGGCTTGCCAAAGTGCTGCCGGGCCACATCGAGGTTGTCCGCGACCTGCTGTTCGATGCGCTTTCCGGCGAGGACGTGCGGGCGCTCGGCGACATCATGGGTCGCGCCCGCGATCACATGCGGGCCCGACCCGCGCGCTCGGCCGCTTCGCGCACACGCCGCGCCACGGCAGCGCAATGAGGTGTCAACCCACTTTCGTCCACGGCGTGCAGCCGTGCGTGATGAACTTCGCCACCGCGGGAGCCGAGAGATTCGCCGTGACCGGGGTCGTTTGAATCCCGCTGTCGGAGTTGATCAGTCTCCCGTCGCGGGTCCACGTGGTGAAGACGCAGGCCGCTCGGTAGTCGCCCGGTTCGGCGTGGGCGACGTAGGTGCCGTAGGGGAGTTGGGCGGGCACCGCGTAGGAGCCGGGTCCGTATCCGCCATCCGCGCACGCCACCGGGGCGGCAGGACAGCCGATGGCCAACGCGGACAGCAAACTCGCCGCGAACGCGGGCGCGTGGACCAGTCGCATGAACACAAACATTAAGTCCCGGCGACGACTTGGTGGAGAGTGCGCATCAGGTGCATGCCAGTTTGACTGGCCGATTAGGTTTTCGTCTGAATGCGCATTACTCTTTCCCGCGGTTCTGATTGCGACTCTCCGAAAGCAGCCATGCCCATTCAGCCCACCCTGCTGCGCCGACAATCGCTGCGCAGCACCCGCTCGTCGCGGGTCGTGCCTCGCGTGAAATGCCCCATGGTCGGCCAGTGCTTCGATATCGAGATCACTCGCGATGCCGACGGATGGATGATCCGCGTTCCCGAGATCGGCAGGGTCACCCGCACCGTCCGCCGGGACATGGTGGAGCCGGCCGCACGCGAATGCATCGCCACCTGGACCGGCATCCCCATCGGGTATGTCGCCGTGTATGTCGTGAGCGAGAACGTCTGACACCCACGCCTTCGGGCCCGCTTAGTGGCCAAGGTGTGTCTCGCGCGTGACCTCGGCGCGACGATGACGCGAAACGCTCATCATCATGACGATGCTGGCGGCCGTCGCGGCCCTGGCGATGGCAATGGGCGTTGGCTATTACTTCGGCCGGCGCGCGGAACCGGCGCGGCCAAGCTGGAAGAGGCGCACGAGCCGGGTAGCCCTCGGGCGCCTCGCGATCAGCCTGCTCGTCTTGTTGACCGCTCGCCGCGCCATGACCATGTGGGGACCGAGGTTCGTTGCCCCGCTGGGGCTGCTGCGCGGTAGCGTTGCGCGGATCCGTTCTTACTGACCGCGAGGACAGACATGTCAGCACTGCAGGGCAAGGTCGCCTTGGTGACCGGGGCGTCGTCGGGCCTCGGCGCTGAGACGGCCCGGCTGTTCTCCCGCCAGGGCGCAACGGTTTTCGGCATCGGCCGGGACACTGGCCGGTTGGCCGAGGTGTTCGCAGACGTCCAAGGTGGTTGTTACGCATCGGTGGACGTCGCTTCCGCGCAGGCCTGCCGCGACGCGGTGGAGCAGTGCGTGCGTGAGCTGGGCGGGCTCGACGTGCTGGTCAACGTCGCCGGCCGACACCAGATGCGGCGCACCGAGTCGATGACCGACGACGACTGGGCGGAGGACCTCGCGGTCAACCTGAACGGTCCGTTCTACCTGTGCCGGGCCGCGTTGCCGCACCTACTGGAGCGCGGCGGCAACATCGTCAACGTCGGCTCCATCGCCGGCGTCGAGGGCCAGGCGTACTCGGCCGGCTATTGCGCCGCCAAGCACGGGCTGGTCGGCCTCACCCGCGCCCTGGCGGTGGAGTACACCGCGGATCGCTTGCGCGTCAACGCGATATGCCCGGGCGGCATGCTCACCCCGCAGCTCGAACACTTCAGGGCGCCGGAGAACCCGAACTACGACCTGATCATGCGCACCGCTTCCCCGCGCGGCATGATGCAGTCCGTCGACGTGGCGAACGTCATCGCCTTCCTGGCGAGCGACGCCGCGGCCGCCGTCCACGGTGCCGTTTATCGCGTCGACAACGGCAAGGGCGCCGGCTAGCGCGCCGCCGCCGGGCGGGTGCGCACCAAAGTCGGCCACCAGAACCACGGCCCGAGGATTCGCAGGATGCTCGGCACCACGAACGAACGCACGATCAGCGTGTCGAGCAGCAGGCCGATGCACACGGTCGAGCCCACCTGACCGATGGTGCGCAGGTCGCTGGTGAGCATCGCGAGCATGGTGAAGGCGAACACCAAACCGGCGGACGTCACGACGCCGCCGGTGCTGCCGAGGGCCCGGATGAGACCAGTGTGAATTCCGCCGTGCAACTCCTCTTTCACCCTGTTGATCAGCAGCAGGTTGTAGTCCGACCCGACGGCCACCAGGATGATGAACGTCAACGGCAGGACCAGCCAGTGCAGATGTAGGCCGATGAGGTGTTGCCAGACCAGGATGGAAAGCCCGAACGCGCCGGCATAGGAGAACGCCACGGTGCCGGGAATCACGAACGCCGCCACCAGACTTCGCGTGATGAACATCATGATCAAGAAGATCAGCACGAAGGCTGCGATGGCCGCGATCATGAGGTCGGACATCGCGTATTCCTTGATGTCCTTGTCGTTGGATCCCGAACCGCCGATGTAGATCCGCGCGCCCGCCAGCGAGGTCTCTTTCAGGATCGTTTTGATCGCGTCGGGGAACTGTTCGACGTGCTCGACCCCTTCGGGGCCCATCGCGTCGCCCTCGTGGGTGACGATGAAACGGGCCGCCTTGCCGTCCGGCGACATCATCAGCTTCATGCCGGTCTTGACGTCCTCGTTGTCGAATCCCTCGTGCGGGATATAGAAGAAGTCGTCGCTGCGGGACTTGTCGAAGTCGTTCCCGACGTTGATCAGATCATCGAAAGTCTGCTCCGTTTGCACGGTTTGCAGATCGGCGGATCCGTAGCTGTTGACCAATTTCGACTGCAGTGCCTCGGTATCGTCGGCGGTGGCTTTCAGTTGGGCGATGATCTGCGGGAAGGTCTTGTCCACCTCCTGCAGGGACACCTTCGCATCCGCGATGTCGTCGGCCAGCTTGTCGATCTGATCGATGGTCTCGAACAGCGAACGGAACGTCCAGCAGATGGGAATGTCGAAACAGTGTCTCTCCCAATAGAAGTAGCTCTTGATCGGGCGGAAGAAGTCGTCGACGTTGGAGACCTCGTCGCGGATGTCGTCGCTGACCCGTTGTAGGTCCTCGACGGTCAGGACCGTCTGGTGCAGTTCGTCGGACACCTTTTGGAAGAAGCCGATCTCCTTGCGCAACACCTCGACCGAGTGCGCCTGGATGTCGGCCTGCGCGTCGGTGTTGGAGTTCTGCTCCCTGTTGAACGGGAGCTGTTGTCCGTTGCCGCTGCCCTGCGTGGTGAACAGGTAGGGGATGCTGGCGTGCTCAAGCGCGCGGCCCAACGGCCGCGTCATGCCTTGCACCATCGCCACACCGTGCAGACGGATCAGGGCTCTGGCTACCCGGTCCAGCGAGATGAAGTCGGCCGAGTTGCGCATATCGTGATCGGTTTCGACCATCAGCATCTCGGAGAACAGCTTGCTCTTCGGGAAGTGCCGGTCGGCCGCCTGGAAGCCCAAATTGGCTGGCGCACTGGCCGGCTGGTACTGCCTGTCGTCGTAGTTCTGCCGGTAGGTGGGAACGAAGATCGCCCCGATCATGACGACGGCGGTACTGGCCACCAGGATCGGGACCGGCCAGCGCACCACGCTCGCGCCGATGCGCCGATAGAGGCGACCATGGGTGGGGGTTCTCGGGTCGAACATCCCGAAAAGGCTGCCGACGGTCAGTGCCGCCGGTCCCAGCGTCATCGCCGCGGCGATGGTGAACAGCATGGTGATCGCGACGGCCGGCCCCATGGTGTGGAAGTAGTTCAGGCGCGCGAACGTCAAGCAGTAACACGCGCCGGCAATCGTCAGGCCGGAGCCGATGATGATGGGCGCGACGCCCTTGTACGCGATGTAGAAACTGTCCTCGCGGCTTTCGCCCGCCTGCCGAGCCTCGTGATATCGGCCCATCAGGAAGATGCCGTAATCCGTTCCGGCTCCCAGCGTCAGCGCGATCACGATATTCACGGCGAACGAGGACAGTTCGATGTATCCGTAATGCCCGAGCGTCGAGACGACGCCCTTGGCGACGAGCATCTCGATGAGCACCCCGAGCAGGGGCACCAAAAGGGTAGACGGGGTGCGGTATACCAGCAGCAGCATCACGACGATGAGGATGATCGTGACGATCGTGACGTTGTTCAGGCTGGCGTTGGCGATGGCGAGCGTGTCGGAGGCCAACGGAGCCGCGCCGCTGACGTAGACCTTCAGGCCGGGCGGGGGCGGGTCTTTTTTGATGATGTCGCGGACGGCGTCCACGGACTGGTTGGCCTGGATCTGCCCGATGTCACCGGCGAGACGCAGGAGCACGTAGGTGCATTTGCCGTCCACGCTCTGCGCCCCCGCCGCGGTGAATGGCTTGCCCCACAGGTCCATTACGTACTGCACATGCCGGGTGTCGTGCTGGAGGCGGCGCATCAGGTCGTCGTAGTACCGGTGGTCGGCGTCTCCCAGCGGTCGGTTCGCCTCGAACACGACCATGGTCAAGTTGGTCGAGTTGGATTCGTGGAACTTCTCACCGATGTGCAGCAGCGCCCGCTGCGAGGGCGCGTAATGCGGGACCATGGGGCCCGCAAGCTCTTCCGCGACCCGCTCCACCTGGGGCATGAAGGTGTTCGTGGTGACCGCGAGAAGACCCCAGAAGAAGATGATCGGGATCGCGAAAGTCCGCACCATCCTGGGGATGAACGGGCGTTTAGGCCGCGTCTCGTCGAGGCGATGCTCGGTCATGCCGATTTCACCCTGCACTCGACGTCGGCGTCCGGATGGTCGTCCGACTGCTCGTCGCGGACCACACCATCCACCAGCATCCGGCAACTCACCTGACCACTGCGAACGTGAACCGAGATGCTTCCGGACGCCACCGAGAGCGTCGTGGTCTCCGTGTGCGACCACGGCAGGGCGGTGAAATCAACCTGGTGCGGATGACCGTCGATGTCGATGTAGACGAGCCTCCCCCCGTTGCCGGCGTTGCCGAACACCTCGTAGGTGATCCGTTTGAGATTGAACTGCTCGGGTGCCTGTGGACCGTTGACGGTGATGACCGGCTCCGGTTCGGAGAACTGGTGCACCTTGTACATGCACAGCAGGCCCACCCCGACCGCGATGACGGTGACCAACGGCATCCAGCCTCGTTGCAAGACAGTCCTGCCGACTGAACGACGGCTCACTCCATCACCTTTCGCGACCTCGTCCTACCCACCGCGTTCTCGCGTCCCCGCCCGTGGACCGCGGGACGGCCGCATATCAATCTGGTTGACATACGGCGATAAAGAGATTACTACCTGCGGCACGGAACGCGAACTCGAGAGGTTGTGACTGACGCCTGCCAACGGGCCTGCGGCCCTCATGACGCGACGGATGCCGTGCGCAGACGCCTTTTCAGCCGGGCGCTGCTGAGCAGGCGAAGCGCGAGGTTCGATGAGGTGAGCATGGGTATCACCCCGAGGAATGTCCGCTCGGACGGAGTGGCCCCGTGCAGGTGGTAGAGGCTGCCGAACACGTAAAAGCAACCGAGCATGAACAACGCACCGGGGATGCACAGCGCCATGACCGAGGCGCGGTCGGACACGACCTGACGCGCATAATCCAGCTCTTCGGGCGACATCGGTTGCCGCTTGCGCAACTTGCGGACCACTTCTTTCGCGCTGCCGATTTCCTCGGCGATCGGCGGGGGCCTGCGCCGCTCCAGGCGTCGAACGTAGACGGCCGCGACGGAGGCCAGGGTGACGGCCAGTGCGAGGGAAACGACGGTGAGTAGTCCAAACAAGCCCAGAGTCACTGCTCCGCTCCTTCGTGTGCCCGGGTATGTGAGCCGATGCCATCATGGGCTGCCGCGGCCGCCGCGTCGATCCTCGCGGCGACGGCTGCCGGCGGGGCGTCGCTTCCCACGCTCATTTTCATATCATGTGGATGATGCAGCCCGTCAAGCGGAACGCGGGCCGAGCGGGCTATCACTTGCCGGTTTCGCCGCGCAAAGGCCGCGGGTCACCCAATCTTTACATAGTGGGCATTATGCAGATTGGTGGCTGCGCGCTCACTTTGCCGCATCGGCGGGGTGCGGTGCCTCGGAGGCCGCGATGTCGAGTAGTTGACGCAGGATTGGCATGGCGACCTGCGCGGCCAGCCACAACGTCAGCGCATCCTCGGTGGAAAGCCCGGTCAGCAGCGCGGCCAGACGCTCCCTGCGGCGGTCCGTGCGCAGGTCCCAGAGCTCCCGGCCCGCGTCGCTGATGGCGACCAGGGCTGCCCGGCCATCCTCGGGATCGCTCAGCCGCTCGAGCAGTCCTTGGCGTTCCATCCGCTGGACCAGCTGGGTCATCGCCGGTTGGCTCGTATCCTCGGCCGCGGCGAGAGCCGTCAGCCGCATGGGACCCTCCCGGTTGACCCTGTTGAGCACCAGCGTCGCGCTTGCGCTCAATTCCTTGCGGTTGGACAGCAAATACCGCCAGGTCAGATCGGTGCCCGTGTCGATCATCTCGGCGACGGCCTTGGCCATGTCGGCGACCGGTTGTCTTGCCATAATCGCCCGAATGTATCACCCATCGGATGCAGATCGGTCCAAAGCAAACTCGCATCCACAGCAAACCGCGCGGATTACGCGTCGGCAGAGGCGAATCCCGCTGGCCCAGGCGGCCTCGGGTGAGCGTGATGCATCACACGGAAAATGCTTTGTGCACGCCGGGTCAGATCACCGCTTCCGGGCGTTGACGACGTCGCGGATGATCAGCCCCACCACGACGGCCAGGCCGACGGGCACCAGAACCCGGAAGACGGCCGAGGCGTGCGAGTAGAGCAACGCGTACGCGATCACCCCGATCACCACCATGGCGAGCAGGATGCCCCGGTTGATCCCGTCCGTGCTCATCCGCAAGACCCTACTTCTCGGTCAGAATCCGAAATCGCCGCCACCGGAATCCGAGCTGCCGCCGCCGAAATCGGAGCCGCCGCCCGAGTCCCATCCGCCGCCGAAATCCACGTCTCCGCCGCCGGAGTACGAGCTGTCGTTGCCCCCGAACCCGGAGTCGTAACCGCCTCCGAACCCGACGTCGCCTTGCTGGCTGTCGTAGCCGGCGCTTTGCCCGCCGTCGTAGTTCGCGTCCGCATACGCAGAGTCCCGGCCGGCCTCGAAGCCGCGGTCGTACCCGCCGCCCCAATGGTCGTCCAGCAGCGCATCCATCAACAGCACGTCGGTGAGAGCCCAACCCCAACCCGGACCCCAGAACGCGTACGGGTAATAACCCGGGTAGAAGAACATCCCGTTGTAGTAACCGCCGCCGTAGTAGTGCGGATAACCGGGCTGCGGGGTGGCGCTGTAGTTGTTGTTGTTGATCGTCACGTAATCGCCGGTATCGGGATTCCTCGTCCGCACCGAGGCCTGCTTCCGGTCGCCCGCCGGCACCGAGGAGACGTCGGCGACGTTAGGCGCGGCCCGGCCCGGGTACAGCTTCTGGTTGGCTTTGGCCACCGTCGACTCCACCACCCTCAGGTGCGCGCGTGCCGCGCCATAGTCACCCTTTTCGTAGGCCTGCCGCGCGTCGTAGAGGCTCGCATTGGCCTTCGTCTGCTCGGCGCTGACGTCCGTGTCGCTGTTGGTGAGTACCGCATTGTCGAGGTCGCTGACATCCGAGGTGACGGTGATCAACTCCTGCTTGATCTGTTCCTTGGTGTCGGTGTCCTTGCGGCGCTTGCGGTTCCGGTTCACCGCGAACCAGATCAGGCCGATCACGGCGACACCGATGGCGATGATCGCCAGCGCGGTCCACAGCGCGGATCCCTGGTTGTGGTTCTTCTGCACCGCGGGTGAGGTCACCGCCGGTGCGCCGGAGGACGCAGCCACCGTCGACATCTTGCTGACGAATTCACTGCTCGCGCCGTACGGGTCGTTTCGGTGGTCCCTGGCGGACTGGCTCATGACCGGATCGACGCTGTCCGCGATCGCCCTGGGCACGTTGTAGGCGCGCACGTGGTAGCCCCGGGAATCGATGACCAGAATGATCCCGCTGAATCCGGGATCGCGCCCGAGGATGACGTTGTGAATGGCATCCGGGGTGGTCACGCCGGTCTGGTTGGACGCCACCGCCGCCACCCAGATCGGCGGTCGCGGAGCCCACGCCCACCGGGTGCTCAAGATTTGGTCGTTCAGCCGATCCGGGCTCTGCAACAGCGGATTCGCCCCCGGGTCGGCCAACACGTGGGTCTGCGCGCTGAACTTGTCCACCAGCTGGTTTGTGTAGGTGTCGGCCGAGGCCGACGGCGCCAGCAGCATCGCCAGCGCCACCGTCAACGGGGCCAGCACAAGCCCTCGGAATCGTAGGGTCACTTTCCTCCTGCCGGGTGTCGATGACTCGATCCTTGCGGTGAGCGAAGAAAACGTCCACTGTCGACCGATGGTTGACCGTCGTACCCTTGACGGCGTGAACGCCCGGCGCAGCCCGTTCCGGGCCGATCTGCTGCAGGGCAAGGCGGCCCTGATCACCGGCGGGGCCACGGGTCTCGGCCTCGAGATCGCGCGGGTGCTGGGCAGCCACGGCGCCCGGATCGCGATCTGCAGCCGCAAGGAAGCCAACCTCGAGGCGGCGGTTGCGGTGTTGCGGGAGGCCGGGATCGAGGCCGTCTACGGCGTCTGCGACGTGCGGAGCCACGATGAGGTGACCGCCGTCGTCGAGGACGTGATCCGGGCCTTCGGCCGGCTCGACGTCGTCGTCAACAATGCCGCAGGGAACTTTCCCGTCCCGGTCAGCGGCCTGAGCGCAGGCGGCTTCAAAGCCGTGGTCGACATCGACCTGCTGGGGACGTTCAACGTGTCGAAGGCGGCTTACGAGCTATGCCTGCGGGAAAACGGTGGATCCGTCGTGAACATCAGCGCGGCGACCCAGTACCGCGGCATGGCCTTGCAGGCGCACGTGGTGTCGGCCAAGGCCGGCGTCGACGCGTTCACCCGCGCCTGTGCCATCGAGTGGGGGCCGGACGGCGTCCGCGTGAATGTCGTTGCGCCCGGGGCGATGTCGGGAACCGAGGGCGTGAAGAGGATCACCGGCGACAACCAACATCGCGCCACGCAGAACCCGTTGCGCCGGGCGGGTTCGACCACCGAGGTCGCCGAGGCGGTGCTCTTCCTCGCCAGCGACGCCGCGTCCTATGTCACCGGGGCGACCCTGGTTGTCGACGGCGGTGGATGGCTGACCGCCAGCGGGGTGCCGGATCTTCCCGGCTACCAATAGATTCGGCTCTACTCGAGATATCCCCGGGGGAGCACCGAGAAGTCCACGCACGCCGCGGCCAAAACGTCACCCAGATGAGGGCCGACCGGCGCGGCGAGGGTGAGCATCGCGCCCGCCGATGGCGCCTTCAGGGTGGCGACGTTGTGGTTGGTCAGCAGTTGGATGGCCTCGGATTCGATGTCACTCCAACCGGTGTGGACGGTCATCAGGGTCAGCACACCCAGGGCCTCGCCGGACGGCGACAGCAGGCGGTGATGCCAGGCGCCGTCGGCCTTGTGCCCGGTGTGCGGCCGAACCACCGCCAGCACGGTGCCGCCGCCGTCTTCCAAGCGCGCGGCGCCGTCGGCGGGGACGATCTTTCCCACGGGTGTGTTCTGGTTGGTGATGGTGGTCGTCGCGGCGACCGCGATCTTGAGCTCGTCGCCGTTGGCCGCCGTCAGGGTGTACTCGCTCTTGCCACCGTTCTTGAAGCCCAACAGGACCGCGGCGCCGCCCTTTTGCTGGGCGCGCGCCAGTTCGGTGCCGTCGGGCGTGGCGAGCGTGACCCGCAGGGCGTTGGACGTCGACCTCGACACGCGCGCGAGGACGACCGTTGCATCGCCGATAATCGACATGGCGAGATCCTAGGCTCGCGTGGGGCGATTATCAGCAGGTTCGTCACATCTTGACGGTCAACGGCCACACATTCCAGATGTCGTCGCAGTACTCGGTGATGGCCCGATCCGACGAGAATTTCCCGCTGCGCGCGGTGTTCAGGATCGACATCTTGGTCCACGACTCCCGGTCCTGCCACGCGGCGCTCACCCGCTCCTGGCAGCTCACGTACGACGCGTAGTCGGCGCAAACCAGGAAGGGGTCGTCATGGCGCAGGTTGTCCACCAGCGGCCGGAACACCTCGGTGTCCCCGCCCGAGAAGGTGCCGCCGGCAATCAAATCCAGCACCGCGCGCAGCTCGGCGTCACCGTCGATGTAGTCGGCCGGGCGGTACCCGCTCGCCTTGACCGCCTCGACCTCCT
>NZ_LZJN01000081.1 GCF_001667735.1 Mycobacterium sp. E183
GGGTGCTCGCCGCCGCGTTCGTCGTGTCGGTACTGCTGGGCATCGGCATCGGGTGGGGCATGTACGGCAACACCAAGTCGCCGCTGGACTTCACCACGGACCCCGGGGCCAAGCCCGACGGAGTCGCCGCCGTCGTGCTGACCCCGCCCACCCAACTGCACTCGGTCGGCGGCCTGACGGGACTGCTCGAGCAAACACGCAAACGCTTCGGCGACGCGATGGGCTACCGGCTGGTGATCTATCCGACGTACGCGGTGCTCGACCGGCCCGATCCCTCCGACGATCGCCGCGTGTTGGCCTACAGCTACCGCGGCGGCTGGGGCGACCCGACGAGCTCCGCCAAGAGTTCCGCGGACGGGCCCTTTCCGGTGGACCTGAGCAAGTTCGACGTCACGGCGACGGTGGGCATCATGCGCGGAGCCCCGCAGACCCTCCACATGAAGCCGTCGGACGTCAAGACCGAATACCTCAACATCGAGCCGGCGACCGACCCGACCACCCCCGGCGCCCTGTCGTTGTCGCTGTACGTCTCCAGCGACTACGGTGGTGGCTACATCGTCTTCGCAGGTGACGGCACCGTGAAGCAACTGAATCTGCCGTCTTAACCGCCGCGATCCGGCCCCGCTGCCGGCGCGATTCGATTCCGCGCACCCGGACTAATAGCCGACTAACAACCGGTGGTGTTGTGGCGAATATATCGAGACGATACGATGACGCGAGGCGTCGAACCGTCGTAACCGGCCGTGCAAAGGAGGTGATTCGATGCTTGAGCTCGCCATCCTGGGCCTGCTGATCGAATCGCCGATGCATGGGTACGAGTTGCGCAAAAGGTTGACCGGTCTCCTCGGCGCGTTCCGTGCGTTCTCGTACGGTTCGCTGTACCCCGCCCTCCGGCGGATGCAGGCCGAAGGCTTGATCGCCGAAGACGCCGCCCCGGCCGGCACGCCGGTCCGTCGGGCGCGGCGCGTCTACCAGCTAACCGACGAAGGACGACGTCGGTTCGGTGAGCTGGTGGCCGACACCGGTCCGCACAACTACACGGACGACGGCTTCGGGGTGCACCTGGCATTCTTCAACCGGACTCCGGCGGAGGCGCGCATGCGCATCCTGGAGGGTCGCCGCCGTCAGGTTGAGGAGCGGCGCGAAGGCCTGCGCGAAGCCGTGGCGCGGGCCAGCAGCTCGTTCGATCGCTACACCCGCCAACTTCACCAGCTGGGGCTCGAGTCCAGCGAGCGCGAAGTGAAGTGGCTCAACGAGCTCATTGCTGCGGAGCGGGCGATGCCCGGCCTCTCCGAGCAGACGTAAAACCCCTGCACGAAATTCATCAGCTGCGACACAGAGTTATCGAGTTAGGAGAACGCCCTTATGAGTGACCAGAACGCGCCAATCGCGTCGACGGAGGTACGAGTCGCCATTGTCGGCGTCGGTAACTGCGCGTCTTCGCTGGTACAGGGCGTCGAGTACTACCAGAACGCCGACGAGAACAGCACTGTGCCCGGTCTGATGCACGTCAAGTTCGGCCAGTACCACGTGCGCGACGTCAAGTTCGTCGCCGCCTTCGACGTGGACGCCAAGAAGGTCGGCTTCGACCTCTCCGACGCGATCTTCGCCTCGGAGAACAACACGATCAAGATCGCCGACGTGCCGCCCACCAACGTGGTGGTGCAGCGCGGCCCCACGCTGGACGGCATCGGCAAGTACTACGCCGACACCATCGAGCTCTCGGACGTCGAGCCGGTCGATGTGGTCAAGGCGCTCAAGGACGCCGAGGTCGACGTGCTGGTGTCCTACCTGCCCGTCGGTTCGGAAGAGGCCGACAAGTTCTACGCGCAGTGCGCCATCGACGCGGGTGTGGCGTTCGTCAACGCGCTGCCGGTGTTCATCGCCTCGGACCCGGTATGGGCCAAGAAGTTCGCCGACGCGGGCGTGCCGATCGTGGGCGACGACATCAAGAGCCAGGTCGGCGCCACCATCACCCACCGGGTGATGGCCAAGCTGTTCGAGGACCGCGGCGTGCAGTTGGACCGCACCATGCAGCTCAACGTCGGCGGCAACATGGACTTCCTCAACATGCTCGAGCGTGAGCGGCTGGAGTCCAAGAAGATCTCCAAGACGCAGGCCGTCACCTCCAACCTGCAACGCGAGTTCAAGACCAAGGATGTGCACATCGGCCCGTCCGACCACGTCGGCTGGCTCGACGACCGCAAGTGGGCCTATGTGCGGCTGGAGGGTCGCGCGTTCGGTGACGTGCCGCTGAACCTGGAGTACAAGCTCGAGGTGTGGGACTCGCCGAACTCGGCGGGCGTCATCATCGACGCGGTCCGGGCGGCCAAGATCGCCAAGGACCGCGGCATCGGCGGCCCGGTGATCCCGGCGTCGGCCTACCTGATGAAGAGCCCGCCGCAGCAGCTGCCCGACGACGTCGCGCGCGCGCAGCTCGAAGAGTTCATCATCGAGGGCTAAGAGGTCTGCTTAACCCGCGGGCGTAACGTCACGGCGCCTTCCCCCTTCGGAATTCGCCACGGCGTTGCGCTCGCGGCCGCTGGAGCCATTTCCTCCCCACTTCGCTGTGCGAGTGCTTAGCATCATCTCTCGATGGCTGTGCAACCCGCCGCATTCCTGCGCACGACCCTCCCGCTGGACCTGTCCCGGCTGGAGGAGCTGGACAGCGGCCGGTACCACTCGATCTGGCTGCCCGACCACATGGTCAGCTTCTTGCCTGACTCGATCTGGACCCCCGAGTTCACCGACCTGGCCACCGCTTCCCCGTCGCCGCACCGCCACCTCGACGGGCTGGCGGTAGCCGCCGCGGCCGCCGTCCTGACGGAGAACGTGCCGATCGTGAGCGCCGTCGTCGACACGGTGCGCCGCCACCCCAGCCTGCTGGCCCAGACGGCGCTCACGATCGACCACCTCGCCAAGGGCCGTTTCATCCTCGGCCTGGGCAGCGGTGAGAGCGAGAACACCCTGCCCTACGGCTTCGACTTCTCCCGGCCGGTCAGCCGCTTCGAAGAAGCCCTCACGGTGATCCGGCTGCTCTGGGACAGCGACGGCCCGGTCGATTTCGACGGGCAGTTCTACTCGCTGCGCCATGCGCGGCTGGACGCCGAACCCTACGCGGGCCGGCCGCCGCAGATCTGGATCGGCGCCAGCGGCCCGCGGATGCTGGACGTCGCAGGCCGGCACGCGGACGGCTGGTGGCCCGCCGGCGCCTGGACACCAGAACACTATGCCGAAATGCTCTGTGCGGTAAGGAGATCCGCCGAACGCGTCGGCCGTGATCCGCAGGCGATCACACCGTGCTTCATTCAGGTATGTCTGATCGGCGAGGACGAGAACGCCCTCGCCGAGATCCTCCAAGCACCCCTGGTCAAGGCGTTCCTGCTGCAAGTGTCGGCGGAAACGCTGCGCGGCTTCGGGTTCGACCACCCGATGGGCGATCGGTGGCGGGGATTTCAAGACATCGACCCGGCGGTGCTCACCCGCGAACGGATCCTGGAATTCCTCGCCAAAGCGCGGCCCGAGATGGTGCTGGCCGCCGTCCCGCACGGGACGCCGACGCAGGTGGCCAAGATCGTCAAGACGTACGTCGACGCGGGACTGCGCGTACCCAAGATCCTGGACTACGGCGCGATGGCCGGCCTGAGCTACGCCGAGGCTTCGGCCGCCAACGTGCGCGCCACCGAAGACGAACTGATGCGGCTGTGCGGCGGGCGGGTGTGACGATGTCCCTGGACGCCGCCCAGCTGCTCGCCGACGCGGAGACCGAAACCGGACTGCGCGACTATGGCGATCCCACCTTGCCGCAACGCTTCACCGTCGCGGTCGACCATCTCAACCGCCTCGGCATGGACGCCGAGGGCAACCGGCAGGCGGCACAGGTGTGTCGATGGCTGCTGACGTCGCGGCTCGAATTCATCGAAGACCGCATCCGCTACCCGATCGCCGACGAGGTGATCGACGGGCCGATGTTCGTCACCGGCGAACCCCGTTCGGGCACAACGCTCATGCACGCCCTGATGTCCGTCGACCCGCGCGCTCGGGCGCTGCGCTTCTGGGAGGTGATGTATCCGTCACCACCGCCGGGTCTGGCCGGCCCCGGCGACGACCGCAGGGAACGGGCCGACGCGGACTGGCGCGAGATCAACGCCAAGATGCCCAAGTGGCTGCACAGCCACCCGTACAACGACATGCTGGGCGACGGCCTGCCCGAGGACGAGCGCACCTGGGCGTTCGACTTCCGGGTGATGACGCCGACGGCCTGGTGGCGCGTGCCGATGCAGTCGCTGGTCGGCGGGTTGGCCACCGATCCGGCGGCGCAATACCGGCTGCACAAGGCCATGCTGCAACAGCTGCAATACCGTCGGGCCCGAAAATACTGGGTGCTGAAGGGCTTTCACGGCTTCCGCCTCAAGGAACTCTTCGACACCTATCCCGACGCACACCTGATGTGGCTACACCGCGACCCCGTCCAAGTCGCCGCGTCGCGCACCATGATGATGGCCGACATCGCCGAAGGCATCGTCGGTCCGGTCGACCTGCACGCCGAAGCGAAGAAGCACCTCGAGATGACTCGGGCCAGCATTGCCAACACGATGAGCAATCCGTTGGTCGACGATCCCCGCATCTTGCACGTGCGCTACGCCGACTTCGTCGGCGACCACATCGGCACCGTTCGGCGCTACTACGAGTTCTGCGGTCGCGAGCTGTCGGACGACGCCGAAGCGACAATGCGCGCCTACCTGGCCGACAACCGGGGCGACCGCTACGGCAAATTCCGCTACTCCACCCAGTTGCTGACCGACATCGGCGAGGACCTGGAGGCGCTGCACGCCGAATTCCGGCCTTTTCGAGAGCGATTCGGTGTCGCCATCGAGAGCCGCGCCTGACATGACCGGTCCGCACCACCGCCTGTCGGTGCACAACGTCACCTTCCAAGGCGAGTCGCTGGCCGAACTGGAAGCTCATTGGGCGGCACTCGGCGTGTCCCGGCTCAGCATCCTGGACGCCCAGCTGCTGGAGCCGCACTTCCCGATGTTGCTCCACGGCAACGCATATTCGGTCGAAGCCGTCTATCACCTGTTCGCCGGCGGCAAGCTGTCCGGCGAACCGCACGCCGCCCGTGACGCGCTGTCCGCCGTGATCGACGCGGCCGCCGCCGTCGGGGCCCGCACCGTCTACCTGCTCACCGGCGGGCGCGGTGACCTCACCTGGGCTCAGGCCGCGGACCGCTTTTGCGCGATGGTCGGCCCCTGCGCGAGTCAGGCCAAGGCGGCCGGGGTGGCGCTGGCCATCGAGAATGCGTCAAGCCTGTACGCCGACATCCACCTGGCCCACACGCTGCGCGACGCCGTCACGCTGGCCGAGATGGCCGACCTGAGTGTATGCATCGACGTGTTTCACTGTTGGGCGGAGGGGGATTTGGAGGCGATGGTGCAGCGGGCCCTACCGCGGACGGCGCTGATCCAGCTGAGCGACTATGTGCTCGGCGACCGGGCGCTACCGGCCAGGGCGGTACCGGGCGACGGAACGATCCCGCTGGAAGCCATCGTCGCCCAGGCGCTAACCGGCGGCTACTCCCACGGTTTCGACCTGGAACTGATCGGTCCCCGCATCGACCGGGAGGGACACCTGGAAGCCGCGCAACGCGCATGCGTAGTCGTCAGCGCGATGCTCGAGAGGCTCGGTGCGTGAGCATGGCCTTCGGCGACGGGCCCGACGACGCGGCGCTGCAGCAGGCCTGGACGGAATTCTGCGCGCGGCTGCAGCGAGCGGGCGAGCAGGCCTTCAAGCAGGCCAACCCGGTGTCGGGCGCCCATCGGGTCGACGCCTACCGGTTCCTCACCCAAAATCTCGGCCAGGCCTTCGATCTGGCGCTCGAAACGCGTGACACCCGCTACCCGGTGCTGCACACCTTCTGCGGCCCGACCCGCAAGCTGGGCGGCGACTGCGCCGACTTTACTTACCAGCAGGCGTGGATCGACGGGCGGTCGACCTACCGCCTCGTCGGGACGCGTGGCACTGCAAGGTTTTTCAACGTCACGGTTCAGGGGCCACGTACGTCTGGCCCGGGCGTGCTGCACGAGCCGTTCGGTGACATACCGGAGGCCAACCTGCTCGGTCATCAGCTTCAGGTCGGCGATGGCGGGGAAATCGAGCTTTACATCGGCGGACCCGAGCGCGGGCCGAACTGGCTGCCCACCACTACCGGCTCGCGGAAACTGTTCATTCGCCAGGGTTTCGACCGCTGGGACGAGCTGCCCGCGCAGGTTCGCATCGAACGAATCGACATGGACTACCCCAAGCCGTTGCCGTCGACGCCCGAGATGGTCGAGGCGATGCGCTGGGCCGGCGACTTCGTCACTGGCCTGATGGCGGACTGGCCCGAGTTCCCCTTCACCTACGGCGGCGTCGACCCCAACCGCCCCAACTCCTTTCCGCAAGTCGACGCGACCGACGCCGACGCCAGGCGCGGCCGGGCCGCCGCCAACATGTATTGGGAACTCGCGGACGACGAGGCGCTGATCCTCGAATTCGGCGCCCACGCCGGATTGTGGATGCTGACCAATATGGGCGTCTTTTTCAACAGCATGGATTACCTGTACCGGCCGGTGAGCTACACGCCGAGCCGCACGAAGACCGACGCAGACGGCCGCATCCGTCTCGTCATGGCGCATCGTGATCCGGGCGTGCACAACTGGATCGACACCCAGGGCTTCGCGTGCGGCAACCTGACCTACCGGCACATGCTCGAGGGCGCACCGGCCGCGCTGAACACCCAAGTCGTCAAGCACGACGAACTGCTCGCCGCCCTGCCGGCAGACACCGCGATGGTGAGCGCCGCCGAGCGCGCGGCGGCGATGTGGGAGCGCTTTCGCGGCATCCGCCGTCGTTACCTCCTGTAGACGAGAAGCTAGTTTTAGGTCGTGGCCGAAATCTCCGAAGACGAACTCGACGGGCTCGACGAGTTCTCGCTGTTATCCGAAAATGCCGAGCAAGCCGGTGTCACCGGCCCGCTGCCGGACGTGCAACGCGTGGGGACGGGCGCCGGTGAGGACACGATCAGCGCGTTGCGGTGGGGTGGTACTGCCCCGCGGGTCGTCTTCTTGCACGGCGGCGGCCAGAACGCCCACACCTGGGACACCGTCATCGTCGGCCTGGGCGAACCCGCACTGGCCGTGGATCTGCCCGGGCACGGCCATTCGGCATGGCGCGAGGACGGCGACTACTCGCCGCAGCTGAACGCCGACGCCTTGCTGCCCGCGGTGCGCGAGCACGCTCCCAGCGCCGATCTTGTCGTGGGCATGTCGCTGGGTGGGTTGACCGCGATACGGCTGGCCGCCGTGGCACCGGAACTGGTGAACGAACTCGTCCTGATCGACGTCACCCCGTCGGCGCTGCAGCGGCACTCGGAGATGACCAAGGAACAACAGGGCACCGTGGCGCTCATGCACGGCGAACGCGAATTCCCCAGCTTCCAGGCCATGCTGGATTTGACGATCGCCGCGGCCCCGCATCGCGAGGTGAAGGCGCTGCGCCGCGGCGTCTTTCACAACTCGCGCCGGCTGGAAAACGGCAACTGGACGTGGCGCTACGACGCCATCCGCAAGTTCCCCGACTTCGACGTCCTGTGGGAGGACGTGGACAGGCTTTCTGCACCCATCACCCTCATCCGCGGCGGCAACTCGGGATTCGTCAGCGACGACGATGCCGCGGAATTAAGCCGTCGCACAAGACATTTCCGAACCGCGCACGTTGTGGCCAACTCCGGGCACTCCGTGCAAAGCGACCAGCCGCTGGCCCTGATCGAGCTGCTGCGCGGGGTGCTCGACGCGCGGTGAGCCTACGGTGGGCACATGACTTCTGATCTGCCCGTCCGCATCGGTGTGCAACTACAACCTCAGCACGCGCCCCAGTACCGCCAAATCCGCGATGCCGTGCGCCGCTGCGAGGACATCGGGGTCGACATCGCGTTCAACTGGGACCACTTCTTCCCCCTCTACGGGGATCCCGACGGCGCGCATTTCGAATGCTGGACCATGCTCGGGGCCTGGGCCGAACAGACCTCGCGCATTCAGATCGGCGCGCTGGTCACCTGCAATTCCTACCGAAATCCCGAACTGCTGGCCGACATGGCCCGGACCGTCGACCACATCTGCGGCGGCCGGCTCGTGCTGGGGATCGGCTCGGGCTGGAAGCAGAAGGACTACGACGAATACGGCTATGAGTTCGGCACCGCCGGCAGCCGTCTGGACGATCTCGCCGGCGCGCTTCCCCGGATCAAGGCGCGGCTGGCCAAGCTGAATCCGCTGCCGACCCGCGACATCCCGATCCTGATCGGTGGCGGCGGCGAGCGGAAGACGCTGCGGCTGGTCGCCGAGTACGCCGACATGTGGCACAGCTTCACTTCCGCCGACGAGTTCCCGGCGAAGTCCGATGTGTTGACCCGGCACTGCGCCGACGTCGGCCGCGACCCGGCCAGCATCGAACGCTCGGCCGCCGTTCAGGTCCGCGGCGCGCTGGTCGAGAATGCCGAAAGGCTCGTCGACCTCGGCGTGACGCTGCTGACGGTGGGGTGTGACGGTCCGGATTACGACCTAAGCGCGGCGGAAGCGCTGTGCCGGTGGCGCGATGGTCGTTAAGGCCTTTCGCCGCAAGATTCCTCCGTCAAACGCCGGAAAATACGAGCCAACTCGTGAGAAACTTCTCGCGCTAGTTGGCCGAACCGGGTTTGAAAGAGACTCAACAACGCATGCCGAAGAAATACGGGGTCAAAGAAAAGGACCTGGTTGTTTCGCACATCCTGCACCTCTTGCTGACGGGAAAGCTGCGCAGCGGCGACCGCGTCGATCGCAATGAGATCGCGCTCGGCCTGGGCGTGAGCCGCGTTCCCATTCAAGAGGCGTTGGTGCAACTCGAACACGACGGCATTGTCTCCACCCGCTACCACCGGGGGGCGTTCGTGGAGCGATTCGACGAAGCGACCGTCCTCGAGCATCACGAACTCGAGGGCCTGCTCAACGGCATCGCCTCCGCGCGAGCGGCCACGAGTCCGACTCCGCGGATCCTGGGTCAGCTGGACGCGTTGATGCGATCGCTGCGCGCCGCCAAGGATTCGCGGGCCTTCTGCGACATCGCGGCGGAATACCGGCGCACGATCAACGACGAATACGCCGGGCCGCGGTTACACGCCACGATCCGCGCCTCGCAGAACCTGGTGCCCCGGGTGTTCTGGCTGATCTATCAAGGCAGCCGGGAAGAGATCCTCCCGTTTTATGAAGAGGAGACGTCGGCGATCAACCGGCGCGACCCCGAGGCCGCCCGGGCCGCGTGCGTCGGCCGCTCCTATCTGATGGCACAGACCATGCTGGCCGAACTTTCCCGGCGCCGGGTGTTCACCCCACCCGACGACGTGGATCCGGTGGTGCCGGAACCGCTCGACGTGCTCGCCGACGCCGGAGCCGTGGGCGTCGAGCCACTCGCGATCTAGAGGGGACGCTCCCCCGACGAAGCCGCCGTCGGGTCGATACGGTGGCAGGGATGAATGCCCGCGCGTTCCGAAGCACCCAGCGCCGCGGAAAGCCGTTCGGACTGGCCGCGACGACGCTGTTGGTGTGCGGCATGGCATTAGGCGGCCCGGCCACCCCCGCGGCTGCCGATTGGAACCAGTGCGCGCCCTCCGGCGTGGAGAGCGCCAGGGCCCTGCCCAAAGATCTGACCGAGAGTCAGCCCACCCCCCAGGAGGACCGGGACACGACCAACTCCGTCGAGCCGCTCAGCTCCGTCGATGTCGGCGCGCTCGGCCTCGGCACACCGGGCGTGCTGACGGTGGGCACCCTGTCGGACGCCCCGCCCAACATCTGCATCAATCCGACCGGTGAATTCAGCGGCTTCGACAACTTGCTCCTGCGCGCCATCGCCGACAAGCTGCATCTGCAGCTCCGCTTCGTCAGCACGGACTTCTCCGCCCTGCTGGCTCAGGTGGCGTCCCGGCGTTTCGACGTCGGCTCGGCATCGGTGAAGGCGACCGACCAGCGCCGCCGGACCGTAGCGTTCACCAACGGCTACGACTTCGGCTTCTACTCCCTCGTGGTGCCGCCCGGCTCGCCGATCCACAAGTTCAGCGACCTGGCGGCCGGTCAGCGCATCGGCGTGGTCCAGGGCACCGTCGAGGAGTCCTATGTCGTGGACACCCTGCATCTGCAACCGGTGAAGTACCCCGGCTTCGCCACCCTGTATGCCAGTCTCAAGACCCGTCAGATCGATGCGTGGGTGGCGCCCGGAACCCTCGCCTCGACCGTCATCCGCCCGGGCGATCCGGCCGTCACGGTCGCGAACACTTTCAGCCCAGGCAATTTCGTGGCCTACGCGGTCGCGAAAGAGAACAAGCCGCTGATCGACGCGCTGAATTCCGGACTGGATGCGGTGATCGCCGATGGCACCTGGGCCAAGCTGTACTGCCAATGGGTACCGCGGACGCTGCCGCCCGGGTGGAAACCCGGATCGAAAGCCGCGCCCGCCCCGAACCTGCCCGACTTCGCGGCGATCGCCGCGAGCCAGCACCGCACCGCGACGGGACCGGCTGCACCCAAATCGACCCTGGCGCAGTTGCGCGATTCGTTCTTCGACTGGGAGATGTACCGACGAGCCATCCCGGTTCTGCTCACGACCGGGCTGCCCAACACGCTCATCCTGACCAACAGCGCCATCGTGATCGGCCTCGCTCTCGGGATGGTGCTGGCCATGGCGGGCATCTCGCACCGGCGCTGGCTGCGCTGGCCGGCGCGGGTGTACACCGATATCTTCCGGGGCCTGCCCGAAGTGGTGATCATCCTGCTGATCGGAATGGGGGTCGGGCCGTTGGTCGGCGGGCTGACCAACAAGAATCCCTATCCCCTGGGAATTGCGGCATTGGGATTGATGGCCGCCGCCTATATCGGTGAAATCCTGCGCTCCGGAATCCAAAGCGTGGACCCTGGCCAGTTGGAGGCCGCCAGGGCGCTGGGCTTCAGCTATACGACCGCGATGCGGCTCGTGGTGGTGCCACAGGGAATACGGCGGGTGCTGCCCGCACTGGTCAATCAATTCATCGGGCTGCTGAAGGCCTCCGCGTTGGTGTACTTCCTCGGCCTGATCGCCGACCAGCGCGAGCTTTTCCAGGTGGGCCGCGATTTGAATGCCCAGACGGGGAGCCTGTCGCCGTTGGTGGCCGCGGGCCTCTTCTATTTGATATTGACCATTCCGTTAACGCATCTGGTGAATTACATCGACGCGCGTCTGCGCCGCGGGCGGCGCGCCCCCGATCCGGACGACACTCCGGGCATGCTCACCACGACGTTCGGCCAGGAGATCACGTGAACATGGGCCGCGCGCCGGTCTCCCTGTCCGCCAAAGACATTCATCAGACCCTAGGCGGCAACAAGGTGCTGCGCGGTGTGGATTTCGAGGCCCCTGCGGGCACCACCGTCGCCGTCATCGGTCCGTCCGGATCGGGCAAGTCGACGCTGCTGCGGACCTTGAACCGGCTGCACGAACCGGACAGCGGCGACATCCTGCTGGACGGCCGGTCGGTATTGCGCGACGATCCCAACAAGCTCCGCCAGCGCATCGGCATGGTGTTCCAGCATTTCAACCTCTTCCCGCACCTGAGTGTCCTGAAGAACGTTGCGATGGCGCCCCGCAAGTTGCACCGCCTGCCCGCCGACGAAGCCCGCCACTTGGCCCTGGCCCAATTGGAGCGAGTTGGCCTGAAGCACAAGGCCGATGCGCGGCCGGGCATGTTGTCCGGCGGCCAGCAGCAACGGGTCGCGATCGCCCGCGCATTAGCCATGTCGCCACAAGTGATGTTCTTCGACGAGGCCACTTCCGCGCTGGATCCCGAAATGGTGAAAGGGATTCTGCAACTCATCGCCGACCTCGGCGCCGACGGCATGACGATGATCGTGGTCACCCACGAAATGGGCTTCGCCCGCTCGGCATCCGACACGGTCGTCTTCATGGATAGGGGCAAGGTCGTGGAATCCGGTCCCCCGGAGCAGATTTTCGAGGCCGCGCGGACCGAACGTTTACAGCGATTCTTGTCCCAAGTACTTTGACCGTCCCCTCGGTTCTAATTAGTAGGCTTAGCTAGCTTGTCCCCGCCTGATATCGCGTTAGACTCCCCGTTTATGGCGGACAGCGAATCCACCGCGGCCGATGTGACCGAGCTTGCGGAAGGTTTGCACCGTGCGCTGTCCAAATTGTTTTCGATTCTGCGTCGTGGGGACCCGAGCGGCGCTGCCGCGGGAGAACTGACACTGGCGCAACTGTCGATCCTGGTCACCTTGCTGGATCAGGGGCCGATTCGGATGACCGACCTGGCGGCCCATGAACGGGTGCGGACTCCCACCACGACGGTGGCGATCCGCCGGCTGGAGAAGCTCGGTCTGGTGAAACGCTCGCGCGACCCGTCCGACCTGCGTGCGGTGCTGGTCGACATCACTCCGCGCGGACGGGCGGTGCATGGCGAATCCCTGGCCAACCGGCGCGCATCCCTGGCGGCGATGCTCAGTCAGCTCCCCCCGGCCGATCTGGGCACCCTGATGCAAGCGCTGGCTCCGCTGGAGCGGCTGGCCTGCGGCGAGCCGGCCCCGGGGCCCGCCGGCGAACCCGCGGCAGCCAAAGAGGCGTGAAAACACCTGCCAGACAACGGATTTCCTGGCACCCGTAGACTATCTTGCATGCCCACTGCACTCATCACAGGCGCAGGCGGCGGCATCGGTGCCGCGATCGCCACGGCGCTGGCCCCCACCCACACCCTGCTGCTTGCCGGTCGGCCGTCCGACCGGCTGGACGCCGTGGCGGAGCGGCTCGACGCGACGACCTTCCCGCTGGACCTGACCGACCCCTCCGAGATCGAGGCCACCTGCGAGATCGTGGATGAACTCGACGTGCTGGTGCACAACGCAGGCGTGTCCTTCCCCGGTCACGTCGCGGAGTCCAACGTGGATGAGTGGCGTGCCACCTTCGCCGTCAATGTGCTTGGACCGGTGGAACTTACGCTGGTGCTGCTGCCGGCCCTGCGGAGCGCCCGCGGACAGGTGATCTTCATCAATTCGGGTGCGGGACGCAACGTTTCGCCCGGGATGGCCTCCTACTCGGCGAGCAAGTTCGCGTTGCGCGCCTTCGCCGACTCACTGCGGGCCGACGAACCGCAGCTGCGGGTGACCACGGTCTATCCCGGCCGCACAGACACCGAAATGCAGCGCGAACTCGTCGCATTCGAGGGCGGCGCGTACGACGCCGCTAAGTTTCTCAAGCCAGAGACGGTCGCTGCCGCGGTAGCCAATGTGGTGGCCACTCCCCCAGACGGCCACGTCCACGAGGTCGTGCTGCGGCCCGCAGGCCATTGACTCGGCTACTCGCTAGACGACCAGGTTGACCAGCCGGCCCGGGACGACGATCACTTTGCGCGGATTGGCGCCCGCCAGGAATGCCTGAACCTTCTCGTCCGACAACGCCGCGGCTTTCAGCGTGTCTTGGTCGGCATCGGCGGCGACCACCACGCGCCCCCGCACCTTGCCGTTGACCTGGACCGGGTATTCGACACTGTCGTCGACCAGGTAGGCCGGATCGGCTTGCGGGAACGGGCCATGCGCCAGCGACGTGGTGTGGCCAAGCCGCAGCCACAGTTCCTCGGCCAGGTGCGGGGCCAGCGGCGCCAGCATCAGCACCAGCGGCTCGACCGCCGCGCGCGGTACCGCGTCGCGGTGCTCCTTGGTCAGGTGGTTCGTGTACTCGATCAGTTTGGCCGCCGCGGTGTTATTCCGCAGTGCCGCATAGTCTTCCGAAACTCCCGCGATGGTGCGGTGCAGCGCGCGCAAGGTTTCGGTGTCGAGCTCTTGTTGGCCGGCCACATCGACCACCCGTGTAGCGCCGGTCTGCTCGTCCACCACCAGCCGCCACACACGCTGCAGGAAGCGTTGCGCCCCGACGACGTCCTTGGTGGCCCAGGGGCGGGAGGCTTCCAAGGGGCCCATCGACATCTCGTATACCCGCAGCGTGTCCGCGCCGTACTCGTCGCAAATCTCGTCCGGAGATATCGAATTCTTCAGGCTCTTACCAATTTTGCCGAACTCCTGGAAGACCTCGATCTCGCCGCCGGGAGCCGGGTAGAAGAAGCGGCCGCCCCGTTCGACAACCTCGTCGGCGGGGACATACGAGCCTCGCGAGTCGGTGTAGGCGAAGGCTTGGATGTAGCCCTGGTTTACCAGGCGGCGGTAGGGCTCCTTGGAGCTGACGTGTCCCAGGTCGTACAAGACCTTGTGCCAGAACCGCGCATACAGCAGGTGCAGCACCGCGTGTTCGGCGCCGCCGACGTAGAGGTCGACACCGCCGGGGTCCTGCGGGCCGTGCTCGTCGGGCCGCGGACCCATCCAATACGCTTCGTTCTCCTTGGCGCACAGCCGTTCCGAGTTGTAGGGATCGGTGTAGCGCAGTTCATACCAGGAGCTGCCGGCCCACTGCGGCATCACGTTGGTGTCGCGGGTGTAGGGCTGCAAGCCGTTGCCGAGGTCCAATTCCACGTGCACCCACTCGGTGGCCTTGGCCAGTGGAGGTGACGGCTCGCTGTCGGCGTCGTCGGGGTCGAACAGCACCGGCGAGTAGTCCGGCACGTCGGGCAGCTCGACTGGCAGGGCGGCTTCGTCGAGCGCATGAGCGCGACCGTCGCTGTCGTACACGATCGGGAACGGCTCGCCCCAGTAGCGTTGCCGGGCGAAAAGCCAGTCCCGAAGCTTGAATTCGATGCGGGCCCAGCCGCGGCCATCCGCCTCCAGACGCGCGGTGATCGCTTTCTTCGCCGTCGGCACGTCCATCCCGTCGAGGTAGCCGGAGTTGACCAGCATGCCGTCGCCGGGATAGGCGGCTTCCGAAACATCACCGCCGGCAATGACTTCCACGATGGGAAGGCCGAACTGGTGGGCGAAGTCCCAGTCGCGCTGATCGTGGCCCGGAACCGCCATGATGGCGCCGGTCCCGTATCCGGCCAACACGTAGTCGGCGATGAAGATCGGCACCGGCTCGCCGTTGGCGGGGTTGCGCGCGTAGCTGCCCAGGAAGACGCCGGTCTTCTCCTTGCTCTCCTGCCGCTCGAGATCCGACTTCGCCGCGATCGCCTGCCGGTAGTCGGCGACGGCCTGGGCCGGCGTCGCGGCGCCGTAGGTCCACCGCGGGTCGGTCCCCTCCGGCCAGCCGGCGGCAATCAGCCCGTCGACCAGGTCATGCTCGGGAGCCAGCACCAGGTAGGTGGCGCCGAACATCGTGTCCGGCCGGGTGGTGAAAACCTCGATGTCGACCGTCTCGCCACTGGTGTTGCGCGCCGAGAACAGCGCCCGGGTGCCGATGGAGCGGCCAATCCAGTTGCGCTGCATGGTTTTCACCGGTTCCGGCCAGTCGAGCAGATCCAGGTCGTCGAGCAGCCGGTCGGCATAGGCGGTGATCCGCATCATCCACTGCCGCAATCGTTTCCGGAACACCGGGAAGTTGCCGCGGTCGCTGCGACCGTCGGCGGTCACCTCCTCGTTGGCCAGTACCGTGCCCAATCCCGGACACCAGTTGACCATCGAGTCGGCCCGGTAGACCAACCGATGGCTGTCGATGACGTCGGCCCGCTCCCCCGCCGACAACGCAGACCATTGGCGGCCGTCTTCGAGCTGCCTTGCGCCGGAATCGAATTCCGCGATCAGCTCTGCGATCGGGCGGGCCTTGTTGGCCGCGGTGTCGAACCAGGCGTTGTAGATCTGCAGGAAGATCCACTGCGTCCACTTGTAGAACTCGACGTCGGTGGTGGAAAAGCTGCGCCGGCTGTCGTGACCGAGGCCCAGCCGGCCCAGCTGACGGCGAAAGTTCACGACGTTGGCCTCGGTGCGGGTGCGCGGATGGGTGCCGGTTTGCACGGCGTATTGCTCGGCGGGCAGCCCGAAGGAGTCGAACCCCAACGCGTGCAGAACGTTGCGCCCGGTCATCCGGAAGTAACGGGCGTAGACGTCGGTGGCGATGTAGCCCAGCGGGTGGCCGACGTGCAGCCCCTCCCCGGAGGGATAGGGAAACATGTCCTGCACGAACAACTTGTCGGCGGGAACGGGGGTGCCGTCCGCCGGGGCCAACGATCCGACCGGGTTGGGCACGTTGAACGTGCCGAGCTTGGCCCAGTTCTCCTGCCACGTGCTTTCGATACGGCCCGCCAGCGCCGCGGTGTAGCGATGCGTCGGCGCGTCGGAGTCCGGCTGAACGGCGCCGGGGTTGCTCTCGGCCGCAGTGGTCGGGGAGTCGGTCACCTGAACAGGGTATAAGGGAACCCCGGCCCGCCCGCCGGGCCACAGGATGGTCTCGGTTCCGTTGCGCACCGATCAGAGGTTCATCCCAGGTCGATTTCGAGCCTATTCACGGCCTTTGACCTGTAGTTACAGTCGGCCTCTGACAAGCCTGCTGGCAGTGCGCCATTGGAAGGACCGAGGCAGATGATCGAGATCGTCCCCGCCCGCCGTGCGCTCCTCGGGGGTATGGTCGCCGGACTGATCGCCACGGCGGTCGTCACGGGCGCCAACGCGTCAGCTGACCCGGTGCTTCCTGCCCCGTCGCCCGTTCCCGGAGGTGGCGATGACATGGCGCCGGGAGGTGTTCAGCAGCATGTCGCCGTCGCGGTACGTGCCTTCGACGATCGACGACGGGAAGCCGCCGAAATCGGCCATCGAGGCGTTGGTCGGTTGCCAGGCCAGGAGTTTCTGGCTGTCGACGTAGCCGTGGCTGATCGCCTCGCGGGGGTCGAAGTTGCCGACCAGCTTGTACACCACCACCTGTGCATTCGAGGTGTAGATGCTGCTGCCTTGCCGGTCGGCGATCACCGCGAACGCGTCGGGCACGTTGGGGTCGGGCACCTGGGTCCAGCGGGCCGGCACCGGCAGGGTGATGTCGAGCGCCTTGAGCCCCTCGGGCTTCTGCGCCTCGAGCTTGACTCCCTTCGACTGGAGGTAGTCACGGATCGTTCCGGAGGCGGCCGGGCTCGTATTGTGAGGCCATGCTGCTTGACA
>NZ_LZJN01000082.1 GCF_001667735.1 Mycobacterium sp. E183
CCCAGGTCGTCATCACCACGGTCGGCCCCTACACCCGCTACGGGCTTCCGCTGGTGGCTGCGTGCGCCCCGGCGGGCGCCATGTTGGGGTCGAAGCCCGTCGGCTCCGCGGTGGCGGTCGCCGAAGGGATGGTCACGAGGGTGCCCGTGACCGCGGCAAGAACGAGCGTCTTACGGACGTTCTTCAATATCTTTCCTTTCGCGGGGCGCGCGCGCCAAAGCAAGCCCACGGGGGTGGGCTGACGGTTTTTGGTTGGTGCGGAAACCTGCTTCGGAACGTGCCGGCTTGTCCTGGCACGACAGCGGTGGGCTCGATTCGCCCGGCGGAGTGTTACCGCCGGCCACGGACGCGACTTCGCCGTCCGCGGCCCCGCTCACACGCGGGTCCGTGATTCTGTTTTCAGTTACTGTTCCGTAACCCGTTGCGGGCTAACAGGGACCGTACGAGAACCAGCCGCGTTCGTCATCTTCGGAAACCGGACATCTCGTTTCGGTAACGGGGTGATCACGGCGCAATCCCGAGGTCATTTCGGCAGGTCAGCAAAGCGATTCCGGCGAGTACCCCGCAATCGCAAATGCTTTCAAATCGTGAGCCGAATCACGCCCATTTTGTGAACTGGCGCACGTATTTGCGCCGGTGGGTACGGACCGTCGCAGCCGTGACGAGCTCGCCCCGCGGAGCGAAGCAGCGCACATTACAACGGGTTACGTGCAATACGTCACACATTGCGCACCACCGACGGATGAATTGCGTTGTGCTGCGGTCTAACTTGCGTCGCTCCAATAGCGCGCACGGCACGTCCGCCGTGCCCACTCACGCGCCCCGCGAGAAACCTTGATTCCGTTCTCCCGCAAATGTTTTCGACACCTCTCGGACGCGCCTCGAAACAGACGGTGTTCGCGTGATCGTCATGGCCGGACGGCACCAAGCCGTCGCCCGGTTCAGCCGGCCAATTTGCTCACGGCGTACGGCCTGTCGATCCCGCGGGAAATGCGCAACTGCAACCGCAGCCGACGAGCGGGATCGCTGGATGGCGAAACCTGCGGCACCCCAACAGATCACAAAATGGCAAATACCATCACCCGGCACATCGCCCAGCAATTGTTTAAGCGGAAAGCAGCTCTTCTCATGCCGAATTCACTCACGAATTCTCGCCCGGTTATGCGCACCCGCTCCGGTGCGTTGCGGGTCAGCTGCGGGACTGCGCGAGGGCGCGTAGCTCGGCGTCGGTGTTGACGTTGGTCAGCGACCGCGACTCCGAGGTCACGATGCGCTGGGCGTCCGACGCATCCACCAGGGCGCGCATCTTGCGCTCGCCGGCGGCCACCAACGCGTCCACGCGGTCGGCCAGGTCGGTCCGGTACACCGCGGCAAGGTAGTGGTCCTGGCCGTCCCACGGCAGCACCACTTCCGCGCCGGTCTCCACCGCCCGACGGGCGAGATCGTCGATGAGTTCGACTGCCAGGAACGGCATGTCGACCGCGCAGACGAACGCGAGCCGCGCCCCGGCGTCGGCCGCCGCGCGCAGCGCCCGCCCCGTCGCCGGCAGCGGCCCCAGCCCACGCAGTTCGTCGCGCATCACCCGAGCCTGCAGTTCGGGGAGCGGCTGCCCCTGGGCGGCCATGACGAGCACCGGGTCGCAACGCTGTTGGAGGACGCCGACGACGTGCTCGACCATCGTGGTCGAGCCGGATCCAGCGGATGGCGGGATCGGGAGGTTGGCCTTGTCGCGGCCCATGCGTTGCGAGGCGCCGCCGGCCAGGACAACCCCGGCCAGGGAGATTGTTTCGCTCACGTCAGTCGACGGTCCAGGTGTCGCGGCCACGCAGCAATGATTGCAGAGCGGCGTCGTCGAACGGCTTCGAGGCCCGCGCGGCCTGCACCTGGGAGCGCGCCGCGTCGTCGTACGTGGGCCGGCTGACGTCCCGGAAGATGCCGAGCACAGTGTGATCGAGATTCTGATCGGACAGCCGGGACAGCGCGAACGCGTAGGCCGAGTCGTCGGTGTGCGCGTCGTGCACCATTATTTCGTCGACGGACACATCGGCGGTCTTGGCGAACTCGAGGCCGAAGCCGGACTTCACCACGCAGTACTCGCCGTCGGCACCGAAGGTGATCGGCTCGCCGTGGCGGATGTTGATCACCCGCTCCTCGGCGCCTTCCTTGCGGAGCACGTCGAATGATCCGTCGTTGAAAATCGGGCAGTCCTGCAGGATTTCGACCACGGCGGCGCCGCGGTGCTCCGCGGCCGCGCGCAACACCTCGGTGAGCCCGTTGCGGTCGGAGTCCAGGGCGCGGCCGACGAACGTCGCCTCGGCACCCAGCGCAAGCGACACGGGGTTGAACGGGTGGTCCAGCGACCCCATGGGGGTCGACTTGGTGACCTTGCCGACCTCCGACGTGGGCGAGTACTGGCCCTTGGTCAACCCGTAGATCCTGTTGTTGAACAACAGGATCGTGATGTTGACGTTGCGGCGCAGCGCGTGGATCAGGTGGTTGCCACCGATCGACAGCGCGTCGCCGTCACCGGTGACCACCCACACCGACAGGTCCTCTCGGGCCAGGGCCAGACCGGTGGCGATCGCCGGTGCGCGGCCGTGGATGGAGTGGAAGCCGTAGGTCTCCAGGTAGTACGGGAAGCGGCTCGAGCAGCCGATGCCGCTGACGAACACGATGTTCTCGCGGCGCAGCCCGAGCTCGGGCAGGAAGTTGCGAATGGTGTTGAGGATGACGTAGTCACCGCAGCCGGGGCACCAGCGGACCTCTTGATCACTGGTGAAGTCCTTGCCCTTCTGCGGCTGGTCCGTGGTGGGCACGCCGTCGTTCTTCTTCAACCTCGGCGTCAGCCCGAGGTCGGTGCCCGCCAGATTTCCCATCAGGTCGGTCATTCGCTAGCTCCCGCTCCCACCGTTGCCGCCGCCATTCGGGCGACCATCGTCTTGTCTTGCTCGATTTCGGCCAGCGTGCCGCCGATCGCGGCGCGGATGACACGCCCGATCTCGTCCGCCAGGAACGCGACACCCTGAACCTTGCTGACCGATTGCACGTCGACCAGGTACTTGCCGCGCAGCAACAGTGCCAGCTGGCCGAGGTTCATCTCCGGGCACACCACCATCGGGTAGCGCCGCAGCACCTCGCCCAGGTTCGCCGGGAACGGGTTCAGGTAGCGCAGGTGCGCGTGTGCCACCTTGACGCCCTTGCGCCGCGCGCGCCGACAGGCTTCACCGATCGGGCCGTACGAGCTGCCCCAGCCGATCAGCAGCAACTCGGCGTCCCCGGTCGGGTCGTCGACCTCGAGATCGGGAACCGTGATGCCGTCAATCTTGGCCTGCCGCAACCGAACCATCAGGTCGTGGTTGACCGGCTCGTAGGAGATGGCGCCCGAACCATTCGCCGCTTCCAGGCCACCGATGCGGTGTTCCAGGCCGGGGGTTCCCGGGACGGCGAATTGGCGAGCGAGCGTCTCCGGGTCGCGGTTGTACGGCTGGAAGGGCTCGTCCGGCTTGGCGAAGGTGTGCTTGATCGGCTGCAGCGTGCCGACGTCCGGAATCCGCCATGGCTCCGAGCCATTGGCGATCGCGCCGTCAGACAACAGGATCACCGGCGTGTGGTATGAGACCGCGATCCGCACGGCCTCGATCGCGGTTTCGAAGCAGTCGGACGGCGAGCGCGGCGCCAGTACGGCTACCGGCGACTCCCCGTTGCGGCCGTACAACGCCTGCAGCAGGTCGGCCTGCTCGGTCTTGGTGGGCAGGCCCGTCGAGGGGCCGCCACGCTGAACGTCGATGACCAGCAACGGCAATTCGGTCATCACCGCAAGGCCCAGCGCTTCGGACTTCAGCGAAATGCCGGGGCCGGACGTGCTCGTGACCCCGAGGGCACCGCCATACGAGGCGCCGATCGCGGCGCAGATGCCGCCGATCTCGTCCTCGGCCTGGAAGGTGATCACGTTGAAGTTCTTGTGCTTGGACAGTTCGTGCAGGATGTCCGACGCCGGCGTGATCGGGTAACTGCCGAGCACCACCTGAATGCCGGCCAATTGACCCGCGGCGACGATCCCGTAGGCCATCGCGGTGTTGCCCGAGATCTGCCGGTATTCGCCGGACGGCAGCGTCGCCCGCGAAACCTCGTAGGTGGTGCCGAACGCCTCGGTCGTCTCGCCGTAGTTCCAGCCCGCCTTGAGGGCCAACACGTTGGCTTCCGCGATGTCGGGCTTGCGGGCGAACTTCTCCCGGATGAACTTCTCGCTGGTCTCGATCGGGCGGCCGTACATCCACGACAGCAGGCCGAGGGCGAACATGTTCTTGGCGCGCTGGCCGTCCTTCTTCGACGCGCCGATCGCCTCCACGGCGCCGAGCGTCAGGGTGGTCATGGCGACGGAATGCACGACGTAGTCGGACAACTCGTCGGACTCGAGCGGATTCGTTACGTAACCCACCTTGGTCAGGTTGCGCTTGGTGAACTCGTCGGAGTTCGCGATCACCATGCCGCCGCGGGGCAGATCGCCGAGGTTGGCCTTGAGCGCCGCCGGGTTCATCGCGACGAGCACGTCCGGGCGGTCACCGGCGGTCAGGATGTCGTAGTCGGCAATCTGGATCTGGAAGGAGGAGACCCCGGGCAGGGTCCCTGCGGGGGCACGGATTTCGGCGGGGTAGTTGGGCTGGGTCGCCAGGTCGTTACCGAAAAGCGCTGCCTCGGACGTGAACCGGTCGCCGGTGAGCTGCATGCCGTCGCCGGAGTCCCCGGCGAAGCGAATGACGACTTGTTCCAGGCGCTGACGGTCGGATCCGTTCCGGCGAGCGGCCCCTCCCCGGGACGACTCGTTGTGAGAATCAGACCCGGCTCCGCTGCCGTTCGGATCCACGTATCCGCCTTCCATTCGTTACCGGATAGGCACTTCGCTGGAGTTTTAGGTTACGCGCCAAAAGAGTGGCGTCCCGCGCCCTCAAGCTGTGTGTCACTGCAAGTACCAATTATGGCACTTCTCTAAGGGGTGTATGAGCGTCTCTGGTGCATTACAGATGAATGCTTCAGTGTAAAAAGCCGAAGTCAGGGCGGGAATGGTATGCCTCAGGTCAAAAACTGTGTTATTGGTCACGTCGGCGGGGCGCCGACACCGAGTTCCCTTGGCGCCGTTTCCGGCATCGCGACCAGGTACAAAATCAGGCCCGCCGCCGCGAGCGTTCCCAGGAAGGCGAAGGCGGCGTTGTAGCCGGCGGCCACCACGATCCAGCCCGCGACGAGGTTCGACACCGAGGCGCCGATCCCGGTCGCGGCGGTCACCGCGCCCAGGCTGACGTTGAACCGGCCGCTGCCGTGCGTGACGTCCTGGACTACGAGGGGAAACAGCGCCCCGAACACGCCGGCCCCGACGCCGTCCAGCAGTTGCACCCCGACCAACCAGTACGGGTTTGGAGACAGGGTGTAGAGGAATCCACGCGCGGCCAGGACCGCGAAACCGGTCAGGAAGATCGGCTTGCGTCCCCACGAATCGGCCTTGGCCCCGGCCAGATAGGCCACCGGCACCATGACCACCTGCGCGGCGACGATGCAGCCGGCCATCAGCGCCGTGCCGACGTCCCTGTTGTGCAGCGCCAGCAGCTGGCCTACCAGTGGCAGCATCGCCGCATTGGCGAAGTGGAAGGCGACGACGGTCGCGGCGAAGATCATCAGCCTGCGGTTGTGCAGCAATGCCGCCATCCGGGACGGCGTCTCGTGCGGGGCTCCCCGCACGTGGTCCATGCCCCGGGCGACGTCGTGGTCGATCGCGTCACCCGGAATCCTCAGCGCGGCAAGCACACTGGTGGCCGCCATGACCGCAAGCACCCAGAACACCACCACCGGCCCGAAAAAGTAGGCCAGACCGCCGGTGATGGCGGCGGCCGACGCGTTGCCCGCGTGGTTGAACGACTCGTTGCGCCCGATCCGGCGGGAGAAGAACCGGGGCCCCACGACGCCCAGCGTGATGGCGGCCAGCGCCGGGGCGAAGACCGAGCCGGCGATGCCGGTCACGGCTTGCAGCACCGAGATGGAGTACCGGCCGGGAAACAACGGCATGGCCAACGAACCTGCGGTGACGGTCAACGCGCCGCCGATGATCAGCGCCCGCTTGGCGGTGCTCCGGTCCACCAACGCGCCGGCCGGTGCCTGCGCGACGATCGCCCCGATCCCCCCGACCGCCATGACGAAGCCGATCGACGCCTGGTCCCAATGGTGAGCCAGCAGCAGATAAATCGAGAGATAGGGACCCAGCCCGTCACGCACGTCGGCGAGCAGGAAGTTGAGCAGGTCCAGCGCACGAGTAAGCCGGCGCGGTACGGGGCTGTCGGTCTCAGCGGCGGCCGGCATGGGGATCTAGTACCCAAATGCGCGGCCGGTCGACCGCAAGGCGTTAGGCGCTCTTGTCGCGGCGCTCGGTGCGTGACGGCTTGCGCGGCACGATCGTCGGCAGCACGTTGTCCTGCACGGTCTCCTTGGTCACCACGACTTTGGCGACGTCGTCGCGGCTCGGGATGTCATACATCACCGGCAGCAGGACCTCTTCCATGATGGCCCGCAGGCCGCGGGCCCCGGTGCCGCGGTGGATGGCCTGATCGGCGATCGCCTCCAGCGCGTCGTCGGTGAACTCAAGCTCGACGCCGTCCATCTCGAACAGCCGGGTGTACTGCTTGACCAGAGCGTTCTTCGGTTCGGACAGGATCTTGACCAGCGATTCGCGGTCCAGGTTGGTCACCGAGGCAACCACCGGCAACCGCCCGATGAACTCTGGGATCAGGCCGAACTTGATCAAGTCTTCGGGCATGACCTCGGCGAAGTGGTCGGTGGTGTCGATCTCCGCCTTCGAGCGCACCTCGGCGCCGAAGCCCAGGCCGCGCTTGCCGACGCGTTCGTAGATGATCTTCTCCAGGCCGGCGAACGCCCCAGCGACGATGAACAGCACGTTGGTCGTGTCGATCTGGATGAACTCCTGGTGCGGGTGCTTGCGGCCGCCCTGCGGGGGCACCGACGCCTGCGTGCCCTCCAGGATCTTCAGCAGCGCCTGCTGCACGCCCTCACCGGAGACGTCGCGGGTGATCGACGGGTTCTCGCTCTTGCGGGCGATCTTGTCCACCTCGTCGATGTAGATGATGCCGGTTTCGGCCCGCTTGACGTCGTAGTCGGCGGCCTGAATGAGTTTGAGCAGAATGTTTTCCACGTCCTCACCGACGTATCCGGCTTCGGTCAGCGCGGTGGCGTCGGCGATGGCGAACGGCACATTGAGCATCTTGGCGAGCGTCTGGGCCAGGTAGGTCTTGCCGCAGCCGGTGGGGCCGAGCATCAGGATGTTGGACTTGGTCAGCTCGACCGGCTCGTGCCGGGAGTCACGACCCTTCTCCCCCGCCTGGATCCGCTTGTAGTGGTTGTAGACGGCGACGGCCAGCGTCCGCTTGGCGGTGTCCTGCCCAATGACATAGCCCTCCAAGAACTCCCGGATTTCAACGGGCTTGGGCAGTTCGTCGAGTTTGACGTCGTCGGCGTCGGCGAGCTCCTCTTCGATGATCTCGTTGCAGAGGTCGATGCACTCATCGCAGATGTACACACCGGGACCAGCAATGAGCTTCTTGACCTGCTTTTGGCTCTTCCCGCAGAACGAGCACTTCAGCAGGTCACCGCCGTCTCCGATGCGCGCCATGGTGCTGAGGGCCTACTTCCTTTTCGCCGTTCGTCTAGCTGTGCCGCATGTATCCCCCGACGCTACCCGCTAGATCGGGCCCGACGCGACCATTAGGGCCGAATCGCGTCGGTGGTATTCATGCATGTTCGTCTTGATGAAACATATAGCCAGACGGCGCCCGTCACTCGCGAAAGACGCGCTTTGCGTGTCTTTGGCGTGTCGCGGTCGTTACCCGACCGAGGCTGGTGCGCCGACCGATTCCCACTTCCGCTGGAGATGCCGGCCCCGGCGAAGCCCGGGCAGATCCCCAAGAAATCACCCTACAGTGGCCGGGTGGGATTGGCTCTGATCAGCGGATCGGTAGTGATCAGCGATGGTGGCTTGGCCACGGAGCTGCAGGCGCGCGGTCACGACCTCTCCGACGCATTGTGGTCGGCGAGGTTGTTGGCGGACGATCCCCGCGAGATCGTCGCCGTGCACGCCGGCTATTACCGGGCCGGCGCCGCGATCGCGACGACGGCGAGCTATCAGGCGTCGTTCGAGGGCTTCGCGTCCCGCGGGATCGACCGGGACGAGGCCGCCGGGCTGCTGCGCCGCAGCGTTGACCTGGCGAAGACCGCCCGTGACGAGGTGGGCGCCGGCGGGCTGCTCGTCGCCGCTTCGGTCGGGCCGTACGGCGCGGCGCTGGCCGACGGATCGGAATACCGTGGGCGCTACGGGCTGTCGGTGGCGGCTTTGCGGCGATGGCACCGGCCCCGGCTGGAAGTGCTGGCCGACTCGGGCGCCGACCTGTTGGCGTGCGAGACCGTGCCCGACGTCGACGAGGCCGAGGCACTGGTCGACCTGGTCGCCTCGGTCGGCGCGCCGTCCTGGCTGAGCTACACCATCGATGGCACCAGGACCCGGGCCGGCCAACCGCTGGCGGAGGCGTTCGCGGTCGCCGCCGGGGTGCCGGAGATCGTCGCGGTCGGCATCAACTGCTGTGCACCCGCGGACGTCCTGCCCGCGATCGAGATCGCCACGGCGGCGGCCGCCAAGCCGGTGATCGTCTACCCGAACAGCGGCGAGCGTTGGGACGGACGGGGCTGGGCGGGGCCGCGGACCTTCTCCGCGGCGCTCGCCACGCAATGGCTTGCGGCCGGGACGAGCATCATCGGTGGCTGCTGCCGGGTCGGGCCGGCCGACATCGCCGAGGTTCGCCGAGCGTGCTCTGAGGGCGGTAAATCGGCTGAAATCTCGCCATGAGAGCACGTTCGCCGAGGAGACTTAGGCGGTCTGCGCGGAGAGCTTCCGGTACTCCAGCACGGTGTCGATGATCCCGTAGTCCTTGGCCTCTTCGGCGGTCAGGATCTTGTCGCGGTCGGTGTCCTTGCGGACCGTCGCGGCGTCCTTGCCGGTGTGGCGGGCCAGCGTGGTCTCCATCAGCGTGCGCATCCGCTCGATCTCGGCGGCCTGGATCTCCAGGTCGGAGAACTGGCCCTGGATCACACCCTGAAGCGACGGCTGGTGGATCAACACCCGAGCGTTGGGCAGCGCCATCCGCTTGCCGGGAGTCCCCGCGGCCAGCAGCACCGCCGCGGCCGAGGCGGCCTGGCCCAGGCACACCGTCTGAATGTCGGCGCGCACGTACTGCATGGTGTCGTAGATCGCCATCAGCGAGGTGAAGCCCCCGCCGGGCGAGTTGATGTACATGGTGATGTCGCGGTCGGGGTCCAGCGACTCCAACACGAGCAGCTGCGCCATGATGTCGTTCGCCGAAGCGTCGTCGACCTGGACGCCGAGGAAGATGATGCGCTCCTCGAACAGCTTGTTGTACGGGTTGGACTCTTTGACGCCGAAGCTCGAGTGCTCGATGAACGACGGCAGGATGTAGCGCGCCTGCGGCTGGATGGGGTGCTGGGTGCTCACTGGGCTTCTCCGTTGGTGATGTGGCTGGCGCGGGTGATGATGTGGTCGACGAATCCGTATTCGAGGGCCTCCTGGGCGGTGAACCAGCGGTCGCGGTCGGAATCGGCCTCGATGCGTTCGATCGTCTGCCCGGTGAATTCGGCGTTCAGCCGGAACATTTCCTTCTTGATGACGTGGAACTGCTCGGCCTGGATGGCGATGTCGGCCGCGCTGCCCGTCACCCCGCCCAGGGGCTGGTGCATCAGGATGCGCGCGTGCGGAAGCGCGTAGCGCTTGCCCTTGGTGCCGGCCGCGAGGAGGAACTCGCCCATCGAGGCCGCCATGCCCATCGCATAGGTGGCGATGTCGCAAGGAGCCAGCACCATGGTGTCGTAGATCGCCATGCCGGCGCTGATCGATCCGCCCGGCGAGTTGATGTACAGCGAGATGTCCTTGTCGGCGTCCTCGGCGGCGAGCAACAGGATCTGCGCGCACAGCCGGTTGGCGACCTCGTCGTTCACCTCCGAACCCAGGAAGATGATGCGCTCGGAGAGCAAGCGCTCATAGACCGAGTCCGTGAGGTTGAGCCCCTGCGAGGGCGAACGCATGTCAGACACGACTGGGTTACCTGCTTTCTCGAGTTCTTCTATTCACCGACACTAACCAACCGGGCCCACTGTTTCGCGCCCACGCTCCCCCTCAATCGGGCGCTTTCGCTCACAGCGTCAAGACCCGGTCACTCCGCCTCGTCGTCGGAGCCTTCGGTTTCCAACGCCTCGTCGGCGTCCTCGGCCTCCTCCGCCTCGCCGGCCGGCTCAGCTGCGTCGGCCTCCGAACGCTTCCCGAAGAACTCGTCGGTGTCGATGGTGTCGCCCTTGGTGTCGGTGACCGTCGCCGCGCGCACCACTTCGGCGATGGCCAGCCCGCGGCGCACGTCGGCGAACATCGCCGGCAGCTGGTTGTTCTCCTGCAGGTAGCCCAGCAACTGCTGCGGCTCGATGCCGTACTGCCGAGACGTCGCCACCAACCGCTCGGTCAGGTCGTCCTGGCCCACCTGCACCTCGAGCTCGTCGGCCAGCGCGTCCAGCAGAAGCTGCCTGCGGACGTCGGTCTCCGCCGCGGTGCGCGTCTCGCTCTCGAACTCTTCGCGCGTCTTGCCCTGGCCCGCGAGCGCCTCGTCCAGCCTGGCATCGTCGTGGTCGAGGCCGTGCAACGCGCCGTGAATCGTGCTGTCGTATTGCGCCTGCACGATCGCCTCGGGAAGCGGCACGTCGACCTGCTCGAGGAGCGTGTCCAGAGCGGCGTTGCGGATCTCGTCGGCCTGCTGGGCGCGCTTCACCCGTGCGACCTGGTCGCGCAGGTTGGAACGCAGCTCCTCGATGGTGTCGAACTCGCTCGCCAATTGGGCGAACTCGTCGTCGGGCTCGGGGAGCTCGCGCTGCTTGATCGACTTGACGGTGACCCTCACCTGGGCGTCCTGCCCGGCGTGCTCGCCGGCCGCCAGCTGCGCGGTGAACTCCCGGGACTCGTCCACCGAGAGACCGATCAGCGCGTCGTCGAGACCCGCGATCAGCCGGCCCGAACCCACCTCGTGGGACAGGCCCTCGGCGGACGCCCCCGGCACCTCTTCGCCGTCGATGGTGGCCGACAGGTCGATCGAGACGAAATCGCCGTCGGCGACGGGCCGGTCGACCCCGGTCAGGGTGCCGAAGCGGGCGCGCAGCGACTCCAATTCGGCGTCGACGTCGTCGTCACTGACCTCGACCGGATCCACCGAGATGGTCAGCGCGCTCAGGTCGGGAAGCTCGATCTTCGGGCGGACGTCGACCTCGGCGGTGAACGCCAGCTCCTGGCCGTACTCCTTCTTGGTGACCTCGATCTCGGGCTGGCCGAGGGGCTGCACTTCCGATTCCACGACGGCTTGCCCGTACCGCGCGGGCAACGCCTCGTTGACGACCTGGTCGAGCAGCGCCTCGCGGCCGAACCGGGCCTCCAGCAACTTCGCCGGCGCCTTGCCGGGGCGGAAGCCGGGCAGGCGCACCTGCTTGGCCAGCTCCCGGTAGGCGCGCTGGAAGTCGGGCTCGAGTTCGGCGAACGGCACCTCCACGTTGATGCGGACCCGGGTGGGGCTCAGCTGCTCGACGGTGCTCTTCACGGGGGCGCTCCTCGGTGGTCGTTCCTGGCGTTCGGTGGCCGTGTGCATGCGGCAGTGGTCGTGCTGGTCGGGGTGACAGGATTTGAACCTGCGGCCTTCCGCTCCCAAAGCGGATGCGCTACCAAGCTGCGCTACACCCCGCGCTGACCTCGATGATCCTAAGGCCCCGTAGGGCCGGGTTGGCCACAGGCTTCGCGACGACGTCGCAGACCCTCACGGAGCGATCACAAGACCGCGTCGATTAGATTTGATCTTCGTCGACAGCTACAGTCACGCTCGACTAACACATGCGGGCGTAGCTCAATGGTAGAGCCCTAGTCTTCCAAACTAGCTACGCGGGTTCGATTCCCGTCGCCCGCTCTGGATTAAGGATCTGCTCCTAAGAAAGGCGCCATGAGCGACCTCGAAACGGCCGCGGCAATCCAGGGGTCATGCGCGCCGGAATTCGTTGGAGTGCGCAACGCGTTCGAGCGGAATTTCACAGTCGGTGATGAAGTCGGCGCGGCCGTCGCCGTGTGGGTCGACGGCACGCTCGTCGTCAATCTGTGGGGCGGCTGGGCCGACGCCGCCCACACGCGACCCTGGCGGCAGGACACCCTGACCACGGTGTTGTCCGGCACCAAGGGCCTGTCGGCCACCTGCGTCCACCAGCTGGCCGACCGCGGCGAACTGGACCTGCAGGCCCCGGTGGCCCAGTACTGGCCCGAGTTCGGGCAGGCGGGCAAACAGGACATCACGCTGGCGATGGTGATGAGCCATCGCTCGGGCGTGATCGGCCCCCGCACCCGCCTGCGCTGGGAGGACGTCGCCGACTGGGACTTCGTCTGCGCACAGCTGGCCGCCGCCGAACCGTATTGGGAGCCCGGCACCGCCCAGGGCTACCACATGACAACCTTCGGCTTCATCCTCGGCGAGGTCTTCCGGCGGGTCACCGGACGCACGATCGGCCAATACCTGCGTACCGAGATCGCCGAACCGTTCGGCGCCGACGTCCATATCGGGTTGTCGCTGGCCGAACAACGGCGCTGCGCCGAACGCGTCAACAAGCCGCACGCCCGCGACCTGCTGGCCGATGCGCAGGCGCCCGGCTACCCGACGAGCCTCACCGAGCACCCCAAGGCCGCCCTCTCGATCTCGATGGGTTTCGCTCCCGACGACGAGCTCGGCTCCCACGACCTGCGGCTGTGGCGCGAACTCGAGTTTCCCGGTACCAACGGGCAAGTCTCGGCCCTGGGCTTGGCGACGTTCTACAACGTGCTGGCGCAGGAGAAGGTGCTCAGCCGTGAGCACATGGACCTGGTGCGGGAATGTCAGGGCGGGCTGGACACCGATCTGGTGCTGGGGCCGCGGGTGGCCGACCACGGGTGGGGGCTGGGATACATGCTCAATCAACGGTGCGTCAACGGGCCCAACCCCCGGATCTTCGGCCACGGCGGGCTGGGCGGCTCCTTCGGTTTCGTCGACCTGGAACACCGGATCGGCTACGCGTACGTGATGAACCGCTTCGACGCCACCAAGGCCAACGCTGACCCGCGCAGCCTCGCCTTAAGCAACGAGGTCTACGCGGCGCTCGGGGTCGTCTAACGCTTGTGAAAACGCGCCCCGCCGGTTCGGCAGGGCGCGTTCGTCGTTGCGCGGATCAGGGGTGCCAGCCGGGCGGCCCGGGCGGCCCGGGTGGGCCCCATGGCCCAGGAGGCGGTGGCGGACCCGGATGTCCCCACCCCGGAGGTCCCGGTGGCCCCCCGCGCCAGTCGTGGCAGCTGTTCCAGTCCCAGTTGTTGCCCCAGCCCGGATCCCAAAACTCACCCGGGCACCACTGCGGGAAGGGTCCGGGATGCGCTGCCGCTTCAGTAGCGACGCCCAAGCCCGCCAGCCCCAACCCGCCAATCGCGAGAGCCGTTGCGGCCAAACGAGGAATTGTTTTCATAACCTAACCAATACCCCGGTGGCCGCCACCCCTAAACAGTGAACGCGAACGTTTCTTGGTGCGAAATTCCCGCCGTTGCGGCCGCGTCACTTCTGGCAGGTCGGGCACCAGAACACGTTGCGGCCTTCCAAGACGGCCGTACGGATCGAATCCGCGCAGACGCGGCAGGCCTCGCCGGCGCGGCGGTACACGTATGTCCTGGGCCGCCCGGCCCGATACGACGGCGGCCCGTGGTCGTGCTCGGGCCGCACGACCACGATCTTCCCGCGGCGTAAGCCGACCTTCATCAGCGCGACCAGATCGGTCCATGCCGCGTCGAATTCTTCTTCGCCGACGTCTCGGCCGGGGCGGAACGGATCGATGTGGTGGCGGTAGAGCAGCTCGTTGCGGTAGACGTTGCCCACGCCCGCGACGATGGTCTGATCCATCAACAACGCGCCGATAGGCCTGCGGGACTTCGTAATTCGATTCCAAGCCCAGGACGGGTCGGCGTCGTTGCGCAACGGGTCGGGGCCGAGCTTGGCGAGCACGTCGGACACCTGGCCCTCGTCGATCACCTCGCAGACGGTCGGTCCGCGCAAGTCGGTGCCGTAGTCCGCGCCGACCATGCGCATCCGCACCTGCCCGACCGGTTCCGGGAGGACCCTCCCCTCGCGTGGCCATTCGGTGAAGGCGCCGTAAAGGCCGAGATGGACGTGCACGATCGGCCCCCCGTCGTAGTGGTGGAAGAGGTGTTTGCCCCAGACACTGGTGCGGCGCAGCACGCGGCCGTCCACCACGGCCGAGTCGACGAAACGGCCCTGCGGGCTCGACACCGCCACGGGCGCGCCACCGAATCGGCGCTGGTGCAGCCGGGCCAGCCGGTGCAGGGTATGCCCTTCGGGCATGGCTTACGCCGGCGCGCCGGGCACGGGCGGCGCCTGGTGGGTGCGCTCGTATTCGGCGAGAATGTCGATACGCCGTTGGTGGCGTTCGGCTTTCGACCATTGCGCGCTCAGGAAGGCGTCCACGATGGCCAACGCCTCCTCGACGGTGTGCATGCGCCCGCCGATGCCGATCAACTGGGCGTTGTTGTGTTCGCGGGCCAGCGTCGCCGTCTCGACGCTCCACGCCAGCGCGCAGCGAGCCCCGGGCACCTTGTTGGCCGCGATCTGTTCGCCGTTACCCGACCCGCCCAGCACGATGCCCAGGCTGTCCGGGTCGGCCACCGTTCGGGTCGCCGCGGCGATGCAGAACGCCGGGTAGTCGTCCTCGGCGTCATAGGTGAAGGCGCCGCAATCGATCGGCTCGTGCCCGGCCCCTTGGAGGTGGGCGATGATGTGCTGCTTGAGCTCGAATCCGGCGTGGTCAGAGCCGAGGTAGACGCGCATGCCCGCCATCCTTACACAGCCGGGCGCGGCGGGTCGCCGCCATCCAGTCAGCGGCGATCGCAAGCGCGGCGAAGCCGGGCGCGGCGGGTCGCCGCCCGACGACCTAGTCGAATTCGGGCTTCTCGGTGCGGGTCCGCTTGAGTTCGAAGAAGTGCGGGTAGGACGCGAAGGTCACCGACGCGTCCCACAGCTTGCCGGCCTCCTCGCCGCGCGGGATCTTCGAGAGCACCGGGCCGAAGAACGCCACACCGTTGACGTGAATGGTCGGCGTGCCGACGTCGTCACCGACCGCGTCCATGCCGGCGTGGTGGCTCTTGCGCAGGGCGTCGTCGTAGGCGTCGCTGGTGGCGGCCTCGGCGAGTTCCGCCGGCAGGCCGGCGTCGGCCAGCGACAGCTTGATGACCTCTTCGAGGTTCTTGTTGTCCTCGTTGTGAATCCGGGTGCCCATCGCCGTGTACAGCGGGTCCAGGACTCCGGCCCCGTGGGCCTGCTCGGCGGCGATCGCCACCCGCACCGGACCCCAGGCGTGCTTCATCATCTCGCGGTACTTGTCAGGCAGCCCTTCGCGGTTCTCGTTGAGAATCGCGAGGCTCATGACGTGGAAGTGCACGTCGATGTTGCGAACCTTCTCCACCTCGAGGATCCAGCGCGACGTGATCCAGCACCACGGGCACAGCGGATCGAACCAGAAATCGGCTTGGTCTTTCCCGGCAGCGTTGTCAGGCATAGCGCAATCCTCTCGTCGGTCAACACACCGTCCAGCACAACCGTAGGCGCCCCGCCCCTGTTCCCGCAGTGCCCGAGATGAGGCCGGGGGACGTAAGTTGGACGCGTGGCCCTTCCTAATCTGACTCGGGACCAGGCCGTCGAGCGCGCCGCCCTGATCACCGTCGACAGCTACCGGATCGACCTTGACGTGACCGACGGCAACGGCGCACCCGGCGACCGCACGTTCCGATCCATTACCACGGTGGTGTTCGACGCGCTGCCCGGCGCCGACACCTATATCGACCTCGCGGCCGAGACGGTGCGCGCCGCCACTCTCAACGGCCACGAGCTCGACGTGTCGGGATACGACGAATCGACGGGCATCCCGTTGCTCGGCCTGCAGAAGCGCAATGTCCTGGAGGTCGACGCGGACTGCCGCTACTCCAATACTGGCGAGGGCCTGCACCGCTTCGTCGACCCGGTCGACGACGAAACGTACCTGTACTCGCAGTTCGAGACCGCCGATGCCAAGCGGATGTTCGCGTGCTTCGACCAGCCCGACCTGAAGGCCACGTTCGAACTGCGGGTGACCGCGCCCTCACACTGGAAGGTGATCTCCAACGGCGCGACGGTGTCTGTGGAGGACGGCACGCACACCTTCGCCACCACCCCGCGGATGAGCACCTACCTGGTGGCCTTGATCGCCGGCCCGTACGCCGAATGGAACGACACCTACACCGACGAACACGGGGAGATCCCGCTGGGCATCTTCTGCCGGGAGTCCCTGGCGCGCCACATGGACGCCGAGCGGCTCTTTACCCAGACCAAACAGGGATTTAGCTTCTACCACAAGAACTTTGGGCTACCGTACGCGTTCGGCAAATACGACCAGCTCTTCGTTCCCGAATTCAACGCCGGCGCAATGGAAAACGCGGGCGCGGTGACCTTCCTGGAGGACTACGTCTTTCGCAGCAAGGTCACCCGGGCCTCCTACGAGCGGCGCGCCGAGACGGTGCTGCACGAGATGGCGCACATGTGGTTCGGGGACCTGGTCACCATGACCTGGTGGGACGACCTGTGGCTCAACGAGTCGTTCGCGACGTTCGCGTCGGTGCTCTGCCAGGCGGAGGCCACCGAATTCACCGAGGCCTGGACGACTTTCGCGACCGTCGAGAAGTCGTGGGCGTATCGCCAGGACCAGTTGCCGTCGACGCATCCGATCGCCGCCGACATCCCCGACCTGGCCGCGGTCGAGGTGAACTTCGACGGCATCACCTATGCCAAGGGCGCCTCCGTGCTCAAGCAGCTCGTCGCCTACGTCGGGCTGGAGCATTTCCTGGCGGGGTTGCGCGACTATTTCCGTAGCCACGCGTTCGGCAACGCGACCTTCGACGACCTGGTCGCCGCGCTCGAGAAGGCGTCGGGCCGCGACCTGTCCGACTGGGGCCAGCAGTGGTTGAAGACGACCGGCCTGAACACGCTGCGGCCGGATTTCGACGTCGACGCCGACGGCAGGTTCTCCCGGTTCGCGGTGACCCAGAGTGGCGCCGCCCCGGGGGCCGGCGAGACGCGGGTGCACCGGCTGGCGATCGGGATCTACGACGACGACGGGGCCGGCAAGCTGGTGCGCGTGCGGCGGGAAGAGCTCGACGTCGAAGATGCCGTCACGGAAGTGCCTGCGCTGGTTGGCGTTTCACGCGGTCAGCTGGTCCTGGTCAACGATGACGATCTGACGTATTGCTCGCTGCGGCTGGACGGCGAGTCGCTGCAGACCGCGCTGGCGCGGATCGCCGACATCGCCGAGCCGCTGCCGCGTTCGCTGGTGTGGTCGGCGGCGTGGGAGATGACGCGCGAGGCCGAACTGCGCGCCCGCGACTTCGTGGCCCTGGTTTCGGGTGGCGTGCACGCCGAAACCGAGGTGGGGGTGGCGCAGCGGCTGCTGCTGCAGGCCCAGACGGCGCTGGCCTCCTACGCCGAGCCGGCCTGGGCACACGAACACGGGTGGCCGCAGTTCGCCGACCGGCTGCTGGAGCTGGCCCGCGCCGCCGAGCCCGGCTCGGATCATCAGCTCGCGTTCGTCAACACCCTGTGCTCGTCGGTGCTGTCGACCCGGCACGTCGTGACGCTGGCGGACCTGCTCGACCACGACCCGGCGGATCTCGGATTGGCCGGCCTCGAGATCGACACCGACCTGCGGTGGCGCATCGTCACCGCGCTCGCCAGCGCCGGCGAGATCGACGCCGACGGGCCCGCGACGCCCTTCATCGACGCGGAGGTGCAGCGCGACCCCACCGCCGCCGGCAAGCGCCACGGCGCCCAGGCGGCGACGGCGCGACCGCAACCTGAGGTCAAGGAGCAGGCCTGGACGACGGTGATCGAGGACGACACCCTGGCCAACATCACGGCCCGCGCCATCATCGCGGGCTTCGCCCCATCGGGTCAGCAGGATCTGCTCGCACCGTTCACGGATCGCTACTTCGCGGCGATCCCGGGCGTGTGGGCGCGGCGGTCCAGCGAAGTCGCGCAAACGGTGGTGATCGGCCTGTACCCGCACTGGAACATCAGCGAGGCCGGCATCGCGGCCGCCGACAAGTTCCTGTCCGACCCGGAGGTGCCGCCCGCGTTGCGGCGGCTGGTCCTCGAAGGCCAGGCCGGTGTGAAGCGGGCCCTGCGGGCGCGCACGTTCGACGCGGCGGACTAGACCGGATGGTGGCGACCCGCCACGCCCGGCTACGCCGCGCTCGCGATCGCCACTAGACCAAACGGTGGCGACCCGCCACGCCCGGCTACGCCGCGCTAGGCCGGGGAGATCCCCGCGCTCATGACGCGGATCGCGCTGACCAGGCCGTCGACCAGGTCACCGCGCTGGAACGCCGAGGTCGCGGCGGCGACCCCCAGCGGCGCCGACGACTCGGCGCCGCGGCCGCGGACCTGCGAGCCGTAGACGACCTCGATGACCTTCTGGTCGGGCGAGACCGCCAGCAGCACGGCGTCGTCCGGCGTGGGCACCTTGGCCAGGATCTCGCGCGCGCGGGCGGCGGTGTCGTTGCCCAGGTCGCCGAGGTAGATGGCGAACCGAGCCTTCGACGCCCGCGAGCCGAACTTAAGGGCGTCATCGATGGCGACGAGGTCCTTGGTCGGGAAGGGGAAATGAACCGACAGCTCGCCCGGCTCGGTCACCCCGGAAAGGCGCCCGCTGGTGGTGATCACCCAGCCGTTGGGCAGCTCGTCGGGCTCGATCGTCGCTAACTCACCACGTGCCACTGGCGCCACCTCCGACTGCGAATTCATGTCCGCCGTGCCCGCCGTGAGCGTGGCCGACGTCTTCGTCCGTGGCCGCCCACAAAATCGGCGGGTGGGTCCACTTCTCCCCCAGCTTGTAGGTCGCCGGGTGCGGTCCCTTGCGAGACCAGATCAGCAGCGCCAGGACGACCACCAGCAGCAACGGTATCCCGATGAAGTACAGGTGAATCTGCAAAAGGCTCACGACGAAAACCGTATCTCACGCGGTGATTCGTCGGCACACTCGGACACGAGATTGGTCAGGCCGCGCCTTCGCCGAGGTAACGCGCCCAGGCCGGATCGAGCTCCTTGACCGTCGAGAGCAGCCGCCAGTGCTGCCCCGTCGGCGGCAGCGGCGTACGGCGCAGCACCCAGCCGAGTTCGGTCAGCAGCTTGTCGCCCTTGCGGTGGTTGCACGTCGAGCAGCACGCGACGCAGTTCTCCCAGGAGTGGTCGCCACCGCGGCTGCGGGGCACCACGTGATCGACCGTGTCGGCCTTGGCCCCGCAGTAGGCGCAGGAGAACCGGTCGCGGTGCATCAGCGCGGCGCGGGTCATCGGGACCCGGGCGCGGTAGGGGACGCGCACATAGGACCGCAGCTGGATCACCGAGGGCACCAGGATCGAGCTGGTGGCCGAGTGGATCACCGGCCCCGCCGGGTCGTGGTGGACCACGTCGGCCTTGCCGCAGATCACCATCACGATGGCCCGGCGCATCGGCAGGGCGGTCAGCGGCTCGTAGGTGGAATTCAGCAGCAGCACGCGCCGGCGGCTCCACACGGATGCGGTGTCTTGGCGGGTGGGGGGATGGGTATCGACGCTATGCAGGCACGACGCGGATGGGGGCCCGGTTAACCCTGCCGCGGCACCGGAACTGCGGTGGCTGCGGCGTCTTTTGCCCTGCGCCATAGATCCTCCGCCGATAGTCCACCATGATTCGCCGCCAATCGCACCCCTATTGCAGGTGAACGGCATGTCGCGCGGGTGAACACCGGGCACACCGTCTGCCCGGTGCGGCCCGGCGCCACCGCGATGGACCACAATGGAGGCGATGGATTCCGAGCCCCAGTCCTTCTATGACGCCGTCGGCGGTGCCCCCACGTTCAACGCGATCGTGTCCCGGTTCTACGCCCAGGTCGCCGAGGACGAGATCCTGCGCCAGATCTACCCCGAAGACGACCTGGCGGGCGCCGAGGAGCGGCTGCGGATGTTCCTCGAGCAGTACTGGGGCGGTCCCCGCACCTACTCCGACCAGCGGGGCCATCCCCGGTTGCGCATGCGCCACGTCCCGTTCCGGATCACTCCCATCGAGCGCGACGCCTGGCTGCGCTGCATGCACATCGCCGTCGGGTCGATCGACTCGGAGACCCTCGACGACGAGCACCGGCGCCAGTTGCTCGATTACCTTGAAATGGCTGCCCACTCGCTGGTCAACGCGGCGTTGTGATGTCGGCCCACGACAATGAGCGGGGTGGAATGAGAGCCAAGCCGTGGTGGTCAGACGCGGTGTTCTATCAGGTGTATCCGCGGTCGTTCGCCGACAGTGACGGCGACGGCGTCGGCGACCTGGACGGTCTGACGGCTCGGCTGGAACACCTGGAACGGCTCGGCGTCGACGCGATCTGGCTCAACCCTGTCACCGTGTCGCCGATGGCCGACCATGGCTACGACGTCGCGGATCCGCGCGACATCGACCCGTTGTTCGGCGGGATGGCGGCGTTCGAGCGGCTGGTGGCGGCGGCACACGAGCGGGGCATCAAGATCACCATGGACGTGGTGCCCAACCACAGCAGTTCGGCGCATCCGTGGTTTCAGGCTGCGCTGGCTGCCGGTCCGGGCACCGACGCCCGTGACCGCTACTTTTTTCGCGACGGGCGCGGCTCCGACGGCGAACTGCCGCCGAACAACTGGACGTCGGTGTTCGGCGGGCCGGCCTGGACGCGGGTGATCGAACCGGACGGCAATCCGGGCCAGTGGTACCTGCACCTGTTCGACGCCGAGCAGCCGGACCTGAACTGGGAACACCCGGACATCTTCGACGACTTCGAGAAGACGCTGCGGTTCTGGCTGGAACGCGGCGTCGACGGATTCCGCATCGACGTCGCGCACGGAATGGCCAAGCCGGCCGACCTGCCCGACGCGCGGGACGACATCAAGGTCCTGCACCACAGCGATGACGACCCGCGCTTCAACCACCCGAGCGTGCACGAAATCCACCGCGGGATCCGATCGATCGTCGATGACTACCCGGGGGCGGTGACCATCGGCGAGGTCTGGGTCATGGACAACGTCCGGTGGGCCGAATACCTGCGACCGGACGAGCTTCATCTCGGCTTCAACTTCCGGTTGACCAAGATCGACTTCGACGCGACCCAAATCCATGACGCCATCCAGAACTCGTTGGCGGCCACCGCGATCGAGAACGCCACACCGACGTGGACGCTGTCCAACCACGACGTCGGCCGCGAGGTCACCCGGTACGGCGACGGTGAGCTCGGGTTGCGCCGGGCGCGCGCCATGGCGATGGTGATGCTGGCGCTGCCGGGCGCGGTGTTCGTCTACAACGGCGAGGAGCTGGGGCTCCCCGACGTGACGCTGCCCGACGAAGTGCTCCAAGACCCGACGTGGGAACGCTCCGGGCACACCGAGCGCGGCCGCGACAAGTGCCGGGTCCCGATCCCGTGGTCGGGCGACGCGCCGCCATTCGGCTTCTCCTCGTCGCCAGCCACCTGGTTGCCGATGCCCCGGGAGTGGGCGGCGCTGACCGTCGAAAAGCAGACCGCCGACCCGAAATCGACCTTCTCGTTCTTCCAGCACATCATCAAATCGCGCAAGGAGCGCACCGAATTCGACGGCGACGGGCTCGAGTGGCTGGACGCACCGCGTGATGCGCTGATCTTCCGCCGCGGCGGCGGTGCGGTGTGCGCGCTGAACGCCGGCCGCCGACCCATCCCGCTGCCACCGGGAGAACTCATCGTGACCAGCGCACCGCTGATCGACGGCAAACTCCCGCCCGACACCGCGGCCTGGCTGGCCTGAGCGACCAAAGGCGCGGCGGAGCAGTAGCTTTCGTATAACGTTCCGGGGTGTCGCTTGCAAGGGGCATACCCGGTGGGGGTACTGTCGTGCCATGGCCGAGATCGAGCCCACCGGTGAAAGGCGCGTCGGTGGATAACACGTTGCGGTGGGTGGTGACGGCGCTCTTCGCCGTCAGCTTTGTTGCGTATGCGTATTTCCTTGTCGCCCAACGCCGATGCTGGACGGGCGTCGTCAGCCAGCTGCTACACCTCGCGATGTCGGCCGCGATGATCCTGATGGCCTGGGGCGTGGGAATGACCCTTCCGACCTTCGCGGCGGCGATGTGCTTTCTGCTCGGCGGTGCCTGGTTCGTCGGCGTCGCCGGTCACGCGCCGTGGGCCGTCGATGGCCGGCTGACGAACTACTACTACGCCGTGATGATGGTGGCGATGGCCTGGATGTACGGGGCGATGAACGGCAGCCTGCCGGGAGGGCCCGCGCACTCGGGCGGCGCGGCGATGGACATGTCCGCACAGTCGGGCGCGCCCGCGATGCGGCACGAAACCCCCGATTGGGTCGGCGCGGTGAACTGGACCGCGGCACTGGGGTTCGCCGGCGTGGCGATTTACTGGGCGTATCGCTGGATGGCCCGGCGCTGGACGGACCTGATGCCGCGCGCCGTTCGACTAACCCACGCGCAAATCGTGACTCAGACCGTCACCGCCGCAGGCACGGCGCTGATGTTCGCCGACATCGTGTGAGCGGGCCGGTCGACCGGTTCGGCCAAGTTCCGGCGCAGCGCTTGGCTCGTCGCTGCTCTATACCTAGTACATGGCGACCTACTCGTGGACAGTGATCGGAGCCGGACCCGCGGGAATCGCGGCGGTGGGGCGGCTGCTCGATCAGGGCGTGCCGCCTGACAAGATCGCCTGGCTCGATCCTGCCTTCGCCGCGGGTGACCTGGGCGGCAAGTGGCGGTCGGTGTCCAGCAACACCATTGCCGGAACCTTCCTGAGTTTCTTGAACGGCTCTGCGGCCTTTCGGTTTTCGGAGGCCCCGCCTTCCCCGCTGGCCGAAGTCGACCCGGAGGAGACTTGCGCCCTGGCCCTGGTCGCCGACCCGTTGGTGTGGGTCACCGGGCACCTGCGCGAGCGGGTGCACGTGTTCGAGACGGTGGCCACCAGCCTGTCGCTGCAACGGCGGCAGTGGCGGATCCAGACGCAGGATTCGGAAGTAAGGTCGGACAACGTGATCCTCGCGATCGGCGCGGAACCGAAGAGTCTCGACTACCCCATCGACGCGATTCCGGTCGAGGTCGCCCTCGACGCCGACAGGCTCGCCGAGGTGCCACTCGAAGGCGCGACGGTTGGCGTCTTCGGCTCGTCGCACTCGTCGATGATCGCGCTGCCGCACCTGCTGCGGCTTCCGGTCGGCAGGGTGATCAATTTTTACCGCAGTCCGCTCAAATATGCTGTCTATCTTGATGATTGGATACTGTTCGATGACACCGGCCTCAAGGGCCGAGCCGCCGTCTGGGCCCGGGAGAACATCGACGGGGAGTACCCGGAACGGTTGGAAAGGTGCTGGGTTGCCGGCCCGGACTTCGACGAGAAGCTCGCCGAGTGCGACCGCGTCGTCTACACCGTCGGCTTCGAGCAGCGAAAGCTGCCCGAGACGCCCCAGTGGGGACCGCTGCAGTACAACCGGATGAACGGAATCCTCGCCCCCGGCCTGTTCGGGCTGGGCATCGCGTTCCCCGAGTACGCCGAAGACCCGTACGGCTATGGGCAATACCGCGTCGGCCTCAAGAAGTTCATGGATTACCTCGACGCGGTTCTGCCGTTGTGGATGGTCTACGGCACCTGATCCGCCGCCCGACGACCGCATTTAACTCAACATGATTTCCGACCGACACCGGTCGTCTCAGGCGTCAGCTCAATAAGAGAGCCGGGTCGCCGCGGCGCCGGTACACCGAGCCAAACCGGGCGTCGAGGCGCAACCAGGTCGGCAGGATCCGAACGCGGATCATCTCGTCGGCGCCGACGGCGTCGGCCGACTGCGGCAGGAAACCCATTGCGGTCAAGGCGAACACACACCGCATCGGCAGTCCCACACTACCGCCCGGCGAGCTCACCTGGACGACTTCCTGGTCGAGCAGCGACACCGGCGGACCGTGCGAACTGCCATGCTCCTTGGCGAGTTGCGCCCCGCGCTGCGCGAGGTCGAGCATCACCCGGGCGGGTATGTCGTCGAGGTGCGTGAAGCCGGAGTCCGGCGGCAGCGCCCCGCGCCACGCGGAATCCATCGCGAAGCCGGGGTCGACGTAGCCCGAGTCGTCCATCGCGGACAGGCCGCGCGCCAGCGCGTCCGCACCCACGGACAGATCCTCGGGCCGCACTTCGCCGCCCACCACCCGGCTGGCCAGGACGTCGAAACCCGTTGCCACCCAGGCAGTCAGCAGGCCCGCCGATCGAGCGCGCAGGCGAATGACCGCGGCGTCGTCGAGGCGCAGCGCGTAGTCGACGAACGCGGCCAGATCCCTGCGCTGGGCGGCCCGGTCGGCTGGCCCCAACCAAAGCCCGCGGTCAACTACTACCGAATCCACCGTTGCAGATACTCCCGATGGTGTGGGGAGAGCCGCACCAGCCGCTCCTCCTCGATGTGAACGGCGGCCAGCTGCGACTCGGCGATGACGGCGGGTTTGGACTCAGGATCGGCGCTGACCGAGCGCACCTCGTAGCCCAGCGTGAAGTCCACCGCCCGCAACCGCTTGGTCCACATCGTCACCTGCAGCGGCGAATCGACCAGCCGCAGTTGACCTTTGTAGGTCACCTTGACCTCGGCGATCAGCAACCCGATGGTCAAGATATCGACCTCGAACGCTTCGCGCAGGAACTGGACCCGGGCCTCCTCCAGAATCGTGACCATGGTGGCGTGGTTGACGTGCTGGTACATGTCGATGTCCGACCAGCGCACCGGTACGGGGGCTACGAAGCCGACGGTCAACTGGAGGATCCTCTCCCGCTGGTGCGGGTCATGCGCCGGATCTGGCGCGCGGCCACCGAGAGTGTCGCAAGATCCTTCTCCCCGCTTTCTTGGATTTCGATGAGGGTGCGGCGGGCCCGCTCCACCCTTGACGCCGACAGATGTTCCCACTCGGCGATCTTCTCCTCGCCGCTCTCGTCGGGCTCGCCCACGGCGAGCACGTCGAAGCACAACGACCGTAGCGACGCGTAGATGTCATCGCGAATCGCCAAGCGCGCCAACGAATGCCACCGGTCGTTGCGGGGTAGCTCGGAGACCGCCGTCAGCAGGCCGTCGGTGCCCAGCCGGTCCATCAGGGCGAAGTAGGTGTCCGCGACCTCGGCGGCGTCGATGTCGTTGATGTCGGCGATGTCGATGATGTCGAGCAGGCTGAAGCGGTACAGGCCCGCGGCGATCATGTACGCCAGATCCTCGGGCGCACCCTGCGACGAGAACTCGGCGGCCTCCTTCTCGACGATCGCCTTGTCGTCGCCGCGCAGCCACTCCGACATCCGGGGCGTGAGGTCTTTGACCTTCGCGGCGAACCGGTTGATCTCGGCGCCGACGGCCAGCGGCTGCGGACGGTAGTTGAGCAGCCAGCGGCCGGCGCGGTCGATCAGCCGTCGGGTGTCCAGCGTGAGCCGGTCCGACATGGCGACCGGCAGGTTCGCGGCGCGGATCCGCCGCCAGATCTCGCCCACGCCGAAGATGGCGTCGGTGGCTACGTAGGTGCGGACCGCGTCGACCGGCCCCACGCCGACGTCCTCGACGATCCGAAACGCGTAGCTGATGCCTGCGGTGTCGACCAGGTCGTTGATCAGCATGGTGGTGACGATCTCGCGGCGCAGCTGGTGGGTGCGGATCTCCGGGGTGAACCGTTCCCGCAACGGCGTCGGGAAGTATTGGGGCAACCGGGACGCGAACACGTCCTGCTCGGTCAGCTCGGTGTTCAGCATCTCCTCTTTGAGCCCGAGTTTGACGTGCGCCATCAGCGTGCACAGCTCGGGCGAGGTGAGCCCGATGCCGGCCTCGCACCGGCGGTCGATCTCCTTCTCCGATGGCAGCGCTTCGAGTTCCCGGTTGAGCCCTCGCTCGTCGACCAGGTACTGAATCTGCCTGCCGTGCACCGGCAGCAGGCTTGCCGCGTTGGCGCGGCTGGTGCCGATCAGGTCGTTTTGATCCTCGTTGTCGGTGAGCACCAGCTGCGCGACCTCGTCGGTCATCGACTCCAGCAGCTCTTTGCGCTCGGCGGGATCGACGCGGCCTGCCGTCACCAGCGAGTCGATCAGGATTTTGATGTTGACCTCGTGGTCCGAGCAGTCCACCCCGGCGGAGTTGTCCATGGCGTCGGTGTTGATCCGCCCGCCCGACAGATCGAATTCGACGCGGCCAAGGGCGGTCACCCCCAGGTTCCCGCCTTCCCCGATCACCTTGGCGCGCACCTGGCTCGCGTTGACCCGCACGGGATCGTTGGCGCGGTCGCCGACGTCGGCGTCGGACTCCGACTCGGCCTTGATGTAGGTGCCGATGCCCCCGTTGAACAGCAGGTCGACCGGCGCCTGCAGGATCGCCTTGATCAGGTTCGGCGGCGTCATTTCGGTGACCTCGCCGTCGATGCCCAGCGCGTCGCGCACCTGCGAGCTGACCGGGATGGATTTGTGCTCGCGGCTGTACACCCCGCCGCCCTCACTGATCAGCGACTTGTCGTAGTCGTCCCAGCTGGATCGCGGCAGGTCGAACATCCGCCGGCGCTCCTCCCACGAGGCCGCGGGGTCGGGGTCGGGGTCGAGAAAGACGTGCCGGTGATCGAAGGCCGCGATCAGCCTGATGTGTCTGGACAGCAGCATGCCGTTGCCGAACACGTCGCCGCTCATGTCGCCCACGCCCACCACCGTGAAGTCCTCGGACTGGGTGTCGACGCCCATCTCCCGGAAGTGTCGCTTGACGGCCTCCCACGCGCCTTTGGCCGTGATGCCCATGGCCTTGTGGTCATAGCCCACCGATCCGCCGGATGCGAACGCATCACCCAACCAGAATCCGTAGGACTTCGCGACGTCGTTGGCGATGTCGGAGAAGGTGGCGGTGCCCTTGTCCGCGGCCACCACCAGGTAAGCGTCGTCGCCGTCGCGCCGGATCACCCCGGGCGGCGGGCTGACCTTCTTCGTTTTGTGGTCGACGTTGTCGGTGACGTCGAGGAGCCCGGAGATGAACAGCTGATAGCAGGCGACACCCTCGGCACGGATGGCCTCGCGGTCCTCCGCCTGGTCGCCGGTCGCCAGCGGCGGCCTTTTGACGACGAAGCCGCCCTTGGCCCCGACCGGCACGATGACGGCGTTCTTCACCGCCTGCGCCTTGACCAGGCCGAGGATCTCGGTGCGGAAATCGTCGCGGCGGTCCGACCAGCGCAGCCCGCCGCGCGCCACCGGCCCGAACCGCAGGTGCACGCCCTCGACGCGGGGCGAGTAGACGAAGATCTCGTACTTGGGCCGCGGCAGCGGCAGTTCGTCGATCAGCTGGGCATCGAGCTTGAGGGCCAGCACATTTCGGGCGCGGGCCGAACCGTCCCGGGTCACAAAGTAATTGGTGCGCAACGTCGCCTGCACCAGCGACGCGAACGCCCGCAGGATGCGATCGGTGTCCAGGCTCATCAGCGCGTCGATGTCGGCGGCGACCGCGGCAGCCGCCGCTTGGGCGTCGCGATTCCTCGACGAGCCCGACGGGCGGGGATCGAAGAGCGCCTCGAACAGGGCGACCAGTGAACGCGCCGTGGAGGGGTGCTCGTTGAGCACCGACTCGATGTAGGACTGACTGTAGGGAAAGCCCGCCTGCCGTAGGT
>NZ_LZJN01000083.1 GCF_001667735.1 Mycobacterium sp. E183
CGCACTGCTTTTCGCCGTGGCCGCTATCGCGTCGTTTCCAATCGACGCCATCAGCGACCGCGGCACGCGCATGCGGGTCCACGCGACGGGCGTGGGCGCGCCCTTCTCGGACAGCACCGTGACCACGGCCTCCCCGATACCCAGCGACGTCAGCGCCGATTCCAGGTCGTAGACATCGGTTTTCGGATACGTCCGCACGGTCTTGCTCAGCGCCTGTTGATCGTCGGGGGTGAACGCCCGCATGCGCGTGCCGCGGTCGCTGATGGCGTCGATTGGAAACGACGCGATAGCGGCCACGGCGAAAAGCAGTGCGCTGCAGCAGAAATACGGTCAGACGATCGAGCAACCGGCGCAGCCCCAGGCCGGTGCGCCGGATACTCAGGCCCAGCCGCCGCAGGCCCTGCCGCCGCAGGCCCAGTCCGACTACCCGCCCGTCCCGGCGAACGAGCCGCCGCCGCCGATGCCACAGCCGGCGGAGCCGAAAGGCCCCGCCATGTGGGAGGAGGTGCTGAGTAACCCGACGGTGAAAAGCGGCATCAACACGGCGATACGCGAGATCACCAAAAACATCTTCGGCACCGGCCGCCGCCGGAAGTAGGGGCTAGCTGCCGCCCAGCTTCTTGTAGAAGCTGCCGACGATGGGCGCGACGATAGCGCGCGGGGCGTACCCGCTGGCCACCGACATCGCCTTCGACGTCAGGCCCGGAACCACCCGCATCTTGTTGCGCGCCAAGGCATCCAGCGACACCTGGGCGGTGTGTTCGGTGGAGATCCACAGGAATTCCGGCACCAGCCGCTCGACCAGCGACCGTTCGGCGTCGTCGGGCAGGTCGGTGCGCACGGGTCCGGGAGCCAGCAGCGTGACGTGCACGCCCGAGTGGCGCAGTTCGCCGCGCAGCGACTCGCTGAAGGTGTTCGCGAACGCCTTGCTGGCCGCGTAGGTGGCGTTGTAGGGAATCGGCGAATTGCCCGCTGCCGAACCGGAAATCAGGATCCCGCCGGCCCTGCGCTCGACCATGCCGGGCAGCACCGCCAACGTCAGGTCGTGCACGCCCAGCACATTCAGCTGCAGCTGGGCCTTCTCGCCATTGGGATTCAACGTCGCCACCGGGCCGAAGGTCGCGGTGCCGGCATTGGCGCACAGGATCGAAATGGGCCGGGCGGCCAGTTCTTCGCACAATTTCGCCCGTTCGCCAGGATCGGCGAGGTCGGCGGGGCGCACGTCGACCGTGACGCGGTACTTGTCGCTCAGGCGAGCGGCCAGTTCGTTGAGCAGGTCTTCGCGTCGCGCGGTGACGATCAGGCTGTGTCCGCGCGCGGCCAGTTCGGTGGCCAGCGCCTCGCCGATGTTCTGCGAGGCTCCGGTCACAACGGCACGCGCGTCTGGGCTGGGCGCGGGGATCGGCATGAGCCAATCGTAGACAGCGAGCGCGGCGCAGTCGGGCGCGGCGGGTCGGCTGCCGAACACATTGCAGCGATCGCGAGCGCGGCGAAGCCGGGCGCGGCGGGTCGGCTGCCAAACACATTGCAGCGATCGCGAGCGCGGCGAAGCCGGGCGCGGCGGGTCGGCTGCCAAACACATAGGCTGCCGGGCATGGGCCAGCCGTCGTCGCGTTCACTCACGCCGGTGCCGTCCCGGGTGGTGGCGTGGGCGCTATGGGATTGCGGCTCCACCGGCCTGAACGCGATCGTGGCAACCTTCGTCTTCTCGGTGTATCTGACCACCAGCGTGGGGGTGGGCATCTCCGGCGCCACCACGCCGGCAAGCTGGTTGGGGCGCGCCGCCGCCATCGCCGGGTTGACGGTCGCGCTGCTGGCGCCGGCCGTCGGCGTGTGGGTGGAGTCCCCACATCGCCGGCGGGTGGCCTTGAGCGTGTTGACCGCGTTGGCCGTCGCGCTGACGTGCGCGATGTTCTTCATCCACGACCGCCCCGGCTACCTGTGGGCCGGGCTGGTGCTGATGGGGGCTACGGCGGCCTGCAGCGACCTGGCCAGCGTCCCGTATAACGCCATGCTGCGCCAACTTTCGACGCCGCAGACCGCCGGCCGGATTTCGGGTCTGGGCTGGGCGGCGGGTTACGTCGGCAGCGTCCTGCTGTTGCTCGTGGTCTACAGCGGATTCATCTCCGGGCGGGGCTCCGGGCCGGATGCGACGCGTGGGTTCTTGCGGGTGCCCATTCACGACGGCCTTTACGTCCGCGAGGCGATGTTGGTCGCGGCGGCCTGGCTGGCGATCTTTGCCTTGCCGTTGTTGTTCGTCGCGCATCGGCTTCCCGACTCGGGCGAGATCTACGAGCCGACGAGCATGCTCGGTGGTTATCGCAAGCTGTGGAGCGAGGTCTCCGCGGAGTGGCGGCGAGACCGCAATCTGGTCTACTTCCTATTCGCCAGCGCACTTTTCCGAGACGGGCTGGCGGCGATCTTCGCGTTCGGCGCCGTGCTCGGCGTCAACGTGTACGGCATCTCGCAGGGTGACGTGCTGGTGTTCGGTGTGGTGGCCAGCGTGGTGGCGGCGGTAGGGGCGGTCCTGGGCGGGTTCGTCGATCACCGGGTCGGGTCGAAACCCGTCATCGTGACTTCGCTGGCCGCGATCGTCGTCTTAGGGCTCACCCTGATGCTGCTGTCCGGTTCGGTGGCGTTCTGGATCTGTGGGCTCCTGCTGTGCATGTTCATCGGGCCGTCGCAGTCGTCCTCGCGTGCCCTGCTGCTGCAGATGGCCAAACACGGCAGGGAAGGCGTCGCCTTCGGCCTGTACACGATGACCGGGCGGGCGGTCGCGTTCGTCGCGCCGTGGCTGTTCTCGGTCTTCGTGGACGTATTCGGCGCCGTGCGCGCCGGGCTGGGCGGCATCTCACTGGTACTGCTCGCCGGTCTGCTGGCCATGCTGGCGGTCCGGGTTCCGGCCCGCGGCGCCCTCGCGGCCGAACCGTCGGGGGGCGGTTAGCTCCTCGAGTCGCAGATCGTCAGGCCCACGCCGACGCGCTTGCTCATCTGGACACCGTCGACGGTGACCGAGCACGTGACGTTGTGGCCGATGTTGACGACCGTGACGTTGGCCGGGTGCACCGCCGCCTTGGACAGGCTGACCTCTTTGGTCCACGGCAGCGCGACGTTGAATTCGGTTTGGATCAGGTCGCCGGTGTCGATGTACATGATGCTGATCGCCCGGCCCTCGCCGGCCACGCTGTAGACGATGTCCTGCATCGCGGCCGGGCCGGTGGACTCGGTGGGCGTCGGGGAGCCGCCGGTGGGCGGCACCGGCGCCGGAATGCGCGGCGTCGACGTGCGGGTGGACGGGCTCGGCAGCGTCGGAGTCGTCTCCGGCATGGCGGGCAGCGGCGGGACGGCGGTCTGAGTCTTGATCGCGTCGTTCACCAGCACCAGGGCAATGACCAGGGCGACCACCAGCAGCACGGCGGCGCCGGCGACGATCCACAGCCACCGCGGCGGAGGTTTCGGGCCATCCGGCGGCGGGGGAGCCGACCCCGGGTGTTGTCCGGACGGAGGCAGCTCGTGCTGCCAGTACGCCGGCAACTCTCTGGTGGTGTTGGTCTCGTTCATGTTGGGTGCCCACGGCGGAGCCTGCCCGCCATAGGTGGGCGCGTAGGGCGCCTGATCGGCGTACGCGGGGTCGGCGGGCGGATACCACGGGCCCTGCGGTCCCGACCCCGGCAGAGAGGGGCTGAACCGGTCGGTGGGACGTGAATCGTTCATGTCCACCTCATGGATTGCAGAGTACCTGCGCCGGGCGCACGAACGGCGAATCACCTCACAGCGGTGACTCAGGGGCACTGGTTCCCGGCGGCCAGCGCGGCGACGGTCATCGCCCGCATCACGGCGCGCGACCGCGCGGTGCGGGCCGACTTTCCGCGCGACATGTCGGGGGATTTCATGCTGTGTGGCGTCGAATTGAGGAGGCCGAAGACCGCGTGGGCCGCCAGCCGGGCGTCGGCCTCGGCTAGGTCGGGGTCCAGCTCGCGCAGCACCCCGACCCACACCTCGACGTATTGGCGTTGCGCTTTGCGCACCTGTTTCTCGGCCGCTTCGGGCAGGTGCGCGAGGTCGCGGTCCTGGATGCGGATCAGGTCGGGCTCGCCGAACGCGAAGTCCAGGTGGAAGTCGATCAGCCCGTCCAGCGCCGTCGCCGCGTCGGAGCTGCGAGCCCGCACGCCGCGAGCGCCCGCGAGCAGGCGGGCGCTGATGCCCACCAGCAGCTCCACCAGCAGCGACTCCTTGTTGGGGAAGTGCCGGTAGATGGCGGGGCCGCTGACACCGGCAGCGGCCCCGATGTCTTCCAGCCGCACCGCGAGGAAGCCGCGCTCGGCGAACAGGCGCTCGGCGGCCGCCAGCAGCTGGAGACGCCGGTCGGATTTCAACTGGCTGCGTCGATTTGGGACATCCGGCGCGCTGGGTTGGCCGTCCGAGGTGGACGTTGTCATGACGAACCCCCGTCCGGTTGGTTAATCGTCACTAACTTAGCACGAGTCTTCGACCGGTTAACCTGCCCTAATGGACGGCGACGGCCCGGTCTTGCCGTCCCTGGACCGGGGGGATCGACGATGGTATTCTCACCCTGAGTTAATGGAGATTAACTCAAAAACCCCGCCCGACGGCAAGGAGGCTGCTGCGGCGATGGACAAGGTGGTGGCAACGGCCGCCGAGGCGGTTGCCGACATAACCGACGGGTCGTCTTTGGCGGTCGGGGGCTTCGGGTTCTGCGGCATCCCCGAGGCGTTGATCGCCGCGCTGGTCGAGACCGGCGTGCGCGACCTGGAGACGGTGTCCAACAACTGCGGCGGTTACGGCGTCGGACTGGAAGCGCTGTTGCACCACAAGCGAATTCGCCGGGCCGTCGCCTCGTATTTCGGTGACAACAGGGAATTCGCCCGCCAGTTCCTCGCCGGTGAACTGGAGGTGGAGCTCACCCCGCAGGGCACGCTCGCGGAGCGGTTGCGCGCCGGTGGCGCCGGCATCCCTGCGTTCTACACGCCCGCGGGCGTCGGCACCCCCGTCGCCGACGGCGGCCTGCCGTGGCGCTACGACGCTTCCGGCGGGGTGGCGGTGATGTCGCCGCCCAAGGAAACGCGCGAGTTCGACGGCGTGACCTACGTTCTCGAGCGGGCGATCCGCACCGACTTCGCGCTGGTGCACGCCTGGAAGGGCGACCGGCACGGCAATCTCGTCTACCGGGCGGCCGCGGCGAACTTCAACCCCGACTGCGCCACGGCCGGCAGGATCACCATCGCGGAGGTCGAGCATCTGGTCGAGCCGGGCGAGATCGACCCCGCCGCGGTGCACACGCCCGGCGTCTTCGTGCATCGGGTGGTGCATGTGCCGGACCCGGCCAAGCCGATCGAGAAGGTGACGGTGCGCCCGTGAGCTGGAGCAAGCAGGGCCTGGCCGCACGGGTGGCCGCCGAATTCGAGGATGGCCAATACGTCAACCTCGGCATCGGGATGCCCACGCTGGTGCCCAACCACATTCCGGCCGGTGTCACCGTCGTCGTACATTCGGAAAACGGAATCCTGGGCGTGGGCCCGTATCCGGAGCCCGAGGACGTCGACGCGGATCTGATCAACGCGGGTAAGGAGACGATCACCACGATGCCGGGTGCGGCGTTCTTCGGTTCCTCCGCCTCGTTCGGCATCATCCGCGGCGGACACCTCGACGTCGCCGTGCTGGGGGCCATGCAGGTCTCGGCCACCGGCGACCTCGCCAACTGGATGATTCCCGGAAAGCTGGTCAAGGGCATGGGTGGCGCCATGGACCTCGTCCACGGCGCCCGGAAGGTGATCGCGATGATGGAGCACACGGCCCGCGACGGCAGCCCGAAAGTCGTTGAGCGGTGCACCCTTCCGTTGACGGGTGCGGGTTGTGTCAACCGCATCATCACCGACTTGGCCGTCATCGACGTATGCGATGACGGTTTGCACCTGGTCGAGACCGCCCCCGGCGTTTCGGTCGACGAGGTGCTCGACAAGACCGAACCGCCGCTTGTGCTGGCGAGGACCGGGAGGCATTCGTGAGTTCAGCAGTGATGACCGCGCCATCGTTCGCCGACGAGCATCGCCGGCTGGTAGCCGAGTTGAACGCCAAGCTGGCGGCCGCCGCGCTGGGCGGCAACGAACGCGCCCGCGAACGTCACGTCAGCCGCGGCAAGCTACTGCCGCGCGAACGGGTGGATCGACTGCTCGACCCCGGCAGCCCGTTCCTGGAGTTGGCCCCGCTGGCGGCCAACGGCATGTACGACGACGAATCCCCCGGCGCCGGAATCATCACCGGGATCGGCCGGGTGTCGGGGCGCGAGTGCGTGATCGTCGCCAACGACGCCACGGTCAAGGGCGGCACCTACTACCCGATGACCGTCAAAAAGCACCTGCGCGCACAGGAAGTCGCCCTGCAGAATCGCCTGCCGTGCATCTACCTGGTGGACTCCGGGGGCGCCTTCCTGCCCCGCCAGGACGAGGTGTTCCCCGACCGCGAGCATTTCGGCCGGATCTTCTACAACCAAGCGACCATGAGCGCCAAGGAGATTCCCCAAGTGGCCGCGGTCCTGGGATCGTGCACGGCGGGCGGCGCCTACGTGCCTGCCATGAGCGACGAGGCCGTCATCGTGCGCGAGCAGGGGACGATCTTCCTCGGCGGTCCGCCCCTGGTGAAGGCCGCCACCGGCGAGGTCGTATCGGCCGAGGAACTCGGCGGCGGCGACCTGCACTCGCGGGTCTCCGGTGTCACCGACCACCTCGCCGACGACGACGAGCACGCGCTGCGCATCGTGCGGGCCATCGCCGCGACCTTCGGCCCCCGTGAACCCGGCCAGTGGGAGGTCCGGCCCGTGGTCGAGCCCAAGCATCCGCAGAGCGAGCTCTACGACGTGGTGCCGCCCGATCCGCGGGTGCCCTATGACGTGCACGAGGTGGTCGTTCGGCTGGTCGACGGCGGCGAATTCAGTGAGTTCAAGGCCAATTACGGCAAGACGCTGATGACCGCGTTCGCCCGCATCCACGGACACCCGGTCGGGATCATCGCCAACAACGGCGTCCTGTTCAGCGAATCCGCTCTGAAGGGCGCCCATTTCATCGAGCTGTGCGACAAGCGCAAGATCCCCCTGTTGTTCCTGCAGAACATCGCCGGTTTCATGGTCGGCCGCGACTACGAGGCCGGCGGCATCGCCAAGCACGGCGCCAAGATGGTGACCGCCGTGGCCTGCGCCCGGGTGCCCAAACTGACCGTCGTGATCGGCGGATCCTATGGCGCGGGCAACTATTCGATGTGCGGTCGGGCGTACTCGCCGCGCTTCCTGTGGATGTGGCCCAACGCCCGCATCTCGGTCATGGGTGGCGAGCAGGCGGCATCGGTGCTGGCGACGGTGCGCGGCGAGCAGCTCGCCGCGGCCGGTAAACCGTGGCCGCCCGACGAGGAGGAGGCGTTCAAGGCGCCCATCCGCGCGCAATACGAGGACCAGGGCAACCCGTACTATTCGACCGCCCGCCTGTGGGACGACGGCATCATCGATCCCGCCGACACCAGAACCGTTGTCGGGCTGGCCCTTTCGGTATGCGCCCATGCCCCGCTAGATCCGGTCTCCTACGGCGTCTTCCGGATGTGATGACCATGTTCGAGACCGTATTGGTGGCCAACCGCGGCGAGATCGCGGTCCGTGTCATGCGCACCCTGCGCCGGCTGGGTATCCGATCGGTCGCGGTGTACAGCGACTCCGACGCCAACGCCCGCCATGTGCTCGAGGCCGACACGGCCGTTCGTCTGGGGCCCGCCGCCGCGCGGGAGAGCTACCTCGACATCGGGAAGGTGCTCGACGCGGCGGCGCGCACCGGCGCCCAGGCGATCCATCCCGGCTACGGATTCCTCTCCGAAAACGCCGAATTCGCCGCCGCCTGCGAGCGGGCCGGCGTGGTGTTCCTCGGCCCGCCGGCGCGGGCCATCCAGGTGATGGGCGACAAGATCACCGCCAAGAACGCGGTAGCCGCCTTCGACGTGCCGGTCGTTCCCGGCGTGGCCAAGCCCGGACTGAGCGACGACGAGTTGGTGGCGGCCGCCGAAGATGTCGGCTATCCGGTCTTGATCAAGCCCTCGGCGGGCGGCGGCGGCAAGGGCATGCGCCTGGTGGACGACCCGAGCCGGCTGCGCGACGCGCTGGTGGGCGCGCGACGGGAGGCCGCCGCGTCGTTCGGTGACGACACCCTGTTTCTGGAGCGATTCGTACTGCGCCCCAGGCATATCGAAGTACAGGTGCTCGCCGACACGCACGGCAACGTGGTGCACCTGGGCGAGCGCGAGTGCAGCCTGCAGCGGCGCCACCAGAAGGTGATCGAGGAGGCGCCGTCGCCCCTGCTCGACCCGCAGACACGCGCGCGTATCGGGGCGGCGGCCTGCAACACCGCCCGCAGCGTCGATTACGTCGGCGCGGGCACGGTGGAGTTCATCGTCTCCGCCGACCGGCCGGACGAGTTCTTCTTCATGGAGATGAACACCCGCCTGCAGGTGGAACACCCGGTCACCGAGGCGGTTACCGGCCTGGACCTGGTGGAGTGGCAGCTGCGGGTGGCCGCGGGCGAGAAGCTGGGGTTCGCGCAGGACGACATCGAACTGCGGGGCCACGCGATCGAGGCCCGGGTGTACGCCGAGGATCCCGCCCGGGGATTCCTCCCCACCGGCGGCCAGGTGCTGCAGGTATCCGAACCGTCCGGCGCCGGCGTGCGGGTGGACTCGTCGCTGCTGGCGGGCACGGTGGTCGGCAGCGATTACGACCCGATGCTGAGCAAGGTGATCGCCTACGGCGAGGACCGCGACGAGGCGCTCGCGAAACTCGACGCGGCGCTGGCAAAGACCGCAATCCTGGGCGTGCAGACCAACATCGAATTCCTTCGGTTCCTGCTCGCCGACGAGCGGGTGCGCGCCGGCGACCTCGACACGGCGCTGCTGGACGAGCGGGTAGCGGACTTCGCGCCGCGGCCCGCCCCCGACGACGTGCTCGCCGCCGGGGGGCTTTATCGCCAGTGGGCGCTGGACCGTCGCGCCGCGGGCAACCTCTGGGCCGCGCCGACCGGATGGCGGGTCGGGGGTGCACCCGCTCCCGTGCGGACCGAGATGCAGACGCCGCTGCGCAGCGACACCGTGTCGGTTTGGGGGCCACCCACCGACGCCCGGGTGCAGGTCGGTGCGGGCGAGATCCATTCCGCCACCGCGCAAGTCGACGAGGACCGCATGGACGTCACGCTGGACGGGGTGCGCCGTGAATATCGCTGGGCGGAGGCCGACCGACACCTGTGGATCGCCGACGATCGCGGAGCGTGGCACCTGCGCGAGGCCGAGGAACACAAGATCCACCGCGCGGCCGGTGGGCAGCAGGCCGAGATCCTCAGCCCGATGCCGGGCAGCGTGATCGCGGTGCAGGCCGCCTCGGGTGCCGAGGTGTCCGAGGGCGACGTCGTGGTGGTCGTTGAGGCGATGAAGATGGAACACTCGCTCTCCGCGCCGGTTTCGGGACGAGTGGAGCTCCTGGTGTCCGTCGGCGATCAAGTCACCGTCGACCAGGTACTGGCCCGGCTGGTGCCCGAAGAGCCCGAAGCAGCAGCCGATTCGAGTAAGGACGAAACATGACGACATCCATTGCCGCGGGAACGCTTCCCAAGGAATACGAGGATCTGCGCGACACGGTGGCCGAGTTCGCGCGCACCGTGGTCGCGCCCGTCTCGGCCAAACACGATGAGGAGCACAGCTTCCCCTACGAAGTCGTCGCCAAGATGGGCGAGATGGGGTTGTTCGGCCTGCCGTTCCCCGAGGAGTACGGCGGCATGGGAGGCGACTACTTCGCCTTGTCGCTGGCGCTCGAGGAACTCGGCAAGTTCGACCAATCGGTGGCGATCACCTTGGAGGCCGGCGTCAGCCTCGGCGCGATGCCGATCTACCGCTTCGGCTCAGAAGAGCAGAAGAGCAAGTGGCTGCCGGACTTGACGGCCGGCCGGGCGCTGGCCGCGTTCGGGCTCACCGAGCCGGGTGCCGGTTCCGATGCGGGCGCCACCCGGACCACGGCGCGCCTCGACGACGGGGAGTGGGTGATCAACGGCTCCAAGCAGTTCATCACCAACTCCGGCACCGACATCACGAAACTGGTCACCGTTACCGCGGTCACGGGGACGATCGGTGACGGCAAGAAAGAGATCTCGACGATCATCGTGCCCAATGGCACACCGGGATTCACCGTCGAACCGGTTTACAGCAAGGTTGGCTGGAACGCCTCGGACACCCATCCGCTGAGCTTCGCCGATGCCCGCGTCCCGGAGGAGAACCTGCTCGGTCCCCGCGGCACCGGCTACGCCAACTTCCTGTCCATCCTGGACGAGGGCCGCATCGCGATCGCCGCGCTGGCAACCGGCGCCGCCCAGGGTTGCGTCGACGAGAGCGTCAAGTATGCCAAGGAGCGCCAATCGTTCGGGCAGCCGATCGGCTCCTATCAGGCGATCAGCTTCAAGATCGCCCGGATGGAAGCGCGCGCGCATGTCGCCCGCACTGCTTACTACGATGCGGCGGCAAAGATGTTGGCGGGCAAGCCCTTCAAGAAGGAGGCAGCCATCGCGAAGATGATCGCGTCGGAAGCGGCCATGGATAACGCCCGAGACGCGACCCAGATTCACGGCGGATACGGCTTCATGAATGAGTACCCGGTGGCGCGGCACTACCGCGACAGCAAGATCCTCGAGATTGGCGAGGGGACCACCGAGGTTCAGTTGATGCTCATCGCGCGATCGCTGGGGCTGTCGTGAGCGACAAGTCAATCCTCCAGCGCGGACTGTGGTTCGAGGAATTCGAGATCGGCACGACGTACCTGCACCGGCCCGGCCGCACCATCACCGAGGCCGACAACGTCTTGTTCACCACGCTGACGATGAACACCCAGTCGCTGCACCTGGACGCGGCGTGGGCCGCCGAGCAGCCGGGCTTCCGGGGCGAGCGGTTGGTGAATTCGATGTTCACGCTGTCCACGCTGGTCGGGTTGTCGGTGTCGCAGCTGACGCTGGGCACCATCGTCGCCAACCTGGGCTTTTCCGAGGTGTCATTCCCCAAACCAGTCTTCCACGGCGACACGCTGTACGCCGAGACCGTATGTACCGGCAAGCGCGAGTCGAAGAGCCGGCCAGGGGAAGGGATCGTCACGCTCGAGCACACGGGGCGCAACCAGCACGGTGACGTCGTGGCGCGGGCGATGCGGACGACGCTGGTTCAGAAGCGGCCGGACGGGGAGGAGTCCCGATGAACCTGCAAGCCGCCGGTCCGGGCTGGCTGTTCTGCCCGGCGGACCGTCCCGAGCGATTCGCCAAGGCGGCGGCCGCGGCCGACGTGGTGATCCTCGACCTGGAGGACGGCGTGGCCGAGGCGGACAAGCCCGCCGCGCGCAAGGCGCTGCGCGAGACCCCGCTGGATCCCGAGCGCACCGTGGTGCGGATCAACGCGGCCGGCACCGAGGAGCACGGCCTCGACCTGGACGCCCTGGCCGAGACGCCCTACACGACCGTGATGCTGTCCAAGACGGAATCGGCCGCGCAGGTTTCGGCGCTTTCGCCGCGCGACGTCATCGCGCTGATCGAGACGCCCCGCGGTGCGGTCTTCAGCACCGAGATCGCCGCCGCGGAGGGGACCGTCGCCATGATGTGGGGTGCAGAGGACCTCGTCGCGGCCCTGGGTGGCAGTTCCAGCCGCCTGGCCGACGGCACCTACCGCGACTTTGCCCGCCACGTCCGGTCGACGGTCCTGCTGGCGGCGTCCACCTTCGGCCGGGCCGCCCTGGATGCGGTGCATCTGGACATCCACGACGTCGACGGCTTGCGGGCCGAAGCCGCCGACGCCGTCGCCGTGGGTTTCCACGGAACCGTCTGCATCCACCCGACTCAGATCCCGGTCGTGCGCGACGCCTACCGTCCCAGCGAGGAGAAACTCGACTGGGCGCGAAGAGTATTGGATGCGGCGCGCACCGAGCGCGGCGTTTTCGCGTTCGAGGGCCAGATGGTGGACTCGCCGGTGCTCAAGCACGCGGAAATGCTCGTGCGCAGGGCGGGGCAGTCCGCCGCCGGCTGAAACCGCGAAAGCAGTGTCACCGGCGATATTCGGAAGTCCTCTGATGGCTGGAGCCTGCGGCTGACCCGCCACCTGGCCGTGCTGCCGCTGGGCGCGCGACACGTTCGCGATCACCGCGGTCTGTTCTCATTCGAGCGCATAATGGTGGGTACGCCAGTGTCGCGGCGAGCGAAGCCTTTCGGGTAGCTGGCGATCGGCTTCGGCTCGCGGTAGGTCCCGGCTGAGCTTTTGCTGTGGCCCTGCGGCACCGAGGTAGGGAGACGGTATGGCGATGGTGCCCCAATTGCCGATGACCGTCGATCTCGAGCCCGTGCAACTCGTCGCCGCCGACGGCACACCGACCCGAGAACCCCGGTACGGCCGCGACCTTCCGGCCGAGACGTTGTGCTGGCTCTACGAAATGATGGTCGTCACGCGCGAGCTGGACACCGAATTCGTCAACCTCAAGCGCCAGGGGGAGCTGGCGCTGTTCGCGTCCTGCCGCGGTCAGGAGGCCGCCCAGGTGGGCGCGACGGCGTGTCTGCGCAAGACGGACTGGCTGTTTCCCCAATACCGGGAGCTCGGCGCGTACCTGGTGCGCGGCATCCCGCCCGCTCACGTGGGCGCGGTTTGGCGCGGAACCTGGCATGGCGGACTGGAATTCACCAAGAAGTGCTGCGCCCCGACGTCGATCCCGATCGGCACCCAGACCTTGCACGCCGTCGGCGCCGCGATGGCCGCGCAGCGTCTCGGCGAGGATTCGGTGACGGTGGCCTTCCTCGGTGACGGCGCCACCAGCGTCGGGGACGTGCACGAGGCGCTGAACTTCGCCGCCGTGTTCGCGACGCCGTCGGTGTTCTTCGTGCAGAACAACCAGTGGGCGATCTCGATGCCCGTCCACAAACAGACCGCGGCACCGTCCATCGCGCACAAGGCAATCGGCTACGGCATGCCGGGAATCCGGGTGGACGGCAACGACGTGCTGGCCTGCTACGCGGTGATGGCCGAGGCGGCCGCCCGCGCCCGGACCGGCGGTGGGCCGACCCTGATCGAGGCGGTCACCTACCGGCTCGGACCGCACACCACTTCCGACGATCCCAGCCGCTACCGGACGCAGGACGAGGTGGACCGGTGGGCCGCACTCGACCCGATCCCGCGTTATCGCACCTACCTTCAGCACGAGGGCCTGTGGTCGATCCGCTTGGAAGACCGAGTCGCCGCCCGCGCGAAACGGATGCGCGCGGACCTGCGGGACGCGGTCTTCGGCGCACCCGATTTCGACATCGACGAGGTGTTCACCACGGTGTACGCCGAGATGACGCCCGGGTTGGAGTCGCAACGCCGACAGTTGCGAACCGAACTGGGGAGACGCGAATGACGCAGCTCGCGGACCGTCCGGCCAGCTCCGACGAAACCCTCGCCGCCCCAGCGCGCGGCGTCGCGCAGTCGCTGACCATGGTGCAGGCGCTCAACCGTGCGCTGCACGACGCGATGGCCGCCGACGATCGGGTGCTGGTGTTCGGTGAGGACGTCTCGGTCGAGGGGGGAGTGTTCCGCGTCACCGAAGGGCTGGCCGAAATCTTCGGCGAGAAACGCTGTTTCGACACGCCGCTGGCGGAATCGGCCATCATCGGGATCGCGGTGGGGCTGGCGCTCCGCGGCTTCGTGCCGGTGCCGGAGATTCAGTTCGACGGCTTCTCCTATCCCGCCTTCGATCAGGTGGTCAGCCACCTGGCGAAGTACCGCACCCGCACCCGCGGCGAGATCAACATGCCGGTGACCGTGCGGATCCCATCCTTCGGCGGAATCGGTGCGGCCGAACATCATTCGGACTCCACGGAGTCGTATTGGGCCCACACCGCCGGCCTGAAGGTGGTGGTTCCCTCCAGCCCGTCGGACGCCTACTGGCTGCTTCGCCACGCGATCGCCTGCCCGGATCCGGTGATGTACCTCGAGCCGAAGCGGCGCTATCAGGTGCGCGGCACGGTCGACACCGAGCGGCCCGAACCGGCCATCGGCCGCGCGATGGTGCGCCGGCCCGGCTCCGATGTCACCGTCGTGACCTACGGCAGCTTGGTCAGCACCGCGGTCGGCGCCGCGGAAGAGGCCCAGCGCCAACGCGGTTGGAGCCTGGAGGTCATCGACCTGCGGTCACTCGTTCCCCTGGACTTCGACACCGTCGCGGCGTCGATTCGCCGGACGGGGCGTTGCGTGGTGATGCACGAGGGCCCGCGCAGCCTCGGGTACGGCGCCGGATTGGCCGCCAGGATTCAAGAGGACATGTTCTACGAGCTCGAGGCGCCGGTGTTGCGCGCCTGCGGGTTTGACACTCCGTACCCACCGGCCCGACTGGAGCGGCTGTGGCTGCCCGGACCCGACCGGCTGCTGGACTGCGTCGAGCGTGCGCTGGAAATGCCATGAGCGCCGAGATCAGGGAATTCCGGGTTCCCGACCTCGGCGAGGGATTACAGGAAGTGACCGTGACGCGCTGGAACGTCGTCGCGGGCGACGATGTCGAACTCAACCAGGTGTTGTGCTCGGTGGAAACCGCCAAGGCCGAGGTCGAGCTGCCCAGCCCCTACGCCGGGCGAATCGTCGAAACGCACGGTGCCGAAGGCGATGTGCTCGACGTGGGGGCGGTGCTCGTTCGCATCGACACCACACCGCTCAACAACGACACCCCCCTGACGGCAGGGGCGCTGCTGCCGACACTCGTCGGTTACGGGGCGGACGACGGCATCGACGCCAGCCGACGGACCGGCCGCCCGCTCGCCGCCCCGCCGGCGCGCAAACTGGCCAAGGAACTGATGGTCGACCTGCGCTCGCTGCAGCGCGATCCCGACAGCATCATCACCCGGGCGGACGTGCTGGCGGCGGCCGACCAGAACGGTGCCGACGTTCGGCCGGTTCGCGGCGTGCAGGCCAGAATGGCCGAGAAGATGACGTTGTCGCACAAGGAGATCCCCGCGGCCAAAGTCAGCGTCGCGGTCGACTGCACCGAACTCATGCGGCTGTCGAACCGAACGCCGGCGGACCAGAAGATCACGCCGTTCGTCCTGACGATGCGGTTGCTGCTGATTGCGCTGCGGCACAACGAGATTGTCAACTCGACATGGGTCGACTCGCCCGACGGCCCGCAGATTCGGGTCCATCGGCGGGTGCACCTGGGATTCGCAGTGGCCACCCCGCGCGGCCTGCTGGTCCCGGTGATCACCGACGCGCACGACAAGACCACCCGCGAACTGGCAACTCGGGCAGCCGAGTTGATCGGCGGCGCGCGGGCGGGCACGCTGACGCCGGGGGAGTTACGCGGCTCCACATTCACCGTCACCAACTTCGGGGCGCTCGGCGCCGACGACGGCGTGCCGGTGATCAACCACCCAGAAGCGGCGATCCTGGGGATGGGCGCGATCAAACCGCGCCCCGTCGCCGTCGATGATCGGGTCGTGGTGCGCCAGACGATGACACTGACGTGCGTCTTCGATCACCGCGTGGCCGACGGCGCACAGGCGGCCCGGTTCGTCACCGAGCTGCGGGATCTGGTCGAGTCACCGATGACCGCGCTGCTCGACCTCTGAAGGCTCAGGAGTGCGGCGGTACGGGGCACCAGAACAGGCCGCAGTTGAAGCTGGGCGCGTGCGAAGGCGGCGGGGGCGGGTAGTGCGGCGGGTTGTCGGTGTCCCAGCATTGATTCCAGTACTTGTTCTCGCCCCATGCCGGGTTCCACGGCTGGTTCGGGCACCAGTACACCTGCGGTGCGGGAGCCGGCTGCGCCTGGGCGATCCCTTCGGCCAGAGCTGATCCGGCCGACGCGAGGCCGCTGACCAGCAAGGCCCCGGCGGCAATTCGGGTGAGGGTGCGGTTGATCTCCACTTGCATGTCCTTCGCTAGGGCGCCGGGTCTGCCGGCCTCTTCGTAGCAAAGCACACTTTGGTCGGGTCGCTACCGATCCCAACCTGCGAACCTGCGACGGTGCTACCGGCGTTGCGCCGCGGCCAGTCGTTGAGCGAATTCCGGCGATTGGATGGAGTACGCCTGCGGGCCGAGCTCCGTGCGCATGGCGAAGACGTGCTGCTCGTAGTCCAGCGATCCCGGGCTGATGGTCGCGCGCATCGTCGCCTTCGTCGCCAGCACCACCTCGCGCGGGGCGGCCGCGGGCCCGGCGGCCAACGCCATGGCCGCGGCAACCGGATCGTCGGCGACGGCGAGCGCCAAGCCGTGGCGCACCGCGGACTCGGCGTCGAAACGCATGCCGAACAGCAAGGCCGCGCGTGCGACCTGGGGGCCCACCGCCCGCTGCAGCATCCAGGTCGCGCCGCCGCCGGGGTGCAATCCCAGCTGCTGGAATCGCGCGTCGAACAGGGCCGCCGGGCCCGCGATGCGCACATCGGCGGCCAACGCGAGGTTCAGACCCGCGCCGACGGCCGCGCCGTTGACGGCGGCGATGGTGGGCAGCCGGCAGCCACCGATGGCCATGAAGCCGTCGTAGAGCTGCTGCAGGCCGGTCTCGGCTTTATCGCCGCCCGCGGCGCCGAGCGCGCTGAGGTCCGCGCCCGCGCAGAAGGCCTTGCCGGCGCCGGTGATCACCACCGCGTGCACCTCAGGATCGGCCTCGGCCTGTTCGACGGCGGCGCGGAGGCGCGCCGACATCTCGGCGGTCACCGCGTTACGCCGGTCGGGGTCGTTGACGGTGATCAGCGCGACGCGATTGTCGACGGTGGACAAGACGGGCTCGGATCGGGCCATCGGCACCTCCGCGGCTTGGGGTTTGACGGGTCCGGGGACATACGGATGCTGCGACTCCGGGCACGGTAAGGGTACTGCGCCGCCTGCGCAGGCATGGTCGTCGGTGCGCCCCTTTGCTGCGCTCAAGTCAATTAACGAAATCGTATTGCGTCTGCCCGCCGGTGATTTGCTTAACCGGGAGGACGCGAGTGCCATTGCGGCCCGGTCGAGTTTTCGAAGAATGGTTGCGCGACGCGATTGCGTTTTCGTTCGGCGGTGGGTGTTCTATCCCGCGTGTTTGATTACATGGCGATAATTAAGTGGCTTAATGGTGAAACTGCCTCGCCGCCGGATCCCTCGCCGGCGGCCTCACCCAGCCTCGGGCCGTGCCAACTTCTTGGCCAGCTGATCGAGCGCCGCTTGGCGACGTCGCACCGCACATACACGTTGGTCCCGCAGCGTCCCCTGCATCACCGTCTTTGGCAGCGTATCGTGCCGCAGCCTGGTGTTCGCGTAGTGGATTGCGGCATCGATCATTTCGATGTAACGCTCCGCCTCGTCGACGGCACACGTCCCCTCGATGCGCTGCACCTCGTCCCAGCACGGGTACGACGAGTACCTGGCATCGAGCCGTTGCTGTGATACCTGCAGACCGAAGTAACGGCGCCAGTCTCGGCTCAGCCACCCCCGCGTCTTGACCTCAACTTTGATCCTGTTGCCAAGGCCGGCTACGAACTTTGGTTCGCCAACTCGCACCACCGGTTGCCAGTCGTCCGACGTCACATCGACCACCCCTCGAATAGAGACGCCCTAAGTCATGATCCCCCTGCAGGCGTCATCTGCTCGCACGACACGCCAATTGTTATTCCTTAGCCGTCCAATTGGCAAACTTTGGGCGACGACGGCGCGGCGGCACTTGTTAAGAGCCATTTACGCCGCTGTGTATTCCGGCGGGGCGACCGGGCGCGTGGGGGCGTCAAGGAGCTTTTGAGAATCTGCCAAGGCCTACCGCCGATGCTGATGCCGGGCCGCACAGAAGGCCCAACCCATCCAAGGCATCGACGGCAGGAGCGCCCCATGCGAACCGTGGCGGAGAAGAACACGGACAAGAAAATCGGTTACATCCGCCTGGGGATTGTCTCTGCCGTGATCGCCGCCCTGATCGGGCTCGGTCTGGCTCTCATCGCCGCGAACAAGCCTGCGGCGGGTCACCCGTGTTCCATGCGGAATGTGACCTCCAAGGACGCCAGCGGCCATATGGTGTCGTGCGACCGCGCGACCGCCAGTAAGCGTGACCTCGTCTGGCAGCTCGCACCGGCGTCGTAGCGGTGGCCAGCGGTTGCACACGGCCCGTGTGATGGACGACGCTGGGGTGGGCCGGTCCGGTGCACGCTGACGAGGGGATGCGCGATGGCGAAGGTTCTGTTCGTGGTGACCGGCGCGAGCTACTGGACACTCAAGGACGGCACGCGGCATCCGACGGGCTATTGGGCCGAGGAATTCGCGGCCCCGTACCGCGAGCTCACCGGCTCCGGTCACCAGGTCGTGGTGGCCACACCGAAAGGCGTTGTCCCACACGTGGATGTGATGAGCCTGCGTCCGTCGATGGCCGGCAGCGAAGAGATCGCCCTAGAGCTGGAGGAGATCCTGCGATCGGCTGAGGAGGTGCGCCGCCCCATCGAGCTGGCCAGCGCCCGGGTCGACGATTACGACGCCGTCTACTACCCGGGCGGGCACGGCCCGATGGAGGACCTGTGGCAGGACGCCGACTCGGGCCGGCTGCTGATCGCGGCGCTCGCTTCCGGCAAGCCGCTGGCCATCGTCTGCCACGCGCCGGTTGCCATGATGGCTACCCGGCGAAACGGGGTTTCACCGTTCGCCGGCTACAAGGTCACGGCCTTCACCAACGACGAAGAGGACGGCGTCGGGCTGCTGGAAAAGGCGCGGTGGACGGCCGAGGACGAGCTGGTGAAGATGGGCGTCGACTTCTCGCGTGGCGAACGCTGGAAGCCCTACACGCTGAAGGACCGCAATCTGTTCACGGGCCAGAACCCCGCCTCCGCTGGGCCTTTGGCTAAGGAGTTCATGAAGGAACTCGGCTAGGGAGTGCCGGCGCCCCCGGCGTTCCACTTTCGCGCGGCCTAGCGCGGGTCCACACTTGGGGAATGACGGTATGTGATTGCAACGCCGACGCGCTGACCGCACCGCCCTCGCCCGGGGCGTCGATGTCGGCGCGGGTGGCGTGAGGGTGTCCGAACCGGAGCGGCGCGGCCCGCTGAGAGGCCTCTCGGACATCCGCGCGTTCTTCCACACGAACAAGGTCCCGCTGTTCTTCGTCTCGCCGACGCCGTTCAACTTGCTCGGCGTCGACCGCTGGATACGAAACTTCTTCTACCTGACCTACTTTGACTCGTTCGAGGGCACCCACTCGCGCGTGTTCGTGCCCCGGCGACGCGACCGGCGCGATTTCGATTCCATGGACGACGTCTGCAGCCACCTGCTGTCCGATCCCGAGACGCTCGAGTTCATCGCCGGCAAAGGTCCCGGCGGCAAGTGCTGCTTTGTCATGATGAACGAGGAGATCCAGGCCCTCGCCCGGTCGGCCGGCCTCGAAGTCATGCATCCGCCGATCGAGCTGCGCAATCGGCTGGGCTCCAAGATCGTGATGACGCGGCTGGCCGACGAGGCGGGGGTGCCCAGCGTGCCCAACACGATCGGGCGGGCCGGCTCCTACGACGAACTGTTGGCGCTCGCGGAAGGCTCCGGCTTGGGAGACGACCTGGTCATCTCGATCGCCTACGGCAACGCCGGCAGCGGGACGTTCTTCGTGCACGGTCAGCGCGACTGGGACCAGCATGCCGGCGACCTGGTCGGGCAGGACCTCAAGGTAATGAAGCGGATCCGCAACGTGGAGGTGTGCCTCGAGGGAGCCGTGACCCGCCACGGCACCGTGGTCGGACCCGCGATGACGAGCCTCGTCGGATATTCGGAGCTGACGCCGAGCCGCGGCAGCTGGTGCGGCAATGACATCTGGCACGAGGTGCTGCCACCCGCCCAGACGCACGCCGCGCGGGAAATGGTGACAAAGCTCGGCGACGTCATGCGCCGCGAGGGATACCTCGGCTACTTCGAGGTGGACCTGTTGCACGACCTCGACTCCGACGAGCTCTACCTCGGCGAGGTGAACCCACGCCTGAGTGGCGCCAGCCCGATGACGAACCTGACCACCGAGGCCTACGCCGACATGCCGCTGTTCCTCTTCCACCTGCTCGAGTACATGGACGTGGACTACGAGCTCGACATCGACGAGATCAACGCGCGCTGGGAGCGGGGCTACGGCGAGGACGAGGTCTGGGGCCAGGTGATCATCACCGAGACCTCGCCGGACATCGAGATCTTCACCGCGACGCCGCGGACCGGGGTTTGGCGCCTCGACGACGAAGGCCGGGTTTCCTTCTCGCGCACCGCAAACGACTGGGCCACGCTGCTCGATGGCTCCGAGGCTTTCTACATGCGGGTCGCGGCGCCCGGCGACTTACGGTCCGAGGGCGCCCAACTCGGCGTGCTCGTCACCCGCTCGCACCTGCAGACCGACGACTATCAGCTGAGCGACCGCTGCCAGCGCTGGGTCAAGGGCATGAAGGCGAAGTTCACCTCGACGCCCCTGACGCCGGCCGCGCCGATCGTCTCTCGGCTCGTCGCGCGCGCGTGAGCGCCCCGGCCGGTATCTCCCTGGACAACTGGCTGGCGGCGCCCTATTCGCATTGGTCGTTCCAGCATGTCGAAGATTTCGTGCCGACGGCGTTGATCCCGCGCGGGACGGGGCCGGTCGCCGCGTTGCCCGCCGCCGGCGCTCCGGTGGCCGAGATCGGCCTGGCCGGGACCGACGGGTCGGCCACCACCGTCGGCGCGGTCATGGCCGCCACGGCAACCGACGGGTGGGCCGTCGCCCACCGCGGGTCGCTGGTGGCCGAGCAGTACCTCCACGTCATGGCGCCAAACACCCGGCACCTGTTGTTCTCGGTGAGCAAGTCGCTGGTGGGCGCCGTCGCGGGCGCGCTGCACGAGGCCGGCGCGATCGAGCTTGACGCGCCGGTCACGGCGTACGTTCCCGACCTGGCGACGTGTGGCTACGCCGGTGCGACGGTGCGCCACCTGCTGGACATGAGGTCGGGTATCAAGTTTTCCGAAAACTACGACGATCCGGCCGCCGAGATTCACCTGCTTGACCAGGCGATGGGGTGGGCGCCGCGGCGGAACGCGGATGCTCCCGCCACGTTGCGTGAGTTCCTGCTGACGCTGCGGCAGAAGTCGGTGCACGGCGGCCCGTTCGAGTACCGCTCGTGTGAAACGGACGTACTCGGCTGGATCTGTGAGGCCGCCGGCGGACAACGCATGCCGGAGCTGATGTCGGAATTGCTGTGGAGCCGCATCGGCGCCGAGTACGACGCCACCATCGCCGTCGACCCGGCCGGCACCGGTTTCTTCGACGGCGGCGTCAACGCCTGCCTGACCGACCTGATCCGGTTCGGTTCGCTGTTCCTGCGTGACGGGGTTTCGTTGACCGGCCAACAAGTGGTACCGGCGGCGTGGCTCGCCGACACCTTCGACGGTGGGCCCGACTCGCGGGAGGCGTTCGCCGCCAGCCCCGACCACGACACCGACCTGCCCGGCGGGATGTACCGCAACCAGATGTGGTTCCCCTACCCGGGTGCCAATGTCGTGTTGTGCCTGGGCATGTGCGGCCAGATGGTCTACGTCAACCGGGCGGCGGAGGTGGTCGCCGCCAAGGTGTCCACCCAGCCCCACTCGCACGAGCCGCACATGTTGGACACGTTGCGCGCGTTCGATGCGGTGGCGAACGAACTGGCCGGAGTCACCGGTTAGCTGGCCCGTCAGGTGTGGACGATTAAGCCCGCTTCGGTGTAGGGCGCTGGATCCGAGGGATCGTTGACCGTGATGTACAGGTCCCCGGCTGTGGGCATAACGAAGCCGACGAACCCATGAGTGCTCTGCCCGTCGTGCAGGCCGCCCGATTGCAGCGGGGGCATCTTGTCGAACCTCTGGAAGTCGACCGCAGACGTTGCCGGTTCGGGCGCATTGTCGGGATGAGTCATCGGCTGGTCGCCGCCGCCGTATCCGGCGAAGACGTGATCGCGGTCGAATTGGAAGAACTGATGGGACGTCGCGGTGACGGTCAACTCCACTACCGTGCAACCGGGGTCAGACGCCGGATTGGCAAAATGAGAGGCGCACCCGGGCGGTAACCGCGTCGCACTGTCGACGGTGATGTCCGCGGTCGCACCGTCGGCCGCCCGCGCATGCGCGGGCACTCCGAGCTGACCGATCGGAAACGGTGGATTCTCGGGCGCGGGGTCGGCCGAACCGACGGGACACGAGTATGCGGCGATCGCCACCGCGACCGCGGGTGCGGCAATTACGGATTCCGCGCGCACCCTCGGTGGTTACCCGCAACGCCGCCGCACCAAAACGCCTCTGACCAGTCGTCTGGCCGGCACCAATTAGGAAGTTTGACCTCGGGCCGGAACTGAGCCGTCAACCATCAGCCGAGGTCATACCGGTCGGAGTGCCCCCGGCACGACTCGAACGTGCGACCTAGGGATTAGAAGGCCCTTGCTCTATCCACCTGAGCTACGGAGGCAATGTGCAGGTCAGTCTATTCCAACGGCGTGTCGCGCCACGACTCGCCGCCGCGGCGCGCGTGAAAAGCGTTCGCGCACCGCATGTATCGGCTATGGTTGGGACCCTCGACACACGTAGAACACCGGCCGGTCATCGGCCGTTCACCGCAACGGAGCGTGTGCATAACGTCGAGGGGTGGCGTTGTTATGAGCGTGACCACGCACTTGACTTCACGGTGCTCGTGGGCCAGTAACCAGGCCTCACGCCTGGCGGCCGATGCGATGGACGCCTACCGGGCCGGCACGCTGTTGCTGCGCGGCTCGCCGTTCGCGCTGGGCTGTCTCGCCGGCTGGCTGTCCACGGAGTTTCCCCCGCACGTCCTGACCGGCCACGCGCTGTCGCGCGTCTCGCACCCGTCGATCGGCCGCGTCGGCGCCGCCTGGGCGGCGCAGCGGGCGGATCGGGCCCTCACCTCCGCGCTTGAGGAGTCCTTCGGCCCGGACTTCCGCGAGCAGGTGTGCCACCCGGGCGCCACCCAGCCCGTCTGCGCCCCGCGCGGCGGCATGCTGGGCCGGCCCGGGCCGCACCGCCGCTACGCCGCGCAGACCTCGAACATCTCCTACGGCCCGGGCGGCCGCGACAATCTGCTCGACGTCTGGCGGCGCCACGACCTCGCACCGGGGCGGCGGGCGCCGGTGCTGATCCAGGTTCCGGGCGGGGCGTGGACCGTCGGCGACAAACGGGTGCAGGCCTACACGCTGATGAGCCGCATGGCCGAACTCGGCTGGATCTGCGTCTCGATCAACTACTGCAAGAGCCCGCGTGCCACGTTCCCCGCGCACCTCATCGACGTGAAGCGGGCGATCGCGTGGGTCCGCCAGAACATCGCGGACTACGGCGGCGACCCCGACTTCATCGCGATCACCGGCGGGTCGGCCGGTGGACACCTGGCCTCCCTGGCGGCGCTCACCCCGAACGACCCGGCGTTTCAGCCCGGGTTCGAAGAGGCCGACACGACGGTCCAGGCCGTCGCCCCCTACTACGGCGTGTACGACTTCACCGACTTCGACAACATGCACCCGCTGATGCTGCCGTTCCTGGAGCAGTTCGTGCTGAAGGCCCGCCACGACGACCAGCCCGAGCGGTTCGAGGCGGCGTCGCCGGTGTCCTACGTGCACGGTGAAGCGCCGCCCTTCTTCGTCCTGCACGGCGAGAAGGACGAAGTGGTGCCCAGCGGCCAGGCCCGAACCTTCTGCGCGGCGTTGCGCGCGGCCGGCGCCGCGACGGTGGCCCACGCCGAGCTCGCCAACGCGCACCACGCGTTCGACATCCTTTCGACGGTCCGATCGCGGCTGGCCGCCGACGCCGTCGCCGATTTCCTTGGCGTCATCTACGGCCGGCGCGTCAGCTCGCTGCTGGACACGGTGCCGCTGACCGCCACGTCGGCCAGCTGAGTCGCCATCGCCGTACGGCCCGACCGCTCCTTTCACCAGCGCGGCAACCCGACTAGCGTTGTGGTGGCAATTGGGTGGGTGGGTCCTAGGCAGGAGGCTTGATCGACGGTGACAAGGTTGGCGCATCGGGCGGATGGCGATGACTGAGTCCGAGGTCGTGAAGTTGTCCGACCAGCTGGGACCGGTCGACTATCTGATGCATCGGGGCGAAGCGAATCCCCGGACCCGCTCGGGGATCATGGCGCTGGAGCTCCTCGACACCACGCCGGACTGGGACAAGTTCCTGACGCGGTTCGAAAACGCCTCCCGGCGGGTGTTGCGGTTGCGGCAGAAGGTGGTCGTGCCGACGCTGCCGACGGCGTCACCGCGGTGGGTGGTGGACCCCGATTTCAACCTCGAATTCCATGTGCGCCGCATGCGGGTGGCCGAACCCGGCACGCTGCGCGACGTGTTCAACCTCGCCGAGGTGATCCTGCAGTCGCCGATGGACATCTCCCGGCCGCTGTGGACCGCCACCCTGGTCGAGGGTTTGGCCGGCGGAAAGGCCGCGACCCTGCTGCACGTCAGCCACGCCGTCACCGACGGCGTCGGCGGGGTGCAGATGTTCGCCGAAATCTATGACCTCGAACGCGATCCGCCGGCCAAACCGACGCCCCCGCTGCCCATCCCGCAGGACCTCACGGCCAACGACCTGATGCGGCAAGGCATCAACCACCTGCCCACCGCCGTGGTCGGTGGCGTCCTGAGCGCCGTGTCCGGGGCGGTCTCGGCGGCCGGGCGGGCGGTCCTGGAACCGGGCGCCACGGTGTCGGGGATCGTCGGCTACGCCATGTCGGGGATGCGGGTGCTCAACCGGGCGGCCGAGCCGTCGCCGCTGCTGCGGCGGCGCAGCCTGGCCACCCGCACCGAAGCGATCGACATCCCGCTCTCCGATCTGCACAAGGCCGCCAAAGCCGGCGGCGGATCGATCAACGACGCCTACCTGGCCGGCCTCTGCGGCGCCCTGCGGCGCTACCACGAGGCGCTCGGTGTGCCGATCAGCACGCTGCCGATGGCGGTCCCGGTGAACTTGCGGGCCGACGCCGACACGGCCGGCGGCAACCGGTTCACCGGTGTCAACCTGGCCGCGCCCGTCGGCACCGTCGATCCGGTTTCGCGGATGAAGAAGATCCGCGCGCAGATGACGCAACGCCGCGACGAACCGGCGATGAACATCATCGGTTCGGTCGCACCGCTGCTCAGCGTCCTGCCGACCGCGGTCCTCGAGGGCATCACCGGCTCGGTGATCGGATCTGACGTGCAGGCCAGCAACGTCCCGGTGTACCCCGGGGATACCTACATCGCCGGTGCAAAGGTGTTGCGGCAGTACGGCATCGGCCCACTGCCGGGCGTCGCGATGATGGTGGTGCTGATCTCGCGGGGCGGTTGGTGCACCATCACCGTGCGCTACGACAGGGCGTCGGTGCGCAACGAACCGCTGTTCGCCCAATGCCTGCTTGAGGGCTTCGACGAAATTCTGGCGCTCGCGGGTGATTCGGCACCCCGCGCGGTGCCCGCCTCGTTCGCCGAACCGGCGACCTCCGCACGGACGGCGTCGGGCTCATGAGCGCCGCGAAAGACCAGGGAGCCGACGGCGGCGCGACCGGGGACATGCGGCTGCCGGGCTCGGTCGCCGAAATCATGGCCAGCCCACCGGGTCCCAAGATCGGGGCGTTCTTCGACCTGGACGGGACGCTGGTGGCCGGGTTCACCGCGGTGATCCTCACCCAGGAGCGGCTGCTGCGCCGTGACATGGGGGTGGGCGAACTGCTCGGCATGGTTCAGGCCGGCCTGAGCCACACGCTCGGGCGCATCGAGTTCGAGGATCTCATCGGCAAGGCCGCCGCCGCGTTGGCCGGCCGCTTGCTCGACGATTTGGAGGAGATCGGCGAGCGACTGTTCGTACAGCGGATCGAGTCGCGGATCTACCCGGAGATGCGCGAGCTGGTCCGGGCGCACGTGGCGCGTGGCCACACCGTGGTGCTCAGCTCGTCGGCGCTGACCATCCAGGTCAACCCGGTGGCGCGGTTCCTCGGTATCTCCAACATGCTCACCAATAAGTTCGAGACCACCGAAGACGGCATCCTCACCGGCGGCGTGCAGAAGCCGATCCTGTGGGGGCCGGGCAAAGCCGCTGCGGTGCAACGGTTTGCGGCCGAGAACGGCATCGACCTGAAGGACAGTTACTTCTACGCCGACGGGGACGAGGACGTCGCGCTGATGTATCTGGTCGGCAACCCGCGGCCGACCAACCCCGAGGGCAAGATGGCCGCGGTGGCCAAGCGCCGCGGCTGGCCGATCCTGCGGTTCAACAGCCGGGGTCCGGTCGGTCTGCGCCGCCAGATCCGCACCCTGGCCGGATTCGGTTCGATGTTCCCGGTCGCCGCCGGCGCCGTGGGCATCGGCGTGCTGACCCGGAATCGGCGCCGCGGCGTCAACTTCTTCACCTCCACCTTCTCGCAGCTGTCTCTGGCGATCGCCGGCGTTCAGCTCAACGTCATCGGCCAGGAGAACCTGACCGCACAGCGGCCCGCGGTGTTCATCTTCAATCACCGCAACCAGGTCGACCCGGTGATCGCCGGGGCATTGGTGCGCGACAACTGGATCGGCGTGGGCAAGAAGGAGCTGCAAAAGGACCCGATCATGGGCACGCTCGGCAGGCTGCTCGACGGGGTGTTCATCGACCGGGACGACCCCGCCGCGGCCATGGAGACGATGCACGAGGTCGAAGACCGCGCCAGGAAAGGGCTTTCGATCGTGATCGCCCCGGAAGGCACCCGGGTCGACACCACCGAGGTCGGGCCGTTCAAGAAGGGGCCGTTCCGCCTCGCCATGGCGGCCGGGATCCCGATCGTCCCGATCGTGATCCGCAACGCCGAGCTGGTCGCCGCCAGGAACTCCACGGTCATCAACCCCGGCACGGTCGACGTCGCGGTGTTCCCGCCGATCTCGGTGCAGGACTGGACCGTTGAGAATCTGCCGGAGCGCATCGCCGAGGTCCGGCAGCTGTATTTGGACACGCTGGCCAATTGGCCGATCGACGAGCTGCCCGAGGTCGACCTGCACGCGGAGAAGAAGTCGGCTGCAAAGACCAAGGCGCCCGCGAAAAAGACTGCGGCTAAGGCCGGTTCGAAGTCACCTGCAAGAAAAGCGCCGGCGAAGAAGGCCGCCTCGAAATCCAAGCCGGCCAAGGCAGATCCGCACGAGTCTCAGGCCGTCCTCAAAGACGGTGAGGCGCAACGGCCCGCCCAGGCGGCCGCCGGTGCCGAGCCGCCGGAATCCCCGCCCGAAGGGCGGCCGTGACCGAACCGGCCGCGGATACCACCGCGGTGCTCACCGGCCAAGACTCGCTGGTATTGGCGTCCATGGCGTCGCCGGTGGAGAGGGAACTGGTGACGGCCTGGATGGCGCAACAGCGCGCCGACCGGCCCGAGGCGAGATTCGACGTCCTGGAGCTGCCGCCGCCCAACGCGCCGGCCGGCGCGCTCGCCGCGCTGATCGAACAGCTCGAGGCTGCCAACGACGCTAACGACGACCGTGCGGTCGTGCCGGTGCGGGTGTTCTGGTTGCCGCCGCCCAATCGCGGCAGGATCGCGAAGCTGGCCGGCCTGCTGCCCGGCCGGGACCCCTACCATCCCAACGAGCGTCAGCAACTGCAGATCATGCGCAACGCGCCCCAGCGGGCGCGAGTGGTGGCAGGCGAACCGGCCAAAGTCTCCGAAATGCGCCAGCAGTGGCGCGAGATCACCGTCGGGGAGAACTCGTGCGACTTCGCCCGGTTCGTCATCCGCCGCGCTCTGCTTGCGCTGGAACGCGTCGAGTACCGAATCCTGGGGCCGCAGTACAAATCTCCGCGACTGGTGAAGCCGGAGATCTTGGAGTCCAGCCGATTTCGAGCCGGGCTGAAGACGATCCCCGGCGCCACCGTCGACGAAGCGGGCGAGATGCTCGACGAACTCGCCACCGGCTGGAGCCGGGTGTCGGTCGACCTGGTCGGCGTCCTGGGGAGGGCGCTCAGCCGCGGATTCGACCCCGAGATCGACTACGACGGCTACCAGGTCGCCGCGATGCGCGCCGCCCTGGAAACCCACCCCGCAGTGCTGTTGTTCTCGCACCGCTCCTACATCGACGGCGCGGTGGTGCCGGTGGCGATGCAGGAGAACCGGCTCCCGCCCGTGCACGTGTTCGCCGGCATCAACTTGTCATTCGGTGCGATGGGGCCGCTGTTGCGCCGGTCCGGCGTCATCTTCATCCGCCGCAACATCGGCGACAACCCGCTCTACAAGTACGTGCTGCGCGAATACGTCGGTTACATCGTCGAAAAGCGGTTCAACCTGAGTTGGTCCATCGAGGGCACGCGGTCGCGCACCGGCAAGATGCTGCCCCCGAAGCTGGGCCTGCTCGCCTACGTCGCCGACGCCTACCTGGACGGGCGTAGCGAAGACATCCTGCTGCAGCCGGTGTCCATCAGCTTCGATCAGCTGCACGAGACCGCCGAGTACGCGGCCTACGCCCGGGGCGGCGAGAAGACGCCCGAAGGCGTGGGCTGGCTCTACAACTTCATCCGCGCGCAGGGCGAACGCAACTACGGCAAGATCTACGTCCGCTTCCCCGAAGCCGTTTCGATGCGCCAGTACCTGGGCCCGACGCACGGCCCGCTGGTCCAGGACCAGGACGCCAAACGACTTGCGCTGCAGAAGATGTCGTTCGAGGTCGCGTGGCGGATATTGCAGGCGACGCCGGTGACGGCCACCGGCCTGGTATGCGCGCTGCTGCTGACCACCCGCGGCGCGGCGTTGACGCTCGGTCAGCTTCACCACACCCTGCAGGATTCGCTGGACTACCTGGAACGCAAGCAAAACCCGATGTCGACGAGCGCGTTGCGGCTGCGCTCGCGCGACGGCGTGCGCGCGGCGGTCGACGCGTTGTCCAACGGGCACCCGATCACCCGGGTCGACGGTGGACGGGAGCCGGTGTGGCGCATCGCCCCCGACGAGCAGCACGCGGCCGCGTTCTACCGCAACTCGCTGATCCACGCGTTCCTGGAGACCTCGATCGTCGAGCTCGCGCTGGCGCATGCGCGGCACGTCGAGGGTGACCGCATGCGGGCCTTCTGGGATCAGGCGATGCGGCTGCGCGACCTGTTGAAGTTCGACTTCTACTTCGCGGACTCGGCGGCGTTTCGGGAAAACATCGCCGAAGAGATGGCCTGGCACGACGATTGGGAAGGCCATGTCACCGCGGGCGGCGAAGAGATCGACGCGCTGTTGTTCTCCAAGCGGCCGTTGATGGCTGACGCGATGCTGCGGGTGTTCTTCGAGGCCTATGAGATCGTCGCCGACGTGCTGCGCGACGCGCCGGCCGACGTCGGCCAGAAGGAGTTGACGGAGTCGGCACTCGGCGTGGGGCGCCAGTATGTGGCGCAGACGCGGGTGCGCAGCAGCGAATCGGTGTCGACGTTGCTGTTCGCCACCGCGTATCAGGTCGTCGCCGACCAGGATCTGGTCGCGCCGGGCCCGGACCTCTCCGAACGCCGGGGCGCGTTCCGGGAGGAACTGAGGGGCATCCTGCGGGACTCCGATTACATCGGGCGGATCGCGCGTAATCAGTTCGTCGCCCGCGAGGCCAAGGCCCGCGAGGAGCGCCTGGCTCGGTAGTCGCGGATCCGCGCCCATACCCTGGTTGTATGACGGTCGACCGGTCCGTGACCACACCACGCGCGCTGGTGTGGCCGCTGCTGATCGGCGTCGCGTTGCTGGCGGGATGCACGGCGGCCGGTATCGGGGCGCTATCGCTGGCCGACGCGCTGACCGCCACCGGGTTGCCGGACCCGGGCCCGACGACCACGTTGGGGCTGCCGTTCGTCCGGGCCGCGGGGGAGATCGCCGCGGTGCTGGCCGTGGGGTCCTTTCTGTTCGCGGCTTTCCTGGTGCCACCGCAACGCAGCGGCGTCCTGGACGCCGACGGGTACCGGGCGCTTCGGCTGGGCACGGTGGCGTCCGGGGTCTGGGCGGTGTGCGCGGCGCTGCTGGTGCCGCTGACCATCTCCGACGTGTCGGGGCGACCGTTGGTCGCGCTGCTCGACCCGGCACGGATCTGGTCGGTGGCCGGGCTGGTCACCACCGCCTCCGCGTGGCGCTGGACCGCGGCGCTGGCGGCGCTGGTGATGCTGGCGAGCCTGGCGGTGCTGCGCTGGTCGTGGACGCCGCTGCTGTTCGCCGGCTCGTTGCTGACCCTGCTGCCCCTGGGACTGACGGGCCACTCGTCGGCCGGCGGCTCACACGACCTGGCCACCAACAGCCTGCTCATCCACCTCGTGGCCGCCGGCATCTGGGCTGGTGGACTGCTCGCGTTGGCCGCCTACGGGCTGCGCGGCGGCGGCCACGTCGCGCTGGCGGCCCGGCGGTTCTCCGCGATCGCGCTCTGGTGCTGGGTCGCGATGGCGCTCAGCGGTGTGGTGAACGCGGTGGTGCGCGTGCCGCTCGGCGACCTGGTCACCACCGAATACGGGCGCCTGGTGATCGCCAAGTTCCTCGCTTTGTGCGCGCTCGGGGTCATCGGCTGGCGCCAGCGGCGCATCGCGGTCGCGCGGCTGCAAACCGAGCCGACCGATCCCGCGGCGCGCGGCGCCCTGCTGCGGCTGGCGCTCGCGGAGGCCGCGGTCTTCGGCCTCACCTTCGGCGTCGCCGTCGGGCTGGGCCGCACCCCGCCACCACCGCCGCCGAGCCGGCTGCCCTCGATTCCCGAAGCCGAGATCGGCTACGACTTCAACGGCCCGCCCACCGCGGCCCGCATCCTGTTCGACTGGCGATTCGACCTGATCTTCGGCAGCGCCGCGATCGTCTTCGCCGCGCTCTACGTGGCCGCGGTGGTGCGTCTGCGCCGCCGCGGCGACGCCTGGCCGCCGGGCCGGACGGCGTCCTGGCTGCTGGGCTGCCTGGCGTTGCTGTTCGTCACCTCGTCGGGCGTCGGCCGCTACATGCCGGCGATGTTCAGCGTCCACATGGTCGCCCACATGGGCCTGTCGATGCTGGTGCCGATCCTGCTGGTGCTCGGCGCCCCGGTGAGCCTGGCCCTGCGCGCGTTGCCCGCCGCCGGCCGCGACGAACCGCCCGGCATGCGGGAATGGCTGCTGGCCGCGCTGCACAGCCGCCTATCGCGGTTCCTCACCAACCCGGTCGTCGCCACCGTGCTCTTCGTCGCCGGCTTCTACGGGCTGTACCTGTCGAACTTGTTCGACATCGCCGTCGGCAGTCACGCGGGCCATCTCGCGATGAACGTCCACTTCCTGCTCAGCGGCTACCTCTTCTACTGGATCGTCATCGGCGTCGACCCCACCCCGCGACCCATCCCGCCGCTGGCCAAGGTGGGCGTGGTGTTCGCCTCGCTGCCGCTGCACGCGTTCTTCGGGGTGGTGCTGATGGGCACCCGCAGGGTGCTCGGCGCCGACTATTACCGCTCGCTCGGTTTGAGCTGGCACACCGACCTGCTGGGGGACCAGCGGCTGGGCGGCGGCATTGCCTGGGCGGCCGGCGAACTGCCCCTGGTGATCGTGATGCTCGCGCTGCTGGTGCAGTGGGCCCGCAGCGACGACCGCACCGCCCGGCGGCTCGACCGCGCCGCCGACCGTGACGACGACGCAGAGCTGGTCGCCTACAACGCGATGCTGGCCGAGCTGGCGCGCCGTGACACGCCGGGACATGCAAAACCGCGCTGACAAGGTACGAATTCGTCTATCCAGCAACCTGTTTCGGGGCTCAACGTCGGGCTAGTTGTTGGATGGTGGTGGTTGGGCTTGGAAGGGTTGGTACCACCACCAGTCGGCGCGCTCGCCGGTGGGTCCCGGGCAGGGGGCGACCGGGGGTGGGGG
>NZ_LZJN01000084.1 GCF_001667735.1 Mycobacterium sp. E183
CCACCGAACCGCGTTCTGCGGCAACCTTTCCGGCGGCCAGCGCACCCGGGTGTCGCTGGCCTGCGCGCTGGTCTGCCAGCCCGACCCGTTCGATCGCGTCGTCGGCGGCCTGGTGCTCGAAACCGTACAGCGCGGCGAAGTAACGGACGTTGTCGACGATCCGCAGGTCGTTGTAGATCGTCGGGTCCTGGGGGAGGTAGCCGACCCGGCGGTGCAGCGGCGCCGACCCGGCCGGGTGGCCGAGCACCTCGACGGTCCCCAAGGTCACGATCTGAGTGCCCACGATGCAGCGCATCAGGGTGGTCTTGCCGCAGCCGGACGGGCCGAGCAGGCCCGTGATGCTGCCCCGCCCGATCTGCACCGAGAAGTCGTGCAGGGCGGGGCGTTTCCCGCGGACCACCCGCAGGTGTTCGATGCGGACGGCCGGAGTCGTGATTAATTCATCACGGGATGAAGTCATCATGTGATGAATATCGTCCTCCGGCGAGGAGTTGTCAAGGGTTGGGGCGCTCGTCCAATCCGGGGCGGCGCAGCGGCAGGTGCCCGTGCACGCCCTCGGCGTAGGCGGTCTCGGCGTGCTGCGTGAGGTCGACGCCGGTGGTCTCGTCTTCCGGGCTGAGCCGGAAACCCATCACCCGGTCGATGACCTTCGCGATCACGAACGACACCGTGAACGCGTACAGCGCCACCACGACGATCGCGAGCAGTTGCCTGCCCAACTGGGTAAGGCCGCCCCCGTAGAACAGCCCCCGCGGGCCCGCCGTCATGACCGCCGTGGCGAGCAACCCGATCAACGACACCCCGACGACGCCGCCGACGAAGTGCACACCGACCACGTCCAGCGAATCGTCATAGTTGAAGCGGAATTTCGCGCTCACAGCGAACGAGCACACGACCCCGGCCGCAAGCCCGACGACCGCCGCGCCCAGCGTGTTGACGGTGCCGCAGGACGGCGTGATGGCGACCAGCCCGGCCACCACACCGGACGCCGCGCCGAACGTCGTCGGCCTGCCGTCGCGGATCTGCTCGACCGACAGCCAGCCGAGCATGCCGAGGCACCCGGCGACGAGCGTGTTGAGGAAGATGGCCGCGGCGGTCCCGTTGACGGCCAGGGCGGAACCGGCGTTGAACCCGAACCAGCCGAACCACAGCAGGCCGACCCCGAGCAGCACGAGCGGCAGGTTGTGCGGCCGCATGGCGTCCTTTTTGAAGCCGATGCGGGGGCCGAGCGCCAGCGCCAGCGCCAGCGCGGAGGAACCGGACACGATCTCGACGACGAGGCCGCCCGCGTAGTCGAGCACACCCAGTTTGGCCAGCCAACCGCCTGGCCCCCACACCCAGTGCGCCACAACCGAATACACGACGACCGTCCAGACCGGGACGAACACCATCCAGGCCGCGAACTTCGCGCGGTCGGCGATCGCGCCGCTGACCAGTGCGGCCGTGATGATCGCGAACGTCACCTCGAAGGTGGCGAAGAGCAGCTCGGGAACCGTCCCGTGGGCGGTCTCCGGGGTGATCCCGAGCATCCCGAGGTGGCGGAGGTTGCCCAGGAACCCGCTCGCGCCGTCCTCGGAGAACGCGATGGTGTAGCCGACCAGCAGCCACGCCACCGTGACCAGCGGGATGGAGATGAAGCTCATCATGATCATGTTGAGCACGCCGGTGGTGCGGACCATCCCGCCGTAGAAGATCGCCAGGCCGGGGGTCATCAGCAGGACGAGTGCCGTGCTGGCCAGCAGCCACGCGGTGGCGGCGGGGTCGATCGGATGCATGACGTGCGCTCCTTCACTGGTCCCAAGACACCGGGATATTGCCACGGCAGCGCCGCCGGTAGGTTCGGTGGGTGGCCGCAAGCCAGCTGTTAGTCGACCCCGTCGCGGCCGCCCATCGGCTCCTCGGCGCCACGCTGACCGGCCGGGACGTCAGGGCCGTCGTCGTCGAAGTCGAGGCTTATGGTGGCGTCCCGGACGGCCCGTGGCCGGACGCCGCGGCCCACTCGTACCGCGGCATCAGCGGGCGCAACGCGGTGATGTTCGGGCCTCCCGGACGGCTGTACACCTACCGCAGCCACGGGATCCACGTCTGCGCCAACGTCTCGTGCGGACCGGACGGCACCGCCGCGGCCGTCTTGCTGCGGGCGGCCGCGCTCGAGGACGGCACCGACGTCGCGCGCGCCCGGCGCGGCGAGCTGGTCCGCGGGGCCGCCCTCGCCCGGGGACCGGGCAACCTGTGTTCGGCGCTGGGAATCACCATAGACGACAACGGGATCGACCTCTTCGATCCCGCCAGCCCGATAACGCTGGAACTCAACGAGCCGCTCACCGCCGCGTCCGGCCCCCGCGTCGGGGTCAGCCAGGCCGCCGACCGGCCCTGGCGGTTGTGGCTCGCGGGCCGGCCCGAGGTCTCGGCCTACCGGCGCAGCCCGCGGGCGCCCGCCCCGGGCACCAGCGACTAGGCGCGCGCCGGCTCGTCCGGGCGCGCCGCCGCCCGGAAGGCGGGGTCCACGCGGCGCGCGAGCACGATGAACGTCACGGCCAGCAGGGGCGCCACGGCGCTGTACAGCGCGGCGGGCGTGGCCATCTCGGCGCTGTTCAGCAGCTGGGGGCTCAGCGCGACGCCCATCGCCACGACGGCGTTGTGCATGCCGACCTCCAGGCTGACCGCCACGGCCTGCCGCGGAGCCAGCCGCATCAGGCGCGGCGCCAGGTAGCCGACCGTCAGGCTGACCGCGCAGAACGTCACGACGGCTGCCGTGAGCACCCCGATGTTGTGCCACAGCGTCTTTCGCCCTCCGGCGATGGCACCCAGGACCGCGACGATCAACAGCGCGATGGCCAGTATTCGGACCGGTTTCTGCAGGCGCCGCGCCAGCTCGGGGAAGCGGTGCCTAAATGCGACGCCGATCGCGATGGGGACGAGCACCAGGCCGAAGACCGTGAAGAACTTGTCCAGCTGAAGCGGCAGAAACCGACCCCCGCCGAGAAACCAGGTCATCGACACCGCCAGGATCGCGGGCAACGCGACGATCGACAGCACGGCATTGATTGCGGTCAGCGTCAGGTTGAGCGCCAGGTCGCCGTTGAACAGGTGGCTGAGGATGCTGGACATCGTCCCGCCGGGGGTGGCGGCCATCAGCATGAGCCCGACCGCCAGGTGGGCTTCGAGATGGAAGGCCTCGGCGATGACCAGGCACAGGGCCGGGAGCAGCAGCGACTGACAGATCAGCGCAACCACCAAAGGCCTCCGCAGCGTGGCGGCCCGCTTGAAATCGTCGATCGTGAGCGTCAGCCCGAGGGCGAGCATCACGACCACGACGACCAACGGCCAGTATCGGTTGTCCATAACGCTCCGCGTTGTCGGTGCACTTACCGCCGAAGGCGACGGCGCGACGCTGCGCCGCGCATGAGCTTGCCTTATCGGGCGGCGCAAGGGCGAATCGTGGCCGCGGGAGCGACTAAAGTCGCTGGCGATGTCTTCCGGGATCCTTGACGAGCTGGGCTGGCGCGGGCTGATCGCGCAGTCCACCGACCTCGACGCGCTGGCCGCCGAGGCGCAGCGTGGGCCGATGACGGTGTACGCCGGCTTCGACCCCACGGCCGCCAGCCTGCACGCGGGCCACCTGGTGCCGCTGCTGGCGTTGCGGCGTTTTCAGCGCGCCGGCCACCGTCCGATCGTGCTCGCCGGCGGGGCCACCGGCATGATCGGTGACCCGCGCGACGTCGGGGAGCGCACCCTCAACGAGGCGGACACCGTCGCCGAATGGACCGAGCGCATCCGCGGGCAGCTGGAGCGCTTCGTCGATTTCGACGAGTCGCCGACGGGCGCGGTCGTCGTCGACAACCTGGACTGGACCGCCCCGTTGTCGGCCATCGAGTTCCTGCGCGACCTCGGCAAGCACTTCTCGGTCAACGTCATGCTGGATCGCGACACCGTCCGGCGGCGGCTGGAGGGCGAGGGCATCTCCTACACCGAGTTCAGCTACATGCTCCTGCAGGCCAACGACTACGTCGAATTGCACCGCCGGTACGGCTGCACGCTGCAGATCGGCGGCTCCGACCAGTGGGGCAACATCATCGCCGGGGTCCGGTTGGTCCGCCAGAAGCTGGGCGCGACGGTGCACGCGCTCACCGTCCCGCTGGTGACCGCGGCCGACGGCACCAAGTTCGGCAAGTCGACCGGCGGCGGCAGCCTGTGGCTCGACCCCGCGATGACCACGCCGTACGCCTGGTACCAGTACTTCTTCAACACTGCCGACGCCGACGTGATCCGGTACCTGCGGTGGTTCACCTTCCTGTCGGCCGACGAGCTGGCCGAACTGGAAGAGGCCACCCGAGAGCGCCCGCAACAGCGGGCCGCGCAGCGCCGGCTGGCCCGGGAACTGACCGCGCTGGTGCACGGGGAGGCGGCTACCGAGGCGGTCGAGCACGCCAGCCGGGCGCTGTTCGGGCAGGGCGAGCTGGACCGGCTGGACGAGGCGACGCTGGCGGCGGCGCTGCGCGAGGCCTCGGTCGCCGAGCTCAAGCCCGGCGGCCCGGACGGGATCGTCGATCTGCTGGTGGCCAGCGGTCTGTCCGAGAGCCGCAAGGCCGCGCGCCGCACGATCGGCGAGGGCGGGGTGTCGGTCAACAATGCGCGCATCGACAGCGAGGACTGGTCGCCGCAGCCGTCGGACTTCCTGCACGGCCGGTGGCTGGTGCTGCGCCGCGGCAAGCGCACCGTCGCGGGGATCGAAAAGGTCTGAGGGACGCACCCGCAAAACGCCCGGATGGCCAAATCTTTACCGCACCGTGTTGCGGCTGTGACCCACATTGGCCAGGGTGGTCACGATGACATCCCTCAGGCGTGTGGAGTGGGCCCTGCTGCGTCTCGTGGGAGTGGGCGCCTGCGTTGCGGGCCTGGCCGCCCCGCTGGCCGCGCCCGTGCGCGCCGACATGCGGGGAAACGCCTTCCTGATGGCGCTGTCCAACGCCGGGATCACCTATCCCCACCCGGCCAGCGCCCTGGCGCTGGGCGAGTCGGTGTGCCCGATGCTGGTCATGCCGGGCCAGTCCTTCGACTCGGTGGCCGCCGAGATGTCCAAGCGCAGCGGCCTGGGCTACGAGTCGGCCGGCCTGTTCACCATCGTCGCCGTCGCAAACTACTGCCCGGCCGTGATCGCGCCGCTGCTGCAGAACCGGCTCATGGCGTACTAGCCGGCGGCGCCCCCGTATCCTCGGCTGCGTGGTCGACGACAGGCAGCGGCAGCGGGGTGAACGGCGCCCGCGCGCATCCGGCGCCTGGTCGGGGCCCGGCCGGGCGCGACCGGCCCAGCCGCAGCAGCCCGACGGCCACCGCACGCCGGACGCCGGACCGCCGATACCCCCGGGCGTCGAAGCCCGGCAGCTGGCGCCCGAGATCCGCGGCGAGCTCAGCACACTGGACCGCGCCACGGCGGACGCGGTGGCGCGCCACCTCGTCGCCGCCGGCGAGCTGCTCGACGAGGACCCCGAGGCCGCGCTGAGCCACGCCCGCGCGGCGCGGGCCCGGTCCAGCCGGATCGCCGCGATTCGCGAGGCGGTCGGTATCGCCGCCTACCACTGCGGCGACTGGGCGCAGGCGCTGGCCGAATTGCGCGCCGCCCGCAGGATGGGCAGCAAGTCCAACCTGCTCGCGCTGATCGCGGATTGCGAACGCGGGCTTGGCCGTCCGGAGCGGGCGATCGAACTCGCGCGCGGGCCCGAGGCGGCCCAGCTCGCGGGGGACGACGCCGACGAGCTGCGCATCGTCGCCGCCGGCGCCCGCGCGGACCTCGGGCAGCTCGAGCAGGCGCTGACCGTGTTGTCGACGCCGCAGCTGGACCCCGGCCGCCAGGGCTCGACGGCAGCGCGGCTGTTCTACGCCTACGCCGACACGCTGCTTGCGCTGGGCCGCAATGACGAAGCGCTGCAATGGTTTTTGCGCTCGGCCGCCGCCGACGTCGACGGCGCCACCGATGCCGAAGACCGGGTCAGCGAGCTGGGCTCCGGATGACAAGCGTTGCGCGCCAATATGATTGCCTGCTGCTCGACCTGGACGGAACCCTGTTTCGCGGCCGGCGGCCCACCGAGGGTGCGGTCGAGGCGCTGGCCGAGGTGCAAAGCCGCGCCTTCTTCGTCACCAACAACGCCTCGCGCAGCGCCGCCGAGGTGGCGGCGCACCTGACCGAGCTCGGCTTCACCGCCACCGCCGACGACGTCGCCACCAGCGCCCAGAGCGCAGCCCGCCTGCTGGCCGACCGGTTGCCGGCGGGGTCGCCGGTGCTGATCGTGGGCACGGACGCGCTGGCCGACGAGGTGGCCGCCGTCGGCCTGCGCCCGGTGCGGCGCTATGACGACGGCCCGGTCGCCGTCGTCCAGGGCCTCTCGATGACCATCGGCTGGCCGGACCTCGCCGAGGCCGCGCTGGCCATCCGGTCCGGGGCCCTGTGGGTGGCGGCCAACATCGATCCGACCCTGCCCACCGAGCGGGGCCTGCTGCCCGGGAACGGCTCCTTCGTCGCCGCGTTGCGGGCGGCCACCGGCGCCGAGCCGCAGGTCGCGGGCAAGCCGGCGCCCGGGCTGCTGACCGACGCGGCGGCCCGCGGCGAGTTCCGCGCGCCCCTGGTGGTGGGCGACCGGCTGGACACCGACATCGAGGGCGCCAACGCGGCCGAGCTGCCCAGCCTGATGGTGCTCACCGGCGTCAGCTCGGCGCGGGACGCGGTGTACGCCGAACCGGCGCGCCGGCCGACCTACATCGGCCACGACCTGCGCGCGCTGCACTCCGACGGCGAGCAACTCGCGGTCGGCCCGCAGCCGGGCTGGCGCGTCGACGTCGACGAGGACGCGGTGACCGTCAGCGGCGCCCGGCCCGACGACGGCGACGGGCTCTCGATCGTGCGGGCGGTCGCCAGCGCGGTATGGGATGCGCGGCCGGACGGGCGCCCGGTGGATATCCGGGCCGCCGATGACAACGCCCGCGCCGCGTTGCGGCGCTGGTCGTTGGTGCGCGGCGACTGACGGGTGACTAGCGTAAGAGCGCAATGACTATCGATCCTGAAGAAATCCGCGCCGAAATCGACGCCCTGCTGGCCAGGCTGCCCGAGCCCGGGGCGCCGGACGATCCCGACAACGAGCCGTCGCTGACGGAGCTCGAAGACATCGCCCGCCGCCTCTCCGAGGCGCACGACGTGCTGATGGCCGCGCTGGAGTCGGCGGAGAAGGGCTGAGTGCGCGCATGTCTCGCCGCGCCCGCGTCGACGCCGAGCTGGTCCGGCGCGGCCTCGCGCGATCGCGTCAACAGGCCGCGGAGTTGATCGGCGCCGGCCGGGTCAGCATCGACGGGCTGCCGGCGCGCAAGCCGGGCACCGCCGTCGCGGTCACCGCGGCCCTGACCGTCGCCGACGACGGGGAACGGGGCTGGGTGTCGCGCGGCGCGCACAAACTGATCGGCGCCCTGGACACCTTCGGGATTCCGGTGGCGGGCCGACGCTGCCTGGACGCCGGCGCGTCCACCGGCGGGTTCACCGAGGTCCTGCTGGACCGCGGGGCCGCGGAGGTCGTCGCCGTCGATGTCGGCTACGGCCAGCTGGCGTGGTCGCTGCGCAGCGACCCGCGGGTCGTCGTCGTCGAGCGGACCAACGCCCGCGACCTGACGCTCGAGGCGATCGGGGGACCCGTCGACCTGATCGTGGCCGACCTGTCGTTCATTTCGCTGGCCACCGTGTTGCCCGCGCTGGCTGGATGTGCTTCGCCCACTGCGGATATCGTTCCCATGGTGAAGCCGCAGTTTGAGGTGGGCCGGGGCCAGGTCGGCGCCGGCGGGGTGGTGCACGACCCCGGCCTGCGCGCCGATGCCGTGCTGGCCGTGGCGCGCCGCGCCGGCGAGCTGGGCTGGCATGCCGCCGGCGTCACCGCCAGCCCCCTGCCCGGCCCGTCGGGCAATGTCGAATATTTCCTCTTGCTTCGCGGGCAGCCGGGATTGGCGGATGACGAGTTGGTGGCGGCGGTGCGCCGCGCGGTAGACGAGGGTCCGCAGTGACGTCGGGGACCGAGCAGCGCACCGTGCTGATGGTGGTGCACACCGGCCGCGAGGAAGCCACCGAGACGGCGGCCCGCGTGCAGAAGGTGTTGGGCGCCAACGACATCGGGCTTCGCGTGTTGTCCGCCGAGGCGGTCGACCGCGGCTCGCTGCATGTGGCCCCCGACGACATCCGGGCGATGGGCGTCGAGATCGAGGTGGTGGACGCGGATCCGCAGGCGGCCGACGGGTGCGAGCTGGTGCTGGTGCTCGGCGGGGACGGCACGTTCCTGCGTGCGGCCGAACTGGCCCGCAACGCCGGGATCCCGGTCCTGGGCGTCAACCTGGGTCGGATCGGCTTCCTGGCCGAGGCCGAGGCGGAGGCCATCGACCGGGTGCTGGACCACGTGGTCGCCAAGGACTACCGGGTCGAGGACCGCCTGACCCTGGACGTGCTGGTGCGCACGGGCGGGCGCGAGATCGCGCACGGCTGGGCGCTCAACGAGGTCAGCCTGGAAAAGGGCCCGCGGCTGGGCGTGCTGGGCGTGGTCGTCGAGATCGACGGGCGGCCGGTCTCGGCGTTCGGGTGCGACGGGGTGCTGGTGTCGACGCCCACCGGGTCCACCGCCTATGCGTTCTCCGCGGGCGGCCCGGTGTTGTGGCCGGACCTCGAGGCAATCCTGGTGGTGCCCAACAACGCTCACGCGCTGTTCGGCCGGCCGATGGTCACCAGCCCCGACGCCACCATCGCCATCGAGATCGAGGCGGACGGTCACGACGCGCTGGTGTTCTGCGACGGCCGCCGCGAGATGCTGATCCCGGCCGGTAGCCGGATCGAGGTAAGGCGTTGCGACACACCGGTGAAATGGGCGCGCCTGGACAGCGCGCCGTTCACCGACCGGTTGGTGCGCAAATTCCGGTTGCCGGTCACCGGGTGGCGTGGGAAGTAGATGCTGACCGAAATCCGGATCGAGTCGCTGGGCGCCATCAGCGCAGCGGTCGGGGAGTTCGACCGCGGCCTGACCGTACTGACCGGCGAAACCGGCACCGGCAAGACGATGGTGGTGACCGGGCTGCACCTGCTCGGCGGCGCCCGCGCCGACGCCACCCGCGTCCGGTCCGGCGCTGACCGTGCGGTCGTCGAAGGCCGTTTCACCACAACCGATCTCGAGGACGCCGCGATCGCCCTGCTGGACGGGATGCTGGACGCCTCGGGCGCCGAACGCGACGAGGACGGCAGCGTGATCGCGCTGCGCTCGGTCAGCCGCGACGGGCCGTCGCGGGCGTACCTCGGCGGTCGCAGCGTGCCCGCCAAGTCGCTGGGCGACTTCACCGCGGAGCTGCTCACGCTGCACGGGCAGAACGACCAGCTGCGGCTGATGCGGCCCGAGGAGCAACGCGGCGCGCTGGACCGCTTCGCCAAGGCGGCCCCCGCGCTCGAGCGCTACCGCAAACTGCGCGACGCCTGGCTCACCGCGCGGCACGACCTCATCGACCGCCGCAACCGCATGCGCGAGCTGGCGCTGGAATCCGACCGGCTGACATTCGCGCTCAACGAGATTGACACCGTCGACCCGCAACCGGGCGAGGACGACGCCCTGGTCGCCGACATCGTCCGGCTCTCCGAGCTGGACACCCTGCGCGAGGCCGCGGTCACCGCGCACGCGGCACTGAGCGGCGCGGCCGACGACGCCGGCGCCGACGGGCACAGCGCCGCGGACTGCCTGGGGCGCGCCCGGGCCGCCCTCGAGTCGAGCGACGACGCGAAGCTGCGCTCGCTGGCCGGGCAGGTCGGCGAGGCGCTCACCGTCGTCGCCGACGCGGCCGGCGAACTGAGCGCCTACCTGGACGAGCTGCCGGTCGACGCCAGCGCGCTGGAAGCCAAGCTGGCCCGGCAGGCCGAGCTGCGCACGCTGACCCGCAAGTATGCCGCGGACGTCGACGGCGTGTTGCGGTGGGCCCGGGAGTCGCGGGAACGCCTGGCCCAGCTCGACGTCTCCGAGGAGGGCCTGCAGGCTCTCGCGACCCGGGTCGACGAGCTGGCACGCGAATTGGCCGAAGCCGCAATCGATCTCAGCGGCATCCGGCGCAAGGCCGCCAAGCGGCTCGCCAAGGAGGTCACCGCCGAGCTGTCCGGGCTGGCGATGGCCGACGCCCAGTTCGGCATCGACGTGAGCAACGACGTCGCCGCCGACAAGGACGACCCCGCCGCGCTCGCGCTCCCGTCGGGCGAACTGGCCCGCGCGGGCGCCGACGGCGTCGATCAGGTCGAGTTCGGTTTCGCCGCGCACCGCGGGATGGATCAGCTTCCCCTGGCCAAGAGCGCCTCCGGCGGCGAGCTGTCCCGGGTGATGCTGGCGCTGGAGGTGGTGCTGGCCGCCTCGGCCGCGGGCACCACCATGGTGTTCGACGAGGTCGACGCCGGCGTCGGCGGCCGGGCCGCGGTGCAGATCGGGCGGCGCCTGGCGCGGCTGGCCCGCACCCACCAGGTCATCGTGGTCACGCACCTGCCTCAGGTCGCGGCGTACGCCGACGTGCATCTGGTGGTGCATAGCGCCGGGCCCAAGGGGACCAGCGTGGTGCGGCGGGTCACCGGCGACGAGCGGGTCGCCGAACTGGCGCGGATGCTGGCCGGGCTGGGCGAGTCCGACAGCGGCCGGGCGCACGCCCGCGAACTGCTCGACGCGGCTCAGAAGGACGAGATTTAACGCCCAGGAGCCTTCTCCGCCGGCGCGAGCGTCGTGTTTGCACAGCGACACGCCGCTGAAGCCGTGCAACTGTGCACCCTCGCGCGATCAACCCGTTAGCGGCTTGTGACTAATGGGACTCTAGTCAACTTCTGGGGCTGATGTTACGGCGCGCCTCCACGCCTCCTCCATGCATCACCGACAGAATCGCCCCCATGAAGATGTCAGGCCTGCTTACCCGTAACACCGCCCGACCCGGCCTCGTCGGCACCGCCCGGGTGGACCGGAACATCGACCGATTGCTGCGCAGGGTGTGCCCCGGCGACATCGTGGTGCTCGACGTCCTGGATCTGGACCGCATCACGGCGGACGCCTTGGTGGAGGCCGATATCGCCGCGGTCGTCAACGCCTCGCCCTCGGTGTCCGGCCGCTACCCGAACATGGGGCCGGAGGTGCTGGTCAACAACGGGGTCACCCTGATCGACGAGACCGGACCCGACATCTTCAAGAAGGTCAAGGACGGCGCCAAGATCCGTCTGCACGAGGGCGGGGTGTACTCGGGCGACCGGCGGCTGGTCCGCGGCACCGAGCGCACCGACCACGACATCGCCGACCTGATGCGGGAGGCCAAGAGCGGGCTGTCCGCGCATCTGGAGGCGTTCGCAGGCAACACGATCGAGTTCATCAAGAGCGAGAGCCCCCTGCTCATCGACGGCATCGGGATCCCCGACATCGACGTCGACCTGCGCCGGCGGCACGTGGTGATCGTCGCCGACGAACCCAGCGCCGAGGAGGACCTGAAGTCCCTCAAGCCGTTCATCAAGGAGTACCAGCCGGTGCTCTTCGGTGTGGGCAGCGGCGCGGATGTGTTGCGCAAGGCCGGGTATCGGCCGCAGGTGATCGTCGGCGACCCCGACCAGATCAGTGCCGACGCCCTCAAGTGCGGCGCGCAGGTGGTGCTGCCCGCCGACGCCGACGGCCACGCGCCCGGCCTGGAGCGCATCCAGGACCTCGGCGTCGGGGCGATGACGTTCCCGGCCGCGGGTTCGGCGATCGACCTGGCCCTGCTGCTGGCCGATCACCACGGGGCCGCGCTGCTGGTGACCGCCGGCCACACCGCCAACATCGAGACCTTCTTCGACCGGACCCGCGCGCACAGCAACCCCTCGACCTTCCTGACCCGGCTTCGGGTGGGGGAGAAGGTGGTGGACGCCAAGGCCGTGGCAACCCTGTACCGCAATCACATCTCGGCGGGCGCCATCGCGCTGCTGGCGCTGACGATGCTGATCGCCGTCATCGTCGCCCTGTGGGTGTCGCGTACCGACGGCGTGGTGGTGCACTGGGTCACCGACTACTGGAACCACTTCTCCCTCTGGGTTGCCCACCTGGTGAGCTAGGGCCGGAAATGATCTCGCTCCGCCAACACGCGTTATCGCTGGCTGCCGTCTTCCTGGCCCTGGCCGTGGGAGTCGTGCTCGGCTCCGGCTTCCTGTCCGACACCCTGCTGTCCAGCCTGCGTGACGAGAAGCGGGATCTGCACACCCAGATCAACGGGCTCAACGACCAGAAGAACGTGCTGAACGAAAAGCTCAGCGCGGCAAACAATTTCGACACCCAGCTGGGCGGCCGGATGGTGCACGACGCGCTCGCCGGCAAGTCGGTCGTGGTGTTCCGCACCCCGGACGCCAACGACGACGACGTCGCCTCGGTCTCGAAGATCATCGGCCAGGCCGGCGGCGCGGTGACCGGAACCGTGTCGTTGACAAGCGAGTTCGTCGAGGCCAATTCGGCGGAGAAGCTGCAGACCGTGGTGAACTCGTCGGTTCTGCCCGCCGGTCAGCAGTTGAGCACCAAGCTCGTCGACCAGGGCTCGCAGGCCGGCGACCTGATGGGTATCGCGCTGCTGATCAACACCAATCCGGCGGTCCCGCCCGTCGACGAACCGCAGCGCGACACCGTGCTGGCGGCGTTGCGGGAAACGGGATTCATCACCTATCAGCCCAGCGACCACCTGGGCGCGGCGAACGCCGCGCTGATCGTCACCGGCGGCTCGCTGCCCCAGGACGCCGGCAACCGGGGCGTCAGCGTCGCCCGGTTCGCCGCCGCGATGGCGCCGCACGGCTCGGGCACCCTGCTGGCCGGCCGGGACGGCTCGGCGACCGGCGGGGCCGCCGTCGCCGTGACGCGCGCCGACGCTCCGATGAATTCCGCGGTCAGCACCGTCGACGACGTCGACACCGCGCCCGGCCGGATCACCGCCGTGCTGGGCCTGCACGACCTGATCAACGGCGGGCACCCGGGCCAGTACGGCACCGGTCACGGCGCCACGTCGATCACGGTGCCCCAGTAGCGGGCGTGTTCGCCGCGACACGTCGGTCGTGGATGTTAGGGTGGGTTTCCGTGGGTCGGCAGGCCCAACTAGTTATTCGCTAGCAAAATTCGACGCCCTGCCCGTCTTCACGGAGGTCGCCTGTGCGAAAGCACCCGCAATCCGCAACCAAGCACCTCTTCGTCAGCGGGGGCGTGGCGTCCTCGTTGGGTAAGGGTCTCACCGCCAGCAGCCTCGGTCAGTTACTGACGGCCCGCGGGTTGTACGTGACGATGCAAAAGCTCGACCCATACCTCAACGTCGATCCGGGCACGATGAACCCGTTCCAGCACGGCGAGGTGTTCGTCACCGAGGACGGCGCCGAAACCGATCTCGATGTCGGCCACTACGAGCGGTTCCTGGATCGCGACCTGTCCGGATCGGCGAATGTCACGACGGGACAAGTGTATTCGACCGTCATCGCCAAGGAACGGCGCGGCGAATACCTGGGCGACACCGTGCAGGTGATCCCGCACATCACCGACGAGATCAAGAGCCGGATCCTGGCGATGGCACAGCCCGACGCCGAGGGCAACCGCCCCGACGTGGTCATCACCGAAATCGGCGGCACCGTGGGCGATATCGAGTCGCAGCCGTTCCTGGAGGCGGCGCGCCAGGTACGTCACGACCTGGGCCGGGAGAACGTCTTCTTCCTGCACGTGTCGCTGGTGCCCTACCTGGCGCCCTCGGGCGAGCTCAAGACCAAGCCCACCCAGCACTCGGTGGCGGCGCTGCGCAGCATCGGTATCACCCCGGACGCGCTGATTCTGCGCTGCGACCGCGACGTCCCCGAAGCGCTGAAGAACAAGATCGCGTTGATGTGTGACGTCGACATCGACGGCGTCATCTCCACGCCCGACGCGCCGTCGATCTATGACATCCCGAAGCGACTGCACCGCGAGGAGCTCGACGCGTACGTGGTGCGCCGGCTCAACCTGCCGTTCCGCGACGTCGACTGGACCGAGTGGGACGACCTGCTGCGCCGGGTGCACGAGCCGCACGAGACCGTGCGAATCGCGTTGGTGGGCAAGTACGTTGAGCTCTCAGACGCCTACCTGTCGGTCACCGAGGCGCTGCGCGCCGGCGGCTTCAAGCACCACGCCAAGGTGGAGATGCAATGGGTGGCCTCCGACGGGTGCGAGACCGCGGCGGGCGCGGCGGCGGCGCTGGGTGACGTGCACGGCATCCTGATCCCGGGCGGCTTCGGCATCCGCGGGATCGAGGGCAAGATCGGCGCCATCCGGTACGCCCGGTCGCGCGGGCTGCCGGTCCTGGGCCTGTGCCTGGGGCTGCAGTGCATCGTGATCGAGGCGGCGCGCTCGGCGGGGCTGGACGGGGCCAATTCGGCCGAATTCGACCCCGCCACACCGGATCCCGTCATCTCCACGATGGCCGACCAGGTCGACGCGGTGGCGGGCCAGGCCGATCTGGGCGGCACCATGCGCCTGGGCGCGTATCCCGCGGTGCTGCAGCCGGATTCGATCGTGGCCCAGGCGTACGGGACGACGCAGGTCTCCGAGCGGCACCGGCACCGCTATGAGGTCAACAACGCCTACCGGGACAAGATCGCCGAGAGCGGCCTGCGGTTCTCCGGGACCTCGCCCGACGGGCATCTGGTGGAATTCGTCGAATACCCGCCCGAGGTGCACCCGTTCGTCGTCGGGACCCAGGCTCACCCCGAACTCAAGAGCCGGCCCACCCGCCCGCATCCGTTGTTCGTCGCGTTCGTCGGGGCGGCCCTGGACTACCAGTCGGGCGAGCTGCTGCCGGTGGAGATCCCCGAGCACGCCTCCAACGGCAACCAGCAGCAGCGGGACAGCGTCGGCCAGTCGCTACCTGAGCCCGCCACCCGTGGCTGAGCACGAATTCGAGACGGCGTCATCCGAAACGCTGTACACGGGAAAGATTTTCGCGTTGCGCAGCGACGAGGTGCGAATGCCGGGCGGCACCACCGCCGTTCGTGAAGTCGTCGAACACTACGGGGCGGTTGCCGTCGTTGCGCTGAACTCCGACAACGAGATCGCAATGGTCTACCAATACCGCCACGCGTTCGGCCGCCGGTTGTGGGAGCTTCCGGCCGGGCTGCTCGACGTGGCGGGGGAGCCGCCGCAGCGGACGGCGGCCCGGGAGCTGCAAGAGGAAGCGGGATTGAAGGCCGACGACTGGCGGGTGCTCGTCGACCTCGATTCCACTCCCGGATTCAGCGACGAATCGGTGCGGGTGTACCTGGCCACCGGCCTGACCGAGGTGGAGCGCCCGCAGGCGCATCACGAGGAAGCCGACATGACGATGCGCTGGTATCCGCTCGAGGAGGCCACCGAGATGGTGCTTCGCGGCGAGATCGTCAACGCCATTGCGGTGGCGGGCATTCTGGCTGCCCAGGTCGTCACTACCCGACTCATGCCGACCCGCCCCGCGGACAGCCCCTGGCCCGACAAGCCGACGGCGTTCGCCGCGCGAAAGGCCGCGCGATGACGACGGCGGCCCTGGACACCCAGCTGCAGGGCTACCTCGACCACCTCACGATCGAGCGGGGCGTCGCCGCGAACACGCTCAGTTCCTATCGGCGGGACCTGCGCCGCTACACGAAGCACCTGTCGGACCGGGGAATCCACGACCTGGCCAAGGTGGGCGAGGATGACGTGAGCGAGTTCCTGGTGGCGCTGCGGCGCGGCGATCCCGACTCGGGGACGGCGGCGCTGTCCGCGGTGTCGGCGGCGCGGGCCCTGATCGCAGTGCGCGGCCTGCACCGGTTCGCCGCCGCCGAGGGGCTCGCTGAACTCGACGTGGCGCGCGCGGTCCGCCCGCCGACCCCGGGCCGGCGGCTCCCCAAGAGCCTGACCATCGACCAGGTGCTGGCGCTGCTGGAGGGCGCGGGCGGCGACGGCGCGTCCGACGGGCCGCTCACGCTGCGCAACCGGGCGCTGCTGGAACTCCTGTACTCCACCGGGGCGCGGATCTCCGAGGCCGTCGGCCTCGACGTCGACGACGTCGACACCAAGGCCCGGTCGGTGTTGCTGCGCGGCAAGGGCGGCAAGCAGCGGCTGGTGCCGATCGGGCGCCCCGCCGTGCAGGCCCTCGATGCCTATCTGGTGCGCGGGCGCCCCGACCTGGCCCGCCGCGGCCGCGGGACACCGGCCATCTTTCTCAACGTGCGCGGCGGGCGACTGTCGCGGCAAAGCGCGTGGCAGGTGCTGCAGGACGCCGCCGAACGCGCCGGCATCACGTCCGGCGTCTCACCGCACATGCTGCGGCATTCGTTCGCGACCCACCTGCTCGAGGGCGGCGCCGACGTGCGCGTGGTGCAGGAGTTGCTGGGGCACGCCTCGGTGACGACGACGCAGATCTACACGATGGTCACCGTGCACGCGCTGCGCGAGGTGTGGGCGGGCGCCCACCCGCGCGCGCAGTAGTTGGCGCGAGCAGACACAAAATCGCGTGCTTTCGACCCGGAATGGGCGATTTTGCGTCTGCTCGGCGGGAGAATTCAGCCCAGGTACTCGGATTCCAGCACCAGATCGGAGACCAGCGACTGGTATTCCAGGTGCGCCTTGTGCTCGACGGTGTTCCACTGCTTGCCCTGCTGCTGGCGCATGTACTCGCGATACTTCGGCGCGCCCGGCACCCGGACGTTGTCGGCGACCACGATCGCGCCCGGGCGCAGCCAACCGCGGGCCATGATGCTGCGCAGGTCGTCGAGATAGGCGTCCTTGTCGTGGTCCAGGAACGTGAAGTCGAGGCCGCCGGGCGCGAAGCCGTGCTCGTCGGCCAGCGCGTCCAGGGTGCGCCCGCCGTCGCCGATGGTGCCCACGACGCACGTCACCCGCTCGGCGACGCCGGCGTGGGCCCAGATCCGCCGCGCGTTGGCGGCGTTGGCCTCGGCGAGTTCGACGGAGTACACGTGCGCGCTCGGGGCGGCCCTGGCGATGCGCAATGCGCCGTATCCGACGTAGGTGCCCAACTCCAGCGCCACCGCCGGGTCGGAGCGGCGGACGGCCGCGTCGAGAATTTGCCCCTTTTCGTCGCCGACGTTGATCAGCATCGACTTCTCGTAGGCGAACTTGTCGATGGTGGCCAGCACGTCGTCGATGTCGCCGGCCCTGGCGTTGCGCAGGACGTAGTCCACGGCCGCGGCCTCGCGGCCGTCGCCGATCTGACCCGTCGTGGTGATGTTGCGCGCCCCGGTCGCCATCCGCCAGACCGACCATCGCAGCAGGGGAATCCGTCGCTTGAGGTCCATGCCGCCACAGTAGTGCGGGCGGCGAGATTGCCACCAAGGTCGTCGGGGCGCCGGAATCGCAACCACCACGGCAATCTCGGCGCGCACCGGCGCCGCTCGACCCGTTCCAGTGATGCTGGTGTGACTGCTGTTGCAGATGACCGCCGTTACGCCCGCTACCTGCGCAAATCCGGCGAAATTGGCTGCTGAATTGCCTGCGGGTCGCCCGGCTTCCGCGCGCGAACCCGTTAGACTTTCGGTCGATGTTCACCTCCCGAACACCCCCGCCATGATGACTGAGCAGCCGGACAGCGGCGTCGAGCTCGGTCTGACCGGGCGGCCGCCGCGGGCGATCCCGGAACCGCAGCCGCGCACCTCGCACGGCCCGGCGAAGGTCGTCGCGATGTGCAACCAGAAGGGCGGCGTCGGGAAGACCACGTCGACGATCAACCTGGGCGCCGCGCTCGCCGAATACGGCCGGCGGGTGCTGCTGGTGGACATGGACCCGCAGGGAGCGCTGTCCGCGGGCCTGGGCGTCCCGCACTACGAGCTGGAGAAGACGATTCACAACGTGCTCGTCGAGCCGCGGGTGTCGATCGACGACGTGCTGCTGCAGACCCGGGTCAAGCACATGGACCTGGTGCCCAGCAACATCGACCTGTCGGCCGCCGAGATCCAGCTGGTCAACGAGGTCGGCCGCGAGCAGACCCTGGGGCGGGCGCTGCACCCGGTGCTGGACCGCTACGACTACGTCCTGATCGACTGCCAGCCGTCGCTGGGCTTGCTCACCGTGAACGGGCTGGCGTGCGCGGACGGCGTCGTGATTCCCACCGAGTGCGAGTTCTTCTCGCTGCGCGGGCTGGCGCTGCTGACCGACACCGTCGACAAGGTGCGCGACCGGCTCAACCCGAAGCTGGAGATCAGCGGGATCCTGCTCACCCGGTACGACCCGCGCACCGTCAACTCGCGCGAGGTGATGGCGCGGGTGGTGGAGCGCTTCGGCGACCTGGTGTTCGACACCGTCATCACCCGCACGGTCCGATTCCCGGAGACCAGCGTGGCCGGCGAGCCGATCACCACCTGGGCTCCGCGGTCCACGGGCGCCATCGCCTACCGCGCCCTGGCCCGCGAGTTCATCGACCGATTCGGCGCGTGACGGCCAGCGCGAACGGTGAGGCGCCACCCAACAACGGCTTTCAAGTCCGCCTGACCAATTTCGAGGGGCCGTTCGATCTGCTCTTGCAGCTGATCTTCGCCCACCGCCTCGACGTCACCGAGGTGGCGCTGCACCAGGTGACCGACGACTTCATCGCCTACACCCGTGAGATCGGCTCCCAGCTGGACCTCGAGGAGACCACCGCGTTCCTGGTGGTCGCCGCGACCCTGCTCGACCTCAAGGCCGCCCGGCTGTTGCCGGCCGGGCAGGTCGACGACCAGGAGGATCTGGCGCTGCTGGAGGTGCGCGACCTGCTGTTCGCCCGGCTGCTGCAGTACCGCGCGTTCAAGCACGTCGCCGAGATGTTCGCCGAGCTGGAGGCCACCGCGCTGCGCAGCTACCCGCGCGCGGTGTCGCTGGAGGACCGGTTCACCGAACTGCTGCCCGAGGTGATGCTGGGCGTCGACGCCGAACGCTTCGCCCAGATCGCCGCGATCGCGTTCAGCCCGCGCCCCGTGCCGACGGTGTCCATCGGGCACCTGCACGAGGTGGCGGTGTCGGTGCCCGAGCAGGCCAAGAAGCTGCTGGCTTTCCTGCAGTCGCGCGGCACCGGCCAATGGGCGACGTTCTCCGAGCTGGTCGCCGACTGCGAGGCGCCGATGGAGGTCGTCGGGCGCTTCCTGGCGCTGCTCGAGCTGTATCGGAGCCGGGCGGTAGCATTCGACCAGTCGGAGCCGCTGGGCGTGCTCCAGATTTCATGGACCGGGGAACGTCCGGCCAGCGAAGCCTTGGTAGAAGTGCGGGACGAATGATGAGCGAATCTGAGCCCGACGTCGACTTGGACGTCGGTATCCCGGACATCGCCGAAGCCGCGCCGATGGAGCCCGAGGAACTCGCTTCCGTGCTGGAGGCGCTGCTGCTGGTGGTCGACACCCCGGTCACCGCCGAGGCGCTCGGCGCGGCCACGCAGCAACCCGTATACCGGGTCGCCGCCCGGCTGCAGCAGATGGCCGAGGAACTCACCGAACGGGACAGCGGCATCGACCTGCGGCAGAACAGCGAGGGCTGGCGGATGTACACCCGCGCCCGGTACGCGCCGTACGTGGAGAAGCTGCTGCTGGACGGCGCGCGGTCCAAGCTCACCCGGGCCGCGCTGGAGACCCTGGCCGTGGTGGCCTATCGCCAGCCGGTGACCCGCGCGCGGGTCAGCGCGGTCCGCGGCGTCAACGTGGACGCCGTCATGCGCACGCTGCTGGCGCGCGGCCTGATCACCGAGGCCGGGGTCGACGACGACACCGGCGCGGTCACGTTCGCCACCACCGACCTGTTCCTGGAGCGGTTGGGCCTGACGTCGCTCGCCGACCTGCCCGACATCGCTCCGCTGCTGCCGGACGTCGACACGATCGAGGACCTGAGCGAATCCCTGGACAGCGAGCCACGTTTCATCAAACTCGCCGGCGGTCAGGCGCCCGACCAGGCGCTGACGTTCGACGTGGACCAGGATTGATGGTCGAGACCGAAGGGATCCGCCTGCAGAAGGTGTTGTCCCAGGCCGGAATTGCGTCGCGGCGGGCCGCCGAGAAGATGATCATCGATGGCCGCGTCGAGGTCGATGGGCGGGTGGTGACCGAACTCGGCACCCGGGTGGACCCGGACGCCTCGGTGATCAAGGTCGACGGCGCCAGGGTGGTCCTCGACGAGTCGCTGGTCTATTTCGCGCTGAACAAGCCGCGGGGCATGCACTCCACCATGTCGGACGACCGCGGCCGCCCGTGCATCGGCGACCTGGTGGAACGCCGGGTGCGCGGCAACAAGAACCTCTTCCACGTCGGCCGCCTGGACGCCGACACCGAGGGGCTGATCCTGCTGACGAACGACGGCGAGCTGGCGCACCGGTTGATGCACCCCTCGCACGAGGTGCCCAAGACGTACCTGGCGACCGTGACCGGGACGGTGCCGCGCGGCGTGGGCAAGACACTGAAGGCGGGAATCGAATTGGATGACGGCCCCGCGCGCGTCGACGATTTCGCGGTGATGGACGCCATTCCGGGCAAGACGCTGGTGCGGGTGGTGTTGCACGAGGGCCGAAACCGCATCGTGCGCCGGCTGCTGGGCGCCGCCGGGTTCCCGGTGGAGGCGCTGGTGCGCACCGACATCGGGCCGTTGTCGTTGGGCAAGCAACGCCCCGGCAGCATCCGGGCCTTGAGCCATGGCGAGATCGGCCAGCTGTACAAGGCGGTCGGGTTGTGAGCTCAGATGTGGTGGTGGCCATCGACGGGCCCGCGGGAACCGGAAAGTCTTCGGTGTCAAAGCAATTGGCGCGTGCGTTGCGGGCCCGCTACCTGGACACCGGCGGGATGTACCGGATGGTGACCCTCGCGGTGCTGCGTGCCGGTATCGATCCCGCCGACGCCGATGCGGTGGCGCGGGTCGCGGAAACCGTGCGGATGTCGGTGGACTACCAGCCCGATGGTGATGTGTTTTTTCTTGGGGGAGAGGATGTCTCGGCCGAGATCCGCGGTGACCGGGTCACCGGCGCGGTGTCGGCGGTGTCGTCGGTCCCCGCCGTGCGGACCCGGCTGGTGGCGTTGCAGCGTGAAATGGCCGGCGGCCCCGGCTGCGTCGTGGTCGAGGGCCGCGACATCGGGACCGTCGTCCTGCCCGACGCGCCGGTGAAGATCTTCCTGACCGCGTCGGCCGAAACCCGCGCGCGGCGGCGCAACGACCAGAACGTCGCGGCCGGGTTGGCCGACGACTACGACGCGGTGCTCGCCGATGTGCGCCGCCGCGACCATCTGGATTCCACCCGCGCGGTGTCGCCGCTGCGCGCCGCCCCGGATGCCGTGGTCGTCGACACCAGCGAGATGACCGAGGCGCAGGTGATCGATCACCTGCTGGAGCTGGTCAAGCAGCGAAGCGGGGCGGTCCGATGACCCAGGACGGCACCTGGACCGACGAAAGCGATTGGGAGTCGGTCGAATCCGAGCTCGAGGAGCAGGCCGAGGCGGGCCCCGCCCCCGTCGTGGCGGTGGTCGGACGGCCCAACGTCGGCAAGTCGACCCTGGTGAACCGGATCCTGGGCCGGCGCGAGGCGGTGGTGCAGGACATCCCGGGCGTGACCCGCGACCGGGTGTCCTACGACGCGCTGTGGACCGGCCGCCGGTTCGTCGTGCAGGACACCGGCGGCTGGGAGCCCGATGCCAAGGGCCTGCAGCAGCTGGTGGCCGAGCAGGCGTCGGTGGCGATGCGCACCGCCGACGCGGTGATCCTGGTGGTCGACGCGACCGTCGGCGCAACGGCGGCCGACGAGGCGGCCGCCCGGATCCTGTTGCGCTCGGGCAAGCCAGTCTTTTTGGCCGCCAACAAGGTTGACAGCGAAAAGGGTGAGGCGGACGCGGCGGCGCTGTGGTCGCTGGGGCTCGGCGAGCCGCACGCCATCAGCGCGATCCACGGCCGCGGGGTCGCCGACCTGCTCGACGAGGTGCTGGCCGCACTGCCGGAGGTGTCCGAGGCGGCGCCCGCGCCGGGCGGCCCGCGCCGGGTGGCGCTGGTCGGCAAGCCCAATGTGGGCAAGAGCTCGCTGCTGAACAAGCTGGCGGGCGATCAGCGGTCGGTGGTGCACGATGTCGCGGGGACCACGGTCGACCCGGTGGACTCGCTGATCGAATTGGGCGGCAAGGTATGGCGGTTCGTCGACACCGCGGGCCTGCGGCGCAAGGTGGGCCAGGCCAGCGGTCACGAGTTCTACGCCTCGGTGCGCACCCACTCGGCCATCGACTCGGCCGAGGTGGTGGTCGTGCTGATCGACGCCTCGGAGCCGCTGACCGAACAGGACCAGCGGGTGCTGTCCATGGTGATCGAGGCCGGCCGTGCGTTGGTGCTGGCGTTCAACAAGTGGGACCTGGTGGACGAGGACCGGCGCGAGCTATTGGAGCGTGAGATCGACCGCGAGCTGGTGCAGCTGCGGTGGGCGCAACGGGTCAACATCTCGGCCCGGACGGGCCGCGCGGTGCAGAAGCTGGTGCCCGCGATGGAGACGGCGTTGGCCTCGTGGGACATGCGCATCCCGACGGGCCCGCTGAATTCGTGGCTCAAGGAGGTGGTGGCGGCGACGCCGCCGCCGGTGCGCGGGGGCAAGCAGCCGCGCATCCTGTTCGCCACCCAGGCCACCGCCCGCCCGCCGACGTTCGTGCTGTTCACCACCGGCTTCCTGGAGGCCGGGTACCGGCGCTTCCTGGAGCGGCGGCTGCGCGAGACGTTCGGGTTCGAGGGCTCGCCCATCCGGATCAACGTGCGGGTGCGCGAAAAGCGGGGGACCAAGCGGCGCTGAGCGGGTCTCTCCCGGGCCAATCGGCGATTCGCGAAAGTGATAGCGCCCGCGATATCACTCTGCGCAAAATCCCGCGATACGGAATCTGAAAGCTACATCACAGGAGAAGTCCGTTGACTTCGACCCTGGATGCTGCCTACGTTTCTTGTCTAACGGGCGATTCAACCCGTATCGCGGGAATTGGAGGCATGGTGAACATCGCACAGGAAGCGCCCACCGCCGCGCGCTTCAGCGTCGAGGACAAGTCGCTTTTGATCACCGGCGCCACCGGCGCTTTGGGCAGCGTCGCGGCCCGGGCGCTCTCCGAAGCCGGCGCCCGGCTGACGCTGGCCGGTGGCAACGCCGCGGGCCTCGACGCACTCGGCATCGACGACGCCGCGGTGGTCGCGCGCCGGCCCGACACCCCGGCCGACGCCCGGGCCATGGTGGAGGCGGCGGTCGCCCGGCACGGGCGCCTCGACGGGGTGCTCGTCGCCTCGGGCATGAACCACGTCGCCCCCATCACCGAGATGGCGGTCGAGGACTTCGACAAGGTGATCGACGCCAACGCGCGGGGCGCCTGGCTGGTCTGCCAGGCGGCCGGACGGGTCCTGCTCGAGCAGGGGAGCGGCGGCAGCGTCGTGCTCGTTTCGTCGGTGCGCGGATCCCTGGGGCACGCCGCGGGCTACAGCGCCTACTGCCCGTCGAAGGGCGCCACCGACCTGCTGGCCAAGAGTTTGGCCGCCGAGTGGGGTCCGGCCGGCATCCGGGTGAACGCGCTCGCCCCAACGGTTTTCCGCTCGGAGCTTACGGAGTGGATGTACGCCGACGACGAGAAGGGCCGCGCGACCCGCGAGGCGATGTTCGCGCGAATCCCGTTGCGCCGCTTCGCCGAACCGGAGGACTTCGTCGGGGCACTGATCTATCTGCTGAGCGACGCGTCCAGTTTCTACACCGGCCAGGTGATGTACCTGGACGGCGGATACACGGCGTGCTGAAAGGAACCGACATGAGCATCACGTGGCCGCTCGGCGAGGCCGAATCGAAGCTGGAGTTCTACGACCTGTCCCACCCGTGGGGTCACGGCGTGCCGGCCTGGCCGTACTTCGAGGACGTCAAGATCGATCGTCTGCACAACATGGCCAAAAGCCGGGTGCTGACCCAAAAGATCACCACCGTAATGCATTCCGGCACCCACATCGATGCGCCCGCGCACGTCGTGGAGGGCACGCCCTTCCTGCACGAGATCCCGCTGAGCGCCTTCTTCGGCACCGGGGTCGTGGTGTCGATTCCCAAGGAGAAGTGGGGCGTGGTGACCGCCGACGACCTGGAGAGAGCCACGCCCGAAATCCGGCCCGGCGACATCGTCGTCGTCAACACCGGCTGGCATCACAAGTATGCCGACAGCGCGGAGTACTACGCCGACTCCCCGGGTTTCTACAAGGAGGCCGGCGAGTGGTTCGCTGCCAAGGGCGTCAAGGCCGTCGGCACCGACACCCAGGCGCTCGACCACCCGATGGCGACCTCGATCGCGCCACACGGACCCGCCGAACACACCGGCGGGCTATTGCCCTGGGCGGTAAGGGAATACGAGGAGCAAACCGGCCGCCGGGTGCTCGACGACTTCCCGGAATGGGAGCCGTGCCACCGCGCGATCCTGTCGAAGGGCATCTACGGCTTCGAGAACGTCGGCGGCGACCTGGACCAGGTCACCGGCAAGCGCGTCACCTTCGCGGCGTTCCCGTGGCGCTGGGTCGGCGGCGACGGCTGCATCGTGCGGCTGGTGGCGATCGTCGACCCCACCGGCAGCTACCGCATCGAGACGGGCCGGGCGGCGTGAGTTCCGACGGGGCCGGGATTCAGGTCATCGCCCGCGCGGCGGAGATGCTGCGGCTGCTGCAGGCGCACCCGGGTGGGCTCAGCCAGGCCGAGATCGGCGACCGGCTGGGCATGGCGCGTTCCACGGTCAGCCGGATCCTCAACGCGCTCGACGACGAGGGCCTGGTCGCCGCGCGCGGGGGCCGCGGCGGGTATCGGCTGGGGCCGGAGATCGCGCGGATGGCCGGCACCGTGCGCCTGGGCGTCGTAATGGACGTACACCCGTTCATGGAGGAGCTGTCGCGCGAGCTTGGGGAGACCGTCGACCTGTCGATCCTCGACGGGGACCGCGCGACCTTTGTGGACCAGGTGGTCTCGCCCCACCGATTGCGGGCGATCAGCGCGGTGGGTGAGTCGTTTCCGTTGCACTGCTGCGCCAACGGCAAGGCCATGCTGGCCGGCCTGCCGCCCGAGCACCTGCCGAGCCGACTGGCCCGGCTGACCCCTAACACCATCAGCGGCCCCGCGGCGCTGCGCAAGGAGCTCGAGCGGGTGCGGACCGAGGGCGTCGCGTACGACCGCGAGGAGCAGACCGAGGGCGTCTGCGCGGTGGGCGCGCTGCTCAAGGGCGCGACGGCGGACACGGTCGCGGTCAGTGTGCCCGTGCCGGCGCAGCGCTTCTACGGCCGCGAAGCCGAGCTCGCCGCGGCCCTGTTGGCCTGGGTCGAGAGGGTGGACGCCGCGCTGGGGAAGGTCGATTAGGAAGGTGGCCGGTCGGCTGCGGTAGGCTTTCGACCTGCTGCCGGTGATCCGGCGGCTCCGGGCTGTGGCGCAGTTTGGTAGCGCACTTGACTGGGGGTCAAGTGGTCGCAGGTTCAAATCCTGTCAGCCCGACTTCAGGAATACTTTGCCCGAAGCGTGGCTAGCAGAAACGTATGGCTGCATGCCCGGCGGCAAGATCACCCACCGTACCGGCCCACGCGAGTTTCAGACCCGGTGTGCCTAGCCATGAGACAGCAGATCAGGCGGCGGTGGACTGCATCCGGCGTTTTTGCTTAAGCATGGCTTTTGCGACGAGCATCGACAACGCGGGCGAGAACCGCTCCAGGTACCAGAATGCCTTCCACCACGTCGGCAACACAATGATCGCGTCCCCCCGCAACACGGCACGAAGGGCGCGCTCGGCGAACCGTTCGGGTTTTGAAGTTTCTAGAAAGCGTTGTATTGGTCCCGGTGCCATCCCCCGATGTCTGTCCGTTAGCACCATCGGAGTCGAGACCATGCCAGGACAAAGCACCGATACCTGCACGCCGTGGCGCTCGGCCTCGATGCGCAACGACTTGGAGATCCCGACAATGGCGTGCTTGGTGGCGGCGTAGCTGGCCGGCACTGCGCCGGTGGCGAGACCGGCGATCGAGGCTGTGTTCACGATGTGGCCGGAGTGCTGCCCGATCATGATCGGATAGACCGCCCGGATGCCGTGCACCACGCCGCGCAGGTTCACATCGAACACGTCGTTCCAGTCATCGAGCGTGTACGAGTCGACCTCACGGTCAACCAAAATGCCTGCGTTGTTAAACAGGTAGTCGATCCGCCCGGACTGCCCTACCGCCTCGGCGACGGCACGCTCAAACGATGGGTAGCAGCGCACATCCAGCTCAATCGCGTGCGCCTTTGTGCCACCCCCGCTGAGGCGTTGCGCCAGATCCTGCGCGGGGCCGATCTGACGATCGGCGATCCAGACCTCGGCGCCCCCATCGACCAAGTTGGTCGCCAACGCGGCGCCAATGCCGGACGCCCCGCCGGTAACGAATGCAACCTTGCCCGACACGGTCGATGCCATTGGCGAAAGATGATCGCTCGCCCTTGCAGGGTAATTGCCAGCCTGTCGGTCAGATAGTGGCACCGTCGGCGGCCTCTCGTCCGAAGTTCACGATTCAGCGCACCTGTCCGGGTCGATGTGCTCATCCGATGATGCGTGCCGTTCGTGGACCGGCAAGGACGTCATCCGTGGATAGAGGATCGCTGGACCGAGCCATCGCGCAACAAAGCGGCGCAGTGCGCTTCCGTCGCGCTGCCGCTTTCCGGGATCGGTCAGGAGCGAATGCACTGTGCGCAAGGTCATTTCGGCAAGCTCATTGAGCGCGGTGGCGTCGAAACCGTGAAGCTGCCAATCGACGTCGAGGCGGTGGAAGGCCGACAAGCAGAAAATGATCGCTGTATCGGAGGTGAGCGAGGTGGCAGCTTCGCCCCCGGGTGGCCGGGTAAGTAGCTTCTCCAACTGCGGATCGCCGGTAAGGTTCTCCACTGCGAACGAGATGATTTCGACGATCGCAGTGACCGGGTCGTTGAGGCCGCTGACGTGGTCTACAACTTGGTCGATGAAACCGTTGACCGCACGCATCGCGCTGGCGATGAGCAGCGCGTCGGCGTTGGGAAAGTACCGGTATACCGTCTGACGAGTGACTCCGAGCCTTCGGGCGACGTCGGCAAGCCGTATCGCCGATCCGTGTTCAGCGATCACCTCGTCTACCGCATCCAGAATGCGGGCGATTGCCTCCTCGTCCGAGGCGGGTGTGACACCCGCCCAGCCGCGACTACGCATCCGCTGCCACAAGCATTTCGCTGTCGAACTCGATCTCAAGTGTCGTGGGGCCGGTCATACCGAGCAGGGATTTCCACGGCGCCGGAGCGGTCCGATGGGGTGCGGTGAGACGTCGGGTGAGGACTATAAGTGCTTCCGCCAATTCCCGGCGTGCGAGGTTCGCCCCCAGACAGTAGTGCGCGCCACCACCGAAAGTCAGAATCGCGGGCAGGTCCTTACGCGCGATGTCGAACCGATCCGCATTCTCATAAATCGCCGGATCACGGTTGGCGGCAAAGGTGTTTACGACGACCAAGGTGCCCGCCGGGAACGTGTAACCACCGAACTCGGCATCCTCGGTGGCGGCTCGCACTGCGATACAGACCGCGGGCGAGTGCCGCATGCTCTCCTCAACGGCCTGCATCGCAAGCTCTGGTTGCTCACCGAGCTTCGCCCATTGATCCGGATGCTCGCACAGCACCTGCACCGAAGCGGCCAGTTGGTTTCGCGTCGTGTCCGTCCCCGCCATCAAGAAGCCAGCCACCAGCATGCGCAGCTCATCCAGATTGAGCCTGTCGCCCTCGCTTTCGGCGCGTATGAGCTCAGACAACAGATCATCAGTCAGATGCCTCCGGCGTGTGGCGACCATGTCATCCACGTAGGCGTCCAGTTCGCTCCACGACCGCATGATCGCGGCTTCATCGAAGGTGACGTCGGGCTGAAAGTTGAAAGCCTTGAAGATCTGGTCGGTCCACTGTGCGAAAAGATGCCAGTCTTCCCGAGGCGCACCGATCAGCGCACACATGATCGGGGTGGGATAGGGCCGCGCGATGTCGGTCACCACGTCGCAACGACCGGCCTCTACCACTTGATCGATCAGCTCGTTCACCACCTCATGGATGGTGTCCTGAAGGCGTGAGGTCGAGCGGGGAGTGAACGCCCTGGACACCAGCTTGCGTAAGCGAGTATGTGGCGGACCGTCGAGACCGAGAAGGCTGCTCATCATCTTGTCGTAGAGCGGACCTGAGGTGACGCCCTGCGCTGCCAGTGTGAGTCCGGGTGGCAACCGAAACTTGCTGTCGCGCAGGATATCCCTTGCCAAATCGTAAGTCAGTATTTCCGGACCGAGCGGGCCAATGGCGATGGGCGCACGCGATTGCGCAATTCGCACGTCTTCGAGGATGTCCTGCGGAGTGGCGGTGAAGTCGTAGCTGAACGTGGGCAGGCCAGCTTCGAAGACGTTGGCAGCGGCGCTACTTACGTTCATCGCGATATCTCACATTCCATTGATGCCCCGACGGGCCAAGGCGCGGACAATTGCGCCTAAAGTGTATGACCATGACGCTGAGCTCGTCAACGCACAATGGTGTCCTCGCAGCTCATCATCCCTGCTGCCCGGCGAGGTCATACGGATTGTCGCCTGACGTCCGCGTCGCTGCGAGGGCAGTAGTTCGTCGAGACCCTCGGTGCGGTCCGTCTCGCGCCAGACTGCCCGACGCCCACTTTCGCATCAGTCTCAAAGCGGTCGCGGCGACGTCGAGCGTCGTCCGACGCGAGTCGCGAACGCACCTCGGCGTGCAAGGTGCCCGTACCGCCATTCGGTAATTTGACCGTGAATTTCCGTGCTTGTTCGTAGCTGTGCTTGGAAACGTTAATCCGTTGTGGCACAACGCTTAAGTAATACGCCCCCAGACGCCTACGGATACTGCCGTTACGTCTGGGGGTCAGGTGGTCGCAGGTTCAAATCCTGACAGCCCGACAACACATCAGGAGTCAGCCACTCCGTTTCGTCAACCCTCGCCGGACGAATTCGGTTGCCGCGTGGATGATGGCAACTGTGGGGACAAAACCGTGCGCGGCGTTGATGGGTGAGCGTGCCGCTTAAGCGCGTCGACGAACTCAAGCCCGGCGACCGGATCCGGATGAAGATCGGGCACGCCACCGTCGTCGCCACCGAACCGCTGGGCGATGACCAGACTCTGCTCACGTTCCTCTATGGGACGAAGAGGCCCGCGGACAATGCCGTCACCGTGGACGTCCTCGACGATGACGAGTGGGGCTGGTAAATGAGGCGGCTACTGCGTGGCCACGAACGAGAAACTCCCGGTGGAGATCAGGTCCGGGTCGACGACGCAGCGGGTGCCGTCGACGTTCGGCTGTCCCGACGCCACCTTGGCCGCCGCCGCGGCACCGGCGGCATTGCGGGTGGGACCCCAGCCCCCGACCAAGCCGTGACCGTTGTCGGAGAGGGCCACACAGCCGCCGCGGCCTTCGGCGAGAACGTGGCAATCGGTTGCGCCGTGCTTCTCGGCGCAATGGCTGACCGCGTACGACTCGACGTCAGCCAGGCTGGCGTGACTGCCGCCGACGGTGACATCGACGGCGTGGGTGGAGTCCGACCCCGCGATCACGATGAAGCCGCCCTGGGCCTGTGCCGGCGCGGCCAGTCCGACGGCACAAACAGCAAGGATCACCGCGGGAACAAGAGGCTTGAACACATGCTTCCTTTCACATCGTGTTCCGGCAGAAGGCGTGCCGTACTCCTACGGTGCGGGTTCGACGGCGGGTGTGCGTCGTCATTAACAAGGCCTTGACACGGACGTAGCAAATCTTCACAGTGACCGGTCGGCGACCGCTGAGGCGCGAGGCGGCGCCGGCAGGCGACCGTTCCGCTGATGCTTTGCTGTGGCAACATTCCACGCCGTAAATGCGGAGAAGGTCGGGCGAACGCCCTAGGCGCCAAGGATGATGACGTCATGGACGCTGAACTGGGAGGCTGGCTGGCCGCCGGCGAATACTTCGACTACCTGGGCTTCAACATCTTCTACCGCGTCGAGGGCAGCGGACCCCCGCTGCTGCTGATCCACGGGTATCCGTTCAATTCCTTTGACTGGGCATAGATCTGGCCGAAACTCACGCAACGGTTCACCGTCATCGCGCCCGACATGATCGGCATGGGGTTTTCCGAGAAGCCGGTGGCCTACCAATACGCGGTGACCGACCATGCCGACATGCATGAGGCTTTGCTGGCGCACCTCAACGTCGGCAACGCGCACATCCTGGCCCATGACATCGGCGATTCGGTGGGCCAGGAGATGCTGGCTCGGCACGAGTTCGGTCAGCAAAGCTACGGCGCGCTGCGCATCGATTCGATCACGTGGCTCAACGGTGGAATGTTCATCGAGGCCTACACGCCCAGGACGGCGCAGAAGCTGATGTCCGGCACCCCGTTGGGCGACGTCTTGAGTCGCGTCCAGAACAGTCCCGTGTCCCGTCGGCTGCTGGAACCGACGCTGCGCGAGATGTTCGGTCCGAACACCAAGCCGACCCGGCACATGATGGAGGTGTTCAACCAGATCCTGGACTACAACGACGGCCGCCGCGTCCTGCACAAGGTCGGCCGGTTCATCAACGATCGCTACACCCACCGCAACCGCTGGGTGCGCGCCATGCGGCAGACCGCGGTTCCGATGCGGTTGATCGACGGGCCGATCGACCCCAACTCCGGGGCCCACATGGCGCGCCGCTACGCCGAGGTCATTCCCGAACCCGACGTGGTGATGCTCGCCGACGACATCGGGCACTGGCCACAGATCGAGGCGCCCGACGCGGTGGTGACGCACTTCCTCGCCCACGTCGACCGCGTCGCCGCCGGCTGAGCCAGAAGCGGTGGGCTAGCCGTGATGCGGCGGTCGCTCGTCGCGGAGCCGGCCCTCGTCCGACGCCGCGCGCATCTGCTCCTCGTCACCGAACCTCTCCAGATCCTCGGGCGTGACGCGCGCCCGCGGGGGCTTCGGCGAGGCCGGCGGCCGGGTTGGGGGTTCGGTGGGCACGAGGCGATTATCCGCGCCCCGGCCGACTACTGGAAAGCCGGGAGAATGGTGCCCGAATCCCGAATCTCCCAGATGCTGGCTTTGGTGATGCCGTCGAAGTTGATCTTGTTCAGCGTTGCCCGCGAATACGTGAGGTCGATCGCGACGTGCGTCGCGGTGTTGCCGTACGGGTCGGTCATCGGGAAGGTGCCCTGCACGTTCACCGCGGACGCGTCGGGATAGGTCGCCCTGGCGTATCTGAGGATGTCGATAGTGTCCGTCCGGGCGCCGTCCTTGATCATCTGCTCGGTGTAGTTGTCGCGGATGGCAAATCGCGCGTCGACCACGTCGCCGTCCGGGCCCGGGGTGGTGGTGAAGGTGACGCCATCGGGCTTCTTGGGACCGGCCGGTGTCGACGGCGCGGCCGCGGTCGATTCCGGCGGTCCCGCCGCGGCCGAACTGCTCGGAGGGGGCGATTGACCGTCCTTCTTCGGGTCGAAAACCCAGCTCTTGCCGACGATGACGAGGAGGACCAGGGCGCCCAGCGCCGCCAGGGCCAGGGCCGCCTTCCCGCCGGGGGAGTCCTTCTTCGGCGGTTCGGTGGAGAACGCCCACTCGGTGGTCCAGTTGGTGCCGTCGAAATACCGTTGCAGCCCGTGGCCCACCCCCGCGGGATCGGGATACCAGCCCGGCGCCGACTTAGGCGGGGGCGGCGCCTGTTCAGGTGGCATCTATCCATTTTCGTCGTGACGGGGGCATCTCGGCTACCGGCAGTCCTGACCTTTGGAAACGGGTCCGTTTCCTAAGCTGTCATGCTCGCACGCTTTCAGTCCTCGCGGTCGGGCTCGGTGAGTTCCGGCGCATTCTCACGGGTCGCCATCCCGCCCTCGCGGCCGTGATCCGCCGGACCCGGGGGGTCACCGTTCGGCCCGTCGTCGTCCTTCTTCGAATGCTTGCCCATCGCAACTCCCTTCGTCGACCGAAGGACTACCCGCGCCGCGCACCGTCGACGCGACGTGAACCCGAGATGGCCCGGGCGTGACGGTTCGGCGTGACGTCCGACGTTCGACGCGTCGGTGTGCCCGGTTCGGGCTATGAATCTAGGAGTGAGCAGCCACGTGAACCTGACCCAGCAGGAAAGTTCCTTGATCGGCGAGAGTCACCCCGAGGCCCTGACGCGCATGGACGAGCAGTCGCTGAAGGACTTGCAGAGCCGCCTCAGGCAAGCGCGGGAGAAGAACTTCAGCTTGTTGCGGCGGCAGGGTGCGGCCCGGGTGGAGGCCGAAGGCGCCCGCGGCGCGGTCCAGCCGGCCAGCGAGAAGCGCGGCGAAAAGGTGGAGATCTTCGACGCGGCGCTGGCCCGGGTGAGCGAGCGGCTGGGTTCCATAGCTGACGCCGGGCAGCCGGACAGCTAGACCGCAGCGGCCAAGTAGGCGACCAGCGGGCGAAAATTCATGGTTTAGAAGTGGCATGCGTTGGGCACACAGCGCCATGATTGCGCGTCGCTTTTCCCGCTTCCTCGGTTGTGCGGTGGTCGGGGTGTCAAGCGCTGGCGCTTCGGTCCTTGCTTCCGGGATCCCGGTCGCCTCCGCCGGGCCGTGTCCGGACGTCCAGGTGGTGTTCGCCCGCGGTACCGACGACCCTCCGGGTCTTGGGCCGACCGGACAGGCATTCGTCGATTCCGTGCGCCCGCGCCTCGGCGCCAATTCGCTCGACGTGTATCCCGTCGACTACCCCGCCACCCATGACTGGACAAGCGCGGGGGAGGCGGGCGTCAGGGACGCGGGCGCCCACGTCGTCTCGATGGCCCGCGACTGCCCCAACACCAAGATGGTGCTCAGCGGCTATTCCCAGGGGGCCGCCGTGATGGGCTTCGTGACGTCGGCCGCGGTACCGGCCGGGATCGATCCGGCGAGCGTACCCAAACCGATGGACCCCGAGGTGGCCAACCACATCTCCTCGGTCGTGCTGTTCGCATTGCCCAGCGACAAGGCGATGAGCTTCTTCGGCGAGCCACCGGTCGTCATCGGCCCGCTCTATCAGGCCAAGACCATCCAGGTATGCGCTCCGGGGGACCCGATCTGCTCCGAGGGAATGAATTTCGCCGCGCACGACACGTACTCGACCAACACGGCGATGATTGACCAGGGTGCCGCGTTTGCGGCCGGTCGCCTTGGCGAAGGCCCCCGCGGTCCGGTGGGTGTAAGTCCCGGCGCGCCGACGACCGCCGTCGCGTTCCCGGGCCCCGCCCGTTGACTCGGGCTCGGGTCACGTGAGCCAAATCGAATATCAAGGCGCACAACCGCTTCCGCGTCCAAGTCGGATCGAGCGGCGGTGGGTTCGGACCGGCGCGAGCATAATCGGGTGGTGGACTCACACCGCGACGTCGTAGCGCAATTTCGCCGGCTCCATCAAGAGGGGTGTTTCGTCATCCCGAATCCGTGGGACGCCGGCTCCGCGATCGCGCTCGCCCGGCTCGGCTTCCCGGCGCTGGCCACGACGAGCGCCGGCCTGTGCTTCGCGCGCGGTCTGCCGGACACGGTGACCGCCCTCTCCGTCGACGACGCACTGGACAACATCGCCGAAATCGTGGCCGCGGTCAGCGTTCCCGTCAACGCGGACTTCCAGGCCGGTTACGCCACCGACGCCGGGGAGCTCGCCGACAATGTGGCGCGCTGCGTGGCCACCGGCGTGGCCGGGCTCTCCATCGAGGACGGCACGGGCAGCGACCGGGCGCCGCTCTTCGGACTGGCCGAGGCCACCGATCGCGTTCGCGCCGCGCGTTCGGCGATCGACGACTCGGGCGCCGACGTCATGTTGGCCGGCCGCGCGGAGTGCTTCCTCTACGGCCACCCCGATCCGCTCGCCGAGGCCATCAGGCGGCTGCAGGCCTACGCCGAGGCGGGAGCCGAGGTGCTCTTCGCACCCGGCATTCGTAAGAAAGAGGACATCGCGGCCCTCGTCGACGCGGTGCGGCCGTATCCGGTCAACGTTCTGGTGTCGTCCGACACGGGGTCGACCGTGACCGATCTCGCGCAGCTAGGGGTGCGACGGATCAGCGTGGGCTCGGCCTTCAGCCGGGTCGCGTGGGGTGCGTTCCTGGCCGCCGCGCGAAAGCTGATCGAGGACGGGTCCTTTGGGGGACTGGCAGGAGCCAGCGGCTTCGACGAGCTCAATGGGCTGTTCACGGAACGGTCGAGCTAGGACACCTTCCGGAGATCGGCGAGGGAATTCTTCAGCCCACCGTCCAGCCGGATCTGCACCGCCGCCACCGCGACCATCACCGCGGCGGTCACCAGGTGCACGACGCCGTCGATGACGTTGTTGGGGAAGGTGAAGACGAAGGCGACCTGGTGCGAAAAGAAGGCCCAAATGCCCGGCAGCGCACCGGCTATCGCGGCGATCAACAGATAGAGCACGGCCCACGACTTGCGCATCGCGAACACCAGACCCGGGGCGAACAGGGCGAGGCCGGCGACGGCGTGCCAGCCGTTGTAATCCATGCCGAGCAGTTGAACGGTCGGCGCCGTTGGCCCCGTGGCGAAGCTGGGATTGATGACGAGGCCGGCCACCGCCTGGACGACATGGAAAGCGCAGATGATCAGCAGCCCGATCTGGGCGAAACTCCACCTCACATTGCACCTCCTTGTGCACGGTGGGATAGCCCGAATACTACGCGCGGTAGTAGACCGTGACAACGGGTGCGGGCGCGATCGCTACGAAGTGCTGTTCCGTTCGATCCATTGGGTCATCGCGTCTTCGAGCGCGGTCGCGACCTCCACGCCGGCCGCGTCGGCGGCCTGCTCGAACCGCTCGACCAGCTCGGTGTGGATTGAGGCGCCCAACTTGGTGCGCGGCGGTTTCGGCTTCGGCGGCAGGTCTACGGGCACATGTCGCGCGACGGAGGCGTCGATGATTTCGCGAAGCGCGGGTATCTCGTCGAGCGCTTTGGTGAGTTCGTCGCGTTCGATGCGCAAGACCTCCGCCGGCCCCATCGTCGTCACGGTCGCGGAACGCAGTTTGCCCCGGTGCAGCGCCGATTCGCCGATCACCTCACCCGGCCCGAGCACGGCGATGCGGTCCCGGCCCGCGTAGACGCCCACCTCTCCGCTGAGCAGGATGTAGCAGGAGTCCGAGGGCGTCTGCTCGTGAATCAGCGGCAACGGGGCCGACGTCGAAGTGCGGTGAGCCACCCGGGCGAGGCGCTGCAGTTCGGCATCCGAGAACTTCTCGAAGGTGGCGTACTGGCGTAGCCGACGAGCGTCTTCCAGATATTGCTTCTCGTCGGCCTTCATAGCGAACTCCTGACGTGCGATGTGACGCTACATCGAGGAGCGTAACGCGGATGGGCGGCGTAACTCTAGATCCGGCCCCCGCCGGAAGACGTCGCAGTCAGTTCCGCCCGGGAAGCCTCATCACCGCACGCACCACAGGAACCAGCGACTTCTGCCACAGCGTGCTCGGAATGCCAAGGGGCGGATCGAGATTGAACACGCGGGCGGTTGCGATCGTCTGCGATTCGGTGTACTTCAGCAGTCCCTCGGGACCGTGCCGCCGGCCCACCCCGGACTGGCCCATCCCGCCCATCGGCGCGCTGAGGCTGCCCCAGGCGAACGCGTAACCCTCGTTGACGTTCACGGTCCCCGAGCGCAGCCGGGCGGCGATCTGCTGGCCCTCCGCGGAGGAGCCGGCGAACACGCTGGCGTTGAGCCCGTACTCGGTGTCGTTGGCCTTCTCGACCGCCTCGTCGACGTCGGCGACCGGGTAGATCGACACCACCGGCCCGAACGTCTCGTTGGCCGCGCACTCCATCTCGGGCGTTACGTCGGTGAGCACCGTCGGCTCGTAGAACAGCGGCCCGATGTCGGGTCGGGCTTTGCCGCCAGCAACCACCTTGGCGCCCTTGGCCTTTGCGTCGTCCACGTGGTCCGTCACGGTGTCCAGCTGCCCCCCGGAGATCAAGCTGCCCATGTCCACCGAGAAGTCATAGGCGGTCCCCAGCTTCATGCTCCGCACCGCGGCGCCGAACTTGCCTACGAATTCGTCGGCGATGTCCTTCTCGACATAGATCCGTTCGATGGAGATGCACAGCTGGCCCGCGTTGGAAAAGCATGCCCGGGTGGCCGCCTTGGCGGCCTTGTCGAGGTTGGCGCCCCGCGTGACGATCATCGCGTTCTTGCCCCCGAGCTCGGCGGAGAAGCCGATCAGCCGGCGGCCCGCGTGCTCGGCGAGTTGCCTGCCGGTGGCGGTCGAGCCGGTGAACATCAAGTAGTCGCAGTTGTCGATGATCGCCGTGCCGACCACCGAACCCGGCCCGGGGACGATCGCGTAGAGCGCGCGCGGCAGGCCGGCCTGATAGAGCAGCTCGGCGCAGGCCAGCGCGCAATACGGGGTCTGGCTGTCCGGCTTGAGTACCACCGCGTTGCCGGCCAGCAGTGCGGGCACCGAATCCGACGCCGTCAGCGTCATCGGGTAGTTCCACGGCGAAATGACCCCGACGACGCCCTTGGGCTGGTAACAGACCGTGGTCTTGCCGACGCCCGGGAGCAGCGACTGCACCGTGCGCGGCTTGAGCAGGTCGGCGGAGACCCGCACGTAGTAGTTCGCGTTCGCCATCAGGTCGACGATTTCTTCCTGCGCCGCCCAGCGGGCCTTGCCGGCCTCGGCCTGCAGCAGGTCCATCAGGAACTCGCGGTGCTCGACCACCAGGTCGCGATAGCGGCTGATGACGTCGATGCGCTCGGCGACGGGACGCGCCGCCCACTCGATCTGCGCCGCGCGCGCTTCGGCGAACGCCGCCTCGACGTCGTCGGCCGTCCCGATCGGGATCGTGGTCAGGGGTTTACCGGTGAAGACCTCGTCGATCGTCTTCGTCGGGCGCGCGGCGAGATCCTTGATCGCGGCCAGCTGACGCAAGCGGTCGAACACCTCGGCTGACGGTGCGGGCATGTCGTTACCTCCCAATGAGCACGGCGGCCAGGCCACCAGCCTATCCGTCTGGAACGCCGCGGCGGCCGTCACATGCGCCCGTACGCGAGCGCCATGACGAGGAAGAGCGCTGCGAACAGAAGCAACATCATTGCCAACGGGTCGATCAGCTCGAACAGCATGTGATCACAACCGCCCGATGCAGGGCACTAGTTGGTGCTCGCGAGGTAGGCCCCGTACGGCACCGCGTCCAGCAGCGTGACGGTCAGCCCGACGCCGCTGGGCAGTAGGTAGGCGCGCCGCTCACCGGGACGTGCGCCCGCGATCGCGGAGCCGAGCGGGGAATTGGTCGAGTAGACCTCCACGTCGCCGTGCTCGGCGCCGCGGGCACCCAGCAGGAAGGTCTCGATGTCGCCGGTGTCGTCGTAGCGCACCGTCAAAACCATGCCGGGTTCGGCGATTCCGTCGTCGGGGGGATCCTCGCCGACTACGGCGTGGGCCAACAGATCCTGAATCCGTTGCATCCGCAGCCGCCAGGCGCGCCGCACCGCGACGGCGTTCCCATCGGCGTCATCGCCGACCACGTCGCCGTCGCAGAGTTCGCGCAGGGTGGCCAGTTCTTGCCGAAGCCGCACGTAGGCCTGCGGCGTAAGCCAAGTGGGTTGCACGCTGGTCATGTTCGTTTCCTTTCTCATGCGTCAGCGAGGATCAATGGTCCCCTACGGGACGCGTTGCGCGCCTTGGCATTGCGTGATGGGCCGGGGTAGGGAGCCGCCTTGAGTAACGTCACGAGCCGGCCCGTCTCGTGGGGGATCGCGTAGATGCGTTGCTCGCCGGGGCGAGCGCCGGCGATGCACCGGCCCAGCGGCGACGCCATCGAATACACGTTGATGTCGGCGTCCTCGGCGCCGCGGCGGCCGAGCAGCAGCGTCTCCGTTTCACCGCTGGCGTCGTAGCGAATGGTCAGCACCATGCCCGGGCCCGCGATCCTTTCGCGCGCGGGGTCGTCACGGACGGCGGCGGTGGCCAACAGGTCTTCGATCTCGCGGATGCGTTCCCGCCGCGCCGCGGGGCGCGCCGCGCGGTCACCGCCGTAATCCATGGCGTCGTCGGGGACTTCGATGCTGCGCTGGGAGCGCAACGCGGCGAGTTCGTCCTGTAATCGGCGGCGCTGCCGCGAAGTGATGTAGGCCGGGGTGAAACTGGTCATCTGTTATTTCCTTCCTCGAGTAGGGGTGTCGTCAGGGGCGGGCCGTCGTGTGGCAGCCGTCCCTGACGACGCGAAGCCCGTGCCGGGCAGGTCTTGATCGGGCCGTGTTGCGCCAGATATGCTGTGCGTCAACGAATCTCCGTGTTCGAGCCTCGACTCTTAACTCCATGGTGACCCGGGTGGCGGTCGGGGCGCTTGCCCGGATCGAACAATGCCGGTGTGGGCCATTGTCGAGGGCCGACAACACGCTCGCCGTATCGCCGCCCTCAGCTCACTGCGGGCCGACGAGCCGGTCGAAGTCGTGTTGCCATCTCGCGTAACGGATTCGGTCGAGGGCATAGCGGGCGCCGGCGAAGGAGGCCGCGACGGGCAGGGTCACGGCGAGCCAGATCGCCACGGCGATCGCGACCGCCTCGTCGGCCGGTGACATTTTCGGCCGGGTAACCGGCGCGCCCCGGTCGTCGACCCAAATGTCTATCTGGTCACCGACTTTCACCGCGAGCGGTGCGGCGATGTCCCCGGTGCGCTCGGAGCCGGCGAAATCCCATCGGGCGGGCGCCATGACCGTCGGTTTTCCGAGATCGGTGCGGGGATGGCTGTCCCCGACGACCGTCGCGGTGGCCGGGCGCCGCGTCTGCACCTGTTCGGCGTAGACGCGGCTACGGTCCTCATGGATCGCGGTGCCCACGGCGGCGGCGATCGGCACGGTGACCAGCGACACCGCGATGGCCAACACCAACAGCAGCGCCTCCAGCCGGTCGGTCGACCGGACCAGCGGGTTGCGGCGAAACAGCCGAGCGAGCAGACCCCGTGGCAGGGGAACGGTGAACGTCTCCAGCCCGGGGTGATCGTGTCGGGGGGTGGTCATCGGATGTCCTCGTTCGAATGGGTAGCGACCGTGGTTGGTCACCCCGATCTTCGCGCGGCCGGGCACCGCGCGGCTTGCGCCGATCCGACAAGGGCGCCGGCGCGCGTTGTCGGATTCCGACAGCGCTCGATCAACCGATGTCGGTGGCCGCGAGTTCGATCATCATGGCCAGCCGCTTCCTGGCGTCGTCCAAGGGAAGATTGCTGATTTCGGCCATCTTCCGGAGCCGGTAACGGACGGTGTTCTCGTGCACACCGAGACGCTCACCGGCTTCAACCGGATCGCCCTGGGCCTCTAACCACGCCCGCAGCGTGGCGAGGTAGTCGGTTCCGTTGGCGCGGTCGTGCCGGCGCAGCTCGGCCACCGGTCCACGGGTCGGGGCCCGGCCGGCGCGGGCCGCGGTGCGCAACCGCTGCAGCAGGATGTCATCCCACGATTCGTCGTAGGCGGGCGGCGCGCAGGTGGGCGACGCCTCGTGCAGCGCCAGACATTCGTCGGCCTCCTGCCGGGCCGCGGCGAGCTCGGCGACGTCGGCCGGCCCGCTGATGCCGGCCAACACGGTCACCCGTTCGGGCAGGGCCGCCGTCAGGGCGGTCACCCAGTCGCGGGCCGCCGTGGCCTGGTCCGCGGGAAGCAGGGTGTAGACGGTGTTGCCCGCCAGGGCGCTGCGCCCCGGTCGTGACCAACCGAAGCCGGTGGTGGCGCGCTCGAAGGCCAGCAGCAGGGCCGCGTCGCGTTCGGCGCCCACCGACGCCTGCAGCGCGATCACCCGTAAGCCGCTCTGGGGCAGGCCGAGCCTGCTCGCCGCCGTGGCGGCGTCGGCGCTGCCCTCGAGCAGCCGGATCACCAGCTCGGATTCGACCTGACGCTCGAGGTCGGCGCTGGCCTGTGACCGCAGCACGTGCATGGCGACGGTGTGCGCGCCCGCGGCCAAGGCCGTGCGCGCCGGCTCGTCCAGCGGCTCGGAACACGCCACCCAGACCGACCCCATCAGCTCTCGCCCGGAGCGCACCGCCACCACCATGCGGCCCGTCAAACCGTATTCGGGATCGCCCTCGACGAAGAGCGGCTCTTCGGCCGCCGCCAGGTGCGCGAACACGCCCCGGGATTCGAACAGCGCGCGCAGCCGCTCCGGCGTCTGCCGGCTCAGAATCGTCTCGACCCGAGCCGGATCGGGGTCCTGCTGCAGCCGTGAATACGCCAGCACGCGCAGCAACTCGTCGTGGATGACGACGGCGCTGCCGATCGCATCCGCCAGGCTGTCGGCCAGCGCGAAGAGGTCGGTCGGACCACGGCCGGCCGCGGTCTCGCGGCCCTCCAGCACCAGCCCGTAGATGACCGCGGCCAGCTCGCTCCACGGCAGCGTCTCCTCGACCAGCAGCACCGCCCCGACCCCGGTGTCCTCGCCGACCGTCAGCGGCTCCGCACCCTCGCGCGTCAACACCACCACCGCTCCCGCCGAGTTCGCCCACTCGACGGCTTCGCTCAGAGACTCGGCGCCGATGGCCAGCAGAACGTCACCGACGACGGCCCGCCCGCCCGACATCTCGTGAATGACCACGCTGCGCAGTTCGGTCGACCGAGGCACCGACGACCAACCCAGCCGGACCCCATGACCACCCAGCACATTCACCAAGCGGTCCAGAGTGATCACGAGGGCTCCCAACGCCGATTATCGAGACGCTGATGCCTTTGTATCCTCCCGCGGTCGCCGGCCGGATGTGATTGCCGGGTTTGTCACCCGACAGCTCAAAGGATGTGCATGCCCTGGGCCAGCTGCGAGACGCCGACCACCGTGAAGACGGTCACGAGAATCTGCCGGTGGTAGGCGCGCACCCAGTCGTGCAGCCGCCGCAGCGCGGCTTGGGTCCTTGCCGGCGCGGCGACGTATCCCACCAGGATCACCTCGACGACGGAATACATCAGCACGACGAACGCGATCGAGGCGCTGACCTGCGTGGCGACCGCGGCCCTCGAGGCGACGATGATCGCCAGGATGAACAGCACCCCGTCGACCGGAACCGACGCCAGGCCGATCACCCACGCGATCCACAGCGACCCCTGCTCCCAGGCGAGGTGGGCGCGGTGGAGCAAACGCCGCGGTCCGGAACCCTCCTCCGGGGGGACGTCCCCCGCGCGGCTCAGGAATCGCGGCACCGCGATCGGCGCGCCCGCGGGCGTCGGGGTCGCGTCGCTCGATACGCCGGCCTCCGCTCGCCGGCCCGTCGAAAAGCGCACGGCCATCACCGCCGCGATCGACAGCCCGAGCACGCCGAGGCCGATCTGGATGTGCGGAAGTGTGGAACTGGTGGCCTTCGTGGTCGAGCCGTGGCCGAACGAGCCGAACGCCGAGGTGAAGTTGAGCAGCATCAGGGGCGCGAGAAGCTCGGGCACACACACGGTGAGGCCGCCCACCCAGTAGGCGAGCAGGTTCGGCCCGGGCCGCGGTCGGGAGATCATCAGGAGGGCCAGCCCGAGGCGCACGGGATTGAGCGCCGCGAGAATTCCCAACCCCAGCACCGACCCCCACATTGGCGCATCTCTACCCGCGGGCCACCGACCCTAAACACCGAACCTCGAGGGATCGTGCCGCCCCGGCGCCGATCCGTAGGATGTGGGTTCGCCCACCGAATTTCGGCGTGGCGCAACACGTTCAAGCGATGCCCAGGCGCGGGACGATCCGTGAACGGCGGGCCAATCCGCTGTGAACACCACCCGCTCGTGCACCCGTGAAGTTTGTCACAACACCGGGTTGGTCGCCGGCTTCCGCGACACGCGTGCCGCAACCCGCGGCAGCGAATTCTGTTCGTGCATAGGAAATTCACAGGTTTGACCAAACCGGCGGGTGCCGCGCGAGCCGTGGATTACGACGTTGCAAGTCGTGGTGCCAGCACGCTCACGGTTCGCTGGTGCGCGAATGGCGTTCCGCGTGAAACCACCGATCCAGTTTCGTGGGCTACCGTTGGTGTTGCGGACGGCATCGCGACTCGGGCAGGGGAACCGGCTGGGGCCCGAAACGCAGCCACGACGGTCTCCTCATGACGGGGATATCCGCAAAGCCCGAAGGCGCTGGCACGGCGCCGGTGGGCAGGACGCCACACTGGTCGAAACCAACGGCCAATCCAGAAGCGCAGCATCGTTTTCGATGCAGCGTCCAACGCTTCTGCACGTCTCAGCTCGGTTCGAGGAGGTTGTCCATTGCAGCCCAATCCTTTCGACGACGGCGGGGGCAAATTTTTCGTGCTAGTCAATAATGAGGACCAGCACATCCTGTGGCCGGCCTTCGCCGATGTCCCCGCGGGCTGGAGCGTGGCCTACGGCGAAGCGGAACGGGCGGCGTGCCTCGACTTCGTCGAACAACACTGGCCCGATAGGCGCCCTAAATCGCTGCGCGAGAGGCTGTCCGCTCCCGGTTTGTGATGTATAGACCGTCTAGGTATGAAAGAGTCGGGAAGGGTTTTGGGGGGACTTAGTGGAACGCAGTGACCGGGCACTACCGCTGACGCGAGCGCAGCTGGACATCTGGCTCGCTCAGCAAACGGGTCACTTCGATGTCGCGTGGCAACTCGGCGTGCTCGTCCGGATCGAGGGCACGATCGACCGCGGTCTGCTGGAGCAGGCGATGCGCCACGTGGTGGGCGAGGCCGAGAGCCTCAGGGCCCGCTTCTTCGAGGCGGACGGGCAGGTCTTTCAGCGGGTGATCGACGACCCGGACGTCGATCTGGTCTTCGACGACGTGAGCGGGTCCGCCGATCCCGAGGGCGAGGCCCGCGAGCGGGCGTCGGCGATCCAGCGCACGCCGATGCCGCTCACCGGTCCGATGATGAACTTCTACCTGTTCCAGACGGCACCCGATGAGTACTACTGGTTCACCTGCTGTCATCACATCGCGATCGACGGAATGGGCATCGCGCTGATCGGCCGCCGCATCGCGGCCGTCTACTCCGCGCTCGCCTCCGGCACGGCCGTATCTCCGGCCTTCTTCGGTTCGGTGCAAGATCTCGTCAGCGGCGAGTCGGAATACGCGGCATCCGCGGATTACCTTGCCGACGAGGCCTATTGGAACGAGCACCTGCCGACGGGCGCCGAGCCGGACTATCGAATGACCCAGTTCGCCGGCGACCGGGACCCATACGCCCCCTCACCGCCTGTCCAGTTGGACTCGTCGGTGCTCGGCGCGATCAAACAACTGTCCAAGTCGCTGGGTGTCCGCCGGTCGTCGGTCCTCACCGCCGCCTGCGCACTCCTGGTGCGGGGGTTCCGCGCCGACAATTCCGACGAAGTGGTGCTCGACTTCCCGGTCAGCCGCCGGCTGGACCCGGAGTCGAAGACCCACCCCGGCATGCTCGCCGGGGTGGTGCCGCTGGTCTTGAACGCGTCGCCCCTCCTCACCGCCGCCGAGTTTCTCAAACAGGTCGATACGCGGTCGCGGGAGGCGTTGCGGCACCAGCGTTTCCCGGTGCACATGCTCGGTGGCGACGGCGGCTTCCGTGGCGCACCGCAGGCATCCAACCGGGTGGTCGTGAACTTCGTCCCGGCCCGGATGACCCTCAGCCTCGCCGGTGTGCCGGCGACCGCGACGTACACGACCTTTGGCCCGGTGGGCCACTTCGGGCTGTTCTTCCTCGGGTTCGGCGATCAGCAATTCCTGAGCACGGTGGGTGTCGGACAGCCCTTCTCGAACTTCGACGTCTCGGACTTGGCGAGCCGGTTGCAGCGGCTGTTGGTGGCGATGGCGGCCGATCCGGCACGGTCGTTGTCGACGGTGGATGTTCTCGATGAGGCTGAGCGGTCTCGGCTGGATGTGTCTGGTAATCGGGCCGTTTTGAGCGGGCCGGTGCCGGGTCCGGTGTCGGTGCCCGGGTTGTTTGCCGCGCAGGTCGCCCGCGGGCCGGGGGCGGTGGCGGTCTGCGGTGGTGGGGTCTCGGTGTCGTACCGGGAGTTGGATGCGGCCTCGAATCGGTTGGCGCGGTATCTGGTTGACCGGGGTGTGGGTCCCGGTTCGGTTGTGGCGCTGCTGTTTTCGCGGTCGGCCGAGGCGATCGCCGCGATGTTGGCGGTGCTGAAGACCGGGGCGGCGTACCTGCCGATCGATCCGGTCTCCCCGGATTCGCGGATCGGGTTCCTGCTGGCCGACGCCAAGCCGGTCGCCGCCCTGACCACCGCGGAACTGGCCGGGCGGCTGGCCGGGCATGGGGTGGCGGTCATCGATGTCGATGATGCGCGCCTCGACGAGCTCCCGGATGCGGCGTTACCCGAGCCCGACGCCGACGGATTGGCGTATCTGATCTACACCTCGGGTACCACGGGTGTGCCCAAAGGTGTTGGGGTCTCGCATCATAACGTGACGGCGCTGATCGGGTCACTGGATGCGGGGTTGCCGGCGCCCGGGGTGTGGTCGCATGCGCATTCGCTGGCCTTCGACGTGTCGGTGTGGGAGATCTTCGCCCCGCTGTTGCGCGGGGGCCGGGTGGTGGTGGTCGACGACGACACCGCGCGCGCGCCGGAAGACTTGCACGCCGTCCTTGTGGCCGAGGGCGTGAGCGTGTTGACCCAGACACCGTCGGCGGTGGCGATGCTCGACCCCACGGGCCTGGACGGGGTGGCGGTGGTGTTGGCCGGGGAGGCTTGCCCGCCCGAGGTGGTCGATCGGTGGGCGTCGGGACGGGTGCTGGTCAACGCCTATGGGCCGACCGAGACCACGATGTGTGTGGCGATCAGCGCGCCCCTGCAGGCCGGGTCTGGGGTGGCGCCGATCGGCTCGCCGGTGCCCGGTGCGGCGCTGTTCGTGCTCGATGCCTGGTTGCGCCCGGTGCCCGAGGGCGTGGTCGGGGAGCTGTATGTGGCCGGATCCGGTTTGGCCACTGGATATCTCGGCCGGGCCGGGCTGACCGGTGCGCGGTTTGTGGCGTGTCCGTTCGGGGCGCCGGGGCTGCGGATGTACCGGACCGGGGATCTGGCGTGTTGGGGTGGCGATGGGCAGTTGCGCTACCTGGGTCGCGGCGATGAGCAGGTCAAGGTCCGCGGGTATCGCATCGAGTTGGGTGAGATCCAGGCCGCGTTGAGCGCGTTGGACGGGGTGGGGCAGGCGGTGGTGATCGCGCGTGAGGATCGCCCCGGTGACAAGCGTCTGGTCGGTTACATCACGGGCGCGGCCGACCCGGCGCGGCTGCGGGCAGAGCTTTCCGAGCGGTTGCCGGCGTTCATGGTGCCCGCCGCGATCGTGGGCCTGCAAGCCCTGCCGCTGACCGCCAATGGCAAGCTGGACATCCGCGCGCTGCCGGCCCCCGAATACGGCGCCGACCGCTACCGCGCCCCGCAGAACCCGACCGAAGAGATTCTCGCCACCGTCTTCGCCGACGTCCTGGGCCTCGACCGCGTCGGCATCGACGACTCCTTCTTCGAACTCGGGGGCGACAGCATCCTGGCGCTGCAAGTGGTCTCGCGAGCGCGGGCCGCAGGCCTGACGTGCCGCCCGCGGGACGTCTTCGTCGAGCAGACCGTCGCCCGCCTGGCGACCGTGGCCGGGGTGGCCGACGGCGACACCGCCGCGGCCGACGAGGGCCTCGGACCGGTGCTGGCCACCCCGATCATGCGGTGGCTGCGCGAGATTGGTGGTCCGATCGCCGAGTTCAACCAGACGATGGTGCTCCAGGCGCCCGCCGGCGCGACCGAAGCCGACGTCGCGGGAGGGCTGCAGGCCGTCCTCGACCGGCACGCCATGCTGCGGCTACGCGTCGAGGGCGACGGCGACGACGGGTGGTCCCTATGGGTGCCCGACGCGGGCGCCGTCGACGCGACCGCGTGCCTGTGGTCGGTGGACGTGCTGTCCGATGAGGCCTTGGTGGAGACGCGGTCGAGGCTGAACCCCGCCACCGGGGCGATGCTCAGCGCGGTGTGGGCCGCCCCCACGCGACAGCTCGCGTTGGTCGTTCACCACCTGGCCATCGACGGGGTGTCGTGGCGAATCCTGTTGGAGGACTTGAACATCGCCTATGCCCAGGGGCGGGGCGGCCAGCCGGCCGCGTTGCCGGTGGGCGGGACGTCATACGCGCGGTGGGCAACGCTGCTCCGCGAACACGCCCGCCGCCCGGAGGTCGTAGACCAGGCGGGCGCCTGGAAGCGGATCGCGGCCACACCGTCCGCCTTGCCGGCGGTGCGGCCCGGGGACACCTACGCCACAGCCGGGCATCTGTCGGCGTCGCTGGACGTAGAGGACACCCGGACGCTGCTCGGGGAGGCGCCGGCGGCATTCCACACCGGCGTGCAAGACATTCTGTTGATCGCGTTCGGGTTGGCGTGCGCGGAGTTCCTGGGCCCCAACCTTTCTGCCCGCGGGCCGGTTGGCATCGACGTCGAGGGCCACGGCCGCCACGAGGAAGTCGCGCCCCACGTGGACCTCTCGCGCACGATCGGCTGGTTCACCACCAAATACCCGGTGTCGCTGACGGTCGGCGGGCCGGCCTGGGCCCAGGTGCGGGCCGGCGACCCGGCGCTGGGAAGCGTGATCAAAGACGCCAAGGAACAACTCCGCGCTGTGCCGCACCCGCTGACGTGGGGCGTGCTGCGCTACCTCAACGATGACGTCGAGCTGGGCGGCGCCGACCCGACGATCGGGTTCAACTACCTCGGCCGCCTCGTCGCCGGAACCGAGCTCTCCGATGGCTTGTGGCGGCTGCACCCCGAGAGCCTGTCCCTGACGGCGGTCGCCGCGGCGATCCCAATGCCGTTGGCGCACACCGTCGAACTCAACGCCGGCACCATCGACACCGACAGCGGCCCGCAGTTGCACGCCGATTGGACGTGGGCGACGTCGGCCCTCACCGAAGGACAGATCGGCCGGCTGAGTCAGCTGTGGTTCGAAGCCTTGTCCGGCATCTGCGCGCACGTGCGGGCCGGGGGCGGCGGTCTGACGCCATCGGACATCGCGCCCACCCGGCTGAGCCAATCGCAGATCGACGAACTCGGCCGGCGATACGACCTCGCCGACGTCTTGCCGCTGACCCCACTGCAGCAGGGCCTGCTCTTCCACTCCAGCACCGCCCACGGCGATGACGACATGTACGCCGTGCAGCTGGATTTCACGCTCACCGGCCCCCTCGACCCCGACCGCCTGCACGACGCGGTGCGCACCGTGATCCACCGTCATCCGCATCTGGCCGCCCGGTTTTACGAACGGTTCGACGAGCCGGTGCAGATCATCCCGGCCAATCCCGTTGTGGCGTGGCGATTTGTCGAGCTCGACACCGACGAGCAGATCGAGCGCCTATGCGCGGCCGAACGCGCCGCCGTCGGGGACCTGGCCGACCAGCCGCCGTTCCGGGTGGCGTTGATCCGCACCCGGGAAGACCGGCACCGGCTGGTGCTGACCAACCACCACATCGTGCTCGACGGGTGGTCGCTGCCGATCCTGCTGCGCGAGATCTTCACCAGCTACTACGGGGAGCGGCTGCCCGCGGCCGCGCCTTATCGCAGCTTCGTCACCTGGCTTGCCGATCGGAACCTCGATGCCGCCCGCGACGCCTGGGCTCAGACGCTCGCCGACTTCGAGACGCCGACGCTCGTCGGCCCCAAGGACCGGTTGGGGCAAGGGCGGCGCGGCACCCAATCCTTCCGCGTGCCCGAGGAAACCACCCGCGCCCTCACCGAACTGGCCCGCGCCTGCCACACCACGGTCAGCACCGTGCTCCAGGGCGCCTATGCGCTGCTGCTGACCTCGCTGACGGGTCGGCACGACGTCGTCTTCGGCACCCCGCGATCCCGGGTGGGCCAGCTCGAGGTGGCCGGCGCGGAATCGATGGTCGGCTTGCTGATCAACACGGTGCCGGTGCGGGCGAACATCACCGCGACCACCACCACCGCGGACCTGCTGCGCCAGCTGCAGGACGACCACAACGACACGCTCGAGCATCAACACCTGGCGCTCAGCGACATTCACCGCGCCACCGGCCACGAGCAACTGTTCGACACCCTCTTCGTCTACGAGAACTACCCGATCGGCGACGGCATGCAGTTGGGCCCCGACGGGTTGGCCATCGCCGAGTTCACCAACCGCGAGTACAACCACTACCCGCTGACGGTGGAGGCCCTCCCGGGCCGCCAGCTCGGCCTGCACGTCGAGTTCGACGCGGACGTGTTCGACACCGCGGGCATCGAGGCGCTCGTCGAGCGGTTCCGGCGGGTGCTGGCAGCGATCACCTCCGATCCGACCCGGCGCCTGTCGTCTATCGACCTGCTGGATCGCGCAGAGCGCGATCTGGTGCTGTCGCGGTTCTCCGGCGCGGGTGTGGCCGCGCCGGTCGGTGTGGCGCCACAGCTGCTCGCGGGGGCGGTGGCCGCCAACCCGGACGCGCCCGCGGTGGTCGACGGTGCCGGGACGCTGTCCTATGGCGAGCTCGACGAGTGGTCAAACCGGTTGGCCCGCAAGCTGATTGAGACTAGCGTTGGTCCGGAACGCGCCGTGGGCGTGGCGATGGATCGCGGTCTGGAGTTGGTGGTCGCGTGGTGGGCCGTGGTCAAGGCCGGCGGCGTGCATGCGCCGGTGGATCTGGACCATCCCGTCGAGCGCGTCGCCACGGTGCTGGACGCCGCGGGGGCGGTGTGCGTGTTGGCCTGCGGCGCCGACGACGTGGCCGGTGCCGGCGCGCGCCCGGTGGTCCGGATCGACGAGTTGTCGGGGTACTCCGCGGAAGCGATCGCCGACACCGAGCGGCTCGCGCCGCTGACGGCGGCCAACACCGCGTACGTGATCTTCACGTCGGGTTCCACCGGCACGCCCAAGGGGGTGGCGGTCAGCCACGCCGGTCTGTTGGGTTGGGCTGCGGCGGAACGCGATGTGCATGGGCTGCAACCGGACACGCGACTGCTCATGGTGGCCTCGCCGACGTTCGACGCGTCCGTCGGCGAAATGGTGATGGCCGCCGGGTCGGGCGCGGCGCTGGTGGTGGCGCCGCCGGGGGTCTACGCCGGGGAGCCGCTCACCGCCCTACTGGAAAGCCAGCGGGTCAGCGCGGCGTTCCTGACCCCTACGGTGCTGGCATCCCTGGACCCGGCCCGGCTGGACGGGTTCGACACGCTGATGGTCGGTGGAGAGGCCTTTTCGCCGGAGCTGGTGGCCGCGTGGGCGCCCGGCCGGCGCATGTTCAACGTCTACGGCCCCACCGAGTGCACGATCTGGCTGACCTCCAGCGCGCCGCTGTCGGCGGGCGGACCGATCCGGATCGGCGCTCCGATTCCGGGCGTGTCCGCTCTGGTGCTCGACGCCTGGCTTAACCCGGCGCCGGTCGGGGTGATGGGGGAGCTGTACCTGATCGGGCCCGCGCTGGCGCACGGCTACGTGGGTCGGGTGGAGCTGACCGCGGAACGGTTCGTGGCCAATCCCTTTGGCGCGCCCGGGTCACGGATGTACCGCACCGGCGACCTGGCCCGCTGGACGCCCGAGGGAACCCTGGACTACCTGGGGCGCGCCGACACCCAGATCAAGCTGCGCGGGCAGCGCATCGAACTGGGCGAAATCGAGAACACCCTGCTGGCCTGCCCACAGGTAACCCAGGCCGCCGTCACCGTGCAGGACAGCGCCACCGGCACGCAGCTGGTCGCCTACGTCACCCTCGACCACAACACCACGGCCGACGACGACGCCGAGAACGTCCAAGAGTGGCAGCACCTTTACGACGACCTGTACGGCGCCGACGGCGAGTCCGGCTTCGGCATGGATTTCCGTGGCTGGAACAGCAGCTACACCGGCGACCCGATCCCGCTCGAGGAAATGGTCGAGTGGCGTGCCGCCACGGTGGAACGGATCATGGCGCTGCGACCGCGGCGAGTGCTCGAGATCGGCGCGGGCTCGGGATTGCTGCTGTCGCAGATCGCCCCGCAGTGCGATCAGTATGTCGCCACGGACTTTTCGGCCGCGGCGATCGAAAACCTGGCCCGCTCGTTGGAGCAATTGCAGCTCCCGTGGCGCGACCGGGTTCAGCTGCTGACCCAGCCGGCCGCCGTCACGGACGGGCTGCCGCGGGGCTCTTTCGACACCGTCATCCTCAACTCCGTCGTCCAGTACTTCCCCAACGCGGGATATTTGGCCGGCGTCATCGACGCCGCGATGGAACTGCTCGCGCCGGGCGGGGCGGTGTTCATCGGTGACGTCCGCAACCACGCCCTGCAGAGCGCATTCCAGACCGGCATCGCGCTGGCCCGTACGGATGCCGGCGCCGGCGACGCCGCCGAGATCCGCCAGCGCGTCCGGCACGCGATGCTCGGCGAGACCGAATTGCTTTTGGCGCCCGAGTTTTTCACCAGCTGGGTCGGCGGTCACGAATCCGCGGGTGGGCTGGACATCCGGGTCAAGCGCGGCATGGCCGACAACGAACTGAACCGGTACCGCTACGACGTCACCATCCACAAGGCTCCCGCACCCCTTCGCTCGGTGGCCGGCGCGCCCGTCTGGGCGTGGGCGCAATGTGCGGGCCTGGACGCGCTGCACGACAGGCTGACGTCGGAGCGGCCCGCCGAGGTCCGCGTCACCGACATCCCGCACGTGGGGGTGATCGCCGACGTCCGTATCGAATCCGCGCTCGCCGCGGGGCTGCCCATCCCCGAAGCGTTGGCCCAAGCCGGCGCGATCACCGGCGCCACCGTCGCGGAACGATTGCATCGCCTCGGCGAGTCCGCCGGATATCACGTCGCCGTCACCTGGGGCACCCAACCCGGCACGCTCAGTGCGGTTTTCACCGACTCCGATGTCCGGCTGACCGACGTCTACCTGCCGCCCGCCCGGGCCCGGCAACGCACCAGCTACGCCAACGACCCGCACGCCAACACCAAGATCGCCGCGGTGCGCGAACGGATCAGCGCGTGGCTGCCCGACTACATGGTGCCGTCGCACATCGTGGCGCTCGAGGAATTCCCGCTGACCTCCTCGGGCAAGCTCGACCGCAAGGCGCTGCCCGCACCCGACTATCAGGACGCCGATCGTTATCGGGCCCCGTCGAATGCGGTCGAGGAGATCCTGGTCGGCATCTTCGGCCAGGTTCTGGGCCTGGAGCGGGTCGGGGTGGACGACTCGTTCTTCGACCTCGGCGGGGACTCGCTGTCGGCCATGCGCCTGATCGCCGCGGTCAACGCCAGCGTGAATTCCGACCTCGGGGTGCGCGCCGTGTTCGACGCGCCCACCGTCGCCGAGCTGGCCCGCCTCACCGGCGGGGAGGCCGCCCGGCTGGAGCCGCTGGTGGCCGGCGAGCGGCCCGAGCTCATCCCGCTGTCGTTCGCGCAGAGCCGGTTGTGGTTCATCGACCAGTTCCAGGGACCCTCGCCCATCTACAACGTCGCGGTCGCGTTGCGGCTGCGCGGACGCGTCGACGCGGACGCGCTGGGCGCGGCGCTGGCCGACGTCGTCGACCGCCACGAAAGCCTGCGGACACTGTTCGCGGTTCACGACGGCACCCCCCACCAGGTGGTGCTCCCCGCCGAACGCGCCCGATTGGGGTGGAACGTCGTCGACGCCCGGGGCTGGCCGGAAGGCCGGCTGCGCGAGGGCACCGATGCCGTCGCCGGCTACGCGTTCGACCTGGCGAACGAAATACCGTTACACGCGGAGCTTTTCACCACCGCCGACGACGACCATGTGCTGGTGGTCGTGGTGCACCACATCGCCGCCGATGGGTGGTCGATCGCCCCGATGGCCCGCGATCTGGGCGTCGCGTACGCAGCGCGGTGCGCCGGGCAGGCCCCGGAATGGGCGCCGCTGTCGGTGCAGTACGTCGACTACACGCTTTGGCAGCGCGCGCAATTCGGCGACCTGGACGACAGCCAGAGCCGGATCGCCGCCCAGCTGGACTTCTGGCAGGACGCGCTGGCCGGGATGCCCGAGCGCTTGCAGCTGCCCACCGATCGGCCCTACCCGCCGGTCGCCGACCACCGGGGGGCCCGGCTGGCGGTGGACTGGCCGACGGAGGTCCAGCAGCAGATCCGTCGGGTAGCGCGCGAGCACAACGCGACCAGCTTCATGGTGATTCAGGCCGCCTTCGCCGCGCTGCTGTCGAAGATCAGCGCCAGCGACGATGTGGCGGTGGGGTTCCCGATCGCCGGGCGCCGCGATCCCGCGCTGGACGAGCTGGTGGGTTTTTTCGTCAACACACTGGTGCTGCGGGTCGACCTGGCCGGCGATCCCACCTTCGCCGAGCTGCTGGCGCAGGTGCGACGGCGTAGCCTCGCCGCGTTCGAGCACCAGGATGTGCCGTTCGAGTTCCTGGTGGATCGGCTCAATCCCACCCGCAGCCTGGCCCATCATCCGTTGATCCAGGTGTTGTTGGGCTGGGAGAACTTCCCCGGCTATGACAGCAATCCCACCGCCACGTTGGCCCTCGGCGATGTCCGGGCCACCCCGATGCCGGTCGAAACCCACACGGCGCGAATGGATTTGACGTTCTCGCTGTCCGACCGCTGGACCGAGGCCGGCCAGCACGCGGGCATCGGCGTGACGGCGGAATACCGCACCGACGTTTTCGACGCCGACACCGTCGTGACGTTGATCGAGCGGCTGCACCGCCTGCTGGTGGCCGTCACCTCCGACCCGGGGCTGCGGATGTCGTCGGTAGACCTGCTGGATCCGGGCGAGCACGCCCGGCTGGAGAGGTGGGGCAACAGGGCAGTGCTGACCGAGCCGGCGACGCCGGTGTCGGTTCCGGAATTGTTCGCCGCGCAGGCGGCGCGCACGCCCGACGCGGTCGCCGTGGTCTGCGACGGCCGGTCCATGACATACCGGGAACTCGACGAGGCGGCCAACCGCTTGGCGCACCTGCTGATCGGGTGTGGGGCGGGCCCGGGTGAGCGTGTGGCGCTGCTCTTTTCGCGCTCGGCCGAGGCCATCGTGGCGATCCTGGCCGCGCTCAAATCCGGGGCGGCATACCTGCCGATCGACCCGGCGCTGCCGGCGGCCCGGATGGAGTTCATGCTTACCGACGCCGCACCGATCGCCGTGGTCACCACCGCGGCGCTGACCGAGCGGTTGCACGGGTTCGACCTGGCGGTCGTCGACGTCGGCGACCCCGCCCTGGACAGCCAGCCCGGCACGGCGCCACCGGCGCCCGCGCCCGACGACCTCGCGCACATCATTTACACCTCCGGGACCACCGGTGTCCCGAAAGGTGTTGCGGTAACCCAATACAACGTCGCGCAGCTGTTCGACTCGCTGCGGATCGGCATCGAGATGTCACGGGGGCAGGTCTGGACCCAGTTCCACTCCTATGCCTTCGACTTCTCGGTCTGGGAGATCTGGGGTGCGCTGCTGCACGGCGGGCGGCTGGTGGTGGTGCCCGAATCGGTGGCCCGCTCACCGCAGGAATTCCACGCCCTCCTGGTCGCCGAGGGTGTCACCGTGCTCACCCAAACCCCCTCGGCCGTGGGGATGTTGCCGACCGACGGGCTGGATGCGACCGCGCTCGTGATCGGGGCCGAGCCCTGCCCGCCCGAGCTGGTGGATCGCTGGGCGCCCGGGCGGGTGATGGTCAACGTCTACGGCCCAACCGAAACCACGATGTGGGCCTGCAAGAGCGCGCCGCTGGCGGCGGGATCTGGTTTCCCGCCGATCGGCGCACCGGTGACGAGGGCGGCATTCTTCGTGCTGGACGAATGGCTGCAACCGGTTCCGCCCGGGGTGGTCGGCGAGCTGTACCTGGCGGGCGACGGGGTCGGTGTCGGGTATTGGCGCCGATCGGGGTTGACGGCGTCGCGCTTCATGGCCTGCCCGTTCGGCGCACCGGGGACCCGGATGTACCGCACCGGCGACCTGGTGTGCTGGGGGCCCGACGGGCAACTGCGCTACCTCGGCCGTGCCGACGAACAGGTCAAGATCCGCGGCTATCGCATCGAACTCGGCGAAATCCAGTCCGCCCTGAGCGCTTTGGACGGTGTCGAGCAGGCTGTGGTCGTCCCCCGTGAGGACCGCGGCGACAAACGGCTGGTGGGTTACGTCACCGGGACGGTAGACGCGGGCAACGCCCGCGCCGCGCTGGCCGAACGGCTGCCCGCCTACATGGTCCCGGCCGCGGTCGTCGTCCTCCCGGCGCTGCCCATGACCGTCAACGGCAAGCTCGACACCCGCGCCCTGCCCGCCCCGGACTACCAGGACGCCGGCAACTACCGCGCCCCGAGCACGGCGGTCGAGGAGATCCTGGCCGGCATCTACGCCGAGGTACTCGGCGTCGAACGCGTCGGGGTCGACGACTCGTTCTTCGATCTCGGCGGTGATTCGCTGTCCACGATGCGCCTGATCGCGGCGATCAACAGCTCACTCGAGACCGAGCTGCCGGTGCGTGCCGTGTTCGAGGCGCCGACGGTCGCGCAACTGGCCCCCCGCATCGGCGAGACCGCGGGACGCCTGCAGCCGCTGGTCGCCTGCGACCGCCCGGCGGTGATCCCGTTGTCGTTCGCGCAGAGCCGGTTGTGGTTCATCCAGCAGCTGCAGGGCCCATCGCCGATCTACAACATGGCGGTCGCGTTGCGGCTGCGCGGGCGCCTCGACGCCGGCGCGCTGCGCGCGGCGCTGGACGATGTGGTGAACCGCCACGAGAGCCTGCGCACGCTGTTCCCCGCCCGCCACGGAACGCCCCAGCAGCTGGTGGTACCCGCCGAGGAGGCCGACTTCGGCTGGGAAATCGTCGATGCCACCGGATCCCCGGCGGGCGAGGTGGACGAGGCCATCGCGGCGACGACACGCCACACCTTCGACCTGGCCACCGAGACCCCGCTGCGCGCAAAGCTTTTCGCCCTCGGCGAGCGGGAACACCTGCTGGTGATCGTCGTGCACCACATCGCCGCGGACGGCCTGTCCCTCACGCCGCTGGCCGCCGACCTCAGTGTCGCGTACGCCGGCCGATGCGCGGGGGAGGCGCCCGGCTGGGCCGACCTGCCGGTGCAATACGTCGACTACACGCTGTGGCAGCGCGCCCAGTTCGGTGAACTGGACGACAGCCGGAGCCCCATCGCGGCCCAGCTGTCCTACTGGCGGGACGGGCTGGCCGGGATGCCCGAGCGGTTGCAGCTGCCCACCGACCGGCCCTACCCGCCCGTCGCCGACCAGCGCGGCGCCAGCGTCGTCGTGGATTGGCCGTCGGAGCTGCAGCAGCAGGTTCGCCGGGTGGCCCGCGAGCACAACGCGACCACGTTCATGGTGGTGCAGGCCGCGCTGGCCGTGCTGCTGTCGAAAGTCGGTGCCGGCTCGGACATTCCGATCGGCTTTCCGATCGCCGGGCGCCGCGACCGCGCCCTGGACGCGCTCGTCGGTTTCTTCGTCAACACGTTGGTGCTGCGCGTCGACCTGGCCGGCGACCCCACTTTCGCCGAATTGCTGGCACGCGTCCAGGCGCGCAGCCTGGAGGCGTTCGAGCATCAAGACGTGCCGTTCGAGTTGCTCGTCGAGCGGCTCAACCCGGCCCGCAGCCTGACCCACCACCCGCTGGTGCAGGTCATGTTGGCCTGGCAGAACTTCGCCGGCCACGACGATCCGGCCGCCGGTCTTGCGCTGGGCGACCTCGACGTCACCTCCGTGCCGGTCGACACCGAGTCCGCCCGGATGGATTTGGTGTTCTCCCTCGCCGAACGCTTCAGCGAGACGGGGGAGGCCGCCGGCATCGGCGGCCGGGTGGAATTCCGCACCGACGTCTTCGACGCCGACACCATCGAAACGCTGATCGCGCGGCTGCGGCGCGTCCTTTCGGCCATGACCGCCGACCCCGGCCGGGCGTTGTCGTCGGTGGATGTGCTCGATGAGGCCGAGCGGTCTCGGCTGGACGCGTTCGGCAATCGGGCGGCTTTGAGTGGGCCGGTGCCGGGGTCGGTGTCGGTGCCCGGGTTGTTCGCTGCGCAGGTGGCCCGCGCGCCTGGGGCGGTGGCGGTGTCGGGTGCGGGCCTGTCGGTGACCTACCGCGAGCTGGATGAGGCTTCGACCCGGCTGGCGCGCCAGTTGGTGGCCCACGGCGCGGGCCCGGGACGGATTGTGGCACTGCTGTTTTCGCGGTCGGCCGAGGCGATCGCGGCCATGCTCGCGGTGCTCAAGACCGGGGCGGCCTACCTGCCGATCGACCCTTCCTCCCCGGATACCCGGATCGAGTTCATGCTCGGCGACGCCGCCCCCGTGGTCGCGGTCAGCACCGCCGATCTGGCGGCGCGATTCGAGGGCCGCGGAGTGCCCGTGGTGGACGTCGACGATCGGCGCCTCGACACCGTGCCCGACACCGCCCTGGCGGAGCCGGACGCCGACGGGCTGGCCTACGTGATCTACACCTCGGGTACCACGGGTGTGCCCAAAGGTGTTGGCGTCACGCATCGTAACGTGACGCAGTTGATCGGCTCGCTGGATGGCGGGTTGCCGGCGCCCGGGGTGTGGTCGCATGCGCATTCGCTGGCCTTCGACGTGTCGGTGTGGGAGATCTTCGCCCCGCTGTTGCGCGGGGGGCGACTGGTTGTGGTGCCCGAATCCGTGGCGGGTTCACCGCTGGACTTCCATGCGGTGCTGCGCGCCCACGGCGTCAGTGTTCTGACCCAGACGCCGTCGGCGGTGGCGATGCTGGACCCGGCCGGTTTGGACGACGTGGCGGTGGTGATGGCCGGGGAGGCCTGCCCGCCCGAGGTGGTGGACCGGTGGGCGCCGGGGCGGGTGCTGGTCAACGCCTATGGGCCGACCGAGACCACGATGTGTGTCGCGATCAGCACCCCGCTCGTCGCGGGGTCAGGGGTGCCTCCGATCGGCTCGCCGGTGCCCGGTGCGGCGCTGTTCGTGCTCGACGGGTCGTTGCGCCCGGTGCCCGAGGGCGTGGTCGGGGAGCTGTATGTGGCCGGATCCGGTTTGGCCACTGGATATCTCGGCCGGCCCGGGCTGACGGCGTCGAGATTTGTCGCCTGCCCGTTCGGCGGGATTGCAACGCGGATGTATCGCACCGGCGATCTGGTGCGTTGGAACCGCGACGGGCAACTGCAATACTTCGGTCGCGCCGATGAGCAGGTCAAGATACGCGGGTATCGCATCGAGCTCGGTGAGATCCAGGCCGCGTTGAGCGCTTTGGACGGGGTGGGACAGGCGGTGGTGATCGCGCGTGAGGATCGCCCCGGTGACAAGCGTCTGGTCGGTTACATCACGGGCGCGGCTGACCCGGCTCAGCTGAGGGCGCGGCTTTCCGAGCGGTTGCCGGCGTTCATGGTGCCCGCCGCGATCGTGGGCCTGCAAGCCCTGCCGCTGACCGCCAATGGCAAGCTGGACACCCGCGCGCTGCCGGCCCCCGAATACACCGCCGGCCACTACCGCGCCCCGCAGAACCCGACCGAAGAGATTCTCGCCACCATCTTCGCCGACGTCCTGGGCCTCGACCGCGTCGGCATCGACGACTCCTTCTTCGAACTCGGCGGCGAAAGCATCTCCGCGATGGGTCTCGTCGCCGCCATCAACAGCAACCTCGGTGCCGGTGTCCCGGTCCGCGTGGTGTTCGAGGCGCCCACGGTGGCCCAGCTGGCGCTGCGGATCGACGAGGGCACGAACGGCCTGGAGCCCTTGGTGGCCGCCGAGCGGCCCGCGGTCATCCCGCTGTCATTCGCGCAGAACCGCTTGTGGTTCCTCGACCAATTGCAAGGCCCGTCACCGGTTTACAACATGGCGGCGGCGCTGCGGCTCAGTGGTCGCCTCGACGCGGACGCGCTGGGTGCGGCGCTGGCCGACGTGGTGGCGCGCCACGAGAGCCTGCGCACCCTGATCGCCGCGCCCGAGGGCACGCCCCAGCAGCTGGTGACCCCGGTCGAGAAAGCGGGCTTCGGGTGGTCGGTCGTCGACGCGGGCGCGTGGTCCGCCGGCCAGCTCGACGAGGCCATCGGCGCCACGGCGCGCTACACCTTCGACCTCGCAACCGAAATTCCCTTGCGGGCAGAGCTTTTCCGCATCGACGACGACGAGCACGTGCTGGTGGCCGTGGTGCACCACATCGCCGCCGACGGGATGTCGATCGCCCCGCTGGTACGCGACCTGGGCGTCGCGTATGCGAGCCGGTGTGCCGGACACGCCCCCGGCTGGGCGCCGCTGGCGGTGCAATACGTCGATTACACGCTGTGGCAGCGCGCGCAGCTCGGCGATCTCGACGACCGCACCAGCCCCATCGCCGCCCAGCTGGCCTACTGGGAAGGCGCGTTGGCCGGCATGCCCGACCGGCTTCCGCTGCCCACCGACCGGCCCTACCCGCTGGTCGCCGATCAGCGGGGCGCCACCGTGGAAGTTGACTGGCCGGCCGAGCTGCAGCGGCGCGTCGGCGAGCTGGCCCGCCAGCACAACGCGACGAGCTTCATGGTCGTGCAGGCCGCGCTGGCGGTGCTGCTCGCGAAGACGACCGCGAGTTCCGATGTGGCCGTGGGCTTCCCGATCGCCGGGCGGCGCGACCCCGCCCTCGACGAGCTGGTCGGATTCTTCGTCAACACCCTGGTGCTGCGGGTCGACCTGACAGAGCTGGGCGGCGACCCCACCTTCGCCGACCTGCTGTCGCAGGTGCGGCAGCGCAGCCTGGCCGCCTACGAACACCAAGACGTGCCCTTCGAGGTTCTCGTCGAGCGGCTCAACCCCACCCGAAGCCTGACCCATCATCCGCTGGTCCAGGTGATGCTGGCCTGGCAGAACTTCGCCGGGCAAGGCGGTGGCCCGGTCGCCGGGCTGACCCTGGGCGACGTCGAGATCACGCCGATGCCGGTGGACACCCAGACCGCCCGCATGGATCTGACGTTCTCGTTGGCCGAGCGCTGGAGCGAGGCGGGTGAGCCCGCCGGCATCGGCGGGACGGTGGAGTTCCGCACCGACGTGTTCGACGCGGACAGCGTCGAGGCGCTCGTCGGCCGATTGCAGCGGGTGCTGACGGCGATGACCGTCGACCCCACCCGATCGCTGTCGGCGGTGGATTTGCTCGACGCGGCCGAGCATGCCCGCCTCGACCAGATCGGGAACCGCGCGGCGCTGACCGGGCCGCCCGCCGCGCCGGTGTCCATTCCGCAGCTGTTCGCCGCGCAGCTGGCCCGCACGCCCGAAGCGGTGGCACTCGTGTGCGACGGCCGGTCCATGACCTACCGCGAACTGGACGCCGCGGCGGAGGGGCTGGCGCGCGTGTTGGCCGGGCGGGGGGCCGGCCCGGGACGGTTTGTGGCACTGCTGTTTCCGCGTTCTTCCGAGGCGATCGTGGCGATCCTGGCGGTGCTCAAGTCAGGCGCGGCCTACCTGCCGATCGATCCGGCGCTGCCGGAGGCCCGGATCGGCTTCGTGCTATCCGATGCCGCGCCGATGGCCGTCCTCACCACCGCCGACCTGGCCGACCGGCTCGTCGGGCACGACGTGCCCGTCATAGACGTCGGTGACCTGGAAGGCGGCGCCCAGCCGGACCCGGCGCCGACCGCGCCCGGCCCCGAGGACTTCGCCTACCTGATCTACACGTCCGGCACCACCGGTGTCCCCAAAGGCGTTGCGGTCACGCATCGCAACGCGACGCAACTTCTCGCGCGCATGGATGCCGGCCTGCCGCGCGGTGGGGTCTGGTCGCAGTGGCATTCCCTGGCCTTCGACGTCTCGGTGCACGAGATCTTCGGTGCCCTGCTGCACGGCGGACGGCTGGTCGTGGTGCCCGAGTCGGTCGCCCGGGCACCGGAAGACCTCCACGCACTGCTGGTGGCCGAACGCGTCGGCGTGCTGAGCCAGACCCCGTCCGCGGCGGCGATGTTGTCACCCGAGGGGCTGGAGTCGGTCACCCTGGTGGTGGCCGGCGAGGCGTGCCCCGCCGAGCTGGTCGACCGGTGGGGGGCGGACCGGACGATGATCAACGCCTACGGCCCCACCGAGGCCACCGTGTACGCGGCGGTCAGCGAACCCCTGACCGCGGCGTCCGCGGAATCGGGTGTGGTGCCGATCGGGTCACCGGTGCCCGGCGGCGCGTTGTTCGTCCTCGACGAGCGCCTGCGGCCGGTGCCCGTCGGCGTGGTCGGCGAGTTGTACGTGGCCGGTTCGGGTGTCGCCTGCGGCTACTGGCAGCGGGCCGGTCTGACCGCGTCGCGGTTCGTGGCCTGCCCGTTCGGCGGGGCCGGCACCCGCATGTACCGCACCGGGGACCTGGTGCGCTGGCGCGCGGACGGCCAACTGGACTACCTGGGCCGGGTGGACGAGCAGGTCAAGATCCGCGGTTACCGCATCGAGCTCGGCGACGTGCGCGCCGCCCTGGCCTGGCTGGACGGGGTGGAGCAGGCGGTGGTCGTCGCCCGCGAGGACCGTCCCGGTGACAAGCGCCTGGTGGCCTACCTCACCGGGCAGGCCGATCCGGTCGAGGTCCGCGCCGCGCTGGCGGAGCGGTTGCCGGCCTACATGATTCCCGCCGCCGTGGTCGCGATGCCGGCCCTGCCGCTCACACCCAACGGCAAGCTCGACACCCGCGCATTGCCCGCACCGGAGTATTCCGACGGCGAGCAGTACCGCGCCCCGGGCAACGCCGTCGAGGAGATCCTGGCCGGCATCTACGCCCAGGTGCTCGGACTCGACCGGGTTGGGGTGGACGACTCCTTCTTCGATCTGGGCGGCGACAGCATCTCGTCGATGCAAGTGGTGACCCGGGCACGGGCCGCCGGCCTGATCTGCCGCACGCGCGACCTGTTCGTCGAGCAGACCGTCGCCCGGCTGGCGCGGGTGGCCGAGGTGGCCGAGGCGGGCACCGGCGTGATCGACGAGGGCGTGGGTCCGGTGGCGGCCACCCCGATCATGCATTGGCTGCGCGGCGTGGACGGGCCGGTCGACCAGTTCAACCAGACGATGCTGGTGCAGGCCCCCGCCGCGGTGGGCGAGGCCGACGTGCTGGTGGTACTGCAGGCCCTGCTCGACCGGCACGGCATGCTGCGCCTGCGCCTCGACGACGAATGGTCGCCGACCGTGCCCGAGCCCGGTTCGGTGCACGCCCGCGACTGCCTGCAAACGGTGGGCGAGCTGTCCGACGCGGCACTCGTCGAGGCCCGCTCGCGGTTGAACCCGGCCGGCGGGGCGATGCTCAGCGCGCTGTGGGTGACCACCACCAACCAGCTGGCGGTGATCGTCCACCACCTGGCCGTCGACGGGGTGTCCTGGCGAATCCTGTTGGAGGACTTGAACATCGCCTGGGCCCAGCACCGGCTCGGGCAGCCGGTGGCGCTGCCGTCGACGGGGACGTCGTTCGCCCGGTGGGCTGCGCGGCTGGCCGAGCGCGCGGGCGACCCGGACATCCTGAACCACCTGGGCACCTGGCAGCGGGTGGCGGCCACCCCCGCGGCGCTGCCCGCGGTGCGCCCCGACGTGGACACCTTCGCCGCCGCCGGGCACCTGTCGGTGGAGCTGGACGCGGAAACCACCGGCATGCTGCTCGGTGAGGTGCCCGCGGCGTTTCACGCCGGCGTCCAGGACATCCTGCTCGTCGCGTTCGCTTTGGCGGTGGGGGAATTCCTGGGCGACACCCGCGCGCCGATCGGCATCGACGTCGAGGGCCACGGCCGCAACGAGGAGATCGGCCGCGACATCGACCTGTCGCACACCGTGGGATGGTTCACCGCCAAATACCCGGTGGCCTTGAACGTCGGAGGGCTGTCCTGGGCGAAGGTGGTCGCCGGTGATGCCGCGCTTGGCGCGGCCCTCAAGGACGGCAAGGAGCAGCTGCGCGCCCTCCCGGACTCGCTGACCTACGGGTTGCTGCGCTACCTGAACGCCGATGCCGCCCTGGACGGGGCCGACCCGACGATCGGATTCAACTACCTTGGGCGCCAAGGTGGTACGGCCGAGCTGTCCGAGGAGATGTGGCGACCGGTGCCGGGCTCGGTCACCGCAGCTGCGGCGGCCATCCCCATGCCGCTGATGCACACCCTGGAGCTCAACGCGGCCACCGTCGACACCGAATCCGGCGCGCACCTGCACGCCAACTGGACCTGGGCGCCCTCCGCGCTGGACGACGGGCAGGTCGGCCGGCTGAGCCGGCTCTGGTTCGAGGCCCTGGCCGGGATCTGCGCCCACGTGCGTTCGGGCGGCGGTGGATTGACGCCCTCGGACGTCGCGCCCGCCCGCCTCGACCAGAAGCAGATCGACCAGCTGCAGCGACAACACGACGTCGCCGACGTGCTCCCGCTGACCCCGGTGCAGCAGGGGCTGCTCTTCCACGCGAACACCGTCCGGAGCGCCGGCCAGGATGCCGGCGACCTCTACGCTGGACAGCTCGACATCAGCGTCACCGGGCCGCTCGATCCCGGCCGCCTGCGCGACGCCGTGCGCGACGTGGTCAGGCGCCACCCAAACCTGGTGGCCCACTTCGTCGATCGGTTCGGCGAGCCGGTGCAAGTCATCGCCGCAGAGCCCGCCCCGGCCTGGCGGTACATCGAGCTGCGCGACGACGTCGACGAGCAGATCCGGCGGCTGTGCGCCGCCGAGCGCGCCGCCGTGTGCGATCTCGCCAACCAGCCGCCCTTCCGGGTTGCCTTGATCCGCACCGGAATTGACCGCCACCACCTGGTGCTGACCAACCATCACATCGTTCTCGACGGCTGGTCGATGCCGATCCTGCTGGGCGACATCTTTTCCGCTTACTACGGTCAGCGCCTGCCCGCGGCCGCGCCCTACCGCAGCTTCGTCACCTGGTTGGCCGCCCGCGACCGCGACGCCGCCCGCGACGCGTGGGCCGAGGTGTTCGCCGGCTTCGACACCCCGACGCTGGTCGGCCGCCGGGACCGGCTGCGGCCGGGGGAGCAGGGCGTTCGGACGCTAGGGCTGCCCGCCGACCTCACGCGCGCAGTGGGCGAGCTGGCCCGCTCCTGCCACACCACCGTCAACACGGTGCTGCAGGCCGCCTACGCGCAACTGCTGTGCTGGCTGACCGGCCAGCACGACGTCACGTTCGGCACCACGGTCTCGGGCCGGCCGGCCGAGATCCCCGGCGCGGAATCGATGGTCGGTCTGCTGATCAACACCGTGCCGGTGCGGGCGAACATCACGCCGACCACCACCGCGGCAGGATTGCTCGAACAACTGCAGGGCGCCTACAACCACACGCTCGACCACCAGCACCTGGCGCTCAACGAGATTCACCGCATCACGGGTCAGGACCAGCTGTTCGACACCCTGTTCGCCTACGAGAACTACCCGATCGACGCGGCCGCCCTGTCCGGCAATCAGGAGCTGTCCATCACCGACATCGCCAGCCGGGAATCCACGCATTATCCGCTGACGATTCAGGCCCAGCCGGGCCACGAACTGCGCCTCCGCGTCGAATACGACGCCGACGTCTTCGACGCCCAGGCCATCGAAACGCTGATCGAGCGGCTGCGGCGGGTGTTGGTGGCCATGACCACCGACCCGCAGCGGCGCTTGTCGGCGACCGATGCCCTCGACGCCGACGAGCACCGCAGGCTCGATGACTTCGGCAACCGGGCGGTGTTGGCCGAGCCGTGGGTGCCGGTGTCGATTCCGGCGTTGTTCGGCGCGCAGGTGGTGCGT
>NZ_LZJN01000085.1 GCF_001667735.1 Mycobacterium sp. E183
GGCGCGGCCCTGGCCGTTGGTGTTGTCCACGAAGGCGCCCAGCGGCGAGCTGCAGCCGGTCTGACGCCACGAGCCGGAACCGTCGAGCGAAAGCCCAAGCGAGCAAACGTAATTCGACCGCCGCCCGAGCGTCATCCGCCCGTTATCTAAATTGACAGTGTGACGGATGTGACTGATGATGTTTATGTTGTATTCAGATCCGGGCGGAAAGGGCGATCGTGCTGACCCGAGGCGCCAGCTTGCGCCGGCTGGTGGCCGGCTGCACCGCCATCGTCGCCGGCATTGTCCTCGCGTGCACCACCGGACAGCCGGTCGCGCACGCCGCCGACGGCCGCGATCTGCTGGCCAACGCCATCAACACCACCAAGGGCTCCTACCTGGTCTATAACTTCGGTCCCGGCCATCCCGCACCGATGCTCAACGCCGGTGGCAGCTGGTACGAGATGAACAACGGCGGCCACCTGATGATCATCAAGAACGCCGCGGGCCGGCTTTCGCCCCACCTGCTGGTCGACACGCACCAGGGCGATCAGGCGCGCTGCGAGAACAACCCCGGCGCCCGCACCGGCGAGGGCCTCTGGCAGGCGTCGGAACTCTATGCGCCGCTGCAGGCGTGGCAGCGAATGGGCCAGCCCACGATCGCGATCAACGCGAACTTCTTCGACGTACGCGGTCAGAAAGCCGGCTCGTGGCGTCAGACCGGCTGCAGCTCGCCGCTGGGCGCCTTCGTGGACAACACCAACGGCCAGGGCCGCGCC
>NZ_LZJN01000086.1 GCF_001667735.1 Mycobacterium sp. E183
CCCGCGGGCTGCTGAGCGGCCTGGGTCACCGCCAACGCCTGCTCGGCCACCCCATCAGGAGTCGTGGTGTTCGGCGGGGCATCAAAGGGCGCCAACTGCGAGGCCGTGGCCGAAGCCGCCGCATAGCCATACATCGCCGCCGCATCCTGGGCCCACATCTCCATGTACTGCGCCTCGGTCGCCATGATCGCCGGCGTGTTCTGCCCGAAGAAATTCGTCGCGACCAACGTCGCCAACAACACCCGATTAGCCGCAATCACCGGCGGCGGCACCGTCATCGCAAACGCCGCCTCAAACGCCGCCGCAGCCGCCCGACCCTGACTGGCCGTGTCCTCGGCCAACCCCGCCACCGCAGAAAGCCAACTCACAAACGGCACCACCGCCGAACACCACGACTCCTGATGGGGTGGCCGAGCAGGCGTTGGCGGTGACCCAGGCCGCTCAGCAGCCCGCGGGCAACACCGCCCAGACGGTCGCTTCGCAGTTGGCGAGCACGCAATTGGTCACCACCGCGGCTCCGCAGGTGACCACCCCGACGTCGCAGACCGGGCCGTTTACCTGGCTAACGAGCGCGATCCAGAACTTCACCCAAAGTGGGCTGCCCACGCCGACCAACAATTACCTGGGGCTAAGCCCCACCTTCTACACCGTGATGCTCAAGCAGAACACGGGCCTGGCCTACTTCTCCAACGGCATCGTGGCGTTTTGGTCGCAGTTGGCTCAGCAGTTGGTGTCGGGTCCCGGTGGTACCACGGCTGGTGCCGGTGGTGCGTGGTTCCCGACGCCGCAGTTCGCCCAGTTGGGCCTGGGCAACCTGGGCAGCCTCAGCAGCAACGTCGTCTCGGCCGGTGCCGGGCAGGCAACCCAAGTCGGGGGTTTGTCGGTGCCCCAGCAGTGGGCCACGCTGACCTCGGCGGTCAGCCCGGCCAACGCCGAGGCCGAGGCGCTGCCGGTGCAGGCCGGCGCGGCCGGCAACCCCCCGGGCAACGCCCTGCTGCGCGGCATGCCCACCGGCGTCATGGGCCGCCGCGCCGGCGCCGCCGCGGGCTACTCCCACAAATACGGCTTCCGCTACAGCGTCCTAACCCGACCCCCATCGGCCGGATAGCGGGACGACATGAGTGCTGACCATTTCACTTATCCGCGGCGGGATTTTATTCGGCTGGCGCCACGCTCGAACCCGGTCCCCAGGACAGCGCTGCGGCCCGGGCTCGACCACGGCGTCGGACCACGCGGTCGCGACGAACGCCTCGCTCCAGCTCATGGCCGGCAAGCGACCAGCGGCCCGATGACTGATCAACCCTGCCGCGGCGCGCGGCAGGAACGACCCATAGGCCTACGCGCACCGGCGGCCGCCCACGCTGCGGGGGTCGGGCGCCCAGGCGACCCGCCGTCACCGATTTATCGTCAGTCAATACCCGAGCCAAGCGGCCAAGGTTAAGGAGTAATTCGTGTTTGATTTTGGGGCGCTTCCGCCGGAGGTTAATTCGGCGCGGATTTATGCCGGTCCGGGGTCGGGGTCGTTGATGACGGCGGCGTCGGCGTGGAATGCGATCGCCGCGGAGCTGCAGTCGGCTGCGTTGAGTTATCAGAATGTGGTGACTCAGCTGGCCAGTGAGGAGTGGGCGGGCACGGCCTCGGCGGCGATGGCGGCCGCGGCCACCCCGTATGCGGAGTGGCTGGCCAGCACGGCGGCGCAGGCCGAGCAGGCCGCGGTGCAGGCCGCCGCGGCGGCGGCGGCTTATGAGGCGGCGTTCGCCGCGGTGGTGCCTCCGCCGGTGATCGCGGCCAACCGGGCGTTGGTGCAGCAGTTGCAGGCCACCAACGTGATCGGGCAGAACACCGGGGCGATCGCGCAGTTGGAGGCCCAGTACGGCGAGTTTTGGGCCCAGGATGCCGGGGCGATGGCCAACTACTCGGTGCAGTCCACGGCGGCGACCAAGGGCATCACCCAGTTCCAGGCCGCCCCGAAGGTGACCAACGACGCGGGCACCACCACCCAGGCCAGCACGGTGGCCAACGCGGCGGCCAACACTTCCGCCGGCAACGCGGCCAACGTCGCGCAAAAGGCGGCCACCACCGCCACGACGACCGCGGCCCCGCAGGCCTCTAC
>NZ_LZJN01000087.1 GCF_001667735.1 Mycobacterium sp. E183
TTGGACGCCGCCACGTTCGACGCCGCCTTGCAGTCCCATCGTGACGCGCTGATCGCCGAATGGAAGCACGACCGCGCCGAGGGAGCGTCAGACAGCGCGCCGCCCCTGCCGGGCAGCGTCGAGGCGTTCATGCGACTGATCGAGGCCGGCTGGGACGCGGAGACGACCCGCCGCCCACACGGACAGCACACCACCGTGGTGGTGCACGTCGACGCCGAAAAGCACGGTGCGGCACTGCACGTGGGTCCGCTGCTCACCGACGCCGAACGCCGCTACCTGACCTGCGACGCCACCGGCGAAGTGTGGTTCGAACGCCAGGGCGAGGTCATCGGCGCCGGCCGAACCACCCGCCTGATCAGCCGGCGACTGCGCCGCGCGCTCGAGCACCGCCACCGCAGCTGCGCGGTTCCCGGCTGCGGCGCCACCCGCGGCCTGCACGCCCACCACATCCGGCACTGGGAAGACGGCGGACCCACCGAGCTGACCAACCTCGTGCTGGTCTGCCCGTATCACCACCGGGCCCATCATCGTGGCGTCATCACCATCGCCGGACCCGCACCCACGCTGACCGTCACCGATCAGGCAGGCCGAACACTGAGGCCCGGATCGCTGGCGCGGCCACCGACAAAGCCCCCACCCCCGGTCGCCCCCTGCCCGGGACCCACCGGCGAGCGCGCCGACTGGTGGTGGTACCAACCCTTCCAA
>NZ_LZJN01000088.1 GCF_001667735.1 Mycobacterium sp. E183
CCCCGGCCAGGGCTCCCAGCGGCTCGGGATGGGACGGGAGCTGTACCAACGCTTTCCGGCCTTCGCCCAGGCCTTCGACGAGGCCGTGGCGGCGGTGGACGGCCACGCTCGGCTGCCGCTGCGTGACGTGATGTGGGGCGCCGACCCGGACCTGCTGGAGAGCACGGAGTTCGCCCAGCCCGCGTTGTTCGTGCTCGAGGTCGCCCTGGCGGCGCTGTGGCGGTCCTGGGGGGTGATCCCCGATGTGGTGATCGGCCACTCGGTGGGGGAGATCGCGGCGGCCTGTGTGGCGGGGGTGCTGTCGTTGCCGGACGCGGCGCGGGTGGTGGCGGCCCGTGGGCGGTTGATGGCGAAGCTGCCGGCCGGCGGGGTGATGGTGGCGGTGAGCGCCACCGAGGCCGAGGTGGCGCCGCTGCTCAACGGCGACGTGAGCCTCGCGGCGGTCAACGGCCCCGACGCGGTGGTGCTCTCGGGTGAGCGGACCGCGGTGACGACGGTGGCGGATCGGCTGGCGGACTGCGGCCGGCGGGTGCGGCAGTTGGCCGTCTCGCACGCGTTCCACTCGCCGTTGATGGAGCCGATGATCGAGGAGTTCGCCGCGGTGGTGGCCGGGGTGTCGCCCGGCGCGCCGCGAATCGACCTGGTGTCCAACGTGACCGGGCAATTGGCCGGCCCCGGATACGGGTCCGCCGACTACTGGGTCGAGCACGTGCGCCGGCCGGTGCGGTTCGTCGACGGCGTGCGGGTGGCCGAATCGCTGGGCGGTGCCGCCTTCGTGGAGGTGGGCCCGGGCGCGGCGCTGACGGCCGCGGTGGAGCGGTCCCTGGCGAGTGAGCCGGCCGTGGCGGCGGTGTCGATGGCCAAGGACCGTCCCGAAGTCGATTCGCTGCTGCTGGCGGCCGGCCAGCTGTTCGTCTCCGGCGCCGG
>NZ_LZJN01000089.1 GCF_001667735.1 Mycobacterium sp. E183
TGCCCACCGATGGGGCGCCCGCACCACCACCTTCACCTGCCGCATTTGCCCTTCCACCTTTAGCGGCGGATTGCCGCCATTGGCTAGCGGAAGGGCAGGTGGCTTCAGACGGTGAAGCCCAGGGCGCGCAGTTGTTCGCGGCCGTCCTCGGTGATCTTGTCCGGACCCCACGGCGGGTTCCACACCCAGTTGATCCGCAGGTCGTCGACCAGCCCGCTGCTGACCAGCGCGCTGCGCGACTGGTCCTCGATGACGTCGGTCAGCGGGCAGGCCGCCGAGGTCAGCGTCATATCGAGCAGGGCGACGGTCCCGTCGTCGCCCTCTTCCACGTTGAGGCCGTAGACCAGCCCGAGGTCGACGACGTTGATGCCCAACTCGGGGTCGACGACGTCGCGCATCGCCTCCTCGAGGTCGGCAAGAAATTCGTCACCCGGTGCGGCGGTCTCGCTCATCCTGTTCCTCCTCGAAGTCCGCGCCCCTGCCTGAACAAGCTTGGGCCAACGCGTCTTTGAAGGCCATCCAGCCCAGCAGTGCGCATTTCACCCGGGCCGGGTATTTGGCCACTCCGGCGAACGCGATGCCGTCGCCCAGGACGTCCTCATCGCCTTCGACGGTGCCGCGCGAGGACACCATTTCGGTGAACGCGGCGATGGTGTCCAGCGCCTCGGGCACCGTCTGACCGATCACCTGCTGGGTGAGCACCGAGGTCGCCGCCTGGCTGATCGAGCAGCCCTGCCCGTCATAGGAGACGTCGGCCACGCGCCGGCCGTCGTCCGACAGCGCGACCCGCAGCGTCACCTCGTCCCCGCACACCGGGTTGACGTGATACACCTGCGCGCCGAACGGCTCGCGCAGCCCGCGGTGCTGCGGATGCTTGTAGTGATCGAGGATCACGTCCTGATACATCTGCTCCAGGCGCACCGTCAGTCACTCCTAAAGAATTCCAGCGCGCGGCGCACGCCGGCCACCAGGCGTTCGACCTCGTCGGTGGTGTTGTACACGGCGAACGACGCCCGGGCGGTGGCCGCCACGCCGAACCGGCGGTGCAGCGGCATCGCGCAGTGATGCCCCACCCGGACCGCGACGCCCTCGTCGTCGAGCACCTGCCCGACGTCGTGGGCGTGCACCCCGTCAACGACGAACGACACCGGTGAGGCACGGTGTTCCATCGTGGTCGGCCCGATGATCCGCACGCCGTCGATGCCCGACAGGCCCTCCAGGGTCGCGGCGACCAGCTCGCGCTCGTGCGCCTCGACCGCGCCCATGCCGACGGCACCCAGATAGCGTGCGGCCGCGCCCAACCCGACGACCTGCGAGGTCATCGGCGTGCCGGCCTCGAACCGTTGCGGCGCCGGGGCGTAGGTCGACGTCTCCATGGTCACGGTCTCGATCATCGACCCGCCGGTGAGGAAGGGCGGGAGCTGTGACAACACCTCGCGCCGGGCGTAGAGCGCACCGACTCCGTTGGGGGCCAACATCTTGTGGCCGGAGAACGCGGCGAAGTCGACGTCGAGCGCGTGCAGGTCGACCGGCTCGTGCGGCACCGACTGGCACGCGTCCAGCACCGTCACGGCGCCGACGGCCTTGGCGCGGCCGACCAATTCCGTCACCGGCGCCACCGCGCCGGTGACGTTCGAGTGATGGCTGAAGGCAACGACTTTCACACGCTCGTCGAGCTCCAGCGAATCCAGGTCGATGCGCCCGTCGTCGGTCACGCCGTACCAGCGCAGCGTGGCGCCGCTGCGTCGGGCCAGCTCCTGCCACGGCACGATGTTGGCGTGGTGCTCCAGCTCGGTGGTGACGATTACGTCTCCCTCGCCGACGGCGCGCTCGAACCTGTTGTCACCCAGCACGTATGACGCCAGGTTGAGCGCCTCCGTGGCGTTGCGGGTGAAGACCAGCTCATCGGCGTGGACGCCGACGAAAGCCGCGATGTCGGCGCGGCCCTGCTCGTAGGCGTCGGTCGCCTCCTCCATCAGCTGGTGCGCGCCACGATGCACCGCGCCGTTGGACGTGGTCAGGAATTCGCGCTCGGCGTCGAGCACCTGCAGCGGGCGCTGCGACGTCGCGCCGGAATCCAGGTACGCCAACTGCTTTCCGCCGCGCATCACGCGCTTCAGGATGGGAAAGTCAGCGCGGATGGCGTCGACGTCCAGTGCGGTCATGCCTACGCTCCCGCGGCCGCCGCTCGCGGGGATCCCAAGCGCGGCGAAGCCGGGCGCAGGGGGTCGCCGCCATCGGTCTGGGTGAAGCGCACGTAGCCGTTCTCCTCGAGCTCGTCGGCCAGCTCCGGGCCGCCGGATTCGACGATCCGGCCCCCGACGAACACGTGCACGAATTGCGGGCGGATGTAGCGCAGGATCCGGGTGTAGTGGGTGATCAACAGGATGCCGCCGTGCTCGGCCTCGGCGTAGCGGTTCACGCCCTCGCTGACCACCCGCAGCGCGTCCACGTCCAGGCCGGAGTCGGTCTCGTCGAGGATCGCGATCTTGGGCTTGAGCAGACCCAGTTGCAGGATTTCGTGGCGCTTCTTCTCGCCGCCGGAAAACCCTTCGTTGACACTGCGCTCGGCGAACGCCGGGTCGATGTCGAGGTCGGCCATCGCGGCCTTGACCTCCTTGACCCAGTGCCGCAGTTTCGGCGGCTCGCCGCGGACGGCGGTGGCGGCGCTGCGCAGGAAGTTCGACATCGACACGCCCGGCACCTCGACGGGGTACTGCATGGCCAAAAACAGGCCGGCGCGGGCGCGTTCGTCGACGCTCATGTCCAGCACGTCCTGGCCGTCCAGCGTGATCGAGCCGGACGTCACCCGATACTTCGGATGGCCGGCGATGGCGTAGGACAGCGTGGACTTGCCCGAGCCGTTGGGGCCCATGACCGCATGCGTCTCACCGGACTTGACGGTCAGGTTGACGCCGTTGAGGATTCCTATCTCGCGGCTGCCCTCGGGGGCGTTCGGGTCTTCGACGCTGACGTGCAGGTCTTTAATTTCCAAAGTCGTCATGACGCTGTTGTCTTCTCCGTGATTTCCAGTTCGTGTTCGATGGCGGCGGTCAGGCGTTCGCGGATGTCCGGCACGGCGATCTTGGCGATGATCTCGCCGAAGAAGCCGCGCACCACCAGGCGACGCGCCTGGTCCTCGGGGATGCCGCGGGCCCGCAGGTAGAACAGTTGCTCGTCGTCGAAGCGTCCGGTGGCACTGGCGTGCCCGGCCCCGACGATCTCGCCGGTCTCGATCTCCAGGTTGGGCACCGAGTCGGCGCGCGCCCCATCGGTGAGCACCAGGTTGCGGTTGACCTCGAAGGTGTCGGTGTCGGTGGCCTCGGCGCGGATCAGCACGTCGCCGACCCAGACGGTGTGCGCATCGGGCCGCTGCGATGACGGATCCCCTTGCAGCGCGCCCTTATACAGCACGTTGGACTTGCAGTTGGGCTGGGCGTGGTCGACCAGCAGCCGCGATTCCAGGTGCTGCCCGTCGTCGGCAAAGTACAAGCCGAGCAGCTCGGCGTCCCCGCCCGGGGCGGCGTAGCGCACGTTCGCCGACATCCGCACCACCTCACCGCCCAGAGTGACGGCGACGTGGCGCAGCACCGCGTCCTTGCCCAGCTTGGCGTGGTGCGCGCTCACGTGCACGACGTCGTCGGCCCAGTCCGCGATCCACACCACGGTGAGGCGCGCGGCGTCGCCGACGATCAATTCGACGTTGTCGGCGTAGGTTCCGCTCCCCCGATGGTCGATCACCACGACCGCCTCGCCGAGCTCGTCGACGCTGATCTGCAGGTGCCCGTAGGCCACCGCGCCCGCACCGGGACCGGTCACGGAGATGTTGATCGGCTCGGCGACTTGCACGTCCCGGCCGACGCTTACCAGCGTCGCGGAGTTGAACGACGAAAACGCTTGCGCGGCAACGCGGTCGGTGGGCACCCCGGCGCGGCCGAGCCGCTCGTCACCGCGGTGGGCGGTTTCGGTGAGCACGCCCGGTTGCTCGCCGACGCTGATCTGCGCCTTGCCGGTGGCCTGAGCCGAGCCGTCGTGCAGCCCGCGCAGCCGCCGCAGCGGGGTGAACCGCCAGATCTCGTCACGCCCGCTGGGCACCTCGAAGGCGTCGACGTCGAAGGACGCGAACAATTCGCCCTTGTTGGCGGCGGTGAGGGCCGAACCCTCAACCGCTTCAGTCACGTTCGTCACTAGCCGACCGAGCCTTCCATCTGCAGCTCGATGAGCCGGTTGAGCTCCAGGGCGTACTCCATCGGCAGTTCCTTGGCGATGGGCTCGACGAAGCCGCGCACCACCATGGCCATGGCCTCGTCCTCGGTCAGCCCACGGCTCATCAGGTAGAACAGCTGGTTGTCGCTGACCTTGGACACGGTGGCCTCGTGGCCCATCGTGACGTCGTCCTCGCGGATGTCGACATAGGGGTAGGTGTCGCTACGGCTGATCGTATCGACCAGCAGCGCATCGCATTTCACGCTGGAACGCGAGCCGTGCGCGCCCTTGTTCACCTGCACCAGCCCCCGGTAGGAGGTGCGGCCGCCGCCGCGGGCCACGGACTTCGAGACGATGTTGCTCGACGTGTTGGGCGCCAGGTGCAGCATCTTGGCGCCGGCGTCCTGGTGCTGGCCCTCCCCGGCGAAGGCGACCGACAGGACCTCACCCTTGGCGTGCTCACCGGTCATCCAGACGGCCGGGTACTTCATGGTCACCTTGGACCCGATGTTGCCGTCGACCCACTCCATGGTGGCGCCGGCCTCGGCGCGCGCCCGCTTGGTGACCAGGTTGTAGACGTTGTTCGACCAGTTCTGAATCGTGGTGTAACGGCAACGGCCACCGGGCTTTACGATGATCTCCACCACCGCCGAGTGCAGCGAGTCCGAGGTGTAGATGGGCGCGGTGCAGCCCTCGACGTAATGCACGTAGGCGTTTTCGTCGACGATGATCAGGGTCCGCTCGAACTGGCCCATGTTCTCCGTATTGATCCGGAAGTAGGCCTGCAGCGGGATGTCGACGTGCACGCCCGGCGGAACGTAGATGAAGGACCCACCGCTCCACACCGCGGTGTTCAACGCGGAGAACTTGTTGTCCCCGGCCGGGATCACGGTGCCGAAGTACTGCTGGAAGAGCTCGGGGTGTTCCCGCAGGCCGGTGTCGGTGTCGAGGAAGATGACGCCCTGGGACTCCAGGTCCTCGCGGATCTGGTGGTACACCACCTCGGACTCGTACTGGGCGGCCACCCCGGCGACCAGCCGCTGCTTCTCGGCCTCGGGAATTCCCAAGCGGTCGTACGTATTCCGGATGTCCTCCGGCAAGTCATCCCATGAGGCCGCCTGCTTCTCGGTCGACCGCACGAAGTACTTGATGTTGTCGAAGTCGATGCCGCTCAGGTCCGAGCCCCAGTTGGGCATCGGCTTGCGGTCGAAGATGCGCAGCGCCTTCAGCCGGGTCTGCAGCATCCATTCCGGCTCGTTCTTCTTCGCCGAGATGTCGCGGACCACCGCCTCGGACAGCCCACGCTGGGCGCTCGCTCCGGCGACGTCGGAGTCCGCCCAGCCATAACCGTAGCGGCCCAGCGAGGCGATCGCCTGCTCCTGGGTCAGCGGCTCTGTTATGGCCTTCTGGGCCTCTGGCGTGAGGGTCATAACGACGCTCCTTCGATGCTCGTGGTGTCGCGACGCGGGCTGGGCGCCGGGGTAAGAGGTACGTGGGTGGTGCAGGCGCAGTTGCCGTTGACGATGGTCGCCAACCGCTGCACGTGGGTTCCGAGCACCTCGGCCATGGCCTGCTGCTCGGCTTCACACAGTTCCGGGAACTCCTCGGCGACGTGCGACACCGGGCAGTGGTGCTGGCAGATCTGCACGCCGTGGATCGGGCCGCCGACCCGCGTCGTGGTGGCGACGTAACCGGCCTTGGTCAGCGCGCCGGCCACCCGCTCCGCGGCCGCCTCGACTTCGGCGTCGTCGTCGCCCTCGGCCGACGGTACGCCGGCCAGGATCGAATCGATCCGTTGCCGGGCGAACGTGCGGACGGCGTCCTCACCGCCGATTTCCCGCAACTGCCGCATGGCGGCCGCCGCCAGGTCGTCGTAGGCGTGCTCGAGCTTGGCGCGGCCCCCCGCGGTGAGCCGGAACCGCTTGGCGGGACGCCCGCGACCGACCTGCTGCCAGGACGCGGCGGGCACCGACTCGGCGTCCCCCGCTTCGATCAGGGCGTCGAGGTGGCGTCGCACTCCGGCGGCCGCCAGCCCGAGCCGGTCACCGATCTCGCCGGCGGTGATCGATCCGGACTCCACCAGCAGGCGCACGATCGCGCGGCGGGTGTGGCCATCCGGCATCGCCGCGCCGACGGCGGCGTCATCGAGGCCGGTTCGGATTTTCACAACACCAGTGTGACGCAATTCCGGGGATCGGTCTACCAAGGGTCCCCTGCGCGGGCGTTGCACTGGTCACATTCGGTACAACGCGGCGACCCGTTGCAACCGCGCTCGCGATCGCCGCCGGGTTGGCAGGCGAGCCCGGTGACCCCGACGGTTACGCTGCTCTGATGGCAGCCCGCCACCACGTGCTGAGCTCGTCGATCGCCAGCCTGCATGGCGACGAGCAGGCGGTGGGCACGCCGCTGAACGATACCGAGCTCACCGCGCTGCAGCGCACCCGCCTCTTCGGTGCGACCGGCACCATCCTGATGGCCATCGGCGCGCTGGGCGCAGGCGCCCGGCCCGTGGTCCAGGACCCGACCTTCGGGGTGCGGTTGCTCAACCTGCCGTCCCGGATCCAGACCGTGTCCCTGACGATGACGACCACCGGCGCGGTCATGATGGCGCTGGCCTGGCTGATGCTCGGACGGTTCGCCCTGGGCAGCAGGCGGATGTCCCGCGGCGACCTGGACCGCACCCTGCTGCTGTGGACGCTGCCGCTGCTGATCGCCCCGCCGATGTACAGCAAAGACGTCTACTCCTACCTGGCCCAGAGCCAGATCTCCCTCGAGGGGCTCGACCCGTATCGGGTGGGGCCGGCGTCCGGGCTCGGCCTGTCCCACGTCTTCACGCTGTCGGTCCCGACACTGTGGCGGGAGACGCCGGCGCCCTACGGCCCGCTCTTCTTGTGGATCGGGCGCGGCATCTCGGCCATCACCGGGGAGAACATCGTCGCCGCCGTGCTGTGCCACCGGCTGGTCGAGCTGGTCGGCGTGGGCCTGATCGTGTGGGCGACCCCGCGGCTGGCGCGGCGCTGCGGCGTCGCGGAGGTCAGCGCGCTGTGGCTGGGCGCGGCCAATCCGCTGCTCATCATGCATCTGGTCGCCGGCGTTCACAACGAGGCACTGATGCTCGGGCTGATGCTGGCCGGCGCCGAGTTCGCGCTGCGCGGCATCGACTCGCCGCGGCTGTTCCCGGCCTCCTGGCGGCCCGGTCAAGACTGGGAACCGCTCGGCATGCTGCTGGCCGGGGCGGTCCTGATCGTGCTGTCGTCACAGGTCAAGCTGCCGTCGCTGCTGGCGCTCGGCTTCGTCACGATGGCGCTGGCGTACCGATGCGGGGGCAACCTGCGGGCGCTGCTGCTGGCGGGCGGCGCGATGAGCGCGCTGTCGCTGGCGGTGATGGCGCTCGTCGGCTGGGCCAGCGGCCTCGGTTTCGGCTGGATCTACACGCTGGGCACCGCCAACGTCGTGCGCAGCTGGATGTCGCCGCCGACGCTGCTCGCCCTGGGCACCGGGCAGGTGGGCATCCTGCTGGGGCTGGGCGACCACACCACCGCGGTGCTGGGGCTCACGCGCGCCATCGGCGTGCTGATCATCACGGTGATGGTCGGCTGGTTGTTGGTGGCCGTCTTCCGCGGCCGGTTGCATCCGATCGGCGGCCTGGGCGTGGCGCTCGGCGTCACGGTGCTGCTGTTCCCCGTCGTGCAGCCCTGGTATCTGCTCTGGGCGATCATCCCGCTCGCCGCCTGGGCCACCCGCAGCGGTTTCCGCATCGCGGTCATCGTCATCACCCTGGTCGTCGGCATCTTCGGCCCGACCGCCAACGGCGACCGCTTCGCGCTGTTCCAGATCGTGGACGCGACCCTGGCCAGCACCGTGATCGTGGCGGTCCTCATCGCGGTGACCTACACCCGGCTGCCGTGGCGGCGACTCCCGGGCGACAGCGCCGAACCGCAAGGGACGACGGCCGAAACGGCGCCGGCGCCCACGACCGCTGAGACCCCGCGCCCGGCCGCGGTGCCTGACGCCTACGCTGATTCCACGTGAGCCGCGCCGACGACGATGCAGTGGGGACCCCACCCGCTTGCGGGGGAGAGCGGCGCTCGTGAGCTCGGACGTTCCTGAAACGGTCGTGCGGCTGCGCGGGGTGAGCAAGCGCTACGGATCCACCACGGCGGTCGCCGATCTCGACCTCGAGGTGCATGCCGCCGAAGTGCTGGCCCTGCTGGGTCCCAACGGCGCGGGAAAGACCACGACAGTCGAGATGTGCGAGGGCTTCGTGCGCCCGGACGCCGGCACCATCGAGGTGCTCGGCCTGGACCCGATCGCCGACAACGCCCGCCTGCGCACCCGCATCGGCGTGATGCTGCAGGGCGGCGGCGGGTACCCGTCCGCGCGGGCCAGCGAAATGCTGAACCTGGTCGCCTCGTACGCCGCCGACCCGCTGGACCCGGCGTGGCTGCTGGACACCCTGGGCCTCACCGACGCCGCCCGTACCACCTACCGGCGGCTCTCCGGCGGCCAGCAGCAGCGGCTCGCGCTGGCCTGCGCTCTGGTCGGCCGGCCCGAGCTGGTCTTCCTCGACGAACCGACGGCGGGCATGGACGCACACGCCCGGCTGCTGGTCTGGGAGCTGATCGACGCGCTGCGCCGCGACGGCGTGACGGTGCTGCTGACGACACACCAGCTCAAGGAGGCCGAGGAACTCGCCGATCGGCTGGTCATCATCGACCACGGCGCGACCGTCGCCGCCGGCACGCCGACCGAGCTGATGCGCGCGGGCGCCAAGGACGAGCTCCGGTTCACCGCGCCGCCACGGCTCGACCTGTCGCTGCTGACCGCCGCGCTGCCGGAGGACTACAAGGCCTCGGAGGTGACGCCCGGCGAGTACCTGGTCGAGGGTCCGGTCGATCCGCAGGTGCTGGCCACCGTCACCGCGTGGTGCGCGCGGATCGACGTGCTGGCCACCGACATGCGCGTCGAGCAGCGCAGCCTCGAGGACGTGTTCCTCGACCTCACCGGCAGGAAGTTGCGGCCTTGAAACTGGACAAGACCCAATCGAACGTCTTCCCGGCTGGAACCTTCACCCCCGACCCCAGGCCGAACGCCGTGCCGCGGATGCTGGCCGCGCAATTCGGGCTGGAGCTCAAGCTGCTGTTGCGCAACGGCGAGCAGCTGCTGCTGACCATGTTCATCCCGATCACGCTGCTGGTCGGGTTGACGCTCTTGCCGTTCGGCTCCTTCGGCCACAACCGCGCCGCCACCTTCGTCCCGGCCATCATGGCCCTCGCGGTGATCTCGACCGCGTTCACCGGACAGGCCATCGCGGTCGCCTTCGACCGCCGCTACGGCGCGCTCAAGCGGTTGGGCGCGACCCCGCTGCCGGTCTGGGGCATCATCGCCGGCAAGTCGCTGGCCGTGGTCACTGTCGTGTTCCTGCAGGCAATCCTGTTGGGCGCCATCGGGTTTGCGCTGGGCTGGCGTCCAGCGTTGGCCGCGTTGGCGTTGGGCGCGGCGGTCATCGCGCTGGGCACGGCCGGGTTCGCCGCGCTCGGGCTGTTGCTCGGCGGCACGCTGCGGGCCGAAATCGTGCTGGCGGTGGCCAACCTGTTGTGGTTCGTTTTCGCCGGGCTCGGGGCACTGACCGTCGAGAGCGGGATGATCCCGACCGGGGTCAAGTGGGCGGCCCGGCTCACCCCCTCGGGTGCGCTCACCGAGGCCCTGTCGCGGGCGATGGTCCTGTCGGTGGACTGGTTCGGCATCGCCGTCCTGGCGGCGTGGGGCGCGGTCGCGGCGCTGGCGGCGCTGCGCTGGTTCCGCTTCACCTGACGCAATCACCTGACGCGGGTGAGATCGCCGCGGGGCGCTCGCGACACGTAAACCACGCACACGACACGCCGCGCCGGGTGTGCGTCGTTTACGTCTCGCGACGCCAGGGCTTACTACAGGACGTAGTTTTGCTTGGCCTACCATCGGGCCATGCCCGTGGGACGAACGCTGATGCGGCTGGTGGACCTGCTCCCCAATCCCAGCGTGCGCGTCCAGCGCCTCCTCGCCGCGGCCGTCATCCTCACCCAGGGCGGTATCGCCGTCACCGGGGCGATCGTCCGCGTCACGGCGTCGGGCCTGGGCTGCCCCACCTGGCCGCAGTGCTTCCCGGGCAGCTTCACCCCTGTCGCCCATGCCGAGGTGCCGCGCATCCACCAGGCGGTCGAATTCGGCAATCGCATGATCACCTTCGCGGTGGTCGTCGCCGCGGCGCTGGCGGTGCTGGCCGTGATCCGGGCCCGGCGCCGGACCGAGGTCCTCGTCTACGCGTGGCTGATGCCGGTGTCGACGGTGGTGCAGGCGGTCATCGGCGGCATCACCGTTCGCACCGGCCTGCTGTGGTGGACGGTCGCGATCCACCTGCTCACCTCGATGACGATGGTGTGGCTGTCGGTGCTGCTCTACGTCAAGATCAGCGAGCCCGACGACGGCGTGCTGCGCCGGCGGGTCCCCCGGCCGCTGCGCGCCCTGACGGCACTGATCGGGTTGGACCTGGCCGCGGTGCTCGTCACGGGCACGTTGGTGACGGCCGCCGGGCCGCACGCGGGTGACCGCAGCCCCACCCGGACCGTCCCCCGGCTGAAGGTCGCGGTCGACACCCTGGTCCATGCCCACTCCTCGCTGCTGGTCGCCTACCTCGCGCTGCTGGTCGGGCTGGGGTTCGGGCTGCTGGCGGTGCGCGCCGCCCGGCCGATCCTGCGGCGGCTGATCGTGCTGCTCGCCCTGGTGTGCGCGCAGGCCGCCGTCGGCACCGCGCAGTACTTCACCGGCGTACCCGCCGCGCTGGTCGCCCTGCACGTGGCCGGGGCCGCCGCCTGCACGGCCGCCACCGCCGCGCTATGGGCGTCGATGCGAGAGCGGGCCGAGGCCGAGCCGCTCGCAGGCTGACTCCACGGCCACCGCGAAGTCGCGCTGGGCGCGCTCGCGGTCGTCGGCGCCCAGCTGCCGCCAGCCCAGCGACCGCGCGACGAGGTCGAGTCCCACCAGCCGCCCCTCGGCGACGTCGGCGCGCGCGTACAGGAGGTCGCGGACGGCGGTTCCGGTGCGCTCGGCGGCGGCCGCCAGCGCGGCGTACCCGAGGTCCCACGGCTCGTCGTCCGGCTCGACCGGCCAGGCGTGTGATTGCTTGCCGCCGAGAAAGATCAACGCCGCCCGCGCCGTTCCGCCCGCGAGCGTCGGCACCCCGCCGGCCTCCAGGTCGCGCAGATACCGCTCATCGAGGTTCCAAGCGACCGCGTCCGGCGGGTTGAGCAGGTGGCGCACCCGCCGCGTCCAGCCGAGGAACTCGTCACGCCGGTCCGCGGGGGCGCGCAAAATCACCAGGTCGGCGTCGAGGGTCTCGGGATCGTCCCAGGACAGCCAGCGGGCGTGCAGCCCGCGGGTGCGCAGCGCGGGCACCAAGCCGGCGTCGTCGGGATGGCGCGGACCGCCCGCAAGCACGATGCGGGGATGGAAGATGTCCGGACGGGCGAGTTTCATGCCCGGGCATGATAAGCACATGCACGCAATCGAAGTCAGCGAAACCGGCGGCCCCGAGGTGCTGCGCTACGTCGACGCACTCCAGCCCACGCCCGGGCCCGGCGAGGTGCTCATCAAGGCCGAGGCGATCGGCGTCAACTACATCGACACCTACTTCCGCTCGGGGCAGTACCCGCGCGAGCTGCCGTTCATCCTCGGTTCCGAATTGTGCGGCACCGTCGAGGCGACCGGTGACGGCGTCGACGGCTTCCGCGCCGGCGAGCGGGTGGTCAGCGCATCGGCGGCCGGCGGCTACGCCGAGTACGCCACGGCCCCAGCGTTTTTGACGGCGCACGTGCCGGACGGCGTCACCTCGGACGTGGCCGCGTCGGTGCTGCTGAAGGGCCTGACCGCGCACTACCTGTTGAAGTCGGTGTATCCGGTACAGGCGGGCGACACCGTGCTGGTGCATGCCGGAGCGGGCGGGGTCGGGCTGATCCTGACGCAATGGGCGCATCTGCTCGGCGCGCGGGTCATCACCACGGTCTCCACGCCGGAGAAGGCCCGGCTGTCCCGGCAGGCCGGCGCCGACGAGGTGCTGTCCTATCCCGACGACGCGGACGACTTCGGCCGGCAGATCCGCGGGCTCACCGACGGCGCCGGCGTCGAGGCCGTGTACGACGGCGTCGGCGCCACCACCTTCGACGCCAGCCTGGCCAGCCTGGCGGTGCGGGGCACGCTGGCGCTGTTCGGCGCGGCCAGCGGGCCCGTTCCGCCGTTCGATCCGCAGCGCCTCAACGCCGCGGGCTCGGTGTTCCTGACCCGGCCGTCGCTGGCCCACTTCATTCGCACCGGCCAGGAATTCAGCTGGCGCGCAGAGGAATTGTTCGACGCGATCGCCGGCGGGGGGATCACCATCGAAGTCGGCGGCCGCTACCCGCTGGCCGAAGCCACCCGCGCCCACCAGGATCTGCAGGGCCGCAAGACGACCGGCTCGATCGTGCTGCTGCCCTGATCGCTGTCACAGCGGCCACAGCCGCCCCGCCGCCGTAGGCATGCGGCACTGTGCCACTCGAAGGCCACTCTTCGGGGGCGACGGGTGGGGCTGGTGTGGTGTGGCGGGATCGCGAGCGTCAGAACAGGTGCGGCAGCGCGATCACCGAGTCGACCGCCAACGCGCAGAACAACACCGCCAGATAGTTGTTCGATTGCAGGAACAACCGCAGCGGCTTGACCGGCTCGCCGGCGCGCACCCCGGCGTGCAGCTGGTGGGCCATCGCCAGGAACCACACCCCGGCGACCAAGGCGACGGCCGCGTACAGCCAGCCGGTGGCCAGCGCCAGCGCCAGCGTCGCCGCCACCGTCAGCCAGGTATAGATCAGGATCTGCTTGGTGACCTGGCGCTCGGTGGCCACGGCGGGCAGCATCGGCACACCGGCCGCCTTGTAGTCCTCCTTGTAGCGCATGGCCAGCGCCCAGGTGTGCGGCGGCGTCCAGAAGAAGATGATCGCGAACATCACCAGTGCCGGCCAGCCGATGGTGCCGGTTACCGCCGACCAGCCGATCATCACGGGCATGCAGCCGGCCGCGCCGCCCCACACGACGTTCTGCGACGTGCGGCGCTTGAGCAGCAGCGTGTAGACCAGCACGTAGAAGGCGATGGTGGCGCTGGCCAGGTGCGCCGACAACATGTTCGTCGTCCACCACAGCCAGAAGAATGACCCCACCGACAGCGCCAACCCGAACACCAGCGCATGGCTGCGCGGGACCGCGGCCCGGGCCAACGGCCGGCGTGCCGTGCGCTTCATCACCTTGTCGATGTCGGCGTCGGCCACGCAGTTGAGTGTGTTGGCGCCCGCGGCGGCCAGCATCCCGCCGACCAGCGTGTTGAGGATCAGCAGCGGGTTCACGGTGCCGCGGTCGGCGAGCAACATGGCCGGAATGGTGGTGACGAGCAGCAGCTCGATGACCCTCGGCTTGGTCAGCGCCAAGTACGCCAGTACCGTGCCCTGCACTCGGCTCGGCATCTGGCTCGGGGCGACGCGCCCGCGAACGCTCACGCAATAACTCCTTGGGGTCGCAGCTGCGCGCAGCATCTACTACGCACGATGGTAGACCGCGGGCCGGTGACGGTCTGCCCGCAGGGTCCAATCACGGGAGACTCCTCCCAGATTTCCGAACTGAATGTTACGGGTCGACGCCCACCGCGTAATTTTCACATCAGCCGGCGGCGGGTACCCGAAATCCAGCACTGCAAGAGCCGGCCCTCCCGCACTAGGGTGGGATTGATCAGCTCGATGACCCCAAGGACTGAGTCTGTGACCACACTCGAAGAGATCTCTACGCTGACCCAACCGCACCTCCCCGACGACTGGTCCGAGATCGACTCGGCCGCCGTCGACACGATTCGGGTGCTGGCCGCAGACGCGGTGCAAAAGGTCGGCAACGGACATCCCGGAACGGCGATGAGCCTGGCTCCGCTGGCGTACACGCTCTTCCAGCGAACGATGCGCCACGATCCGAGCGACACCTACTGGCTAGGGCGCGACCGCTTCGTGCTGTCCTGCGGACACAGCAGCCTGACGCTGTACATCCAGCTCTACCTCGGTGGGTTCGGCCTGGAGCTGTCCGACATCGAGTCGCTGCGCACGTGGGGATCCAAGACGCCCGGACACCCGGAGTTCCGGCACACCAAGGGCGTTGAGATCACCACGGGTCCGCTCGGCCAGGGTCTGGCCTCGGCGGTGGGCATGGCGATGGCCTCGCGCTACGAACGCGGGCTGTTCGACCCGGACGCCGCCCCGGGCACCAGCCCGTTCGACCACTTCATCTACGTGATTGCCTCCGACGGCGACATCGAGGAGGGTGTCACCTCGGAAGCCTCGTCGCTGGCCGCCGTCCAGCAGCTGGGCAACCTGATCGTCTTCTACGACCACAACCAGATCTCGATCGAGGACGACACCAACATCGCGCTGTGCGAGGACACCGCCGCGCGCTACGAGGCCTATGGCTGGCACGTGCAGAGGGTCGAGGGCGGCGAGAACGTGGTCGGCATCGAGGAGGCCATCGCCAACGCCAAGGCCGTCACCGACCGGCCGTCGTTCATCGAGCTGCGCACCATCATCGGCTTCCCGGCGCCGAAGTTGATGAACACGGGCAAGGCGCACGGAGCGGCGCTGGGCGACGAGGAGGTCGCTGCCGTCAAGGAGATCCTGGGCTTCGACCCGGGCAAGAACTTCGAGGTGCGCGACGAAGTCATCGCCCACACCCGGAAGCTGGTGGACCGGGGCAAGGAAGCGCACGAGAAGTGGCAGGCGGACTTCGACGCCTGGGCGCAGCGCGAACCCGACCGCAAGGCGCTGCTGGACCGGTTGACCGCCGAGGAATTGCCCGAGGGCTGGGACGCCGACATTCCGCGCTGGGAACCGGGCGACAAGGCGTTGGCCACCCGGGCCGCGTCCGGTGAGGTGCTGTCCGCGCTGGGCCCGAAACTGCCGGAGTTGTGGGGCGGCTCGGCCGACCTCGCGGGCAGCAACAACACCACCATGAAGGGCGTGGATTCGTTTGGCCCGCCGTCGATTTCGACGAAGGACTACACCGCGCACTGGTACGGCCGAACGCTGCACTTCGGCGTGCGCGAGCACGCGATGGCCGCCATCCTGTCCGGCATCGTGCTGCACGGACCGACCCGCGCCTACGGCGGCACGTTCCTGCAGTTCTCCGACTACATGCGTCCGGCGGTGCGACTGGCCGCGCTGATGGACATCGACACCATCTACGTGTGGACGCACGATTCGATCGGCCTCGGCGAGGACGGCCCGACCCACCAGCCAATCGAACACCTCGCGGCGCTGCGCGCCATCCCCAAGCTGTCGGTGGTGCGGCCCGCCGACGCCAACGAGACCGCGTACGCCTGGCGCACCATCCTGGCCCGCGGCAACGGCAGCGGTCCCGTCGGGCTGATCCTGACCCGCCAGGGCGTGCCGATCCTCGAGGGCACCAACATCGAGGGCGTGGCCCGGGGTGGCTACATCCTGGGCGACGAGGGGGCCGAGGATCCCGACGTCGTGCTGATCGCCACCGGCTCTGAGGTCCAGCTCGCAGTGGACGCCCAGAAGTTGTTGGCCGACAAGGACATTGTCGCGCGGGTGGTGTCGATGCCGTGCGTGGAATGGTTCGAGTCGCAGCCCGAGGACTACCGCGACAGCGTGCTCCCCCCGTCGGTGTCGGCCCGGGTGGCCGTCGAAGCGGGCGTCGCGCAGTCCTGGCACAAGCTCGTCGGCGACACCGGCCGCATCGTCTCGATCGAACACTATGGCGAATCCGCCGACTACAAGACTTTGTTCCGTGAATTCGGTTTCACCGCAGAAGCCGTCGCGGCCGCCGCGGAACAGGTAGTGGACAACTGAGAAAGGGTGATTCACATGACTCAGAACCCTAACCTCGCGGCGCTGTCCGCCGCGGGCGTATCCGTGTGGCTGGACGACCTGTCGCGCGAGAGGTTGCAGTCGGGCAACCTGAAGGAGCTCATCGACACCAAAAGCGTTGTGGGCGTGACGACCAACCCGTCGATCTTCCAGAAGGCGCTCGCCGACAGCGACACCTACAACGACCAGATCTCCGAATTGGCGGAGCGCGGCGCCGACGTGGACGCCACGATCCGCACGGTCACGACCGACGATGTCCGCAACGCCTGCGATGTGCTGCGGCCGCAGTGGGAAGCCTCCGACGGCGTCGACGGCCGGGTCTCCATCGAGGTCGATCCGCGCCTGGCCGCAGAGACCGACAAGACCACCGCACAGGCCGTCGAGCTGTGGAAGATCGTCGACCGCCCCAACCTGTTCATCAAGATCCCGGCGACCAAGGCCGGAATTCCGGCGATCACCGCCGTTCTCGCCGAAGGGATCTCGGTCAACGTCACCCTCATCTTCTCCGTCGAGCGGCACCGCCAGGTGATGGACGCCTACCTGGCCGGCCTGGAGAAGGCGCGCGAGGCGGGACACGACCTGTCCAAGATCCATTCCGTCGCATCGTTTTTCGTGTCGCGCGTGGACACCGAGGTGGACAAGCGCTTGGAGAAGATCGGCTCGGAGGAGGCGCTCGCTCTGCGCGGGCAGGCCGGGGTGGCCAACGCCCGGCTGGCCTACGCGGCCTACCAGGAAATCTTCGAGGGCGGCGACCGCTACGAGGCGCTCAAGGGCAGTGGGGCCCGCGTGCAGCGTCCGCTGTGGGCGTCGACCGGGGTCAAGAACCCCGACTACTCCGACACCCTGTACGTCACCGAGCTGGTCGCGCCGAACACGGTGAACACCATGCCGGAGAAGACGATTGACGCCGTGGCCGACCACGGCGAGATCAAGGGTGACACCGTCACCGGCACCGCTTCCTCGGCCCAGGAACTGTTCGACAAGCTGGCCGGAGTCGGGGTCGACCTGACCGACGTGTTCGTCGTGCTGGAGAACGAGGGCGTGGAGAAGTTCGTGGAGTCGTGGACCGAGCTGCTGGAGGAGACACAGAAGCAGCTGGGTTCCGCCTCGAAATGAGTCCGGCTCGCACCGCTGAACAATGGCATAACCCGTTACGGGACAAGCGCGACAAACGGCTGCCGAGGATCGCCGGCCCCTGTGGCATGGTGATCTTCGGCGTCACCGGGGATCTCGCCCGCAAGAAGGTGATGCCGGCCATCTACGACCTGGCCAACCGCGGGCTGCTGCCGCCGAGCTTCTCGCTGGTGGGATTCGCGCGCCGGGACTGGGAAACCCAGGACTTCCGCAAGGTCGTCTACCAGGCCGTCAAGGACCACTGCCGCACCCCCTTTCGAGAGGAGAACTGGGAACGGCTGGCCGAGGGATTCCGCTTCGTCCCAGGATCTTTCGACGATGATGCGTCGTTCGGCCGGCTGGCCGAAACCCTGGACAAGCTGGACGCCGAGCGGGGCACCGGCGGCAACCACGCGTTCTACCTGGCGATCCCGCCGAAGTCCTTCCCGGTGGTGTGCGATCAGCTGCACAAGTCCGGGTTGGCGCGCCCGCAGGGCGACCGCTGGAGCCGGGTGGTCATCGAGAAACCCTTCGGACACGACCTGGAGAGCGCGCAGGCCCTCAACCACGCGGTCAACGCCGTCTTCCCGGAGGAGGCGGTGTTCCGCATCGACCACTACCTCGGCAAGGAGACCGTGCGTAACATCCTGGCGTTGCGCTTCGCCAACCAGTTGTTCGACCCGATCTGGAACGCGCACTATGTGGACCATGTGCAGATCACGATGGCCGAGGACATCGGATTGGGCGGGCGCGCGGGATATTACGACGGCATCGGGGCCGCCCGCGACGTCATCCAGAACCACCTGATGCAGCTGCTGGCGCTCACCGCCATGGAAGAGCCGGTCAGCTTCAACCCGTCGGCGTTGCAGACCGAGAAAATCAAGGTGCTCTCGGCGACCCAACTGGCCCAGCCGCTGGACGAGACCACCAGCCGCGGCCAGTACACCGGTGGCTGGCAGGGCGGCGAGAAGGTCGTCGGGCTGCTCGACGAGGAGGGGTTCGCCAAGGACTCCACCACCGAGACGTTCGCGGCCATCACGCTGGAGGTGGACACCCGCCGCTGGGCCGGCGTCCCGTTCTATCTGCGGACCGGAAAACGGCTGGGCCGCAGGGTCACCGAGATCGCCCTGGTCTTCAAGCGTGCCCCGCACCTGCCGTTCGATGCCACCATGACCGACGAGCTGGGCGCCAACGCGATGGTCATCCGGGTGCAGCCAGACGAGGGCATCACGCTGCGGTTCGGTTCCAAGGTGCCGGGAACCGCGATGGAGGTCCGCGACGTCAACATGGACTTCTCCTACGGCTCAGCGTTCGCCGAGGAGTCACCGGAGGCCTACGAACAGCTGATCCTCGACGTACTGCTGGGCGAGCCCTCCCTGTTCCCGGTCAACGAAGAGGTCGAATTGGCTTGGGAGATATTGGATCCCGTGCTGGATAACTGGGCTTCCGACGGCAAACCCGAGCCGTACGAGGCCGGCACCTGGGGCCCGGAGTCGGCGTTCGAGATGCTGCGACGGACCGGGCGCGAATGGCGGCGGCCCTAAATGATCCGCGCCGACGACGATGCAGAACGCTGAGGAGGGGCGCCCTTGATCATCGACATGCCGGACACCACCACCACCGTGGTCAACAAGAAGCTCGACGAACTGCGGGAAAAGGTCGGCGCCGTGACCATGGGCCGGGTGCTGACGCTGATCATCGCGCCGGACAGCGATGCCATCCTCGAAGAGTCGCTCGAGGCGGCCAACAATGCCAGCCACGAGCATCCCAGCCGGGTGATCGTGACGATGCGGGGCGATCCGTACGCCGATGAGCCGCGCCTGGACGCGCAGTTGCGGGCGGGCGGCGACACCGGCGCCACCGAGGTCGTGATCCTCAACCTGTCCGGGGCGCTGGCCGGCCACGCCGCCAGTGTGGTGACCCCGTTTCTGCTTCCCGACATCCCGGTGGTGGCGTGGTGGCCGGACGTGGCGCCGGCCATCCCCGCCCAGGATCCGTTGGGCAAGTTGGCGATTCGGCGCATCACCGACGCGACCAACGGAACCGATCCGCTGGCGGCGATCAAGGGCCGGCTGCCCGGCTATACCGCCGGCGACACCGACCTGGCCTGGGCCCGCATCACCTACTGGCGGGCGCTGCTCACCTCCGCGGTCGACCTGCCGCCCCACGAGCCGATCGAGTCGGCCCTGGTGTCCGGTTTGAAAACCGAACCGGCGCTTGACATCCTCGCCGGCTGGCTGGCCAGCCGCATCGACGGCCCGGTGCGCCGGGCGGTTGGCGAGCTCAAGGTGGAACTCACGCGCAAGAGCGAGACCATCGTCTTGAGCCGGCCTCAGGAGGGCAGGACGGCAACACTGAGCCGCACCGCCAAGCCGGATGCCCTACTTCCCTTGGCGCGCAGGGAAACCGGCGAGTGCCTCGCCGAAGACCTGCGGCGGCTCGATCCCGATGAGATTTACCAGACAGCGTTAGAAGGCATTGAGAAAGTGCAGTACGTGTGAGCACCATCGTCGAAGTTTTCCCGCAGAGCAAGGCGCTGGTCGAGGCCGCGGCCAACCGATTGGCGGAGAGCATCCGCAACGCCGTGGCGGCCCGGGACCGGGCACTGGTGGTGCTGACCGGCGGCGGCAACGGCATCGGGTTGCTCGAGTCGCTGGCGGGCCTCGAGATCGCCTGGCCCAAGGTGCACCTGTTCTGGGGCGACGAACGCTACGTCCCCGAGGACGACGACGAGCGCAACGACAAGCAGGCGCGGGCGGCGCTGCTGGACCGGATCGACATCCCGTCCAGCCACGTGCACGCGATGCCGGCCAGCGACGGCGAATTCGGCACCGATCTCGCCGCCGCGGCGCTGGCCTACGAACAGCTGTTGGCGGCCAACGCCGAACCCGGCCAACCGGTGCCGAACTTCGACGTGCACCTGCTGGGCATGGGCCCCGAGGGTCACATCAACTCGCTGTTCCCGGACACCCCCGCCGTGCTGGAAACCAGCCGCATGGTGGTACCGGTCGAGGACTCCCCCAAGCCGCCTCCCCAGCGAATCACCCTGACATTGCCCGCGGTTCAACGTTCGCGTGAGGTCTGGCTGATGGTGTCCGGGGCTTCGAAGGCGGATGCCGTGGCGGCGGCCATCGGTGGTGCCGCGCCGGTCTCGGTGCCGGCCGCGGGCGCGATCGGCCGGGAAACCACGCTGTGGCTGCTCGACGAGGAGGCCGCCTCCAAACTCCCCGCACGCCCGGGTCAGTCAAGCTAGTCCCGCACCCGGTGGGATCCGGGTCATAATGACGGGCATGGCAGACAGAACCGTGCGCGGTGGGCAAGAGCGAAGCCGGATCAAGACCCTCACCCAGGCTGCGTTGAACGCCGACAAGACGGTGGAGCAGGTCGAAGACGTACTCGACGGCCTGAGCACGACGATGAAAGAGCTGAACACGTCCCTGTCCGCCCTGAACGCCACGGTCGAGCGCATGGAGAGCGGCCTGGACCACCTGGACGGCACCCTATCGCGGCTGGACGATCTGGCGCGGCGCCTGATCGTCCTGGTCGAGCCTGTCGAAGCGATCGTCGGGCGGATCGACGACATGGTCAAAGTCGGCGAGGTGATGATGACGCCGCTGTCCATGACCGAGCACGCGGTGCGCGGCGTGGTGGACCGGCTGCGCAACCGCGCGGTGGAATAGCGGCGGACGCGTCACATCTTGGTCGACCGGGCCATCACGAAGCTGTACAGCCCGTAGATGATGAGCCCCACCCCGGCGGCGATCAACAGTGCCGCCCCGAAGTGCTGAGCCCCGAGCGTCTTCAGCGCGCCGTCGAGTCCGGTGGCCTTCTTCGGCTCCGAGCGGCACGCGGCGACGATCACCAGCGCGCCTGTCAGGGTGATCACGATTCCCTTGCCGATATACCCCGCCACGCCGAGGCGGCGCACCAAGTCGCCGGACTCGCCCCGCAGGTCGTCGACGAAGTTGCGGCTGGCGCCCTTGTAGATGTGGTAGCCGCCGACCGCGACGATGATCGCGCCGCAGCCGATCAGCGCGACGGTGCCGCCGGTCGTCGCCATCAGCCGCGCGCTGATGCCCGAATTCTGTTGGTCCGCCTGCCTGCCCGCGCCGCGGGCGAACCCGAACGCGGAATAGGCGAAGGCCAGGTAGACCGCCGCCAGACCCAACGCCTTGAGCCGTGTCGACGCATCCGACGACGGCCCCTCCGACTCACGGTCGCACGATCGTCCGAGGGCGGTTTCGACGAGCCGCCACAGGCCCATCGCCAGCAGGGCGGCGGTGGCGATCCAGAGCGCGAACGGGCCGCCCGGCTTGGCCGCCAGCGTCGCCAGGGCACCGGTTTGGTCGGCGGTGCCGCCTTCTCCGCACGCGACCCGGATCGCGAGGTAGCCGACGATCAGGTGCAGTATCCCGTTGACCACGTACCCGACCCGGGCGAGACGTTCGAAGACGCCGTTCTGGGCCACTTCAGCCGCGCTGACGGGCGACGCGATGTCCGACATGGCTTACGAATGCCCGTCACCCGCTGTTCCGTAACGCGCTGGCCAATCCGTTCATCGTCAGCAGGATGCCGCGCTGCACCAGTTCGTCGTCGTCGCCGGAGCGGTAGCGGCGCAGCAACTCGACCTGCAGGTGGTTCAGCGGCTCCAGATAGGGGAACCGGTTGAACACCGAACGCGCCAGCGCGGGATTGTCGGCGAGCAGGTCGTCCTGACCGGTGATCAGCTTGTGCATCGCGATGGTTCGCCGGTGCTCGTCCACGATCTTGTCGAACACCCGGTGCCGCAGCTCCTCGTCGTCGACCAGCTCCGCGTACCGCGCCGCCAGGCCGAGGTCGCTCTTGGCCAGCACCTGGGCCATGTTGGACAGCACGCCGCGGAAGAAGGGCCAGCGCTCGTAGAGCTCGTGCAGGATCGCCACCCGTTCGTCTTCGCTTTCCGGGCCCGCCGCGATCCACTGCTCGAACGCCGACCCGGTGCCGTACCAACCGGGGAGCATGACCCGCGACTGGGCCCACGCGAGCACCCAGGGGATGGCGCGCAGATCCGAGATCGACGAGGTGGGTTTGCGTGACGTCGGCCGGCTGCCGATGTTCAGCGAACCGATCTCGCTGACCGGCGTGGAGGCCATGAAGTACTCGACGAAACCCGGTGTGTCGTGCACCAATTCGGCGTAGGCGCGTTGCGCGAGGGTGGCCACTTCGTCGAGCACCGCGTAGGCCGGCTCCGCGGCATCACCCAGACCCTCGACGTCGAGCAGCGTCGACTCCAGCGTGGCGGCCACCAGGCTCTCCAGGTTGCGCCGCGCCGCTTGCGGTTCGGCGTACTTGGCGGCGATCACCTCCCCCTGCTCGGTGAGCCGCAGCGAGCCGTTCACCGCGCCGGGGGGCTGCGCCAGGATGGCCTGATAGCTCGGGCCGCCGCCGCGGCCGACGGTGCCGCCGCGACCGTGGAAGAGCCGCAATCGGATTCCCGCCTTGCGGGCCACCTCGACCAAGGCCAGCTCGGCGCGGTAGACCGCCCAGCTGGAGGCCAGGTAACCGCCGTCCTTGTTCGAGTCGGAATAGCCGAGCATCACCTCTTGACAACCGCCCTGGGCGTCGACGACCGCGCGGTACAGCGGCAGGTCCAGCATCGCGTGCAGGATGTCCGCGCCGTTGTGCAGATCCTCGATCGTCTCGAAGAGCGGCGAGATGGACACCGGACAGTACGGTTCCGGCCCGGAAGCGTCCAGCAGCCCAGCCTCTTTCAGCAGGATCGCCACTTCCAAGACGTCGGACACCGAGCGGCACATCGAGATCACGTAGTTCGGGACGGCGGCCGGCCCGTAGCGCCCGACGGCGTGCGTCGCGGCGCCGATGACCTCGAGCTCCTTGCGGGCCAGGTCGGACAGTTGCGTGCGGTCACCGACCAGTGGACGGCGCGTGCCCAGTTCGCCCGCCAGCAGCGCGACCCGCTCGTCCTCGGGCAGCGAAACGTAGTCCGGGTGCACCCCGGCCCACCCCAGCAGCTCGGCCACCACCTCTTCGTGGACGTCGGAGTTCTGCCGCAGATCGAGGCCGCTCAAGTGAAACCCGAAGACGCTCACGCCTTCTCGCAGCAGCGCCAGGCGGTCCTCGGCGAGCAACGCGCTGCCGTGCGTGCGCAGCGACTCGTCGATGGTGTCGAGGTCCGCTTGAAGTTCGGCCGGCGCGGAATACGGCGCCAGGCCGAGATCCAGTTCGTGCTGAGGTTGACGGTCCAGGATCTGGGCGCCCGTCGCGGTGAGCCGGGCCCGGATCACCCGCACCGCCCGCCGGTACGGCTCGTCGGCGCGGGCCTGCTCGGCGCAGCTCTCGGCCAGTTCGGCCAGCCCGGGCGTGACGGGGACGAGTCGCGCCGACATCGACAGGTCCTGCTCGAGGGCGATGAGCTCTTCGAGGTAATGCGACAGCGCGGTGAACGCGGCGCTGCCCGTGGCCTGGCGGACCACGTCGCCCGTCACGTTCGGGTTGCCGTCGCGGTCGCCGCCGATCCAGGAGCCGGGCCGCAGGATCGGAGCCGCGAGCAGATCGGTGTCGGGCCAGCGCTTCCGCAAAGCGTCCCGGACCTCCGCGTTGACCTGGGGAATGACCTGGAAGAACGCGGCGGCGTAATACCGCAACCCGACCTCGATCTCGTCGGTGATCTGCAGCCGGGACAGCCGGATCAGTGCGGTCTGCCACAGGGTCAGCACCTGACGGCGCAACTCGCGCTCGATATTGCTGCCGTCGTCGGTTTCGGTGTGCCCCTCCGCGTGCAACCGCATCAACTGGGTGATCCGGTGCTGGGTGACGAAGACGGTGCGCCGCCGGGTTTCGGTGGGGTGGGCGGTGATCACCGGGGATATCAGGGCGCCGCGCAGCGCGTCGGCGACCGTGGCCGAATCGAGTTCGGCGCCATCGAGTTTCGCGTAGGTGGCGGCTAGGCTGCTGTCCTGCGGCGGCTCGCCGGCGGCGACGTGGATCGCGCGGCGTCGCTCCCGGTGGATGTCCTCGGCCACGTTGGCCAGCAGCGCGAAGTGACTGAACGCGCGGATGACCGGGATCGCCTGGTGAATGTCGATGCCGTCGAACATCCGGGCCAGCTCGGCCCGGTCGATCTCGGAGCGGCGCACCCGAAACGACTCGACCCGGGCGCGTTCCACGAGGTCGAAAACCTCGTCCCCGTTCTGCTCGCGCACGGTGTCGCCGAGGATGGCGCCCAGCAGCCTGATGTCGGCGCGCATCGGCTCGGTCGCCTCGCGACCGACCAGCGTCCTTTGCACGGCGCCGATCGGTTCGAGCGCGATGTCGGAAACGTCAACCATGTGTCCCAGTATCGGTGCGGATCACGTGGTCCGCCCGCCGACGGGTCACCGGTATTTGATCAGCAGGGCGACCCCGATGATGGACACCAGCCAGATGCCGGTGATGAACAGCGTCAACCGGTCCAGGTTCTTCTCCACCACCGTCGAGCCGGAAAGGCTGGACTGCACGCCGCCGCCGAACAGTGTCGACAGGCCGCCACCCTTGGCGCGGTGCAGCAGCACCAGCAACACCACCAGCACGCTGGTGACCACCAGGGTGATCTGCAGGGCCAACTCCATGACGCAAAAGCCTACCGGTTGGCGCGCCGTCGGCCGTAACCGACGCCCGGCTACCCGTCCCAGGCGCGCCGCGGCAGCGCGAACACCAGCGCGAAGGCCGTGACGCTGAGGGCCGCGCTGGCGGCCATGGCCAGAGTCGCGCTGTGCCCGAACGCCGCCGCCAGGGCCTCGGGTCCGCCCCGGCCGACGTGCAGCGTGCCGAACAGGACGGTGCCGATGATCGCGATCCCGATCGCGCTGCCGACCCGCTGCGCGGTGCCGATCACACCACTGGCCGCCCCGGCGTCTGCCGCATCGACGGTGGCGACGATGAAGTCGACGTTCGGGGCGATGAACAATCCACTGCCCAGGCCGGCGATCAAGAGCGGGGCGGCGAGTTGCCAGCCGCCGTACGCGGTGCCCGGCGTCAGGGCGAGCACCAGCCAGATCGCGGTGATACCGACGGCCACCATCCCCAGCCCGACCACCAGCACGGTCCGGCCGAAGCGCGCCGCCAGGGTGTCGCTCTGGGAGGCGCCGCCGACCAGCCCGATCGCAAACGGTGTCACCACCAGGCCGGATTGCAGCGCGGTGTGTCCCAGCCCCGCCTGCCACAACAGCGCGATGGTGAAGAAGATGCTCGTGAACGCCGCGAAGTACACCAGGGCGAGCAGCACGCCGCCGGTGAAGGACGCATGCGAGAACAGCCGCGGCGGCACCAGCGGGTTGCCCCCGTTCGTCTCGACGTGGCGCTCCCACTGGGCGAAGACCACCAGCAGCGCGACGGCGCCGGCCATCGAGGCGTACGTCCACAGTGGCCAGCCGTCTTGCTGACCCTGGATCAACGGGACCAGCAACGCGACCAGCGCCGCGGACAGCAGGATCAGGCCGGCCCAGTCGGCCGACGCCGCCGCACGTTCGGTTCCCGCCGGAAGCAGGATGGCCGCGGCGACGACGGCGAGCACGCCCAACGGCACGTTGACGTCGAACACCAACCGCCACCCGGGGTCCGCGCCGAACGCCTGAATGATCAGCCCGCCGATCAGCGGCCCGAGCGCAACGGAGAAGCCGATGGTCGATCCCATGATCGCCAGGGCCCGCGCCCGCTTGCGCCGGGCGAACATCAGCTGGATCAACGCGGTGATCGGGGTGAAGAAGATGCCACCGCCGAGCCCCTGCACCGCGCGGGCGCAGACGAGCCCGCTCTCGCCCTGCGCGAGCCCGCACGCCAGGCTCGCCATGGTGAACAAGGACAGGCCCGCGATGAAGACCCATTTGTGCCCGAACCGGTCCCCCACGCGGCCGGCGGGTATGAGGGCCAAACCGAATGCCAGGGCATAGCCCGAGACGATCCACGACAGTGTGGCGTTCGAGGCCGAAAGGCTGGTGCGGATGGCAGGCAGGGCAACGTTGACGATCGTGCTGTCCAGCAATGCCATGAAAGCCCCGACCAGCAGCACCGCCAGGGCAAACCAGTTACGGCGTTCGGTGCCAATGGTTTTCGGTATCGACGCCGTCACGCTTCGTCACCTCCCGCGCGCCGGCCGGCGACGATGGCGGGGAGCGCCGCGGAAAGCTCCTCATGCCAACCGATTTCGGCGCGCAGCCGGTCGGCCCTGTGCTTCATGACCAGCTTCTCGGCGAGGGTGAGGTAGCGGTCGATGGCGGCGGCATGGGCTTCCCACTCGGCGAGCATGGCACTCAGCGATGTGATCCGGGCCGCGATGGTCACCGGCAGGTCACCGAGATGGTCGGGCTGCAACCGGGTGATCGCCAGGTCGAATGGGTCGGGTTTGATGACGATCTCGCGGAGCGCGCGCAGCCGCAGACCGCCCAGCGCCTCGCGACCGGCATCGGTGATGGCCCAGATCTGCCGTTGCGGATACGCACCGGACCGCTCGACGCGCACCTCCTCGATGAGGTCCTCGGCGGCCAGTCGTTTGATCGCCCCGTACAGGGCGCCGACGGTGATGTCCGTCCACAGGGCCACGTGCTCTTCCTCGGCGAGCAGCCGGAGCTGGTGTCCATGCATCGGGCCACGCTCCTCGAGCCCCGCCAGGATGAAGATCCGTATCGACGACACGCAACTACTCTCGCACGAGTACTCGCTCGCGGTCTAGAGGGCAATGCTCTTCGACTGACTTATCCCCGTGCCGGGGTTTCGAGTCCCCCGGTGCCGGTTCGCGCCGGCCGGGGCTACGGCAGCGGCCCGCCGGCGGCGATGGCCGCCAGCGTGGCGAACTGCTCGCCGTCCAGCGATGCGCCCCCGACCAGGCCGCCGTCGACGTCCTCCTGAGCGACGAGATCGCCGACGTTCTTGGCGTTCATCGAACCGCCGTAGAGCACCCGGACGCTTTCGGCGATCTTTGGCGAGGCGAGGGACGCCAACCCTTTGCGGATCGCCGCACACACCTCCTGGGCGTCGGCGGAGCTGGCCACCCGGCCGGTGCCGATCGCCCAGACCGGCTCGTAGGCGATCACCACGTTGGCGATCTGCTCGGCCGATAGCCCGGCCAGCGAGCCGCGCAGCTGGTTTTCGCAGTAACTGACGTGCTCGCCCGCTTCCCGAGTCTCGAGGTGCTCGCCGATGCACACGATCGGGGTCAGCTCGTGCTTGAGCGCCGCGGCGGCCTTCGCGGCCACCAGCGCGTCGTCCTCGTTGTGATAGGTGCGCCGCTCGGAGTGGCCGACCACGACGAAGCTGCAACCGAGCTTGGCCAGGAAGGCCCCGCTGATGTCACCGGTGTAGGCGCCCGAGTCGTGCGGGGACAGGTCCTGGCCGCCGTAGGTCAGCCGCAACTTGTCGCCGTCGACCAAGGTCTGCACGCTGCGCAGGTCGGTGAACGGCGGCAAGACGGTGACGTCGACCTTGTCGTAGTACTTGTCGGGCAGCGCGAACGCGATCTTCTGCACCAGCGCGATCGCCTCGAAGTGATTGAGATTCATCTTCCAGTTGCCGGCGATCAGCGGCTTGCGGCTCACGCGTCTCCTCCACTTGGTTGCGGCTCCCCGAGCACCTCGATGCCCGGCAGCGTCTTGCCCTCAAGGTATTCCAGCGACGCGCCTCCGCCGGTGGAGATGTGCGAGAAGTCGGCCTCGGGGATGCCCAGGGCACGCACCGCGGCGGCGGAGTCACCGCCGCCCACCACACTGAACGCACCCTTGCCGGTGGCCGCGGCGATGGCCTCGGCGACGCCCCTGGTGCCCGTGGCGAACGCCGGGAACTCGAACACGCCCATGGGGCCGTTCCAGAAGACGGTGCGGGCGTTGGACAGCAGGGCCGCGAACCGCTTCACCGATTCGGGCCCGATGTCCAGCCCGATCACGTCGTCTCCGATGGCGTCGGCGGCCACCGTCTGCGGCGGCGAGTCGGCGGCGAATTGCTCGGCCACCACGACGTCCCTCGGCAGCCGCAGCACGTCGACGTAGGTGTCCAGCAGCCGGCGACAGGTGTCCACCATCTCTTCTTCGAGCAGCGACTTACCCACCGAAAAGCCTTGTGCGGCAAGGAATGTGAAGCACATACCGCCGCCGATCACGATGCTGTCGGCCTTGGTCGCCAGCGATTCGATGACGCCGAGCTTGTCGGACACCTTCGACCCGCCGAGCACGACGGCGTAGGGCCGCTCGGTGGAGCTGGTCAGCTGCTCCAGGACCGCGATCTCCTCGGCCACCAGCTTGCCCGCGTAATGCGGCAGCAGCGTGGCCACGTCGTACACCGAGGCCTGCTTGCGGTGCACCACGCCGAAACCGTCGGAGACGAAAGCGCCTCCGGGCGAGACCAATTCGGCGAGTTCGCGGGCGAGCGCGAGTCGCTCCCCGTCGTCCTTGCTGGTTTCGCGCGGATCGAAGCGGATGTTCTCCAGCAGCAGGACGTCACCGTCCGTGAGCCCCTCGGCCCGGGCCAGCGCGTCACCGCCGACGACATCGCCGGCGAGCTGCACGTGCCGGCCGAGCTGCTCGCCGAGCGCCGCGGCGACCGGCGCCAGCGACAACTTCGGGTCCGGCCCGTTCTTCGGCCGACCGAGGTGCGCGGCGATCACCACCTTGGCCCCGGCGTCGACGAGCGCCTGCAACGTCGGCACCGATGCGGTGATCCGGCCGGGGTCGGTGATCGCGCCCTCTTCGTCGAGCGGGACGTTCAGGTCGGAGCGCACCAGCACGCCTCGACCCGAAACCCCTTCGGCCAGGAGGTCTTCGAGTGTAGGAACGGCCACGACGACTACAGCGACTTGCCGACCAGCGCGACGAGGTCGATGAGGCGGTTGGAGTAGCCCCACTCGTTGTCGTACCAGGACACCACCTTGGCCTGGTTGTCGATCACCTTGGTCAGTCCGGAGTCGAAGATCGAGCTGTGCGGGTCGGTGACGATGTCACTGGAGACGATCGGGGCGTCGTAGTACTTCAGGATGCCCTTCAGCCGGCCCTCGGCGGCGGCCTTGAAGACCGCGTTGATCTCGTCGGCTCCAGCCGGCTTGGCCAGCTCGACGGTCAGGTCGGTCACCGAGCCGGTGGGGATCGGTACCCGCAGCGCGTAGCCGTCCAACTTGCCCTTCAGCTCGGGCATCACCAGGCCGATGGCCTTGGCCGCACCGGTCGAGGTCGGCACGATGTTCAGCGCCGCGGCGCGCGCCCGGCGCAGGTCTTTGTGCGGACCGTCCTGCAGGTTCTGGTCCTGCGTGTAGGCGTGGATGGTGGTCATCAGGCCCTTGACGATGCCGAACTCGTCCTGCAGCACCTTGGTGACCGGCGCCAGACAGTTCGTGGTGCACGAGGCGTTGGAGATGATGTTCTGGCTGCCGTCGTACTTGTCGTCGTTGACGCCCAGGACGATCGTGATGTCCTCGTCGGTGGCGGGCGCCGAGATGATCACCTTCTTGGCGCCGGCGTCCAGGTGGCCCTTGGCCTTGGCCGCGTTGGTGAAGATGCCGGTGGACTCCACCACTACGTCGACGCCCAGGTCGCCCCAGGGCAGCGCCGCCGGGCCTTCCTTGACCTCCAACGCCTTGATCTTGGCGCTGCCAACGACGATCGTGTCCTCACCTTCGAGGCTGACGTCGTAGGGCAGCCGGCCCAGGATGGAGTCGAACTTGAGCAGATGCGCCAGGCTGGCGTTGTCGGTGAGGTCGTTGACCGCCACCACCTCGATGTCGGCGCCGCCCTGCTCCTGTTGAGCCAGCAGGGCCCGGTAGAAGTTGCGTCCGATTCGACCGAAGCCGTTGATACCTACTCGGACCGTCACTGATCTCTCCCTGTCTTCTGATGTCTCTAGAGCCGCTGAATACGCGCTCGTGGTCAGCCTAGATGAGCAACACGCGCGGTCGCCCCCCGGTTCCCGCGGACTCTGTGACGTCAGTCGCGGCGCGTCTTGCGCAGCCACCTCAGGGCCGACTCGGCGGCGTGATAGCCGCAGAGGCCGTGGACGCCGGCGCCCGGCGGAGCGGACTGCGAACACAGGTAGACGCCGGGCACCCCGATCGCGTAGGGGTCGACGGCGATGCGCGGGCGGAAGATGACCTGCAGCCCGTCGTTGGCGCCGCCGATGATGTCGCCGCCGATGAAGTTGGCGTTGTAGGCCTGCAGTTCGGCGGGCCCCTTACTGACCGTCGCCAGGACGCGGTCGCGAAAGCCGGGGGCGAACCGCTCGATCTGGGCGACCACGCCGGCGGTGGCGTCGCCGTCATAGCCGAACGGCACGTGCGCGTACGCCCAGATGGGGTTGACGTTGCCGGCCGAGCGCGACGGGTCGGCCCGGTATTGCTGCCCGAGCAGCACGAAGGGGCGGTCCACCATCTTGCCCTGTGCGCGTTGGCGTTCGGTGTCCGCCGTCTCGGCGAACGTGCCGCCGAGGTGCACGGTGCCTGCGCGGGCGCAGTCCGGGTTCGTCCACGGGATGTCGCCCTCGATGGCGAAGTCGACCTTGAACGCCGACGAGCCCTCGCGGTAGCGCCGGTACGACCGCCGGATCCGGCCCGGCATGGCATCGCCGTAGAGCGCGAGGGCCGCCGCCGGGCTGAGGTCGAGCATCACGATGTCGGCGTCCGGGATGTCCTTGCGGCTCGCGACGGTCACGCCGGTGGCCACCGCGCCGCCGTGCTCCTCCAGCGCGGCCGAGAGCGCTCGGCTGATCGACCCGGACCCGCCTTCGGCGACGGGCCAGCCGTAGCGGTGGCCGCTGGCCAGGATCATCAGCCCGAGCGACGCGGTCAGCGGGCGGTCCAGCCGGGTGTAGACATGGGCGGCGGCGCCGCCGAACAGCGCGCGCACCTGCTCGGTGCGAAACCAGCGGGCCATGGTGGTGGCCGGTAGCAGCGCCCGCGGCCCGAAGCCGGCCAGGCGAAGCGGGTGACGCGGGATCCCCAGCACCGGGCCCATGAGATCCTCGGCCAGCTCGTCGAATCCCGCCGCCAGGTCGCCGATCGCCCGCCTCCAGCGGGTGCCGTCGGGTCCCATGCGGGCCACCGTCTCGTCGATCGAGTGGTGCAGCACGCCGGCGCTGCCGTCGTCGAGTGGGTGCGCGCAGTCGATCTCCGGCCACTTCCACCGCAGCCCGTAGCGCTGCAGGTCGATCTCCTTCCACAGCGGCGAACCGACGCCCAGCGGGTGAAACGCCGAGCAGTGGTCGTGGATCACGCCGGGTCTCGTCAGTTCGCCCGAGCGGGCTCCCCCGCCGACGGTGTCGCGCGCCTCGAGCACCTGGACGTCGATGCCGTGCCGAGCGAGGTGGATCGCCGCGGCCAGGCCGTTGGGGCCGGCTCCGACCACCACCGCTCTGGTCATCGAGCGCTGCGCCGCGACGGGTCACCGCGGCCGATCACATGCACGGGCAACTCGTCACCGGGCTCGGGCCACGGCTGGCGGGTGAGCATGTCCTCGACGTTGACATAGCCTTCCTCGATCAGTCCAGCCTTGGCGTCGAAGATGCGGTACCACTGCTTCTGGATGTGGATGGGCTGACCCTCGAGGACGATCACCCGGACGTCGCCCTCGGAGAAGTGGCAACGGCGCTGCACGGCTTCGAGCAGCTGCTCGTTGTGCAGGTGGCCCTCTCCGAAGTTCCAGCCGACGAGCGGCCCGGCGACGATTTCGCCCTCGCGGATCTTGTAATCGGCTTCGTCGTCGATCGCGCGAGGCACCAGGGCGTTGAGCGCGCGGCCGTGCAGGTGCATGGCCCGGAAGGCGGCGGTCTTGTCCGCCATGATCTCCGCGGTCTCCGGGTCGTAAAGCCGGGCCAGCTGGTTGACGACGAGGGCGGAGCTCTTGACGATCTCGGCGTCGATCTTTTCCTCCGCGCCGGTGCGGAAGCACCACACGCTGGACGCCCAGTTGCCGGCGTAGTACCTCATCGCGGGCAGGAACGAAATCTTTTTGGGGAACATGTTTCCCGCGATCACGAATGCCAGCGCGGCGATGACGAGGGCCCACAGCAGCGGCGAACGCAAATCGGTGGCCCGGATCGAGGCGTAGTGCCCGAACAGATAGAAGAGCGAGAAGATGAAGAAGACGTTCCACTCCAACGGAACTCCCATCGGGAGGTTGGAAATGATGTTGAGGTGAAAGATCACCATGAATCCGATCAGGAACCACCGCCACGGGTGATCGCCGGCGAAGAAGACCAGCACCGTCGGAACCACGAATTCGGCTGTGGTGCCGCCGACGTGGGCCATCATCTTCGGCAACCAGGTGGGACGCAGATCGTTGATGTGGTCGCGGTACAGCATGTGCTTGACCGGGTTGAACAATGTGGGCCGCAGCAGCGCGTTGTTGCTCGTCATCACCGACACCACGTACGGGAAGTGGTGGTTGAGCTTGGATGTTGCGGCGCCCCACCACAACAGCAGCATGATGAGCTTGTATGCCGCGATCTGATCGGTGAACGGAAAGAAGAACACGAACAGCTTGAGCCAGTAGTGCTCGCCACGCGCGGCCAGGAAGATGGTCTTGTCGCGCAGGCCCAGTACCGCCAGCGCGACGATCGTCGGGATGACGCGGACGGGGTCGATCAGGCCGACGTCCCCGGCCGCGGTGACCGGCCCGCCGTGGCCGGGCGACAGCAGCGCCCACACTCCGCCGGCCAAAACGATTGCGTACAGCGCAACGTCGACGGCGGTGCGGCTGTCACCGGCGGTGAACGGCACCTTTCCGGGCCACGCCGGCAGCCGAATCGTGTTGGGCCGCAACCAGTACAAGATTCCGCCGATGGGCGGCATGAACCGTCCGGTCAGCGGACCGGACCCACAACCCAGGCCCATCACCTCGAACAGCAGCGTGAAGACGATGACCTTCTGGTAGACGATCGGCTGCGTCCACCAGTCGGCGATGCGGCCGAGCCCGCCGAGGCCCGGGGTCAGCGAGATGACCGCGGCGGGGACGGCGATGTACAGGGCGATCTTGAGCAGGTAAAGCAGATACACGGCATACGGTGTCCCGAAGCCGTGTTCCGCCCAGTGCCGCGTCACCACCTGCAGCCGGGTGGCCCGGGGCAGTGTGGGCCAGGTCTTGCGATCGACGTCGGGAAGGTCAGGGGTCATGAATCCCATGGCGGCCTCGTTCGGTGTCGGAGGAAACCAGTTGGCCCGTCAAATGTATCGGCACCGCGGTGCGGGCGTGGCCGATTCGGCCGGCCTCAGCCCGCCCACGCTCGCTTGAGGGACGTAAAACGCTGCGCGGTAAGCGAATTGCTAGCGGACAGCGGATCGCGGGCGAGGGGATTGAACGGGCGGGTCGGCTGGGGCCCGGCGGGCGAAGCGGCTTCGCAATCGCTCGAGCATGCCGTCGAGATTGTCCCGATCCTGTTCCTCGATGCGCGCCATGCGCCGGAGGTTGCAGACGGCATCCACGTCGCCGCCGGCTTGCGCGGTCGCGATCGCCTTCTGGTAGTCGTCGAGCCGCTGTTCGATGAGCCTGCGATTCTGGGAGAGCAACCGCACGAAGTAGTCGGCCTGGCGCTGGTCGGCCGCGTCGGGGGCGTCTGCGGCAGCCCGGTCGGCGCTCGGCGCCGACGGCACGGATCCCCTCGATTCGGGACGGGCCAGCCCGGCGTGCGCACGACGTACCCGATGCTCACGGGAGCCGACCCTGCGGCTGCCCCGGGCGCTGCGCTCTGCGGACAAACCGGCAACGTCCATCGGGTTCCGTTTCTCGAAATTTCACTGAGGGCGTCGTAACAATAACGCCCGCACCCCGCCGGCACCATATCCCCGGAAAGGGAAAGAGATAAACACCATGACGGCCGGCCCGCACCGGTCGCTACCATCGAGGAACTCGACGCGGCTCGTTCAGATCCGAGGCAGCCTCGCGGGAGCGTCAAGGGAGGAACGTGACCGACGACGATCACCCCGATGTCGGCGACATCGGCAAATTCGACCCCGTGTTGACCCAGCGCCTGATGGGCGTGATGCGCCCGGCCATGAAGACCTACTTCCGGTCGGAGGTGCACGGGCTCGGCGCCTTCCCGCCCGGCGGTGCGCTGGTCGTCGGTAACCATTCCGGCGGCATGTTCCCGATGGACGTCCCGATCTTCACGGTCCACTTCTACGAGAAGTTCGGCTACGACCGGCCGGTCTACACGCTGAGCCACGACATCCTGATGACCGGCCCCACCGGGGAGTTCTTCCGGCGCACCGGATACATCCGGGCCAACCGGGAGAACGCGGCCCAAGCCCTGCGGTCAGGCGGGGTCGTGATCGTCTTCCCGGGCGGAGACTACGACGCATACCGGCCCACGCTCGCGGAGAACGTCATCGACTTCAACGGCCGCAAGGGATACGTCAGGACGGCGATCGACGCCGGCGTCCCCATCGTCCCCGCGGTGTCCATCGGAGGGCAGGAGACCCAGCTCTACCTGTCGCGCGGCACCTGGCTGGCCGAGCGGCTCGGCATCAAGCGCCTCCTGCGCAGCGCCATCCTGCCGCTGTCGTTCGGCTTCCCGTTCGGCTTCAGCGCGGTGATCCCGCCGAACCTGCCCCTGCCCACCAAAATCGTCACGCAGGTGCTCGAGCCGATCGACATCGCCGCGCAATTCGGTGAGGACCCGGACGTCGACGAGGTCGACGAGCACGTGCGGTCGGTCATGCAGCAGGCCCTCAAGGACCTGGCCGCCAAGCGACGCTTCCCGATCCTGGGCTGACCCGTGGCTTCTCCGTTGAGTCCTATCAGCCACGCCCTCGGCGTCATCTCCACGCTGCGCCGCGCCGGCATGATCGCGCCGATGCGGCCCGACCGCTACCTGAAGATCGCCTCGGCCATGCGCCGCGAGGGGCTGGGGATGACCGTCGGCTTCGCCAGCGCGGCGCAACGCTGCCCGGACCGGCCGGGCCTGATCGACGAACTCGGCACGCTGACCTGGCGCCAGCTCGACGAGCGCATCAATGCCCTCGCCGCGGCGCTGCAGCAGCTGCCCACGGGCCAACCCAAGGTCGTCGGGATCATGTGCCGCAACCACCGCGGCTTCGTCGAGTCGGTGGTGGCCGTCAACCGGCTCGGCTCCGACGTGGTGCTGCTGAACACGTCGTTCGCCGGTCCCGCGCTCGCCGAGGTGGTCAACCGCGAGGGCGTCGACGCCGTCATCTACGACGAGGAGTTCACCGAGACGGTGGACCGGGCGCTGGCCGACAAGCCGGACGCCACCCGCATCGTGGCCTGGACCGACGGCGACCACGACCTGACCGTCGAGAAGCTCATCACCGATCACGCAGGCCAGCGGCCGGAACGCTCCGGCCGCAAGGGCAGGATGATCTTGCTGACCTCCGGCACGACCGGAACGCCCAAGGGGGCCAACCAAACCGGTGGCAATGCCGGCATCGGCACCCTCAAGGCCATTCTGGACCGCACGCCGTGGCGGGCCGAGGAGACGATCGTGGTCGTGGCGCCGATGTTCCACGCCTGGGGTTTTTCGCAGTTGATCTTCGCGGCGTCGATGGCGTGCACGGTGGTGACCCGGCGCAAGTTCGATCCGGAGGCGACGCTGGACCTGATCGACCGGCACCACGCGACCGGCCTGGCGGTGGTTCCGGTGATGTTCGACCGCATCATGGAGCTGCCGCCCGAGGTTCGAAAGCGCTACAGCTGCAAGTCATTGCGCTTCGCCGCGGCGTCCGGCTCACGGATGCGTCCGGACGTCGTCACCGCGTTCATGGACGAGTTCGGTGACGTGATCTACAACAACTACAACGCCACCGAGGCCGGCATGATCGCCACCGCCACCCCGGCGGACCTGCGCGCGGCGCCCGACACCGCGGGACGGGCCGCCGGCGGGACCGAAATCCGCATCCTGGACAGCGAATTCAACGAGCTGCCCACCGGCGAGGTCGGCACGATCTACGTCCGCAACGACACCCAGTTCGAGGGCTACACCTCGGGGGCCACCAAGGATTTTCACGCCGGGTTCATGTCGTCGGGCGACGTCGGCTATCTGGACGAGGCCGGCCGCTTGTTCGTGGTCGGCCGCGACGACGAGATGATCGTCTCCGGCGGTGAGAACGTCTACCCGATCGAGGTGGAGAAGATCCTGGCGGCGCACGACGACGTGGCCGAGGCCGCGGTGATCGGCGTCGACGACGAGCAGTACGGGCAGCGCCTGGCGGCGTTCGTCGTGCTGGGCGACGGCGCCGAGGCGACGCCCGAGACCCTCAAGCAACACGTCCGGGACAACCTGGCCAACTACAAGGTCCCCCGCGAAATCGCCGTCGTCGACGAACTGCCGCGCAGCAGCACCGGCAAGATTTTGCGCAACGAACTGCAGTCGCGGGTCAACGGCTGATGCGCCGATTGGTACGCCCCCGGCCGCTGGCCCGCGCCGCGCTGGAATTGGCCAACGCCGCCAACGGATTACGGCCGCTCGCCCGCAAGGGGTACAGCACCGTGCTGGTCTTCTGGTTCGGCTGGCCGACCTCGGAGGTGCCGGGCGTCTACTTCACCATCTCGCTGGTGGATGCGCTGCGACGCGCGCGGCGCGGCCATTTCGAGGGGCGGCGCGGCAAGGCGGCGCTGGCCATGACCGCCGCGTCGTGGGCCATCCTCGGGGTGATCCGCTACCGCGCCGTCACCACCCCGGGCCGGGTGCTCGAGGCGGGCCTACGCGAGCAGCTGGGTCACGACTACGAGGAGGCGCTGGGCAAGCTGCCACACGCCAAGCCCACGCGCAGCGGGCGGCGCAGCCTGCCGCTGGGCAACACCGTGGCGCGCCGGCGGTACGTCGAGAAGACGAACGTGGTGTCCTACGGCCCCAACGGCCGCGCCAACCTCGCCGACATCTGGCGCCGCCGCGACCTGCCGCGCGACGCGAAGGCGCCTGTGCTGCTGCAAGTTCCGGGCGGCGCCTGGATGATCGGGATGCGCCGGCCGCAGGCCTACCCGCTGATGAGCCACCTCGCCGCGCGCGGCTGGGTGTGCGTGTCCATCGGCTACCGCGTCTCCCCCCGCCACACCTGGCCCGACCACATCGTCGACGTCAAACGGGCGCTGGCCTGGGTCAAGGAGAACATCGCGGACTACGGCGGTGATCCCGACTTCGTCGCGGTCACCGGCGGCTCGGCCGGCGGGCACCTGTGCGCGCTGGCGGCGCTGACCCCCAACGACCCGCAATTCCAGCCGGGCTTCGAGGACGCCGACACGTCGGTGGCGGCCGCCGTCCCGATCTACGGCCGCTACGACTGGTTCTCCACCGAGGGCGAGGGCCGACCCGAATTCGTCTCGCTGCTCGAAAAGTTCGTGGTGAAGCGGGAATACGACGCGCACCGCGACGTCTACGTCGACGCCTCGCCGATCCGGCGGCTGCGGGCCGACGCGCCACCGTTCTTCGTCCTGCACGGCTGCGACGATTCGCTGATTCCCGTCGGGGAGGCCCAGGAGTTCATCGAGGAGCTGCGGGCGGTGTCGAAGTCGCCGGTCGCCTACGCCGAATTGCCCAACGCGCAACACGCTTTCGACATTTTCAGTTCCCCGCGGGCGCATCGGTCCGCGGAGGCTGTCGCCCGGTTCCTGTCCTGGGTGTACGCGACGAACCCGCCCGAGCGCGACTAGGCCGGGGCTGGCGCCCCCAGCGTCACGCCCCCTCCGCCCAGCGTCACGCCAGCGTGGCTCAGGGGCGCGAGGGTCACGCTGGCGTGGCCGATTGTGGATAGCCGGGCCCTACTGACCTGACGTTCGTTGCGGTTTGTGCGACGCTGCCGCGATGGCGGAGCCTTTCATCGGCAGTGAGGCAGTCTCGAATGGAGATGTCGTCAAGAGCGCTTTGCGCACTCACTACCGGAAGTTGTTTCGCGACGTCTATGTCGACCCTCGCGCCGAACTCACCCCTCTTATCCGAGCCCGCGCGGCATGGCTGTGGTCGCGTCGGCGGGGCGTTGTCGCGGGCCTGTCGGCTGCCGCCGTTCATGGTGCCCAGTGGGTCGACGCCACGGCACCGATTGAGATCCTCCATAGCAACAGAAACCCATTGCCCGGACTACGGGTTCACGGTGGTCCCCTAGAAGACGACGAAATCACGCTGTTCGACGGTGTTCCCGTGACCACGCCGGCCCGTACCGCCGTCGATCTGGGATGCTGGCATCCGACGAACGACGCTGTGGCCGCGATCGACGACCTGCTTCGCGCAACGAACTGCAAGGAGGCTGAGATCGAGTTGCTCGCTGAGCGATACGCGGGGCGACCCGGCATTCGGTCGGCGCGCAATGCGATCAGTCTCGCTGACGCCGGCGCGCAGTCCCCGAAGGAAACGTGGGTGCGACTGTTGCTGATCCAAGCGGGGCTGCCCCGACCGCAAACCCAGATCCCGGTCAGTGACGAGTTCGGCGACCTAACGTACTACCTCGATATGGGGTGGGAGGATTTCAAAGTCGCAGCCGAGTACGACGGTGAGCAACATCGTCGGGATCGCTGGCAATACACGTGGGACATCAGGCGGCGCGAAACGCTCGAGCGCCTGGGCTGGATCGTCGTTCGAGTGGTGGTCGGTGATCGTCCCACGGACATCGTCGGGCGGGTACGAGCCGCGTTGGCCAGGCGCGCGGTCACGCTAGCGTGATAGTCGCTTGCGGCGGACACGCTAGCGTGACGCTCGGCGAAAGGCACGTTCGATGGTTTCCGGCTCACTCCCGGGTGGCGGCCTTCTCCAGTTCGGTGAGCGCCGGCTCGATGCGGTCGGCCATGTCGTCGATGTCGTTGGCGACCTCGGGCGTCGTCACGAAGCCGAAGTCCAGGTAGTCGGTGTAGGAGAAGCAGGTGATGTTCAGGGCGACGTCCATGACGGGCGGCCCCAGCGGCACCAGCGAATCCAGTTTGGCGCCGGCCATGTACAGCGGGAACGGTGGGCCCGGCACGTTGGACACAACCAGGTTGATGGGGGCCAGGTTTCGCGACAGCCCGCTAGCCGTGTAGGCGCGGGCGGCCAACTGCAGCAGCCCCGGCGGGGTGGTCTCGGTCAGCCCCATGATCTGGTGCGCCGACAACGCCTTGGCCATCAGCTTGGCGTTCTGGGTGCTCTCGTGGATGGCCCGGAGCCGCTCGGCGGGGTCCTCGACGTCGGTGGCCAGCGACACGGTCATCGAGCTCACCTGGTTGCCGACGTCGTCCTTGTTCTCGTCGGTCCGGGTGGAGACGGGGATCTGGGCGATCAGCGGTTTGGCGGGCAGCTCGCCCCGCTTCTGCAGGTACTCGCGGGCGGCACCGGCCACCAGCGCCAGCACGACGTCGTTGAGCTTGACGCCATAGGCATCCTTGACGGCCTTGGCCCGGGCCAGCTCCACGCGGCAGCCGGTGATCCGGCGGTGCGGCGACACGGGCGCGTTGAACCGGGTCTTGGGCGCTTCGAAATAGCGCGGGGGCCTGCCGCTCACACCGAGCGCGGCGATCTGCTGGCGCACCGTCTGCTCCACCAGTCGGGCGATGCGGAAGGGCGTCTTGACGCCGACGTTGATGAGCGCGCCCACCGCCCGCCGCTCTATGCCCGGAATCCGGTTGCCGACCAGGGATCCCACCGTTTCCTGTTGCGGTGGTCGAGGTTCCGGGGTGATGTCCAAGAGAATTTCGCCCAGCCCGGCTCCCGAGACGCCATCGACGATGGCGTGGTGCATCTTGGTCAGCGAAGCGATCCGGCCACCCTCGACCCCCTCGATCACCCACATCTCCCACAGCGGCCGCGCACGATCCAGCTTGTAGGACATCAACCGGCCGACCAGCTCCTCGAGCTCGCGCCGGCCGCCGGGCGCTGGGACGGCGATGCGGCGGATGTGGAAGTCGGGGTCCAGGTCCTCGTCCTCGACGAACCACGGCCGGTCCAGCCCGAGCGGCGCCCCGGTGACCCGCCACCGCAGCTGCGGCAGCTCCGGCAGCCGTTCGATGATCAGTTCGCGCAGCCGCTGGAAGTTGTACTCCGGTGCGTCCTTCGGGTCGCAGATCGCGAGCGCGCCCACATGCATGTGCCAGCCCGCAGTCTCGGCTGACCAGAACGCCGCATCAACACTCGAGAGCCGTTTCATCCCCCGACCGTAGCCCCCCGACCCCCGTCGCGACCAGCAATGGCAAACAAACTACCCGCAGGCTGAGCCGGGCGCGCATCCGCCCGGTCGCCAGGTCGTTGCGACCGCCTGCGCCGTTCGGGACCGGTCCCGAGGAGCCCGCCGCGCAAAGGTGCCGACGGACGCCGGCGGGCACCGCCGGCACGCGAGGTCCGCGGTTGACGTCATGCGTCGCGCGCACAGCGGCGGCGAATGACGGGAACCCTTGCGCCGCAACTCGTCGGCCGCGGATGGCTCACTGGCTTCGATCGACGGGACTCGCTTGCGGACTCGGCCATGGGGGGCTTGGCATCGACCGAGTCCACGCCCTGGGGACCGACAAGGCCCCCACCGCTGCGCGGTTACCGACGCTCACACGCGTCGCGGCGTCGTCCGCGCCGGACGCGGTAACCCACCGGGACCGCACGGCCGAGGCCCTATCCAGCGCGGCGGCCTTGTTGAGGGAACTCAGGTGGTTGAGCGCGACGTCCAGCGGCGCCGACAGTGAACTCAACCTGGACAGGGCCGCCGTTTTCGGCAGCAGGGCCACGTCGAAGGAGGCCAGCGGCGAGGAGGCCAGCGCATCGAGCGCTTCGGAGATGGTCGAGATCACCTGCGCCCCAGTCGATATGACCTCCGGCGCCACCGTCAGACGCCATCGACGGGACGGCTCGGTGACCGCCGCAGCGTGGCGCGTCGTCTCGCTCAGACGAGCGCAAGGCGAACTGAATGGTGTAAGCGTGATGGCCGCCGAGGCGCGGGCGTAGGCAACCAGAGCGGCGGTGTCTTGGGCCCACATCCGATCGTAGTCGGCGTCGGCGTCGGCGATGGCCGGACTCAGCTGGCCTAGGCAGTTCGCCGCGGCCAGCCAGATCCGCCGCAGCCGGTTGGCGATGATCGCACCAGGCGCCGCTGCCGCCGCACGGGTCAGACCGTAAGCGCTTGCGGCCGCCCCGGCCTGGGTGGCCGTCTGCCGGGCCTGGGCAGCGGTGGCGTCGAGCCACGCCGCGTGGGCCGCGAGGGCTTGAGTTATCGCCCTCACCGAAGCGTTCTGTTCCGCCACACCCAGCTCGGAGATCACCGCCCGGTATTTCTCTGCCATCTCACCGAGTTGAGCAGCGAGCACTTCCCACGCCCTGGCGGCTTCCATCATCGATTCGGCGCCGGGCCCCGAATGCATTCGACCGGAAATGGCTTCCGGCGGCAGGGCACCGGAATCCAGCACCGGCTCCAGCTCAATGGCTGGCGACTTGTGTTGCGACATCGGGTTTTTCTCTGCGACGGGGGAACGTGAGTGCTTATCGACCGCGACTCATACCGCGGCGTTGGCTACTTGGGGTTTCAGGCACCGCCTAGCTCTTCGCGGAAGCGTCGAGTTGTCGCGGGCAGAACGACTTCGCTGATATCGTCGCGAACTGGGCGGCACCGTTGGTCGTCAGCGCGGGATTGTTGTCCCGCAGGTCATTGAGCAGCTGAAGGCCGGACACGCCACGAGAGATCAGGCCGCACACCGCCTTTCCGGCGGCGACGGCTTGATCGGGGTCCGCGAAACTGATCCCCACCCTGTGCAGGTCGGCGATGAAGACCTCGTTGTTCTCGTCGGTCGCCGCTTCGTCCTCCCCGGGGATGGCGTGCGCGGGCGCCGCGGCAACGATGCCCAGCGACACACCGAGAAGCGCTAACAACAGTCTCATCAGTCCTCCTTCGTGCGGATTGCCCGCTATGGCCCGGCCCGGCCCGCGATCACGACGCGAAACCCGTTGCGCCCCAACTATCCCGACTTGGCTTCGGCGCCGCCGACCGCGACCTCCGCGCCGTCCGTCACGTGCACGGCGTGCACGCCCGGCGTCGTTCTGAGTTTGGCGACCAGGTCATCGAGCCCGGCCTCGTCGACGTTCCAGTGCTGCACCTGGTCGGGCATCTCCTGGAGCTGGGCGATGATGCGGTCGAGCTTGACCGGTGGGGTGCGCCGCTCGCCGGTGCCGACGCGGGGCTGCTGGATGCCGGTTGAACTGACCACGCGCGCCGCCGGGCCGCCCAGCGCGCCACCGGCCAGGCTGCCCAGCGTCGCCTCGTTGACCAGGCCGGGGACATCCGCCGCCGCGGCCGCGGCCACGCTGGTGCCGGGCAGAGCCGCCAGCCGGACCGCCGGGGCGGCGGTCGCCCAGCCGGGCGGCACCGAAAGCTTCCCCACCGTCGGCGCGTTGCCCAGCACCGCCGACACCGGTTTGGCCGCGACCCCGGCGGCGACGTGGCCCGGCGACGCCAGACCGGCGCCCAGCGAGGTTTTCGACATCGCGGCGCTCCACGGCGCGTAGATGAAGAAGTTCTTCCACTGCGACACGCCCAGGCCGATGCTGGCGTTGGTGACGTTGGTCCACGTTGCCTGGGTGCCGATCTGGGAAATGCTGGAATACAACGTTTCCCACAGGGGTGCGACGTCCGGGCTCCCCGTGACTCCCCCGATCAGCTGCTGCCAGAACTTGGTGTATTGGCCGGTGAGCGAGGTGAGGTAGTCCTCTATCTGCTTCAGCCAGGACGACAACGACGTGGGCTCTGACGCGGCCGTGGCGGCCGCCTGGGCCGCCGGCCCGCCGTCGTTGGTGGTGGCCGGCGCCCCCTCGAAAGCGGTCAGCTCACCGGCCGATTCCGACGCGCCGGCGTAGCTGAACATGGCGGCGACATCCTGGGCCCACATCTGGCCGTACTCGTCTTCGATCGCCGCGATCGCCGCGTCGTTCTGCCCCAGTAGGTTCGTCTGCAACAGTTCGGCCAACGCGATGCGGTTCGCCGCGACGAGCTGCGGCGGCACGGTCGCGGCCAAGGCGGCTTCGTAGGCGGCGGCCGCGGCGCGGGCCTGGGCGCCGGTCTGCTCGGCTTGGCCCGCGGTGGTCGAGATCCACGCGAGATACGGTGCTACCGCCGCGGCCATCGACTCCGACGACGGACCCTGCCAGGCCTCGCCGACGAGGTCCGAGATCACCGTGCCGTAAGAGGCGGCGGTGGAGTGCAACTCGGCGGCCAGCGTGTCCCAGGCCGCGGCGGCGGCCAGCAGCGGCCCGGCGCCCGGGCCCGCATAGATCTGGGTGGAGATCACCTCCGGTGGCAGCGTTGCGAAATCGCTGAAGACCATTGCCGCACCCTTTCTTATTTGGCGTTCGGCGGGATCACGATGACGGTGGACGTGGTCGCGATGTCGTCGACGACGACGGCACCCGGCACGCGAACGGTCGACCCGGCGACCGCGCGAGTCGCGGTGTCCCCCATGGCACGTCCGGCCAGACTTGACAGGGCAGCCGGGCCGAACATCCCTTGTTGGCCGTTCACGGCCATCGCGGGAGCGGCTTCCACGATCGTCTCCGGCAGCTCGGCCGCCACCGCGCGGATCGCGGGAACGGCAGAAGCCCAATTCGCCGGCACCGACAACGACCCGACCAGCCCGGCCTGACTCGTCGCGGCCGAAACCGGACTCGCACTCGACAACGCGGCCGCTCCGGTCAGCAGGTCGCTGCGCAGCAGCGGCGCAAGGACCCCGGTGAGCGCTTTGGGGTGCAATAGCGGCCCGATACCTTGGATGCCCGTCCCCACGCTCGGGATGCTGAGGGCGATCTGGTACCAGTTCTTCGCGAGGTTGGCCACCCCGAGCGGGGTGTACGGGCCGGAGATCGTGCCCATGATGCTGTTGAAGGTCTTCAGGATCCCGGTGATGTCCGCCAGGCCCAACGGCAGGGCGGCCGCCGGCGTCGTCACCACGTTCGCGCTCACCGCGAGGCTTTGCAGCCCGGCCGGCGCCTGCGAAACCGCCTCCGAGAGCGCAGATTCCACCCTCGAGGCGCTCGACGACCCGAGCGCGGAGGCCACCGCGGCCGACTGGTCGGCCTCCGCGCTGCCCTCGGTGGTCGGCGCCGGCGCCGCGAACGGTGTCAGTTGCGCCGCCGCCGACGACGAGGCGGCATAGGCATACATGGCGCCCGCGTCCTGCGCCCACATCTCGGCGTACTGCGCCTCGGTGGCCGCGATCGCCGGGGTGTTTTGACCCAGGATGTTGGTCGCGATCAGCGAGGCCAGCAAGGCCCGGTTGGCCGCGACCACCGGGGGCGGGACGGTGGCCGCGAAGACGGCTTCGTAGGCGGCCGCGGCCGCCTTGGCCTGCACGGCGGTCTGCTCGGCCTGCACGGCGGTACCGTCTAGCCACGCGATGTAGGTCGTCGCCGCGGTCGCCATCGCCGTCGACGCGGGCCCGCGCCAGAGGACTCTCAGCTCCGAGATCGTGGAACCGTAAGACCCTGCTGCCGAACGTAATTCGGCCGCCAAACCGTCCCAGGAAGCCGCCGCCGCCAGCAGCGGCGCCGGCCCCGGCCCTGAATAGACCCTGCCGGAGTTGATCTCCGGCGGTAACGCCCCGAAATCCATGCCATCCTCCGCCTCCGGCAGTGTCGCCACCGCCGGCCCTGTGCTTGCGTCCGCCGACCAGCCGAACGCCGCCAATCGAGCCCTTCGTGCCGCCGCCGAAAACGGGATAAGAGAATTTGCTGGCGAGCGGGCGATTCCTTGCAGACAGGACACTAGCCAGCCGCGGCCGAAATGCCTTCCGCCCGACTCGCCCGGTTCGGCACCGTCGCAGCGCCCGGGGTGGACGACCGCTTCTGGGTGGGCCCGGCACGCAAAACGGCGATAAACCTCCCTACCTCGCGCGAATCGGACAAGGCGACCGCATGAATACTTGGTGAAAATGCGAGTGGGAAGCCCGGGAAGCGCCGGCGGATGAATAAAAATCTCACGAGCATAAATTGCGATCACGGCGAAATGAGACCGCTGCCGGACGCCTCCACGGGACGGGGCGACGGAGCAGTACCTGGCCATGAGTTGCGTCTGGCCCCAACGGATTCGCCGTGGCACGGGTTACCTGCGCCCGCGTGACTCACCGAAGACCGACACGTCCGAAACTCATATGATCTTCAGAGAAGATATGTGCGTTGTATGAATTCGCCAGTCACCGGCTTGCGTAACAGCGGAGCGGGCGTGCCGCAGTCAGCCGCCTAAGCGCCCGAAATGGGATTGCATGTCACCAAAGAGCGAATTTATGAATTACATGATCTATGTGAATTGAATGTGGAATGTAGATCAGCGCTGCCAGTCCCGGATTATTTGGCACCAATCACGCGGGGCAAGCATTGCCGGCGTGATCACTCATGCGCTCGAACGGGATTTGCCAGGGACAGGGCGGCGGTTAGCTCAGCGTCGCGCCCCCGCTACAAGCCGTTGTCCGGGTCAAGCGTCTTCCAGCAGATCGGGCGTGACCGCCGATTCGGTGTCCGGGATGCCCTCGATCTTCGCCTTGCGGTCGGCCATCGACAGCAGTCGCCGAATTCGGCCCGCCACAGCGTCTTTCGTCATCGGCGGATCGGCGAGCCGGCCGAGCTCCTCCAGCGACGCCTGCCGGTGCTCGACCCGCAGCTTGCCGGCCGAGGCCAGGTGGTCGGGGACCGTGTCGCCGAGGATCTCGAGTGCGCGTTCCACCCGGGCGGCCGCCGCGACCGCGGCCCGGGCCGAGCGGCGCAGGTTGGCGTCGTCGAAGTTGGCGAGGCGGTTGGCCGTCGCACGCACCTCGCGGCGCATCCGGCGCTCCTCCCAGATGAGCCGGGTGTCCTGGGCGCCCATCCGGGTCAGCAACGCGCCGATCGCCTCGCCGTCACGCACCACCACCCGGTCGGCGCCGCGGACCTCGCGGGCCTTCGCGCTGACCCCGAGCCGGCGCGCCGCGCCCACCAGCGCCAGGGCGGCCTCCGGGCCGGGGCAGCTGACCTCCAGGGCCGACGACCGTCCCGGCTCGGTCAGCGAACCGTGCGCCAGGAAGGCCCCGCGCCAGGCGGCTTCGGCGTCGGCGACGCTGCCGCCCACGACTTGGGCGGGCAGACCGCGCACCGGCCGGCCGCGGTTGTCGAGCAGTCCGGTCTGGCGGGCCAGCGCCTCACCGTCGTTGGCCACCCGCAGCACGTAGCGGGTGGTCTTGCGAATCCCGCTGGCCGACAACACATGCACGACGGCGTTGTAGCCGTAGAGCTCGAAGATGTCCTTGCGTAGCCGGCGCGCGACGTTGCCGAGGTCCACCTCGGCCTCCACCACCACGCGACCGCCGACGATGTGCAACCCGCCGGCGAACCTGAGCAGCGACGTGACCTCCGCCCGGCGCGCGCTGACCGACTTCACGACCAGGCGGCTGAGCTCGTCCTTGACTTCGGTCGTCATCGCCACGCGTCGTCACCCCTTGGTCCGCTGCCAGCCGGTCCGCTCCCACCGGTCTGTGGACTTGCACTGTCGACCCGAATATCCGCGGTGGCCGTGACCGGAGGCGCTCCCGGAGCCTTGTGGGCCGTCCGGACCCCGTCCAGGGCCGCCGCGAGTTTGCCCGGATCATGTAAAGGTGTACCAGGTCTGGCCACATCGGCGAAGTGGACCTCGGCTTGAAGCAGCATCGCGGTGCGGCGCAGGTGCTCCCGCTCCCGCTCGCCGGGCACCCGTTCGGCGTCGATGATGATGTCGTGCACGGTGAACCCCGGTGCGTGCTGGGCCAACACGTGCAGATGACGTTCGACGGAGAAGCCCGCCGTCTCCCCCGGCTCGGCCACCAGATTGAGCACCAGCGCCCGACGGGCCGTGGTCGCCCGCAGCGCCGCAGCCAGGCCCGGCACCAGGACATGCGGGATCACGCTGGTGAACCACGAGCCGGGACCTAGCACCACCAGGTCGGCGGCCATGATGGCGTCGACGGCCTGCCGGGTCGCCGGCGGGTCGGACGGGAGCAGCCGCACCCGGCGCACCTTGCCCGGGGTGGTGGCGATCGCCACCTGGCCGCGAATGAGCCGGAACATCCGCGGATCGGTCTCCAGGCCGGAGACGTCGGCCTCGATCTGCAACGCGATCGGGCACATCGGCAGGACGCGGCCCTTGACGCCCAGGATGCGGCCGAGCTCGTCGAGGGCGGCCACCGGATCGGCCAGCACCTCGGACAGCCCGGCGAGCAGCAGGTTGCCGATCGGGTGCCCGGCCAACGCCCCGTTGCCGCCGAATCGGTGTTGCAGGATGGTCGCCCACAGCCGCCCGTGGGGGCTGTCAGATGCCAGGGCCGCCAACGCCATTCGCAGGTCGCCCGGTGGCACCACATCCAATTCGCTACGCAGCCGCCCCGACGAACCGCCGTCGTCCGCGACGGTCACCACGGCGGTCACGTGTGGGGTGAGCCGGCGGGCCGCGGACAGCGTCGCGTACAGGCCGTGGCCGCCGCCCAGGGCGACGATGCCGTGATTCGTCGGCCCGCTCATTCGCGGCCCAGATCCCGGTGCAGCACCCGCACCGACAGTTGAGGATTGGCCTTCAGCAGCCCCATCAGCGCCTCGGCGATCGCGACACTGCGATGCTTGCCGCCTGTGCAGCCGATCGCCACCGTCATGTAGCGCTTGCCCTCCCGGCGGTAGCCGTCGACGACCAGGGACAGCAACCGGTGGTAGGCGTCGAGGAAGTCCGCGGCCCCGGGCTGACTCAAAACGTACTCGCTCACCGCGGGGTCCTGCCCGGTGAGCGGGCGCAGCTCGTCGACCCAGTGCGGGTTGGGCAGGAAACGTACGTCCATCACCATGTCGGCGTCCATCGGCAGGCCGTACTTGAAGCCAAACGATTCGACGGTGACGCTGATCGACGTGCCGGCGTCGCCGCCGAACGCGCGCTCGATGCTCTCCCGCAACCCGCGCACGGACAGGGTCGACGTGTCGATGATCAGATCGGCCGTGGCGCGCACCTGGGCCAGCATCCGGCGCTCGGCGGCGATGCCCTCCGCCAGGGTCGCCTCGCCCTGCAACGGGTGGCTGCGGCGGTTCTGCTCGTAGCGGCGCACCAGCATGTCGTCGGAGGCCTCCATGAACACCACGCGCGGGGTGATGTTGCGGGTGGCCAACTCGTTGCGCACCTCGTCGAGGTCGCCGGTGAAGCCGCGCGACCGCACGTCCATCACCACCGCCAACCGGGTGATCCGAGATCCTGCGTCCATGCCGAAGTCCACCATCCGCGTGATCAGCTGGGGCGGCAGGTTGTCGGCCACGTACCAGCCCAGGTCCTCGAGCACCTTGGCCGCGGTACCCCGCCCGGCGCCCGACAATCCGGTCACCAGAACGACGTCGATGCCGGCCCCGCCTTCGGGGCGGGCCTCCACCGGGTGGCCCTCGGCCACTTCACCCGTCATTCGGCTTCTCCGGGCTGCTCCGGTCGCAGCGCCTCCAGAACGGCGGTGGCGGTGGCCACACCGATTCCGGGAACGGCCGTGATCTGGTCGACGGTGGCCTCCTTGAGGCGGGCTATGGATCCGAAATGGGTTACCAGCGCCTTGCGGCGATGTTCCCCCAATCCTGGCACCGAATCCAGCGCTGAGGCGGTCATTCGCTTAGATCGCTTGCTGCGATGGTAGGTGATGGCGAACCGATGCGCCTCGTCGCGAATTCGTTGCAGCAGATAAAGCCCTTCGCTGTTGCGCGGCATGATGACGGGGTCCGGCTCGGAGGGCACCCATATCTCTTCCAGGCGCTTGGCCAGGCCGATCACCGCGACATCGGTGATGCCGAGGTCTTCGAGCACGGCGCTGGCCGCGTTGACCTGCGGCGCGCCACCGTCGACGACGTAGAGGTTGGGCGGATAGGCGAATCGGCGCGACTTCCCTTCGGGGGAAAGCATATTCGGGTCGTTCTGTTCGCTGAGGTGTCGCGCGAACCGGCGGCGGGTCACCTCGGCGATCGAGGCGACGTCGTCGGAGCGTCCCTGCCCGGCGGCCTCCCGGATCCCGAAGTGGCGGTAGTCCGACTTGCGTGGCAGGCCGTCCTCGAACACCACCAACGAGCCCACCACGTCGGTGCCCTGCACGTGGCTGATGTCGACGCATTCGATGCGCAGCGGCGCGTCGGCCAGCCCCAGCGCCTCCTGAATGTTCTGCAGCGCAGCAGATCTGGCGTTGAAGTCGCCAGCGCGCCTCAGCTTGTGTTGTTGCAGAGCCTCTTTGGCGTTGCGTTGCACCGTCTCGGCCAGCGCCCGTTTGTCACCACGGCGCGGCACCCGCAGCACGACCCGGGAGCCACGCAGGCCGGAGAGCCAGCTGGCCAGTTCATCGGAGTTGGACGGCAGGCAGGGCACCAGCACCTCGCGCGGCACCGGGTTGGCGGCTTCGTCGGCCCCTTGGTTGTCGTGGCCACCCAGTTCGGCCTGCTCCCCGTAGAACTGCGTCAGGAACTGCTCCACCAACTGCTCCTCGCCGGAATCACCGGCCTCCGCGGACTTTTCGACGATCCAGCCGCGCTGGCCGCGCACCCGGCCGCCGCGGACGTGAAACACCTGAACCGCGGCCTCCAACTCGTCGTCGGCGAAGGCGACGACGTCGGCGTCGGTGCCGTCACCGAGCACCACCGCCTGCTTCTCCATCGCGCGCTTGAGCGCCCCCAGGTCGTCCCGCAGCCGCGCGGCGCGCTCGAAGTCGAGTTCGTCGGATGCGGCCTGCATCCGCTGTTCCAGCTCGCGGGCGAAGCGGTCGGTCTTGCCGGACAGGAAGTCGCAGAAGTCGTCCACGATCTGGCGGTGCTGCTCGGCGCTGACCCGCCCGATACAGGGCGCCGAGCATTTGTCGATGTAGCCGAGCAGGCACGGACGGTCGATCTGCTTGTGCCGCTTGAACACACCGGCCGAGCACGTGCGGGCCGGGAAAACGCGGGTGAGCAGGTCCAGCGTCTCCCGGATCGCCCAGGCGTGGGAGTAGGGCCCGAAATAGCGGACCCCCTTGCGGCGCGGACCGCGATAGACCATCAGCCGCGGAAATTCCTCGTTGAGGGTGACGGCCAGCACCGGGTACGACTTGTCGTCGCGGTAGCGGACGTTGAAGCGGGGGTCGAACTCTTTGATCCAGTTGTATTCGAGCTGCAACGCCTCGACTTCGGTGTTGACCACGGTCCACTCGACCTTGGCGGCGGTGGTCACCATCTGCCGGGTGCGCGGATGCAGGCTTGCGATGTCGGCGAAGTAGGACGTCAGCCTGCTGCGCAGGCTCTTGGCCTTCCCGACGTAGATGACTCGCCCGTGCGCGTCCCGGAATCGGTAGACGCCCGGCTCGACCGGGATGGACCCGGGCGGGGGACGGTACGTGGCGGGATCTGGCACTCATCCAGGCTAGTAGCCGCCCGGGACACGCCGGCGCCGCGGGAGCACGGCTCGACGCGGCGAAAACGCCGCCCCCGGTTCGGGCGCATCCTGTAACGCATTCGAGCGCTTGTTCGATAGACAAGTAGCCCACCGACCGATCCGCCAATTCCCGAAAAGGCCCAATGACCTCGGATTATGACGACCGGTCGGCGGTGTGGACGGTTTGTTCTGGTTACCAAGGGGGTAGCTGGACGTTACAGTGGGTGGCAATCAATGGAGGGAGTCCACAGATGTTCAAGCGCTCGTTGACCAGGATCGCGATGGGGGTCGGCGGCCTGGCATTGGCGTCGACCGCCGCAGCTGGGGTCGCATCCGCGGCCCCCGACTACGGCCCGATGATCAACACGACCTGCAGCTACGACCAGGCGATGCGGGCGGTGCACGCGGAAAACCCGATGGCCGCTCAGTACCTCGACCAGTCGCCGCCGAACCAGCAGTTCTTGCAGCAGTACCTGGCGTCGTCGCCGGATCAGCGCGTGAACCTGCTGCACGCCATCGAGCACAACCAGGGCGCGCAGCAGGCTTTGCCGATCTTCCAGCAGATGATGACCGACTGTAAGAACTTCTGACCCGCTCACCTGAAGGGAGCTATCCGTGCCGGCACGGATAGCTCCCTTCAGTGCGTAGGAAGGTCCGGCCGGTACTGCGCCAGCAGCGACCGCACGGTGTCCATGGCGTTGACCGCGCGTTCCTTGTCGACGGCCTGGATGGCCATCACGGGAATGTATTCGTCGTCGGGTAGATCGACGCGCGCCCACCGGTTGCCCACCGGGAACGAGACGCCGGCGACGTCCGGCCACTCGATGAGCTTGTCGCCCAACAGGTTACGCACGGAGATTCCCGCCGCCCCGATCCGCAGCCGCGGCCGGGCGAACAGCAGCACCAGCCCGGCGAGCACCAGGCCGAGCAGGGCCATCGCCACCTGGTCGGTGGTCTGGAACACCACCCCGGTGGATCCGACCTTGAGCAGGAAGCCGATCGCGATGTGCACCGCGGCGATGGTGAACGCCGCGACGTAGACGAATATCGGTGTGCGGTGGGGACGCAACTCGACGTCCCAGCCCTCGCTCGTGGTCACGACCGAGCGCGCAACTCACGCAGCGTCAGCGCCGCGGTCAATGCCGCCCCGGCCGCCTGGGCGCCCTTGTCTTCGACCGATTCCGGAAGCCCGGCGCGATCAAGCGCCTGCTGCTCGGTGTTGGTCGTCAGCACCCCGTTGGCGACCGGCGTCGAGGCGTCCAGCGCCACCCGGGTCAAGCCCTGGGTCACGGCGTCGCAGACGTACTCGAAGTGCGGTGTTCCCCCGCGGATCACGACACCCAGGGCGATGACCGCGTCGTGGTTGCGAGCGAGCTCCTGCGCCACCACCGGGAGCTCGATGGCGCCCAGCACGCGGACCACCGTCGGGTTGTCGATGCCCGACTCGGCGGCCACCCGGCGGGCGCCGTCCAGCAGCGCTTCGCAGATCTTGCTGTGCCAGGTGCTGGCCACGATGCCGACGCGCAGGCCGGACGCGTCGAGCGCCGGGATGTCCGGCTCCCCGCTACCGCTCACCTGCGCCGTCCCCCACCAGCGGGAGGCGCCCCCGCTGCGTCGTCGCCGGCGGTCACAGAGCGCCGCCGAACTCGCCCGGCAGGTGAACCGATTCGTGGAAGTCGTCGAGACCGGCCAGGTCGTGGCCCATCTTGTCGCGCTTGGTCATCAGGTAGCGGATGTTCTCGGCGTTGGCGCGGACAGGCAGCGGCACCCGCTCGATGATGTGCAGGCCGTAGCCGTCCAGCCCGACGCGCTTGGCCGGATTGTTGGTCAGCAGCCGCATCGAGCGCACCCCGAGGTCGACCAGGATCTGCGCCCCGATTCCGTAATCCCTTGCGTCAGCGGGCAATCCGAGTTTGAGATTGGCGTCGACGGTGTCCTCGCCGGCGTCCTGCAGCTGGTAGGCCTGCAGCTTGTGCATCAGGCCGATGCCGCGGCCCTCGTGGCCGCGCATGTACAGCACGATGCCTCGCCCCTCCCGCGCGACCATCGCCATCGCGGCGTCCAGTTGGGGCCCACAATCGCAGCGCCGGGAGCCGAACACGTCACCGGTCAGGCACTCGGAGTGCACGCGCACCAAGACGTCGTCGCCGTCGGCGTTCGGCCCGGCGATCTCGCCGCGCACCAGCGCGACGTGTTCGACGTCCTCGTAGATGCTGGCGTAGCCGATGGCACGAAACTCGCCGTGCCGGGTCGGTATGCGGGCCTCGGCGATCCGCTCGATGTGCTTCTCGTGCTTGCGTCGCCACTCGATGAGGTCGGCGATGGTGATCAGTGCGAGGTCGTGCTCGTCGGCGAAGACCCGCAGCTCATCGGTCTGCGCCATCGAGCCTTCGTCCTTTTGGCTGACGATCTCGCAGATCGCGCCGGCCGGCTGCAACCCGGCCATCCGGGCCAGGTCGACGGCGGCCTCGGTGTGCCCGGGCCGGCGCAGCACGCCGCCGTCCTTGGCGCGCAACGGAACCACGTGCCCCGGGCGGGTGAAATCGTTGGCGACGCTGGCGGGGTCGGCCAGCAGCCGCATGGTGGTGGCCCGATCGGAGGCCGAGATTCCGGTGCCCACACCGTTTTTCGCGTCGACGGTGACGGTGTAGGCGGTCCCGTGCTTGTCCTGGTTCACCGCGTACATGGGCAGCAGAGCCAGCCGGTCGCAGATCGCGCCGTCCAGCGGCACGCAGAGGTAGCCCGAGGTGTAGCGGACCATGAACGCCACCATCTCCGGCGTCGCCTTCTCGGCGGCGAAGATCAGATCGCCTTCGTTCTCACGATCCTCGTCATCGATGACGACCACGGCCTTACCGGCCGCAATGTCGGCAACCGCCCTCTCGACGGAGTCCAACCTCGTCATCGTCGCTACCTTGCTGTCTCAGGGGTCCGCAGGAAGAGCCCAAGTCTTGCATTCAGTATGAACCACCGGGCGAGGGCGGTTATTGCGATGCTGTTCACAGGGACGCGCGGGCGCGGGCGACCCCGGGAGGTTGTGCCCCTATACATTCGTCGCGGCTCGCACTGCATCATCGGCCTGAACCGCGGGCAAAAGCGCCCCGCTCGCGGTCGCCGGCCGCGGGTGGGCTCCAGCAATAGGCCGACTGCGGCGAAACGGCTCCCTATTCGCGGCCAGCAATCTACTCTGACCGGCATGAGCATCACAGTGAGACTGGCGGTACCGGTCGTGACCTCGATATTCGCGGCCGGACTTGGAGCGGGCATCGCCTGCCCGCAACGGGCCACGGCCGACGCGTGCGCCGACGTCGGCGGTCGGCACGTGAGCGTCGGTGGCTGCACCGACCCGGGGCGCTGGGGTAACTGGGTGCTGCCCGCCGGTGCGATGACGGTCCCGCCGCCCGACGCACCACCGCCGTGCTACACCCCGTCCGGCGAGCCATACTGGACGCCGCCGGGCGAGCCCTGCTGACCCGAGGCGGCAGGCTTATCGCGCGGTGAGCAACCGCTCTACGTACTTCGCGATCACGTCGACTTCCAGGTTCACCTGCGTCCCGACCGGGGCGCGACCCAACGTGGTCAGCTCCCGGGTGGTGGGGATCAGCGAAACCTCGAACCAGTCGGGGCCGAGCCCGGAGACCGTCAGGGAGATGCCGTCGACGGTGATCGATCCCTTCTCGACGACGTAGCGCGCCACCGCCGCGGGGACCTCGATCCGCACCACTTCCCAGTGCTCGGACGGCGACCGGCTGACCACCTGACCCGTCCCGTCCACGTGCCCCTGCACGATGTGCCCACCGAGCCGGCTGTTCACCGCCGCGGCGCGCTCCAGGTTGACCGGGCTGCCGACCTCCAGAGCGCCCAGGTTCGACCGGGTGAGGGTTTCGGCCATCACGTCGGCGGTGAACTGGCCGTCGGGCAGCAGCTCCGCGACGGTCAGGCAGACGCCGTTGACGGCGATCGAGTCGCCGTGCCCGGCGTCCGAGGTGACGACGGGTCCGCGGATGGTGAGCCGGGCGGCGTCGGCCAGCACGTCGCGCCCCGTCACCTCTCCGAGTTCCTCGACAATTCCGGTGAACATGCCATCAGGTTAATCGGACGCCCAAACGCGGCGGTCGCGCTGGTGAGCAGCCCCAAACCGGCGTCGCCGGGCGGGCACCGGGCCCCCGCGTCTCCAAAGCCGGCCGGCGGCACCCTCTACGATGCAAGGTATGCAGACCCGCCGCCGTCTATCGGCCGTCATCGCATCCCTGACCCTCGCCACCGCCTTGATCGCCGGCTGTTCGTCGGGTTCAAAGCAGAGCGGCGCCCCGCTGCCCGACGCCACGACCCTGGTCAAGCAGTCGGCCGACGCCACCAAGGCCGTCAAGAGCGTGCACCTGGTCCTGTCGATCCAAGGCAAGATCCAGGGGCTGCCCATCAAGACGCTCACCGGTGACCTCACCACGGCGCCGGCCACCGCCGCCAAGGGCAACGCCACCATCACCCTGGGTGGATCCGACATCGACGCCAACTTCGTGGTCGTCGACGGCACCCTGTACGCCACCCTGACGCCGAACAAGTGGAGCGACTTCGGCAAGGCTTCCGACATCTACGACGTGTCGGTGCTGCTGAACCCGGACACCGGGCTGGGCAACGCGCTGGCCAACTTCAGCAACGCCAAGGCCGAGGGCCGCGAGACCATCAACGGGCAGAGCACCATTCGGGTCAGCGGCAACGTGTCGGCGGACGCGGTGAACAAGATCATGCCGCAGTTCAACGCGACGCAGCCGGTGCCCAGCACGGTGTGGATCCAGGAGAGCGGCGACCACCAGCTGGTGCAGGCGAACATGCAGAAGAGTTCGGGCAATTCCGTTCAGGTCACCCTGTCGAACTGGGGTGAGCAGGTCCAGGTCACCAAGCCCCCGGTGAGTTCATGAGTTCGCAGACCGGACGCCGCGTCGCGATCAGCGCCGGCAGTCTGGCGGTGCTGCTGGGCGCGCTGGACGCCTATGTCGTCGTGACGATCATGCGCGACATCATGAGCGACGTTCACATCCCCATCAACCAGCTGCAGCGCATCACGTGGATCATCACGATGTACCTGCTGGGCTACATCGCCGCCATGCCGCTGCTGGGCCGGGCCTCGGACCGGTTCGGCCGCAAGCTGGTGCTGCAGGTCAGCCTGGCCCTGTTCATGGTGGGCTCGGTGGTGACCGCCCTCGCCGGGCACTGGGGCGATTTCCACCTGCTGATCGCCGGCCGCACCATCCAGGGTGTGGCCAGCGGCGCGCTGCTTCCGGTCACCCTCGCCCTGGGCGCCGACCTGTGGGCGCAGCGCAACCGCGCCGGCGTGCTGGGCGGCATCGGCGCCGCGCAGGAGCTCGGCAGCGTGCTGGGCCCGCTGTACGGGATCTTCATCGTGTACCTGTTCCACGACTGGCGCTACGTGTTCTGGATCAACGTGCCGCTCACCCTGATCGCGATGGCGATGATCCAATTCAGCCTCCCGTCGCACGAGAAGGTCGAGAACCCCGAGCGGGTCGACCTGGTCGGCGGAGTGCTGCTCGCGGTCGCCCTGGGCCTGGCCGTCATCGGCCTGTACAACCCGCAACCCGACGGCAAGCAGATCCTGCCGAGCTACGGGCTCCCGCTGGTCATCGGGGCGGTCGTCGTCGCGGTGCTGTTTTTGCTCTGGGAACGGTTCTCGCGCACCCGGCTGATCGAGCCGGCGGGGGTGCACTTCCGCCCCTTCCTGGCCGCGCTGGGCGCATCGTTGGCCGCAGGTGCGGCGCTGATGGTGACGCTGGTCGACGTGGAGCTGTTCGGCCAGGGCGTGCTGCAGATGGACCAGACGCAGGCCGCCGGCTTGTTGTTGTGGTTCTTGATCGCGCTGCCGATCGGGGCCGTGCTGGGCGGCTGGATCGCCACCCGCGTGGGCGACCGGGTGATGACGTTCATCGGGCTGCTGATCGCGGCCTACGGTTACTGGCTGATCCACTACTGGCGCCAGGACGTATTGAGCCAGAAGCACGACATCTTCGGGGTGTTCAGCGTTCCCGTGTTGCACGCCGACCTTCTGGTCGCCGGCATCGGCCTGGGCCTGGTGATCGGGCCCCTGACGTCCGCGGCGCTGCGGGTCGTGCCGTCGGCACAGCACGGCATCGCCTCGGCGGCCGTGGTGGTGGCCCGGATGACCGGCATGCTGATTGGGGTCGCGGCGCTCAGCGCGTGGGGCCTCTACCGGTTCAACCAGATCGTCGCGGGGCTGACCGCTGCGATACCGCCCAACGCCTCCCTGCTGGAGCGGATCGCCGCGCAGGGGACGATGTACCTCAAGGCGTTCGCAATGATGTACGGCGACATCTTCAGCGCCACCGTGGTCATCTGCATCGTGGGAGCGCTGCTCGGCCTGTTGATCGGCGGTCGCAAAGAACACGCCGAGGAGCCGGAAGCCGTTGAGCCGCAAGCGGTTTCGTTGGGCGAGCGCTAGCGCCACGCGCTTCCGATCGTCACCGGCGGACCGGTAGCACACCCGACAGGGTGGCCGGCACCGGCGCTTGGGTCCCGCACGGTGGCCCCGGGTCTCCTATTCTGGCTGCGTGCCGTGGCGCATTGATCCTCAACCGTCAGCCGAACGGCTGCACGCGATCGGCTGCACGGCGTTCCTTGCGATGCTCGGCTTATACGCCGCGGCCGGAACGCACGCCGGAACCACCGGCCGCGACACCACCCTGAATTGGGCGCTCGGCGCGGCCGCGTTGCTGGCGGCGTTCGTCGCGCTGACGGGCCGGCTCCGCGGTTGGCAAGGCCGGCGCGGATTGCTGGTGGGATGGCCGGTGGCGTCGCTTGTCGTCACCCTCCTCGCCGGAGCCATCGAACCGGCCGCCACGCGCGACTTCCCCGGCACGATCACGATCACCTTCGCCTACCTCGGCCTCACCGGTCGGCGGTGGCGCTCACTGGCCCTGCTCCCGCTCGGCGCCGCGGCGTTCGTGGTGGCCTGCGTGAAACCGCTTCCCGCCTCGACGCTGACCGTGGTGCTGGCCGCGACCATGTGGGTCCTCGTCGCGGAGGTGCCGGCCTGGCTCATCGACCGGCTCGTGCAGCAGAGCCTGTTGCTGCGCGACATCGCGCAGACCGACGCGTTGACCCAATTGCTGAACCGGACCACCCTGGCACACCGGCTGTCGCAACACGCCGGCCGGTGCGCCGTGGTGCTCGCCGATCTCGACAACTTCAAGCGCTACAACGACCGTCACGGCCACGAGGCCGGCGATGAAGTTCTGGTCGCCTTCGCCGACGCGCTGCGCCGGTCGGCCCGCAAGAATGACGTCGCCTTCCGCATCGGCGGCGACGAATTCCTCCTCCTGCTGATCGATGCCGATGCTCCCGAGGCCGGGCGGATCCTCGATCGGCTCCGCCGCCGGTGGGCCGAGGTCGGCGCGCCGGTCGACTTCAGCGCAGGCATTGCCGCCGGCGAGCGCGACGTCATGCGTCTTGCCGACGCAGACATGTATGCCGACAAGCGTGCGCGCGGCCTAACCGGCAAGGACCCGATGCAAGGCGATTCGGCCGGTCACCGCTAATCGACGCGTGGAACCAGGCTGAGCACGAGATCCGGCCCGAGCCGGTCCACTCCGTCGAAATGCCAGCGCAACGCCCGCGCGATGGTGGGCACCCCGACGTCGTCGACGACGGAGATCGGGCCGCCCAGCAGCGTCGGCGCGACGTACGCCAGGATGCGGTTGACCGCCCCCGCCCGCAGGAACGCGCCCGCGAGGGTGGGACCGCCCTCCAGCAGGACGTCGGTGCGGTCCGACAACGCCTTGATCACCTCCATGGGGTCGTGCGTGCGAATCACCATGGTCCGCGAGTCGTCGTTGAGAACCTTTGCCTCCGAAGGTATTTCGCGCATTCCCACCACCACGCGCAGCGGTTGCCGGTCGGCCAGCGAGCCGTCGGGCAACCGGGCGGTCAGCGCCGGATCGTCGGCCAGCACGGTGCCCGTGCCGACCACGATCGCGTCGGCCGCCGCGCGGCGGCGATGCAGGTCCAGCCGCGAGGCCTCGCTGGAAATCCATTGGCTGGTGCCATCGGCGGCCGCGCTGCGGCCGTCGACGCTGCCGGCGTACTTCCAGGTGACGTGCGGCAGCCCGGTCCGCTGCTTGTGCAGCCACTCCCGCAAGGGCCCGCCGGCCACCTCGTCGCCCAGCACCCCGGCCGTCACCCGCACGCCGGCCTCGGTCAGCCGGGCCGCGCCACCGGCGGCGTCCGGGTTCGGGTCGGCGACGGCGTAAACCACCGCCGCGAGCTCGGCCGCCAGGAGGGCGTTCACGCACGGCGGGGTCTTGCCGTAGTGGTTGCAAGGCTCGAGGGTGACCACCGCGGTTCCGCCGGCCGCCAGGTCGCCGGCCCGCCGCAACGCCAACACCTCGGCGTGGTCGCCGCCGGCGGGTTCGGTGCCACCGACGCCGACGACCACGCCCGCGGAGTCCAGGATGACCGCACCCACGGGCGGGTTCGGATAGGTGGTGCCCTTGACGTGGTTGGACTGCTCGATCGCCAGGCGCATGGCCGCGTCGAGGCCGCCCGCGGGCTGGTTCATCGGCGCAGGTGCGGTGAGGCGGCGGCGGCCTGCCTCCGCAGCGCCTCGATGGCGGCCTCCGGGTCCTCCGCGCCGTAAACGGCCGACCCGGCGACGAAGCAGTCGACGCCGGCCTCGGCGGCCTGCTCGATGGTGTCGTCGTTGATGCCGCCGTCGATCTCGACCAGGATCGTCAGCTCCCCGGCGTCGATCAGCTTGCGCGCGGTGCGCACCTTGCTCAGCACGTCGGGGATGAAGCTTTGGCCGCCGAAGCCGGGTTCGACCGACATGATCAGCAGCGTGTCGAACTGCGGCAGGATCTCCAGGTACGGCTCGAGCGGGGTGCCCGGCTTGACGCTGATACCGGCCTTGGCGCCCGCGGCGCGGATATCGCGCGCCACGCCGACCGGGTTGTCGGTGGCCTCGGCGTGGAACGTCACGTTGTAGGCGCCGGCCTCGGCGTAGCCGGGCGCCCACCGGTCGGGGTCCTCGATCATCAGATGGCAGTCCATCGGGATGTTCGTGGTGGCCAGCAGGCTTTCGACCACCGGCAGGCCGATGGTCAGGTTCGGCACGAAGTGGTTGTCCATCACGTCGACGTGCAGCCAGTCGGCGCCCACGACGGCGGCGGCCTCGTCGGCTAGCCGCGCGAAATCGGCGGACAGGATGGACGGCGCGATCAGCGGCCTACCGGTGTTGCCAGACATGTGCGCCAGACTACTGAGCGCCGCCGGCGGCTTCACGCCGGCAAGCCGCGCCGTTCCCCGCCCGCGCCCGATTGCCCGGGCGCTCGCCGCGGCCCTACCCCGCTTCTCGGCGCAGCGCGGCCGCGAACATCGCATCGGTGCCGTGTCGATGCGGCCAGAGCTGGACGTGCGGCCCATCCCCCAGCCCGGTGACCGGCTCGAAGAGCGGCCGAGTGTCCAACGCGGACACCGGATGCCGGCGCAGCGCGTCGGCCACCACGCCGACGGTCTCGGCGAGATGCGGCGAGCAGGTCGCGTAGAGCACCACACCGCCCGGCCGGGTCAGCTCGATCGCGGCGCCCAGCAGCTCGCGCTGCAATTTGGTGAGCGCGGGCACGTCGCCCGGCTGGCGTCGCCACCGGGCCTCGGGCCGGCGCCGCAGCGCGCCCAGCCCGGTGCACGGCGCGTCGACGAGAACCCGGTCGAACGTCGGCTCGAGTCCGCTTCGCCGCCCGTCCACCCGCAGCACGTCGACCGGGAGGCCGCGGGTGTTCTGCACAACCAGGTCGGCGCGGCGGGGCGCGGGCTCCACGGCCGTGACGCGGGCCCCGGACTCCGAGCCCAGCGCGGCCAGCAGCGCGGTCTTGCCGCCCGGTCCGGCACACAGGTCCAGCCACCGCCCCGCATCGTCCTCGACCGGCGCCAAGGTCAGCGCCCGCGCGACCAGCTGGCTGCCCTCGTCCTGGACCAGCGCGGCGCCGTCGCGTACCTGGGCCAGCCGACCCGGGTCGCCGCCCGGCAGGTACACCGCGTAGGGCGAATACCGGCCGACCGTGCCGCCGACGGCGTCGGCCAGCTCGGCGGCGCTCAGCACACCGGGACGGGCGGCCAGGTGCACCTGCGGGCGGTCGTCGTCGCTGGCCAGCACCGCGTCGAGCTCGGCCGCGGCCGGCCCCAGCGCATCGGCGAAGGCCTGCGCGATCCAGCGCGGGTGCGCGTGCACGAAGGCGGCATGACCGACCGGATCGCGCGCCGAATCGGGCGCCAGCTCCTCGACCCAGGACTTCTCGTCCCGGGCGGCGACGGCGCGCAGTACGCCGTTGACGAAACCCGCTCGCGCCGAATCGAATTCGATCCCCGCCTGTTCCACCGTCGTCGAGACCGCGGCGTAGGTGTCGACCCTGGTGCGCAGCAACTGGTAGGTGCCCAACCGCAGCAGATCGAGCAGCACCGGGTCGATGGTGTCCGGCGACCGGTTGGCGGCGGCCCCGATGACCGCGTCGAGCAGGCCCCGGGTGCGGCAGGTGCCGTAGGTCAGTTCGGTGGCGAACGCGGCGTCGCGGCCGCCGATTCCGCGTTCGCGCAGCAGGGCGGGCAGGGCCAGGTTCGCGTAGGCGTCGCGCTCGCTGACCGCCCGCAGCACGTCGAACGCGGCGGCGCGTGCCGGGTCGAACGGCCGCCGCCGCCTGCCGCGCCCGCGGTCGGTGGGCCGCGGCGGGCTCATGTCGCCCGCGCCGCGGAGTCGAGACGCGCTCCCCGGGCCCAGTCGACCGCGTTCATGAGCTTCTTGCCGGGTGGTTGAATCTGGCCCAGCCGCACCGCCTGCGAGCCGGTGCCGATCCACACGTTCTTGCGGTCAACGTGAATAGCGCCGGGCGCCAACGGTTCTGGGGCATCGGCGTCGATACTCACCGGGCCGAGCTTGATGCGCAGGTCGCCGATCAGCGTCCAGGCGCCCGGATTGGGTGTGACCGAGCGGATCCGGCGCTCCACGACCGGCGCCGGCAGGTCCCAGCGCACGCGGGCCTGCTCGACGGTGATCTTCGGCGCGATGCTGACCCCGTCGGCGGGTTGCGGTCGCGGCGTCAACGTCCGGTCTTCGATGCCGTCCATGGTGGTCGACAGCAGCGCCGCGCCCGAAACGGCCAGTCGCCCAAGCAGTTCCCCGGCGGTGTCGGTCGGCCGGATCGTCTCGGTGACGACGCCGTAGACGGGCCCGGAGTCCAGGCTGGGCTCGATCTGAAAGGTCGTCGCGCCGGTGACGGTGTCCCCGGCCGCGATCGCCGCCTGCACCGGCGCCGCCCCGCGCCAGGCTGGTAGCAGCGAGAAGTGCAGGTTGATCCATCCGTGCGGGGGCACGCCGAGCAGGCCGTCGCGCAGCAAGGCGCCGTAGGCCACGACGGCGCAGCAGTCGGGCGCCAGCTCTCGCAGTTCGGCGACGAATTCGTCCGAGTTCGGCCGCGCCGGCCGCAGCAACGGGATGCCCCGGTCGAGCGCTTCGCGGGCCACCGGCGACGGCTGCGGCCGACCGTGTCGGCCGACGGCCGCGTCGGGCCGGGTCAGCACGGCGATCACCTCGTGACGGGGCGAGTCGATGAGGCGGCGCAGCGCGGGCAGCGCGGGTTCGGGGGTGCCGGCGAAGACGAGACGCACCGGCACAGTCTAGAAAGCGGCGCCCGCCACCCACCAAAAACTTGCGCGAGTCGATTATTTCTCATGCATACTGTTTCTAGCGGTTATCATCTGCCGATGTGACCGCACTGCCGTGCTGGTGACAACGGGGTCGAGTGGGCAGCCCTTTTCCTTACCACGAAGGAGGTCTGATGACCCTCGACACGACGATCAGCGACAGCGCCGTGCATCGCACCGTATGGGCGCTGGGCGACTACGCCCTGATGGCCGAGGAAGTGATGGCGCCGCTGGGCCCGGTCCTGGTCAGGGCCACCGGCGTCGGCCCCGGCGTCCGCGTGCTCGACGTCGCCGCCGGCTCCGGAAACATCTCGCTGCCCGCGGCCGCCACGGGTGCCACGGTGGTGTCCAGCGACCTCACCCCCGAGCTGCTGCAGCGGTCGCGGGCCCGCGCCGCGGCGCAGGGCCTGACGCTCGACTACCGGGAAGCCAACGCGCACGCGCTGCCCTTCGGCGACGGCGAGTTCGACGTCGTGATGTCCGCGATCGGCGTCCAGTTCGCCCCCGATCAGCAGCGGGCCGCCGACGAGCTGGTCCGGGTCTGCCGGCCGGGCGGGACGATCGGCGTGATCAGTTGGACGCCGGAGGGATTCTTCGGCCGGATGCTCGCCACCATCCGGCCGTACCGCCCCAGCCTGTCGCAGGCCGTGCCGCCCGCCGCGCTGTGGGGGCGCGAGGGCTACGTCACCGGACTGCTGGGCCACCGTGTCGTGCGGGTGACCGCGGTGTGCGGACTGCTCAAAGTGAACCGGTTCGACAGCGCCGAGGCGGTGCACGCCTACTTCAAGAACCACTACGGCCCGACGATCGAGGCCTACACGAACATCGGCCACAACCGCGTGCTGGCCGCCGAGCTGGACGCGCAACTCGTCGAGCTCGCGGAGCAATATCTCGCCTACGGCAGCATGGACTGGGAGTACCTGCTGGTCACCGCCGAGAAGCGGTGACGGCTAAAGGTCGATCTCGGCGTCGAGGTGAACGTCCGGCTCGCCGCCGGCGGCGGTGAAGGCGGTCAGGGCCCGCACCAGCCCGTGGCGCTCCGCCGGCGGCATCTTTTCCACGATGGCCGCGATCTCGGCGCGCCGGTAGGAGGTGACTTGGCGAACGACCTCGCGCCCCCGCTTCGTCAGCGCGGCCAGCAGCTCGCGCCGGGAGGTCGGGTGCGGGAGGCGGTCGATCAGCCCGGCCGCGACCAGCCGGTCGACCATCCGCCCGGTGGCCGACGGCTGCACCCCGAGCAGGCCGGCCAGCGTGGCGAGGTTCACCGGGCCCCGATTGGACAGGATCACCAGCGTCCGGAACTGCGGAATCGTGATGGTCTCGTCCACCTGCCCGATGGACCGCGCCGAAATGGCGACCAGCAAGCGGGAAGCCGTCAGCAAAGCGTCGGTGATTACGTCCAGCGAATCGTCCGCCGTGGTCACGTTCTCCGCTGCCATCTCGCCCCTTCTTCGGGATCGTCTCCGGCCTATCGGCGGCAGAAGACCAGGAAGTGTAACAACCTTCCAATGTCGTAGTCAGGCATTATTTCCGACGCATACTATCGCCTCGGGCAGGATTTGGCGAGGTCATCCGATGTGCAGCGGATCGATCTGCACCCGGACCGGCTCGTGGGTCTGGCGCGCGGACAACACGCTCACGCCGCGGCGCAGCGCCGCGGCCAGCGCCAGCCCCTGCTCCCGGCGGGCGCGCACCAGCATCCTGGTCACCGGCACTCCGGCCGGGGTCCCCGCCGGCCGGCGGACACCCGCCGGCAAATCCACCGGCCCCAACACGTCGGCGCCCTCCGGTAACCCGGCCTCCTCGAGCAGCGCCGCCACCGCGTCGGCGGCGCCGTCCAGGGCCGCCATGTGCACGCTCGGCGGCAGGCCCACCTCCGTCCGGGCCGCCAGGTCGGCCTCGGCATGACCCACCGGATCCCAGCGGATCAGCGATTGCACCGTGGGGATCGACGATTCGGCCACCGCCAGCACCACCCCGCCGTCGCCGCGGGCACGCACCAGCGCCGCGGCGGACATCCAGCGCCACAGCGCGTCCTCCGCGGCGCGCAGGTCCTGGCGGCCCAGCAGCGCCCAGGTGTCCAGCAGCAGCGCCGCCCCGTAACCGCCCGCCGCGGCGGGCTCCGCCCCCGGCGTGGCCACCACCAGCGCCGGGCCGGCGGCCACCTGCGGGACGACGCCCTCGCCCGACGAGGTGACCACCGCGGTGCCGGGAAACGCGCGCCCGAGTTCTTCGGCGGTGCGGCGCGCCCCGACGACCACGGCGCGCACCGCGTCCGACCCGCAGCGCGGCTTTCGCGCCGCTGAGCGATCTGGGTCTGGTGATGGTGTGGGCGGACGCCGACGACAGCCTGGCCGAGCCCCGGGCGCCGTACCCGCACGCCCGCGAGGTGGCGATGCTGCGCGCCCACCAGGCGCGGTGCGCGGCGCTGATCGGGGGCTACGCGCGCACCGCCGAGGCGCAGGCGTTGGTGCGCAGCGGGTGGGCGCACGACATCGTCGCGGCCCGGGCGGTGGTGCGCGCCCGCACGCCGCGGGTGGTCGCCCTCGACGACACCGGTTACGCCGACGAACGCGACCCGGCCGCGCGGACCGCGCGCATCCCGTCGATCGCGCTGCGCGCCGCCCGCTCGTCGCTGGAGGCCGGGGCGCCGGTGCTGGTGCAGGTGCCGCGGCGCGGATACGTCCCGTCGCTGGCCTGCGCGCGCTGCCGCACCATCGCCCGGTGCCGGCACTGCACGGGTCCGCTCTCCCTGGCCGAGTCGTTGCGGGAGGGCGGCCCGGCGCTGGTCTGCCGTTGGTGCGGGCGGACTGAGCCGACGCGGCGCTGCGCGCGCTGCGGGTCGGACGCGGTGCGCGCCGTGGTCGTCGGGGCGCGCCGCACCGCCGAAGAACTCGGGCGCGCGTTT
>NZ_LZJN01000090.1 GCF_001667735.1 Mycobacterium sp. E183
CTTCGACGCCGACCGGCGGCACCTGAGTGCGGTCGCGTTCCAGCTGTTGGGCTCGGCCGCCGATGCCGAGGACGCGGTCCAGTCGGCGTGGCTGAAGGCCAGCCGCGCGGATTACGGCGCGGTCGACAACCTCACCGGCTGGTTCACCACCATCACCGCCCGCGAGGCGTACGACCAGCTCCGCGTCCGCAAACGGCGCGCCGAACATCCGCTCGCCACCACCGAGGAACTGGATCGGCTCGAAGCGGCCGCGTCGCCGGCGGACGAGGAGACCCTCCTGACGGAGTCGGTCAGCAATGCGCTGCTCGTGGTGCTCGCCCGGCTCTCGCCCGCGCAGCGCGTCGCATTCGTGCTGCATGACGTGTTCGCGGTGCCATTCGAGAGGATCGGCGACCTGCTGGACCGCTCGCCGGAAGCGGCGAAGAAGTTGGCGAGCCGGGCGCGCGGGCGGCTGCACGGCGACCCGGGCGGCGAACCGGATCGCGCGGCAAAGCACCTGGAGATCGTGGAAGCGTTTCTCGCCGCGTCCCGCGGCGGTGACATCGCGTTGTTGCTTGAGCTGCTGGCCCCGGACGTGGTGCGCACGGTCGATCGCGCGCTGGTGCCCGATGACGTGCCGACCGAGCTGCGCGGCGCCGGGCAGGTCGCCGAGGAGACCCGCCGATTCGCCCAGCGGGCCCGCGCCGGTGTGGTCATGCTCGTCGACGGGGCACCGGCCATCGTGATAGCGCCATACGGGCACGCCGAGGCGCTGCTGCTGATCACCGTCGGAACCGATGACCGCATCCACGCGATCGACATCACCGGGGATCCCACCCGGATCCGGTCGGCCGCGCTGGCACTCCCGGGCGGGCCGATCCAGCAACACCACAGCCGCATCGGGTACCAAGGACATCAGACGCCGCCGGCCGGGCGGCCGGCAACGGGGCGAGAACGGAAGGACCATGCTCGATAAGCCGTTCCCGCGGCGCCGCCTGCTGCGTGGCGCCGCCGCGCTGACGGCGGCATCGGTGACGCCATGGGCCGCCGGCTGCGCCCCGCAAGACGACGCGTTGACGTTCTTCTTCGCGGCCAACCCCGACGAACGCGATGCCCGGATCCGCATCGTCGACGAGTTCACGCGGCGCCACCCCGACATCAAGGTTCGTCCGGTGCTTTCGGCCCCGGGCGTGATGCAGCAGCTGTCGACGTTCTGCGCCGGCGGCAAGTGCCCGGACGTCTTGATGGCGTGGGATCTGAGCTACGCCGAGTTGGCCGCGCGCGGCGTGCTCCTGGACCTCAACACGATGCTGTCCCGCGATCAGGCCTTCGCGGCCGGGTTGAGATCCGATGGCATCGGGGCGCTGTACGACACCTTCACGTTCAACGGAGGCCAGTACGCGCTTCCCGAGCAATGGTCCGGCAACTACCTGTTCTACAACAAGCGGCTCTTCGCCGAGGCCGGGGTCCCCGCGCCGCCCACTTCGTGGCAACAGCCGTGGAGCTTCACCGAATTCCTGAACACCGCCACCGCGCTCACCAAGCGAAACGGAACCGGGCGAGCCGGCCAATGGGGGTTCGTGAACATGTTCGTGTCGTACTACTCGGCCGGGCTGTTCGCGATGAACAATGGGGCGCCGTGGTCCGCCCCGCTGAAGAACCCGACCCACTTCAATTTCGGTGACGATGCCTTCACGGAGGCGGTGCAGTTCTACGCCGACCTGGCCAACAAGCATAAGGTCGCGCCCAACGCCTCCGAGGTGCAGTCGATGTCGACGCCGGACCTGTTCGCGACGGGCAAGGCGGCCATGGCGATGGGCGGCCACTGGCGATACCAGACCTTCATCCGGGCCGAGGGCCTGGACTTCGATGTCACGTCGTTGCCGGTGGGGCCACGACGGCAGGGGCAGGCCGCCCACTCCAACATCGGCTCCACCGGACTGGCCATCTCCGCCAGCAGTCAACGCAAGGAACAGGCGTGGGAATTCGTGAAATTCGCGGCCGGCCCCGTCGGGCAGGCGTTGATCGGTGAATCCAGCCTGTTCGTTCCGGTGCTGCAATCCGCGCTCAACTCGCCCGGATTCGCCGCCGCACACCGCAACGTCGACAACCTCACCGTGCTCACGCAGGGCCCGGCCTATTCCGAGGGGCTGCCGGTCACCCCGGCGTGGGAGAAGATCGTCGCCTTGATGGACCGCAGTTTCGGGCCCGTGCTGCGCGGATCGCGGCCCGCGACATCGCTGGCCGGCCTGGCGCCCGCCATCGACGAGGTGTTGCGCGCACCATGACATCGGTCGAAACCAGCCCCGCCACCCGCAAACCCGCCCGGGGCGCGGGCCCCTGGCGCCGGCGCGCCTGGGCCGGCCGCCTCTTCGTGGCGCCGAACCTGGCGGCCGTCGCGTTGTTCATGCTTTTCCCGCTGGGATTCTCGCTCTACATGAGTTTTCAGCGGTGGGACGTGTTCAGGCCACCGAAGTTCGTGGGCCTGAAGAACTTTCAGGAGCTTTTTACCTCCGATCCGCTCTTCCTCATCGCCATCCGCAACACCGTCATCTTCACCCTCGGGACGGTCGTGCCGACCATCGTCGTCAGCCTCGTCGTGGCCGGTGTGCTGAACCGCAAAGTCAAGGGCATCGGCATCTTCCGTACCATCGTCTTTCTGCCGCTGGCCATCTCGTCGGTGGTGATGGCGGTCGTCTGGCAATTCGTCTTCAACACCGACAACGGGCTGCTCAACATCATGCTGGGCTGGGTTGGGGTCGGTCCGGTGCCGTGGCTGGTCGAACCCCGCTGGGCCATGGCCTCACTGTGCATCGTCAGCGTGTGGCGCAGTGTGCCGTTCGCCACCGTCATCCTGCTCGCGGCGATGCAGGGCGTTCCCGAGACCGTCTACGAGGCGGCCCGCATCGACGGGGCGGGCGAGATACGGCAGTTCACCTCCATCACGGTGCCGCTGATCCGTGGGTCGATATCATTTGTCGGCGTCATCTCGATCATCCACGCGTTCCAGGCTTTCGACATGGTGTACGTCCTCAACGGCGCGAATGGCGGGCCCGAAACCGCCACGTACGTCCTGGGCATCATGCTGTTCCAGCACGCGTTCTCCTTCCTGGAATTCGGGTACGCGTCCGCGCTGGCGTGGGTGATGTTCGCCATCTTGCTGGTGCTGACCGTGGTGCAGCTGCGGATCACTCGGCAACGGTCCTGGGAGACTTCTCGTGGCCTCAGCTGAGCGCCTGTTCACGCGCAACGTCGTCCGCGCAGTGCTGGTCTACACCGCGCTGATCGCCATCGCCTGGTGCTGGTTGTTCCCGATCGCCTGGGCGGTGTCCGGTTCGTTGAAGAGGGAAGGCGAGATCACCGAGCCGAAGCTGCTGCCGGCGCACCCGCGCTGGTCGAACTACACCGAGGTGTTCTCGCTGATGCCCTTCGCGCGGATGTTCTTCAACACCGTGCTGTACGCCGGGTGTGTGACCGCCGGGCAGGTCTTCTTCTGCTCGTTGGCCGGATACGCGTTCGCGCGATTGGAGTTTCGCGGACGCGACACGTTGTTCGTGCTGTATCTGGGCACGCTGATGGTGCCGCTGACCGTGACCGTGATCCCGCAGTTCATCCTGATGCGGACCGTGGGGTGGGTCGACACACCCTGGTCGATGATCGTGCCGGGCCTGTTCGGCAGCGCTTTCGGCACCTACTTGATGCGTCAGTTCTTTCGGACGCTCCCAACCGACCTGGAGGAGGCGGCGATACTCGACGGTTGTTCGCCATGGCAGATCTACTGGCGAATCCTGTTGCCCCACGCCCGTCCCGCGGTCATGGTGCTCGCGGTGCTCACCTGGGTCAACGTCTGGAACGACTTCCTGTGGCCGCTGCTGATGTTGCAGCGCAACAGCCTGGCCACGCTGACACTCGGCCTGGTACGACTGCGGGGGGAATACGTCGCGCGCTGGCCGATCATCATGGCGACGTCGATGCTGATCATGCTGCCGTTGGTGCTCATCTACGCCATCGCACAACGGTCCTTCGTCAGGGGCATCGCCGTCACGGGACTCAACGGATAAGGCATGGCCTCAGTAACTTTCGAGCAAGCGACGCGGCGCTACGCCGGAACGGATCGCCCGGCATTGGACAGCCTCGACCTGGAGGTCGGCGACGGCGAATTCGTCGTGCTGGTCGGCCCGTCCGGATGCGGAAAGACCACCTCGCTGCGGATGGTGGCGGGGCTGGAGACGCTGGACTCCGGCCGCATCAGGATCGGCGACCGCGACGTCACCACCGTCGATCCCAAGGACCGTGACGTGGCGATGGTCTTCCAGAACTATGCGCTCTACCCGCACATGACCGTCGCGCAGAACATGGGCTTCGCCCTGAAGATCGCCAAGACACCGAAGGCAGAAATTCGTGACCGCGTCCTGGACGCGGCCAAACTGCTTGACCTGCAACCCTATCTGGGCCGCAAGCCCAAGGACCTCTCAGGCGGGCAGCGCCAGCGGGTGGCGATGGGACGGGCGATCGTGCGCCGCCCGCAGGTCTTCCTGATGGATGAGCCGCTGTCGAACCTCGACGCGAAGCTGCGCGTGCAGACCCGCAACCAGATCGCGGCGCTGCAGCGGAGGCTGGGCACCACCACCGTCTATGTCACCCACGACCAGGTTGAGGCGATGACCATGGGGGACCGCGTCGCCGTGCTGCGCGACGGCGTGCTACAACAGTTCGCCGCCCCTCGCGAGCTGTACCGCAACCCGGTGAACGTCTTCGTCGCGGGGTTCATCGGGTCGCCGGCCATGAACCTGTTCACGCTGCCGATCGTTGATTCCGCTGTGTCGTTGGGGGATTGGCACATCCCGCTACCGCGGGAGCTCGCCGACCCCGCGAGTGAGGTCGTCGTGGGGGTGCGCCCCGAGCATTTCGAGCTGGGCGGTCAGGGCGTCGAGATGGAGGTCGACGTGGTCGAGGAGCTGGGGGCCGACGCCTACCTGTACGGCCGAATCACCGGTTCCGGCAAGGTCATCGATCAGCCCGTCGTGGCGCGTGCCGACGGGCGCCGGCCGCCGGAGAAGGGCAGCCGGGTGCGCCTGCACCCGGAACCGGGGCACCTGCACTTCTTCGGCATCGACGGCCGACGAATCTGCTGAGGGGGGTATGGCTATGCCCGACGTGAGCGCATCCCGCGCCGACCTGGTTTGCGAAGGCGGCGGCGTCCGGGGCATCGGGCTGGTCGGCGCGGTCGACGCGCTGACCCAGGCGGGCTACCGGTTCCCACGGGTCGCGGGCAGCAGCGCGGGCTCGGTCGTCGCGTCGCTGGTGGCGGCGCTACAGGTCGCGGGCGAACCGCTGAGCCGGCTTGCGGAGGTGATGCGGTCGATCGACTACCGGAAGTTTCTGGATCGCAGCGTGATCGGGCGCGTACCGCTGATCGGCGGCGCGCTGTCGCTGCTGGTGTCCGACGGCGTATACCGCGGGGCCTACTTGGAGCGGCTGCTCGAGGGACTGCTCGCCGACTTGGGCGTGCGGACCTTCGGCGACCTGCGCACCGGCGAAGAGCCGCAGCAGTTCGCGTGGTCGCTCGTGGTGACGGCCAGTGACCTGTCCCGCCGCCGGCTGGTGCGCATTCCCTGGGATCTCGGTTCCTACGGCATCGACCCCGACGACTTCCCGGTGGCCCGCGCCGTGCACGCCTCGTCGGCGATTCCGTATGTCTTCCAACCCGTCCGGGTGGGCGGCGCCACGTGGGTCGACGGTGGCCTGCTGTCCGACTTCCCGGTGGAGCTGTTCGACCGCCCGGGGGCGCAGCCGCGCTGGCCGACATTCGGGATCCGGCTGTCCGCGCGTCCGGGGATCCCGCCCACCCATCCGGTTCATGGTCCGGTCTCGTTGGGAATCGCGGCGATCGAGACGCTGGTGAGCAATCAGGACAACGCCTACATCGACGATCCGTGCACCGTTCGCCGCACCATCTTCGTTCCCGCCGAGGAGGTCAGCCCAATCGACTTCGACATCGCCGCCGAGCAGCGCGACGCCCTGTACCAACGGGGAGTGCAGGCGGGCGAGGAATTCTTGCGGACCTGGAGCTACCCGGACTACCTGGCGGCCTGCGGCGGCCCGGGGAAGGGCGGGACTGCGCAGAGCCAGAATCCGCGGTGAAGGCTATCCGCGCGCGCAGCGGATCTGATTGAGGCGGTGCTCAATCCGCTCGACATCGGCGGGCAACGGCAATTGGTTGGTGACACGCGTGATTTCCACGCCGATATCAACGGGGTTGATCGGCCAGAATTGGCGTCTCATGAGTTTGGTTGCGATGGCGCGGATCTCGTCGTCGGAAAGTCGCCGGCGAGCCAGGGCCGCCAAGGGGGAATATCCGGTCGTCGGCATGCCGGCGGGGTATCCGGCCCGCACGAAAGCAACGATGCTCGACACCCACAGGGCCAGATCCATCATCCCACCTCGCTCACCGCCGCTTGAGAATTGGCGGCAGATCTTACGACTAGCAACGTACCATCGGCAACGTCATCAGCTCGGTAACGCCACACAGTTAAAACGCACTTTTTACACGCCCGCGAAGTCCGAAAACGAAAAGCGATCTTCGCCACGATGTGCCCTGGCGGGCGCGCCCTAACGACGTTTGACCGCAAGGCTTTCTACTATGGCCGCGTGGCTGATCGCTATGGAACCGATGTCCTTGCCGCGGGCCGGCGCAAGCCCCGCTCGACCGAGCACCCGGCCGAGCTCGGCCTGGTGGTCGAGGACGCGCAGACGGGCTACGTCGGTGCGGTGGTGCGAGTCGAGTACGGGCGGGTCGACCTGGAGGACCGCCGCGGGCACGTGCGTGGCTTCCCTTTGGGCCCAGGCTATTTGCTCGAGGGCCGTCCGGTGATCCTCACGGCGCCACGCCGTGTGGCGCCGGCCGGTTCCACGCGAACGGCGTCGGGCTCGGTGGCAGTTCCGGGCGCCCGCGCCCGGGTCGCCCGCGCCAGCCGGATCTACGTCGAGGGCCGCCACGATGCCGAACTCGTCGCGCAGGTGTGGGGCGAGGACCTGCGGATCGAGGGGGTCGTCGTCGAGCACCTCGGCGGCGTAGACGACTTGGTGGACGTGGTGGCGGAATTCGCGCCCGGTCCGGAATGCCGGCTCGGTGTGCTCGTGGATCACCTCGTCGCGGGTTCCAAGGAGGCACGGATCGCCGATGCCGTGCGGCGGGGACCTGGTGGCGCCCACACCCTGGTGGTCGGTCATCCCTACGTTGACATCTGGCAGGCAGTCAAGCCCGAGCGGCTCGGCCTGGCGGGCTGGCCGGACGTGCCGCGCCACATCGAGTGGAAACACGGCGCATGCCAGGCGCTCGGCTTGCCGCACGGGAGCCAGGCGGACATCGCAAGGGCCTGGCGCCATATCCGTTCCCGGGTGCGCGACTGGAATGACCTCGAGCCGGCGCTGATCGGCCGGGTCGAGGAACTGATCGACTTCGTGACTCAGCCGGGCCCGTGACCGACCGGCGTCCGGCCGGGGGAAGACGCTGTCGTGGATTACCGCTGGCGGCAGCGGCCTTGGTCGTCGCGGCGGCGACCGCCTGCGGTCCGTCCGGTCGCGAGGTGAGCCGCGGGACGCCCGGCGGCCCGAGCGCGGTGAAGGTGACGCTCGCCAACCGGGGCGGCAAAGACGCCTGCACGGTGGACAACGCGAACGTCGCCGCCGGCCCGGTGACGTTCACGGTCGCCAACACCGATGCGCCCGGCATCAGCGAAGTCGAGTTACTCAGGGGTGAGCGGATCGTCGGCGAGAAGGAGGACCTCGCTCCCGGGTTGGCCCCGGTGTCGTTCACCGTGACTCTCGATGGCGGGCCGTATCAGCTGTATTGCCCCGGCGCGGTGGACGAATACCAGACGCTGACGGTCACGGGCCGGGCGGCGCCGGGGCTGGCCGGCGGCGTCGCGGACTCCCTCGACAGCGCCACCAAGGACTACGCGGCGTATGTCGTCCAGCAGATCGGTCAGCTCGGCGACGGGGTCAACGCACTCGACGCGGCGGTGCGGGCGGGCAACATCGACGCCGCGAAAGCCGCTTACGCCAAAGCGCGCCTGTTCTGGGAGCGTTCCGAGTCCGCCGTCGAGGGCTTCATCTTGCTGGGTTTCGCGGTCGGCGACAACGCGGGCCGCCTCGACTATCTGATCGACATGCGCGAGTCCACTCCCGTCGACGCCAAGGTCGGCTGGAAGGGGTTCCACGCCATCGAACGCGACCTGTGGCGGGGCGGAGCGATCACGCCCGGGACGCAGGCCCTCAGTTCCGAATTGGTCGGCAACGTAGCCAAGTTGACCGCCATCGTCGCCCTCCTGCAGTACAAGCCCGAGGACCTGGCCAACGGCGCCAGCGACCTCGTCGAGGAGATCCAGAACACCAAGATCACCGGGGAGGAGGAGGCTTTCAGCCACATCGACCTCGTCGACTTCTCCGCCAACGTGGAAGGCGCTCGGCAGGCCTACGCATCGCTGCGGCCCGGGCTGGAGAAGATCGACGGCAATCTGGTCGCCCAGATCGATCGCGAATTCCACACGGTGCTGGCCACTCTGGACGGATACCGCGATCCGTCTGAGTTGGGTGGCTTCCGGACCTACACCGCGGCGCTGCAAGCCACCGACGCCGCCAAGCTGACCGCGGTCATCCAGCCCCTGCACCAGAGCCTGTCGGCGGTCGCCCCAAAAGTGGCTTCGGCGGGCCGACCATGAGCGAGGTCAGGGCCAAACCCGATGAAGGCGAGGCGGTTTCGCGTCGGCGTATGCTCGGTGGCGCCGTCTTGGCCGGGCTCACCGGCGTCGCCGGGGGAGGGGTGGCCGGTTACGCGCTGGCTGCCGGACACGATGGCGGCGCGGCCGGCGGCGGCGACGACGACGTCGACTTGCGCCGCAGTTACCCCTTCTACGGCCAGCCGCATCAGGGTGGAATCGCCACGCCGCCACAGCGTTACGCCATGTTCATGTCATTTTCGCTGGCCGCCGGAGCCCAGCGCGCGGAGCTGCAAACGCTGCTGGCACGCTGGTCGGCCGCGGCCGCGATCCTGCAGCAGGGAAAGCCGGTCGGCACCGTGCAGCCCCGGGTCGACGTGCAGCCACCTGTCGATACCGGCGAGGCGGTCGGGCTGAGCCCGGCCAGCCTCACCGTAACCATCGGCTTGGGACCGTCGCTGTTCGGCGACCGGTTCGGGCTCGCCCTGCGCCGACCCGCCGTGTTCACCGAGTTGCCCCCGCTCAACGGGGACAACCTGGACCCCCGCCTGCGCGGCGGCGAACTGTCCGTCCAAGCTTGCGCCGACGACCCGCAGGTCTGCTACCACGCCGCGCGAAACCTGGCCCGCCTGGGCCGCGACGTCGTCTCGCCGTCCTGGGCGGTGCTGGGATTCGGACGGGCCTCAGCCGGCCCGGGCCAACACACCCCGCGAAACCTGCTGGGATTCAAGGACGGAACCCGCAACGTCGTCACCGATGCCGAGTACGACCGATTTGTCTGGGTCCGCGATAGTGACCAGCCGTGGATGAACGGCGGAACGTATCAGGTGGTGCGCAAGATCCGGATGCTGCTCGAGACATGGGACGTCGACCGCATCGGCAATCAGCAGCGGATATTCGGCCGCACCAAAGAAGAGGGCGCACCCCTGAGCGGCGAGGGCGAATTCGATGCCCCCGATTTTGCCGCCAAGGGCGGCGACGGCAACCCGCTCATCGATCCGATGTCCCACGTCGCCCTGGCCGCCCGCGAGAACAACGACGGCGTCATGATCAGGCGCCGGTCCTACAACTACACCGACGGCCTCGACGCCAACGGCCAGCTCAACGCCGGGCTGCTGTTCGTTTCGTATCAAAAAGATCCGCAAGATTTTATCCGCCTGCAGAACCGGTTGGGCGCCCACGACCTCCTCAACGAATACATCCGCCACATCGGCTCAGCTATCTTCGCGGTGCCACCCGCGCCCGCCGAAGGCCACTACATCGGGCAAAGCCTTTTCGGCTAAGCAAATCTCGCCGAGCGCGGGTCGCCGTCGGGTGGGGGCCGCGTTTCGGCTGTGTGAGCAGTCGTGTCGGTCAGGTAAATCAAAACCCTCCGCCGTCACGCATCGGCCGCCGCCGAGCACTAACTCCGTGAAGCCGCAAGATCAGCGAGAACGGAGGGATCACATGACCGACGCGCTAGTCATCGACGCAGAAGGCCTCGACAAGCTGTCGTGTAACGCCAGGGCCAACCCGGAGACCGGCAGGAAGACCCTGAAAGCCAAGACGGTCTGCGAAACCGGATTCCGCAACATGACCTACGTCCGCGACCTGGCGCCGATGCTGGTGGGTGAGCCGCCTGCCCTGCTCGGTGACGACTCCGCGCCCAACCCCTCCGAGACCGCCCTGGCCGCCCTGGGCTCGTGCGTCTCGGTGGGCCTGCTGGCGAATGCGACGCATCGCGGGGTCACCCTGACCAAGATCGAGGTCGAGATGGAAGGCGACATCGACATCTCCGCGGTGTGGGGCGTGGGCGACACCCCCGAGGGGAAGCGCCTCGGCTTCAGCGCGGTGCGCTGCAGGGTGACGCTGGCCGGAGACGCCGACGAGGCGACCCTGAAGGAGATTCACGACAACGCCATCGCCTGGTCACCCGTCGTGAACACGTTCCGCAACCCGGTCGCCGTCGACTCGACGCTGGCCACGGAATAGCCACGGGGAAGCTGCTGTGGCAACGGTATTGACGAAGCCCGCTCTCGCCGAGGCCATCAGGTTGGCCCGCGCCAAGCGCGGACTGAGCTGGGTGAAAATCGCAGAATCCATCGGGAAGGACCCGGTGTGGACGGTCGCGGCGTTACTCGGGCAGCACCCGATGACGGCCGGCGACGCGTCAACGGTCGCGGCACTGCTCGGCCTCGACGACGAGGCTGTCGCTGTCCTGCAGCTGATGCCGTATCGGGGTTCGGATGCGACCATGACGACAGACCCGACGATCTACCGATTCCATGAGGCGCTGACCGTCTACGGCCCGGCGATCAAGGAACTCATTCACGAGGAATTCGGTGACGGCATCATGAGCGCGATCAACTTTCAGCTGAGCGTGCAGCGGCGCCCGCACCCCGAGGGCGACAGAGTGGTCGTCACTTTCGACGGCAAGTTCCTCGACTACGCGTGGAAGCACTCGGCACAGGAGGTTTTATGACGGCGACGATGAACCCGGCGGCCGGCCAGCTGGATGCCGGACTGTTGGAGGACATTCGGGCCCACGCCGGGGGACTGGACCGGGGGGAGCATCAGTCCCGCCGCAGCTTCACCGCCCTGGGCGCGGCCGGGCTTCTCGGGGTGGGCGCACCCGCCAACGCCGACGGCAGGCTGCCCGAGATGGCCGAGGTGATCCGGCGTATCTCCGGGGAATGCATGAGCACCGGGTTCTCGTTGTGGGCGCACCGAATGGCGGTGGAATACTTGCTCAGGGCGGCAACGCCTTTCAGCGTCGACGCGGCTCAGTCACTGCTCGCCGGCACCACGCCGGGGGTGACCGGCATGGCGTCGGCGTTCAAGGAGGCGGCGGGCTGCGGCAGCGTCGAGTTGACGGCCACGCCGATCGAGGGCGGCTACCGGGTGTCCGGTCCTATCAGGTGGGCGAGCAACCTATACCCCGACTCGACCATGGTGACCGCGGTGCGCACCGATGCGGGCGAGCGGCTGATCGTGGCCCTGCCGTTGAGCACGGCGGGGGTGGTGGTGGGCGATCACTTCGAGCTGCTGGCAATGGGTAGCACCGCCTCGTCATACCTGAACCTGACCGACGTGCCCGTGCCCTCGGCCCAAGTGTTGTCCCGAGACTTCGAGGGATTCCTGCAGGCGGTCCGCCCGACGTTCCTGGTCCTGCAGTCCGCCATGTGCCTGGGTCTCACCAGGACCGCGGTGGAGCAGGCCAAAGGCGGCCTCGGCGGCGTCAACTCGGTGTTCGCGGCGGAGGTCGACAACGTCGCGGAGAAGCTCGCCACCGCGGAGGCCACCCTGGCGGGTCTGGCCGCGGCGGTGGGCGGGGATGACCCGCCCACCAAGCGGGAGCTGTTGTCGCTGCGCCTCGCCGCGGCCGAGCTGTCCAGCGCCAGTGCCGATCTCGAGATCCGCACCGCCGGCGGCAAGGGCTACGCGAGCAGGACATCGGCGAGCCGCCGCTACCGGGAGGCGGCGTTCATTCCCGTCCAGTCCCCGTCGGAAGGGCAGTTGCGCTGGGAGCTGGCCGCATGCGGCTGAGTGCGAGACGATGGTGACCCCGGTGGCGGTGCCGCCGGGTGGCACCGAATCCGAACGGGCGGTCGGCGGCATCCCGCTGGCTAATCTGGTGCGCGACTTTCACCGGCCGATGATCAATTTCGCGCGCACCATGGTGGATTCGCCGGCGGTGGCGGAAGAGGCGGTGCAGGAGGCGTGGGTGCAGGTCCTGCAGTCCGCGGATTCCTTCGAGGGCCGTTCGTCGGTCGGGACGTGGCTGTTCGGGATCGTCAAGAACACCGCCTCGCGGCACCGGCGCCGGGAATCCCGCATTCGCGACCACGAGGTGCTTTCCGCGGAAGACGTGGACCCCCTGGCGGGCCGCATGCATCCCGCCGGCCATCCCGATGCCGGGCACTGGAGCCTTCCACCGTCCCGGCGCTTCCTGCCGGAGGACCGCACCGTGGAGAACGAGCTCGTCGGTTACGTCCGCACCGCGCTGGACGCGCTGCCGGAGCGGCAACGGCAACTGGTCATCCTGCGTGACATCGTCGGCACCCCGGCCGAAGAGGCCGCCAAACTTCTCGAGCTGACCGCCGAAGGGCAGCGCGCGCTCCTCTACCGCGCCCGGGGAAATCTTCGCAACGAATTGGAAAAGCGGTATCGCCGATGACCGTGCACGACAACACTGTCCCCGCCATCGACTGCGTCGACTTCGTCCGACTGGTGGATGAACTCGTCGATTCCGACCCCCGGCAGTGGGGCCCCATCGTCGCCAAGCACCTCGACGAGTGCCCCCCATGCCTGGTCTACCTGCAACAGATGCTCGACCTCAAGATCCTGCTCAACCACGTCTTCGAAGGGGAGAGGCTCAGTGATGAGCACATCTCGGGGGTCATCAACGCGATCAACGCTTTACGGAAGGACGAGCACCCATGACGATCAATGCGCCAGCGCCGCAACTGGATGGCAAAGCGTCACCACCAAAGCTGTTCGCAGACATCCCGTCTGACACCAAGGCGACGATCCCCGACGATCCGTTCGAGCCGCTGAGCGTGGGCGCCATGGTCGACCGGGTGGCCGCCATGGCGGTCGAGAAGGCTACGCACCCGTGGGCGTTCCTGATGCGTTCCCTGGTCGGCGGCGTGATGGTCGCGTTCGGAGCGCTGCTGGCGCTGATGGTGAGCACCGGGGTCAAGTCCCCGGGCATCGCGAGTTTGCTGATGGGGCTGGCGTTCGGCATGTCCTTCGTCCTGATCCTGGTGTCGGGCATGTCTTTGATCACCGCCGACATGGCCGCGGGATTTCTCGCCGTCCTGAATCGCACGATGAGCGCCGGTGGTTATGCCTTCCTGGTCGTCGTGGGCCTCATCGGCAACGTCCTCGGCGCGCTGCTTTTCGTCACCGTTTGCGGCGCCGCGGGAGGCCCGTATCTGGGTGCCTTCGCCGAGCGGGCCGCTACCGTGGGCACCCAGAAGGCCGGCCAGCCCTTCTTGACCGCACTGCTCCTCGCCGTCGTGTGCACCTGGTTTCTGCAGACCTCGATGTGCATGTTCTTCAAGGCCCGCAGCGACGTCGCCCGAATGGCATTCGCGTTCTACGGCCCGTTCGCGTTCGTCATCGGCGGCACGCAGCACGTGATCGCCAACGTCGGCTTCCTCGGTATTCCCCTGCTGCTCAACCTGTTTCACCCGGCGGCACCCCGGGGCACGATCGGTTGGGGATTCGGCGACCACGGCTTGCTCACCAACCTCGGCGTGACCACCGTCGGCAATCTGATCGGCGGGACATTGTTTGTGGCGTTGCCCTTCTGGGTCATCGCGCAGCTGCAACGGAAAGCCGTCTGACCGGCGAGTGACCGTGGCGTTAAGGGCGCCTTAACGCCACGCCGGTAACAGCCCTCCGTCCCGGTGGTTAGGGACTTAAGCCTCACGACCCACGCCCGTCGGGTTTATAGCGTCGTCGGTGATGGAGGGAGAACGAAATGTCAGCACCTGACCAACAGCGCGGCATCGTCGTCGCGGTCGACGGCTCGACGGCATCGAACGCTGCGGCACGTTGGGCCGCGCGCGAGGCGGCCATGCGGAAAGTTCCACTGACCGTCGTCCACGCGGTGACGACGCCCACCGCCACCTGGCCGCCGGTCCCATACCCCGACTCTCTGGCAGTGCGGCTGGAAGACGAGGGCAAGAAGGCGATCATGCACGCGATCAAGCTCGCCGAGGAGGCGCTAGCGGCGGACCGTGAGATCGCGATCAACCGGGAACTCGTGTATTCCAGCCCCGCGCTGGCCCTGATCAAGATGTCCGACGAGGCGGAGATGGTCGTCGTCGGCACGGCGGGACGCGGGTTACTGGCGCGTGGCGTGCTGGGCTCGGTCAGCGCGACGGTGGTGCGGCACGCGAATTGTCCCGTCGCGGTGATCCATGGGGACGACCTGCCGGACAACGGGGACGCTCCCGTTCTGGTGGGGATCGACGGCTCGCCGGCCTCCGAGCTCGCGACCGCCGTCGCGTTCGACGAGGCTTCCCGGCGCGGCGTCGACCTGATGGCCTTGCACGCATGGAGCGACATCGCGATCAGCGAACTCCCCGAAGCGGATTGGTCGTCACTGGAAGAGGAGGCCCAGCGGAGCCTCGCCGAGAACCTGGCCGGTTGGCAGGAGCGCTATCCCGATGTGACGGTGCAGAGGTTGGTCGAACGCGACGCGCCGGCTCGGCAGCTTGCCGAAAAGTCGGAATTCGCCCAGCTTCTCGTCGTGGGCAGTCACGGCCGTGGCGGCTTGTCCGGCATACTCCTGGGATCGGTCAGCAACGCCGTGCTGCACTCGGTACGGATACCCGTGATCGTCGCCCGGCCGTCCGCGTCCGGCTGACGCTCGCCGGGCGACAGGGCGGTGGCGGTCCACGCGCAAAGGGCGGCCAGGTCGCGCCCGGCGCGCGCCACCGTTCGGTCGGGGCGCACCAGCGCGGCGGTGACGCGACCCCGCCGCAGCCACGTCTCCAGAGCGCTGCCGGGGTCGGCGACCAGCACGGTGACGTCGCGCCGCCGCAGGGCGGCCTCGTCGGCGGCGCCGGGGCGAGTGACGGCGATCAACGCGAAACCGGTGCCGAGGACGTCGTCCACCCGTCGACCGTCGTGCAGCGGCGGGTTGGGGCACAGCGTGCCCGGTAGCTGATGCGGTCGCCGCGATTTAGACACCCACGCTGAGCGGTGCAGCGGCGGCGTTGTGGAGTCGACGACCTTGTCGCGCAGGCCGGGGATGAGCCGCAGCCGCGGCAACAGCGCCCGGCGCGCTGCGTTGCCAAGGTGGCCGCCGCCGGTCATCGCCCAGCCGATACTCAGCGCGAGGCGAATCATGTAGCGAGCGTGCGGCTTTCGTTCGCGCTCATAAGTCTCGAGCACGTCCGGGGTAAGGGCGCCGCGGTGGACCCCGGCGATCTTCCAGGCGAGATTGTCGGCGTCGCGCAGCCCGGCGCCCATGCCCTGGCCGATGAACGGGGGAGTGAGGTGCGCCGCGTCGCCGAGGAGGAAGACGTTGCCGTTGCGCCAGCGGTCGGCGATCTGTGCCCGGAACGTGTACTCGGCGACCCGCACCAGGGTGAGCTCGGCGACGGGTACGGTGCTGGTCCATGGTTTGATCAACGGTCGCAGCCGCTGGAGCGTGCCGAAGTCCGCCGCGGTTTCGCCGGCGAGCAACTGAAACTCCCACCGGTAGCGGGCCGGCCCGATGCGCATGTACGTTCCCGCGCGATCCGGGTCGCACACTTGGTGCACCCCGTCCCACTGGCCCAGGTCCGCCTCGCTGGCGATGTCGACGACCAGCCAGCGTTGCTGAAAGTTCAAGTCCCGCATGGTCGAACCGATCCGTGCCCGCACCAGGCTGTTGGCGCCGTCGCAGCCCAGCAGGTAGTCGGCGTCGACGTGGTGACGCCCACCGTCTGAGCGGTCGGTGAACGTGACGCGGATGCGCGTTCCGTCCGCCACAACATCGGTGACTTCTGCGTTCCCGCGCAGTTCGGCATTGGGATGGCGCTCGAGGTTGGCCCGCAGCAGGGTCTCCAATTCGGGCTGGTCGAACATGTTGGCCTGCGGGAAACCGTGCACGCTGTGCTCGGGGTCGCGGTTGAATTCGGCCAGAGTGCGGAACCGGCTGTCCACCAACCGCAAACCCAGCGTCGGCCGTGATATCGCGGCGAACTCGCCGCCCAACCCGAGGCGGGCGATGATGCGATAGATCTCGTCGTCCAGATGCACCGCTCGTGGCTGGGGGTACACGTCCGTCCAGCGATCGAGCACCAGGCAATGGACGCCGCACTGCGCCAGCCGGGTGGCCGCGGTGACGCCGGTCGGTCCGGCGCCGACGATGACGACGGGTACCCGCCGCGTAGCCGGGGTCGTCATGTGTATCGCACTGGGGTGCGCTGCGTTCCGAGATCGATGGCGCCGTCGTCGGTGGCCACCGACGCCTCGACGATGTCACCGTCGTGCAGGTAATTGCGGTTGGCGGCCTGCCGCGAGAAGAACATCTTCCATTTGAGTCCCGGCGGCAACAGGTTTCCGACGAACTGTACCGGCTTCGGTGGGGCGCTCAGCGCGGTGCCGACCGGGGTGCCGGTGAGCACCAGGTCACCCGGGGCGAGTTCTTGGAACTGCGTGAGCGACTGCAGCGCCTGCAGTGGCCGGTACAGCATGTCGCCCTCGACGAGCGCGTTCTGGCGTTCCTCGCCGTTGACGCTGAGGCGCAATCGCAGGTCACCGAAGCGCTTGAGCTCGTCGGCGGTGAGCAGCACCAGTTCGGGGCCGACCGGGGTGAACGTCGGATACGACTTGGCCTCGTAAAACTGGGTCTGGGGGAGTTGGACGTCGCGCGCGGAGACGTCGTTGGTGACCACCAGCCCGGCGACGAAATCGCCGAGGTTGGCGTCCGAGATGGTGGTGCCGATCGGGACGGCGCGGCCGATCACCAGGCCGATCTCGACTTCGTAGTCGAGCAGCTTCACGTGCGGGGGCTTGACGATGTCGTCGAACGGCCCGGTGATGGAGGCGGACGCCTTGCGGAAGAAGGTGAGGGGGATGGACGCCGGATCCATGCCCGCGTCTTTGACGTGCGACTCGTAGTTGGTCATCTGAGCTATCACCCGGCACGGCCGGGTCACCGGTGAGACCAAGGCGAGGGTGTCGAGGGCGACGGCTTCGGTTTTCGTCGCCGCACTCTCGATGGCGGCCCGGTCGGCCAGCAACGCGGCGGTGGTGGTGGCGGTGGTGTCGATTCTGACTGCGCCCTCGGCGGTTTTGAGCCACCAGGCGCGGTCGGTTTCGGAAGCGGTGTGCAGCACGGAAAGGGTCATGAGGTAGGAACTTTCAGTAGGCCGATCAGGCGGTTGAAATCGAATTCGTTGTGCGAGCGGAGGGCGGTCATCATCGAAACCAGTTCCCGGCGTGCCGACTTGGGGTCGGTTCCGAGGAAATCTCTGCTTGCCGGCGGCCCCCACTGCGCCAACCCGGATGCGGTGAAGGGCGCCCAGCCCGGGTCGAGCGTGTTGTCGAACAGGTCGCCATCGGTGAAGTGTTCGAACAAGTCGCCGTCGGGGTCGCGCCAGTAGTCGAAGATCTGACTGCCCTGGATGTGCCTGCCGATTCCCCAGGACCGGGAATAGCCGTGCGCGCCAAGGTATTCGCCGCCAGCAGCCAGCGCGTCGAGATCGCTGACCTGATAGGCCGAGTGCACGTAGCGGTTGGCCGGCCCCAGGGCCATCGCCAGGGTGTGATGGTCGGCCGGTATCGAACCGCGGTCGCAGCGAATGAAACTCATCGCCGGGCCGCGGTGCCGCTGGCCGGGGAAGTACAGAAAGTCGCTGACGATCATGCCGAGGTTGTCGAGGTACCAGTTGAGGGTCTCGAGGTACTTGGTCGACTGCACCACCAGGTGGCCCAGGCGCTCGACCCGGGCGGGCACCCGCGGGGGACGCTGGCCGGCATTGGTGCGCCGCACCTCGGGGCCGAAGTTGAAGACGTGGGCCTGTTGGCCCGGCAGGTCCGGGAGCTCGTGCATGCCGGCGACGACCCGAACCAACATTCCGCTGGGGTCTGTCAGGTCGACCGACACCCCGCCGATGGCCTCCGGTAGCCGTCGCATCGGTGCCCCGGCGTTGCCCGCCAGCCGGAGCACGTCGGCCTCGTCGCAGGCCCGGAACGCCGCGCCGGTGAACCGGCTGCGCCTGCCGCGACGCAGGATCACGCACGGCGTACCCGCCCGGGTGCCGCGCAACTGCACCTCGCCGGGGCCGTGCTGGGCAGTGTGGAAGCCGAATGCCCGCGCGAACGCCTCGGCGCGCCCCAAGTCTGGCCGCTCGAACTCCAGCCACGCGATGTCGGCGACCCTGATGACGGGGTTGCGCGACCGCCCGGGATGCTCCCCGCGCAGTGCGCCCTGCTCGCTGTGCGCCTCCGGACGTGCGCTTTCGGTCAAATCCATGGTCACTCCCAAACCTAACTGACGAAATCGTCACATACGAGATAACGTTCAGTCAAGAGTCTGACGAAATCCTCATGACTGATGCATAATGCGGGGGTGAGTGCGATGGCGGAGCCGGCCAACCGGCTGGAGCGGCGCAAGCGGCGCACCCGTGCGGCGCTGGTCAAGGCCGCGCAGCAACTGATCGCCGAGGGCAAGGTGAACGTGCCGGTCCTGGAGATCACCCAGGCCGCCGACGTCGGCATGGGGTCCTTCTACAACCACTTCGACAGCAAGGAGCAGCTGTTCGAGGCCGCGGTCGCCGAGGTGCTCGACGTCTATGGGGCGATGCTCGACCGGCTCACCGCGTCCATCGAGGACCCGGCGGAGATCTTCGCCACCAGCTTTCGGATGACCGGCAGGCTGTTCCGCCGCCGCCCGCAGGAGAGCCGGATCCTGTTGGCCAACGGGCTGGAGCTGCTGTCGTCCGAACGTGGTTTGGCGCCGCGCGCCCTGCGTGATATCAAAGCCGGCGTCGCGGCCGGTCGGTTCGACGTCGAGGATCCCGAGTTGGCCCTCGCAATGGCCGGCGGTGCGCTGCTGGGGCTCGGAAACCTGTTGCGGGACAACCCCGATCGAGACGACGCGCACGCCGCCGACCTCGTCACCGAGAACGTGCTGCGGCTGTTCGGGCTTAGCGCCGCCGAGGCGCGGACGATCTGCCAACGCCCGCTTCCCGAGGGCGGATTCCTCGAGGGTTAGCGGTTGCCGACGCTGACCACGGCACCGACCGAGAATGAGACGTTCCTGCCCACGCCGCCGTCGTCCCCGGGGGCACCGGGGCTAGTCCACCGCACCTGTGCGGTCCCGGTGAGGTGCAGGCTCGCACCGGTCCCGAAATCCACGAACAGCAAGGCGGCCTCGTCGTCGACGGCCAGGTTTCCATAACTGTTGAACATGTTGTTCCCGGGGAAGTCCGGCCACCAGAGCCGGTCGGGGGCGTCGACCCGGACGAAGCCGGGTGGGCCTCCGCGGTGCGACGCGTCGCTACCCCGGGTGGGATGGCTCGTGCCCAGAAAGAACGTGTCCGACCTCGCGATCATCGCCTGATCGGACGGGTCAAGCGTTGCGCGTCTCGCGCGCAGTGAAGCGGGTGCGCCGAGGGCGTCGGTGTCGATGGTATGCGGGTGAATGTACTTGGGGCAGTTGCCGTATGACTGGTCGACGCGGACGGCCAGGCCCGCGTCGTCCGAGCCGACGAGCTCGCCGTTCACCCGTAACCGGCGGCGGGTGGCGAAGTCGATCGCGATCAGTCCGACTTGTTGGCCGGCCGGGAGCCGGTGCAGCGGGTCGCCGCTGCGGGGGGATGCCGACACACGCAAGACGTCGTCCCGGCCGCGGAGGAAACCCGGCGCGGCGATCAACGGCGACGTCCACAGCACGCCGTCGTGGTCCCGTCCGGTCAGGGCGGCGAATCGCTGTGCGGCGAGAAATCTTGCGGCGCCGCCGGACAGGCCCGGCGAGTCGAGCATGCCCTCGAGCCGCTTGGCCTCGGCTTCGACGCCCGCTCGCCGCTGTGTCGCGGTCTCTCCTTCGTGGAAGCCCGTCATGGTCATGCACCGCTCAACAACATGACCTCGGGAAAGCTTCCGGGGTATGCGCCGCCGCCGTTCCTACGCGACCGACACGATGCGGGCGACCAGCTTGCCGCCGCGGATGACCTCGATCGTCTGCCCCGCCGCGACCTCATCGAAGTAGCGCCCGGCGCGCTTCCGGAGCTCGTCGAGCTCGATCCCACCCCGGCCATCCGCCGGTGTGGGACTGCTCGCCGCGTCACCGGCGGACACGATCTGCGCCAACAATCGGCCGCCCCGGACGACGCTCAGCGTCTCCCCGGCCGCCACCCGGTCGAAGCACCGGCCGGCGCGGGTGCGAAGTTCGTCGAGGCCGACCCACCCGCCGGTGTCCTGCGCGGCGAGTTTCGCCGAACGCGCCGGGATCGGAGCCACCCGCCAGTCACCGACGGGCAGGATCCGCGCCACCAGCTTGCCGCGACGGATGACGTCGATCGCCTCCCCGGCGGCGACCCGCTCGAGATACGTGCAGGCGTCACTTCGAAGTTGGCCCAGGCCAATGGCTTCCGGCATGTCGCTCCAATCTCTATCGGCCGGTCGACGGCGCCAGCATGTCCTGCCAGCCGTCGTCTCCGGTCTTGTTCGAGTTTTCGACCGCGTACTTGACGCCATCGGGCCCCACCAGTTCGCCGCTCTGCGGGAGGTACACCGCCGGGGGAGGGCCGGCGGGCGTGTACACGCACGGGTTCGGTTGCTGCCCATTGCATTCGACGGTGCCCGATCCCGGCCGTTGCAGCGGATCGCTGGTCGGCGGCGGCGTCCCCGCCACCCGGTCGGAGGGCGCCGGATTGAGGCCGTTGTTGACCGACGGCGCGGGCATCACGAGCCCCGGTTTCACGGGCTGGTCGCAACGCGCGGCCGGCGCAGGACAGGTGACGATCTGGTTGGGGTCGCCGTACCACGGGTTGGTGCCCAACGGCACGTACGGTTTGGAATCGCGGCACTCCCGTGGCGTCGCGGCGCGTTTACCCGGGACGTCGACGCATGGAAGGTTGCGTGCGCCGCGCACGGCGTTCGCGGGGGTGTCCTGCGGGATCTTGCAATAGGTTCCGGACGGCATCGGCGCGAGGCTGGTGTCCGCGGGAGACCGCCACTCGGCCGCCGGGAGGAACCCGGTCAGACACGGCGGGGGCTGGTTGATCGTCAGCGAGGTGCCGAGCGACGCATACCCCGGGAAGGCCGACGTCACGGTTTGGCCCTCCGAGGCGCCCTGCGGGTAGGCGACCAGGAGTTGCTCGACGCCCTTGTGGTAGCGCTTGAGCATGTCCAGCACGATCTCGAGATTCGCCAGGGTCTGCGGCAGCGACTCGCGGACGTCGCCGAACACCTCGTTGACCTGATCGGCGGTCGGGGCCGCCTGGGTCAGGATGCTCTGCACGTGCCGGTCGTTTTCCGCGCTCTGGGCGGCCAGGATGTTCAGATTGTGTGACCACCGCTCGATCGAGTCGCCGGAGTTGACCTGACTGTCGATGACGGGCCCGGAGTTCTGGACGATGTCGTTGATGTCGGAGATGTTGGTCTTGAAGTCGCCGGCGATGGCCTGCGTCGCGTCGACCAGGCGTTGCAGCGCGGGGCCCAATCCGCCTACGGCTTGGGCGGTTTCGTCGAGCAGCGAGGCGATCTTGTCCTTCGGCAGCACGGCCAGCCCGCGGTTGGCCGCGTCCAGCGCGGGCCCGATCTCGGTGGGGATGGTCCCCTTCGTGATCGTCTGGCCGGGCGAGAAGTACTGGCTCGGATTGCCCGTCGACACCAGGTCCAGGTATTGCTCACCGACCGCCGACACCGAATGCACGTTCGCCGACGCGTCAATCGGTATCCGGTAGCGGTCGCCGATGCTCATGGTCACCCGCGCGCCCGTCGCGGTCGGCTCGACGGCGGTGACCGTGCCGATGGTTTCGCCGCGATAGGTGACGTTGGAGGTCTTGTACAGCCCACCCGACGCGGGCAGGTCCGCCCTCAGCGTGTACTGGCCGATTCCCGCCGCGCTGGGAATCTGCAAGTAGTACCAGCCCAGCGCGACCGCCGTGATCGCGGTCAGGATGGTGAACGCGACCAGCTGGCGCTTGATGAAGCGGGTCAGCATTGCCTGTCCGCCCTTTCGACCAGGGGGCCACCCGGAACATCGTTGGGGTTCGGCGTGTACCGGACGTCGGGAATCATCGTTTCGGGGTCGCGGCCCCACGATTGCTCGAGCGCGCGCAGCGCCCCGGAGAATCCGGTCCCGGTGAGGACCGCGTTGTCGACGGCGCTCATGGTCAGGTCGAGCGTCAGCGACAGGTTGAAGTAGTCACCGCGGAACGCCTTGGGCACGGCGTCGATGTCGAACGGCCGCACGAGGATCAGCTTGAGGGCGCGGATGAGGTACGGCGCCGCCCGGCCGAGCTCGCGCAGCGGGCACTGCAGCGACTGCAGGTCCTGGTGGATGTCGCCACGCGCGGCCGACAGGTATTGGTCGGCGACTCCGCTGAGCCGTCCCGTCGCGTCGACGGCGTTGATCAGAAGATTCTGTTTGTCGGCGAAATGCTTGAGCAGTGGCGGGAATTCGGTGAGGACCCGGTCCAACACATCGGAGCGGGGACCCACGTACGCCAGCAGCCGGTTGGTGGAATCGATGGCCCGGGTGATGTCGGCGCGCTGCTCGTCGAGCCGGGCGGTGAAGGTGTCCAGCTTGCCCAGGAAGGCGCGGATCTGGTCGGCCCGCCCGTTGAGGATGTTGTAGACCTCGTTCTGCAGCACTTCGAGGTTCGGGATGCCGCCTCCGTGCAGCACGATGGCGAGGCTGGCCAGCGTCTGCTCGGTGGTGGGATAGGTGGACGCGTTTTTCAGCGGGATGGTGTCACCGTCCCGCAGCGGCTCCGGGGAGGGGTTGGGCGGCGCCGCCAGCTCAACGTGCTGGGAACCCAGCAGGCTGGTCTGGCCGATCTTGGCGGTGGCGTTCCTGGGCAGCTTGACGTTCTTGCCCAGCCGCAGTGTCAGCGTCGCGACCCAGTTCTTGAGTTCGATCGCGCGCACCGTGCCGACGAAGACATCCGCCACCCGCACCCGGCTGTTGTCGTTGAGGGCCAGCGTGTCGGGCATCTGGACATACACGGTGTAGGAGCCGGGCCCGGAGCCCGGACCGCCGGGCATCGGTACGTTGGCGATTCCGTGCCACTTCGCGCACGAGGTAAGCACCGTCGCGGCGGTCAACACAGCAAGCGCCTTCCAGCCCAGGTGGCGGACCCGAATAGCCAAGGTGCGCATCATGATCCGGCTCCCGTAGCGGCGGCCGCCGGTGTCGGCGCGACCGGACCCGGGACCACGCCCGGCCCCGGGGGCGGTGGCGGGATCGGCACCTGCGGCGCACGCAGGCCGATCGGTGGCACGACGGGGTTCTCGTCATAGGCGTTCGGCGGCCCCGGCGGCGTCTGCAAGCCCGGGGGAGGGGGGGGGCCGTCGGGGCCGCCCAGGAGTTCGGCCAGCGATTCGGGGGTCATCAGGCCCCCGGTGACCGGCCCCACCTGGGTGCCTTGCATGCCCGGCGCGGCGACCCAGCCGGGCTGGGTGTTGCGGTGCGAGAACGGAGTGTCGGGCACCCAGATCCCGGGCACCGTGGTGTCTTTGTACCCGTTGGGCGGTTGCAGCCGGGGTTCGGAGTAGGCGACTTCCTTGGGCAGCACCTCGGCGGTGCTGAACAGGTTCAGCCCGAACGGCAGGTAATTGAACTTGATCGCATCGAGGATCGGCGCCAGGTATTGGGCGCACAGTTCGGCGGATTCCTGGTAGCCCAGCCGGCTGCCGGCCTGAATCATGCTGCACATGAACTGCATTGGGTTGGCGAAGTTCGGGATAGCCGGGATGGACATGACGGCGCCGTGGGACGGGTGGTAGATCTGGCTGAGATTCGTCTCCAGCGTCGGCAGGACGTGCAGGGCGGTCTCCAACCCGTTCAGCGGGTCGGGCTGGACCAGCGTGGTGGTCAGGCTGTCGAGGTTGCCGATGTCATGGGCGAGCACCTCGCGGTTCTTGTCCAAGAACGGGCGCAGCGTTGAGAGTAGGCTGTCGAACTGCTGGATAGCGTTGGACAGGTCGCGGTCGGACCCGGTCAACTCGTCGGTGAACTGGGCGAGGTTCTTGTTCAGCGCGACGAATTGCTGGTCGTCTTTGTGCAACGCGTTGACGAACTGCGCCAGGCTGCGCACCACCGCGAAGAAGTCGCCCCGGCCCTCGTTCAGCGCGGTGAGCGACCGCGACAGGCTGTTCAGTGTGGTGTTGATCTGCTTGCCCTTGCCGGACAATCCGTCCGCGAACGACTCGATGGCCTCACCGAACGGGCCCTTGGGTTGCTCGGGCGTCGGGCCGAGTTTGGAGATGATGTTGGCGACGCTTTCGCGCAGTTCGTCCCACTCCGTCGGCATCTGCGTGCGCTCGATCGGGATCACCGCGTTGTTGCCCATCACCGGGCCACCTTTGTAGGGGGGCTCCAGCTGAATGCTCCGCGACGCCACCAGGGTTGGGTTGACGACTACGGCGGACGCGTTGGCGGGCACCTTGTATTTGTTGTCGTAGTGGAACGTCACCTTCATCTTGTCGCCGGCTGGCTCGATCTTGTCGACTGAGCCGACGCGCACGCCCATGATCTGGACCTTGTCCCCGGAATAGAGCGCGTTCGCCGTTGGGAGGTAAGCGATTACGGTGTTGGTGGTCAACTTCTGATAGAGCCGCCAGCCGACGATCCCTGCGACGAGGGCCAGCAGCACCACCACCGCCCCGACGACCGTCCGGCGCTGCGGTTTGCCGATACCGAAGACGCTACTCAATTCTGGTTACCTCCGGTGATACCGCTGCCGCCCGTGCCGCCGGGGTTGATGAACGGCGCCGGCAACTGCTGTCCGGGTCCCGGGGGCGCCGCCGGCCCCGGCGGGAGTCCTGGAGCGAACGCCGACGGTGGCGGGGCGGGGCCTGCGGGTTGCAGGTTCTCGGTGCGCGCGCCCGGCGGGGCTTGGGTGGGCAGTGGCACCGGTACGCCGGGCACGTCGGGAGGCGGGTCGCCGGGCCGCGCGGCGATCGGGATTCCCGGCGTCGGTGGCAGGCCGTTCGGGTTCGGCGGTGACGCCGCGACGTCGATCGGTGCCGGGAAACTGCCGCCGAAGGCGCCGACGTCAACACCCGCGCAGGGCAACGGGTTCCACGGTCGCGGCAGCGCGTCGGCCGGTGGCGTGTACGAGCAGGCCGTTCCCGGCGGCACCGCCGGTCCCGGATGGTCCGGGGTGCCTTCCAGCACCGGGGGCGCGGGCGGCGGCGCGCCGTTGGGGAACCGGGTGCCATTGGGGTCCGGCCACCGGAACTCGGGAAGCCCGGCGCTGCGCCAGAAGTCCTCCGGATCGATGCCGCGCTTCTTGAACGCGGCGTCGACGAACGGTTGCAAGATCCAATACGGCAGCAGGTTGGACAGGACAATCTTGAAGTACGGTCCCGACGCGACCGATTCACCCAGGGAGGCGGCGAATTGGCTGACGTACGTGAGGGTTTGGGCGAGGTCATCCTTACGCGCCACCAGCACGTCGCTGATCGCGCGCAACTGCTCCAGCACGGGGTTCAGATTCGGGTTGTCGTTGATGAATCCCTGCACCTGGGCCGAGAAAGCGGAAACGTTCTGCAGCAGCGCGCCGATGGCGCGGCTGCGCTCGTTGAACGCGACCAGGAGTGTCTTCGCGTTGACCAGCAGCCGGTTGATCTGTTCGCTGCGGTCACCGAGCACGCTGGCGACCTGATGGGCCTGAGCGAGTAGGTGCTTGATCTGGTCGTCGCGTTTGCCGATGGTGTCGGAGAATCTGGTCAAACCCTCGAGCGTGGCACTCAGATGCGGATAGGTCTGATCGATCGTCTGCGACAACACATTCAGCGACTGCTTGACGGTGTCGATGTCCCACCCGGTGGCGGCCTTGGTGACGTCGAAGGCGGCGTCGTAGAGCTGATACGGGGTGGTGCTCTGGCCCAGCGGTAACACGGCCCCCGGCCGCAACGTCTGCGTTCCGCGCGGCTCGATCTCGAGTACCTTCTTGCCGAGGATGGTGTCGGTCTTGATCGCGAGCCGGCTCTCGCTGCCGATGGTGTTGGCGCCGATATTGAACTTGATGCGGACATGGTCGCCGTCGATATCGAACGCCTCCACCTTGCCGACGTTCACGCCGGAGATGCGCACCTTATCGCCCTTGTTGAGTTGACCGGTGTCGGTGAACTGTCCGTAATAGCTCGGGCTGGCGAACATCATCGGGATGCTGGTGAAGCTTTGGCCGACGGCGACGACCAGCACCAGCACGGTGATGCCCATCAGGCCGACCCGGTTGCGGTTGAATTCCGTCAGCGTTCTCATTGCGGCGTGCACCTACCGGTGGGCTGCTGCCAGATCCGGACCGTGCGGACCGGGCCACCGGGCTGCAACCCGTTCCACCTGATGCTGAGGTCGCACAGGTAGAAGTTCACCCAGTCCCCGTAGAGGCCGATGCTGCGTCCGATGAGATTGAGCGCGGTCGGCGTCTTGTGAATCAGGTCGCCGAGTTGATCACGTTGGTCGACGAGCGGCTGCTGCAGAGCCTGCAGGTAGTTGATGGCCTTGTGCAGCAGCGCGCGGTTGTCGGCGAGGAGGTCGGCCACCGTGCCGGCGGCGTTGCTGATGTTCGCGGTCCCGGCCGCCAGCGGGTCGGCGTGGTTTTGCAGGCCGGTGATCAGTCTTTCGAAGTTGTCGACGGTCTGGTCGAACTCCTTGCGATGCCTGACCGTTGTGTCGAGCACGACGTTCAGGTTCTTGATCACCTCACCGATCGCCTGGTCGCGTTCAGCGATGTGCGCGGTCAGCTGCGCGGTCTGATCCAGGATGTCGTTGATGGTGCCGCCCTGACCCTGGAACACCGTGATGATGGCCGACGCGATGGTGTTGACCTTTTCCGGATCGAGCGCCCTGAACAGCGGCTTGAATCCACCGATCAGGGCGTCGAGGTCGAGTGCGGGCGCTGTTCGGGACAGGGGGATGAATCCGCCCGGCGGCAGGATCCGATCGCTGCCGTCACCCTCGCCGCGCTTGAGCTCCAGGTAGCGGTCGGCGAACAGATTGAGATAGCGGATCTGTGCGGTCGTCGTCTGGTAGAGCGGTATGGACCGGTCGACGTTGAAGTCCACCATCACCCGCTGGCCGCCGTCGATCAGCCGCACCGCTTTGACCTTGCCGATCTCGACCCCGGCGGCGCGGACGAACTGGCCGTTCTTGAGCCCGGTGGCGTTCTTGAACTCCGCGGAATAGCTGTTGGTGCTGTTGAAGCGCATCTGGGCGAACACCACGACGATCGACACGGTGATCAGCAGCAGCACCAGTGAGACGATGCCGAGCTTGATGGCGGAGCCGGTGATTTTCATGGGTTGATCGTGTTGTCCCCGACTTGGCGGCCCCAGACGTACTCGATGGCGTACGGTGAGCCGGTTTCCAGATGGTTGTAGGGCGCGAGGCTGGCGCCGGTATCGACCACCAGACTCGGCGCCGGCCACAGGTCATGGGTGATGGCCTGCCAGCAACCGGGCGCACCGCCCGGCCCGCCGCGGGCGTTCACGCGGGGCAGGTTGTCCGGGTACACAAAGGGATTCGGCGCCCCGCCCACCAGCCCGGCCAGGGTCAGGAGCCCCATCGTGGCCGCGGTGCCGGCCAACCCCGGGAGCGTCAACATGCCGCCCAGCCCTGAGGTCAGCTCGGTCATGGTTCTCAGCGCATAGCCGTTGCCGCCGCCGGTGGTGGCATAGGCCGCCGGTTCCTCGTCGTAGTAGTTGCGGATGGTGCAGAAGATCTCGGGGCTGTAGGTGTCGAACAGCTGGGCGGTGGGCACCAGATCGGCGGCGCCGCGCTGCAGGTAGGGCCCGCCGCGCTTGAAGATGTCTTCGCCGGTGTTGCCCAGCCCCGCCGCGGACAACAACGCAGAATCCAGATCGGCCTCCTGCCGGTGCAGGGTGCGCGCCGTAACCACCGCGTTGTTGAGGGAGTCGAGCAGATCCGGCGCGGCTTTGGCGTAGACGTCGCCCAGGGCGCCGAGCTGTTGAATGTCATGCCGGATCTGCGGCATTTGCGGGTTGATGTCGTCGAGGATGGCGTTGGCGTTGACGATCGATTGCCCGAATTTGTCGCCCAACCCGGTCAACGCCTGCGCGGCTGCAGCCAGCGTCAGGTTGAGCTTGACCGGATCCAGCTTCTCCGTTATCGAGGTGAGCGTCTCGAACAGGGTGTTGAACTCCGTTGTCACCGACCTGGCATCGATCACGTGCTGCGACGTGATGCGTTGTGGCGTCGGCTTTTTCGGCGAGGTCAACGACACGTACTTGTTACCGAAAACCGTGGTCGCCTTGATATTGGCGTCCACGTTGGCCGGAATCAGCTCGATCCACTTCGGATTGACGTTCAAGACGAACTTGGCGGCCGGTATGCCGTCACGCTCGATCTCCGAAATGCTGGCCACCCGGCCGATCTCCACGCCGTTGTAGGTGACCTTCGAACCCGGATCCATCACCAAGCCCGCCCGGGGGGCCAACATCGTCAAGCGCGTCGTCGGCGTGAGCTGGCCCCGAAACTGCAACCACACGAACCCCAACACCACCGCGGAGACAATCAGGAACGCCAGCGCCGTCGTCCGGTACGGCGGAATGCGTTGCGGGTTCTCTTTCACCGGGGTCGTCATGGGCGGCTACACGGTGAGGTTGAAGTTGGGGGTCTTGCCGTAGACCGCCATCGCGGTCAGCACGACCACCACGACGATGGTGATCAACGACAACCGCATCGAGCGGCCGACCGCTTCGCCGACGCCGACCGGCCCGCCGGTGGCGGTGTAGCCGTAGTAGCAGTGGGTGGTCATCACGACCACCGCGACCAGGATGACCTCCGCGAACGACCAGCCGACGTCGTTGAGGCGCAGGAACGTGTGGAAGTAGTGGTTGTACGTGCCGATGGACTGCCCGTACAACAACACGGTGGTGACCTGCTGGGACAGGAACGCCATGGTCATCGCCAACCCGTAGAGCGGGACGATGACGATCAGACCCGCCACCACCCGGGTGGACGCCAGAAAGGGGACCGACCGGATGCTCATCACCTCGAGCGCGTCGATTTCCTCGCTGATGCGCATGGCGCCCAATTCGGCCGTGGCACCCGCGCCGACCGTGGCGGCCAGCGCCTGACCGGCGGCCACCGGCGCCACGAACCGCACATTGACCAGGGCGGCCAAGAACCCGGTGAACGCCTCGACACCGATGTTGCCCAGCGTCGCGTAGCCCTGAATGGCGACGAGTGAACCCGCCGACAAGGTGATGAAGCCGACGATGGCGGCGGTGCCACCGACCACCGCCATCGCGCCGGTGCCCATCCCCATCTGGGCAACCATGCGGAGCAGCTCTTTGCGGTAGCGGTGTACGGCGAAGGGGATCTGCCCGACGGCGCTCAGTGCGAACCAGACCATCTGCCCGATCTCGACCAGCGGGCGAGACGGGACGTCCCCGTAACGGATGACGAATGCGCTCGTCCGCGGGAAGCGGACGCGGAGGGCGGCAGCCGTGGACATGTCAGCGCCCCGTCCCGAACCGGACGCCGATGGTGGTCAGCGCCGCGTTGACCGCGAACAGCGCGATGAAGCAGAGCACCACCGTCTCGTTCACGGCGGTCCCGAGGCCCTTGGATCCGCCGCGGACGATCAGCCCGCGGTAGCAGCCGACCAGGCCGGCGATCAGTCCAAACGTCGCGGCTTTGATGAACGCGATCACCACCTCGGGCAGGCCGGTGAGCGCCGTCAACGTGGAGAGGTAGGCGCCGCTCGAGACGTTCTGCAGGTAGACGCTGAACAGGTAGCCGCCCCCGAGGCCGACGGCGACCACGAGGCCGTTGAGCAGCACCGCGACAAGTGTGGAGGCGACGACCCGGGGCACCACCAGGCGGTGGATCGGGTCGATGCCGAGCACCTCGAGCGCGTCTATCTCCTCGCGGATGGTGCGCGCGCCGAGGTCCGCGCAGATGGCGGTGCCGCCCGCGCCGGCGACCACGAGCACCGTCACGATCGGGCCGAGCTGGGTGACCGCGCCGATCGCGGCACCGGCCCCCGACACGTCGGCGGCGCCGATCTCCGCCAGCAGCAGGTTCAGCGTGAAGATGAGCAGCACGGTTTCCGGGATGGACACGGCGATGGTGGGCAGCAGCGATACCCGCATGAGAAACCAGCCGTTCCAGATGAACTCGCGCCATTCGAACGGCTGTCTCAGCGCTTTCCCGGTCAGCACGCACATGCGGAAGAATCCACCGGCCACTTCCGTCCCGGGCCGAATCCGACTGCTCAATTTGCTGGCGGTCAGGTGGGAGGTGGTCATGCGTGCCGTCCCGAACGCGACCGCGCAACGAGGGCTTTCGGTTCCGCCGCTTCGTCAAGCGGGCGATGGGTAGTCGCGGGACGGTCATCGCGTTGGTGATCGTGATCCTGGTTGGCGGGGCGGTCCGCCGCGCGGCCAACCAGTGCAAAGCGCTGCACTACAGAGTGTTTCGAGTGAGGCGGGACGGGGCCGGATTCCTGATTCCTTCGCCGCGGGTCTTGCCGCAAGAGCGGTGGCCCCCATCGGTGGCGTACCGCGCGGGCTGACTCCCGACGCGAGTCGACCCGGTGATCCTCCCGATCGACACTCTGAGATCCCACCCTTCGGCTCCATGCCGCCCTAGTTTGCGCCACGCATCACTATGGCATTAGACCGTACGGTCAGTCAATAACCGCCGGCGGCGGCGAGTATTCGCCGCGCGAGTAATTCGGGGGTGGCCAGCGCCGTGTTGACGTCTTTTTGGTGATTTACAGGGGTTTTGGCGGTAGTCGGTACGCCTGGCGCCACATCGTCGGCCTTTCTTTTGAGAAAAGCCTGCGCACGGAAACCGACCGCGCGTACAGTATTCGGCAGGGCTTTTCGGTGCTTTTCCCGTTCGAACGAGCGTCGGCCAACGCTGACGCGGCGCATCAAGCGGAGCCTCGGTAGGGCCAATTACGGCCCCGCGCAATGGTGTTGGAGGCTAGGCGGCCGGACCCGTGACGGCGGCGAGGCATTCACGCACCACCGAGACGACGTCGGCGGAGGGGCTTGCCCACTTGCCGAGCCCGAGCCGATCGAGCAGTAACCCGCCGAGGAACACGTCGACGAACGCGGCCCCTACCTGTTCCGGGCTGCGGGAATCGGCGGGGCCGAACCACACCCACATCCACTCGAGCGATCCCCACAGCTGCAATGCCGCCAGTTCGATGTCGACGGCTCGGAAGACCCCGCCGTCGATTCCGCTGCGGATCTCCTCAATCGCCAAGCTTTGCAATTGGTTCCGCAGCTTCCGGACTTGCTGCATCGCCGGGTCGTCGGACAACTGGACCACCTCGCGCTGGCTTGCCACCGTCGCCTCACGGGCGACCACCTGGAGCAGCGCGGAGGTGTAAATGATTGCGGCGATGCGTTCCTGCGGTGTACCGAGCCGGGACCATGCCATCTGCACCGCATCGAGTTGTCGGGCGAGGTGGGTTTCCTCGAGCTCCCGCAACATCTGTGCCTTGGTGCCGAAGTGATGAACGATGGTGCCCTTCGACATGCCAAGCTCGTCGGCGATGTCGCCCATATTCGTTCTGTCGTAGCCGCGTTCGGCGACATAGCGGACAAACGCGTCGAAGATCTCGCCACGCCGACCAGGTCGAGGCATCGTGCACCCTTCGGCTCTAACTAACCGTACGAACGGTCCATCATAAGCTTGACGATGTCAAGATCCCCCGAGCCGCGCCACCGGGGCGGCAGACATCGTGCGACGCGTCCGTCAGCCGAAAGCGTGGCGCGTCAGAACCCGCTTGGTTCGGGGCGGCTACACCGCCCTGTGGCCATTCAACCTGTCGGGTGCGGTCACGACATAGGTGTTCGCCTTGGACGCCGGTTTGATTTCACCGGCGGTATACACGGTCATGAGATCTCTGCCATCGCTATCGACGACGCACACATAGGTGTCCGTCTCGGCGTCGTAGTCGAAGCTGTCCCAGGCCAATAGGAACGCCAAGCAGTTGCCGTCGCGATCGGCGACGACGAGCTTGTGCACCCCCGACTTCCGTAGTAGCTCGGCGTCCTGCGCGCGCTGCTGAGGGACCTGGCTGGTGTGGAGCGTGGCGTGTGACATCTGTGTACTCCCTTAGCGAGGATGTCTCCCTGTAGCCTAGGCTCAACTGCTTGGATACTCCGAGCCTTGGCGGAAACGTTTCTCTCCGATCAGGAAGGCGACCAGGGCACTAGGGCCCATCTCAAGGGGCCGTAAGTCGCTTACCCGAGGGGACCGTGTCTCGGGTTTTGGGTCGCACCGCCACCAACACGACCCCGGCGGCGAACAGGGCGGCGGTCGGCCAGGAGAATCGCCCGTTCGGTGCGAAGCCGCCCTGCGCCAACAGATGCAGCCCGGCGGCGGCCAGGACGGTGCCGGTCAGCATGATCGCCTCGGCAAAGCGGTCACCGAGCGGCAGCCCGAACGTGGGCAGCGGAACCGCGAAGACCCGCCGCTGCCACCACAGCAGCATCAGTTCGGCCGCGGTCACCACGCTGAGTATCGTGATCCACTCCAGCCGGACGAGCCACCACGCCACCGAACCCTCGTGCGGTTGCGGGATCAGCCCTGCCGGATAGGCGACGATCGCGACGATGACAACCGGAACCATGTGCCATAGGTAAAGGGCCATCACGTTGGCGTTGGCGGTGGACAACACCCGCTGCACCGAGCGGTGGTGCAGGATCCGGTCCAGTGCCGGCGCCAATGCCATGGCCAGCCCCGCTTGCGTGCACCCGAAGGCCATCATCGCCACCGTCGGCGGCGTCGTGTTCTCGATCGCTTCGCCAGGAACGCCGATCATGCTCACCGGATACGGCCCCACCCGGATCAGCAGCATCAGAGCGACGGCCGAGGCGGCAGCGAGCAGCATCGGCCGGCGGCCGGCCAACAGGCCACCCTGCCAGGCGATCCCGAGCTGGTAGAGCAGGCCCCAGCACAGCAGATAGTTCAGCGTGCCGATATAGGGGACGTGGCCCGCGAGCGAGACGGCGTCGACCAGCACGACTCCCGCGGCCAGTACCAGCGGGACCACGAGGCCCCAACGCCTATGCGCCGCAACGGCAATCGGCGTCAGTGACACGACGAGCACGTACACCGCGAGGAACCACAGGTGCATGGCCACCGCCCAACCCGCGTATTCCATCACGGTGCCGGGCAAATGCCGGGCCCGCAGGACCACCACGATCGCCGAAATCAGTGCGACATAGACCGTGGTCGGTCCGAGCACCCGAGCGAGTCGATGCCGGATCCAGGCCTGGCGCGAGAAGCTCTCGGCGTCGCGGCGGTGAGCCCACGACACGGCCCCGGCATAGCCGGCCACGAAGAAGAACACCGGAACCGCCTGGAAAATCCATGTCAGCCATTGCGTCCATGGCATGTCGAGCAGCGGGTTCTCGCGGCCGAATTGCCCATCGTGGTAAGTCACCGAACCGGCCAGCCAGTGGCCCAGCACGATGAGGACCACGCCCGAGGCGCGGTAGTAGTCGACCGCGAGATTGCGGGCCGGTCGCGCGGTTTCTACGTCGTCCATCGGATCGCGGCGAGATCGATGCGGTGCACTCGCGCAACGGTACCCGCCCCGTCCCGTGAAGTCGCCGGGCGCACAATGACCCCATGAAACAAGCTCGCCTCGCCGACCTGGAAGTCGGCCGCCTGGGCCTGGGCGCGATGGGGATGTCCGTGGCGTACGCAGGCGCAGGCACCGATGATGCCGAGTCGATCCGTACCGTTCAGCGCGCCATCGATCTGGGCGTCACGCTGATCGACACCGCCGAGGTCTACGGCCCGTATGTCAACGAAGAACTGCTCGCCCGCGCGCTGCAGGGCCGGCGGGATCAGGTGGTGTTGGCGACGAAGTTCGGGATGATCTCCCACACGGGGCGCGGCGGGCTGGACAGCAGCCCCGCCAACATTCGCATCGCGGTGGACGGTTCGCTGCAGAGGCTCGGAACCGATCGCATCGATCTCTACTATCAGCACCGCCTCGACCGGGAGACCCCGATCGAAGACACCGTCGGGGCGTTGGCGGAGTTGGTCGCCGCCGGGAAGATTAGGTACATCGGCCTTTCGGAGGTCGGCGTGATGACCATTCGGCGCGCGCACGCGGTTCATCCGGTCACCGCCGTGCAATCCGAATATTCGTTGTGGACACGCGACCAGGAAGACGAGATCTTGCCGCTGCTGCGCGAACTGGGGATCGGGTTCGTCGCCTACTCGCCGTTGGGGCGCGGCTTCCTCACCGGCGCCATTCGCTCCACCGAGGGGTTGCCGGACAGCGACTACCGCAAGACCAATCCGCGTTTCTTCGACGAGAACTTTCAGCACAACTTGAACAGCGCGGACGAATTGCGCAGCATCAGCGCCGATGTCGGGGCCACTCCCGCTCAGGTGGCCCTCGCCTGGCTGTTGGCGAAAGGCCGCGACATCGTGCCGATTCCGGGGACGAAGCGCGTGGCGCGCCTCGAAGAGAACGTCGGTGCGGACGCCGTCGAACTGACCGCCGACCAGCTGTCCCGGCTCGACCGGCTGACCCCGGCCATCGGGGGCCATCACGCCGAGGCGCAGATGAAGTGGATCGACCGTTAGTGGGCGTCGCCAAGAAACTGGTGATCGGGGCGAGCGGCTTCCTGGGCTCGCATGTCACCCGGCAGCTCGTCGCCGCCGGCGCCGACGTGCGAGTGATGTTGCGGCGCACCAGCTCTACCAAGGGAATCGACGATCTCGATGTCGAGCGCTGCTACGGGGATGTCTTCGACGACCGGGCGCTGGCCGCGGCCATGGCCGGGTGTGACGTCGTCTACTACTGCGTCGTCGACGCCCGGATGTGGCTGCGGGACCCGGCGCAGCTGTTCCGCACCAACGTCGAGGGGCTGCGACACGTCCTCGACGCGGCGCTGGGCGCCGACCTCAAGAGGTTCGTCTACACCAGCACCACAGGCACTTTGGCGATCAGTAACGGTAAGCCAGTCACCGAGGACGATCCGCACAACTGGGATCAGGGCGGCCCGTATATCGAGGCGCGGGTGGCCGGGGAAGACCTGCTGCTGTCGTACGCGCGGGACAAGGGATTGCCCGCCGTGGCGATGTGCGTATCCACCACCTATGGGCCCGGCGACTGGGCGCCGACCCCACACGGCTCCTTGCTTGCCCTCGTCGCGACCGGAAGGTTTCCGTTCTATTTCGGCTACTCGGCCGAGGTGGTGGGCATCGAAGACGCCGCAAGGGCAATGCTTCTCGCAGCGGAGCGCGGACGCAACGGCGAGCGCTACATCGTCTCCGACCGCTACATGAGCGTCCGGGAGCTGCATGAGATCGCGGCCACGGCCGTCGGCAGGCGCCCGCCGCGCATCGGTATCCCGATGTCCGTGCTGCGCGCCGGTGCGCGGGTCAACGACGCGGCGGCGGCGCTGCTGGGCCGGGACCTGCCGTTCGCCTACGTCGGAATCCGCATGGCCGAATTGATGTCCCCGCTCGACCACGGCAAGGCCGAACGCGAGCTCGGGTGGACGCCCGGACCCGTCGAGGACTCGATTCGCAAGGCCGCCGTCTTCTTCGCGTCCCTGAAGTGATACGCGGTGGCGACCCGTCCCCGCAAGCGGGGAGATACCCGCAGCGCCCGGCCGGGTAGCTAGTCGACGCCGGCCAGCGCGGCGGTCCCGTATTTCTTTTCGATCAGCGACCACGGGTCGGCGTATGGTCCACGCCCCTCGAGCCGGCGCTGCACCATCAGGACGGTGCGCAGTACCGGGCGCAATACGGGGCTCAGCAGTCGCACGACGGTCCGCAGGCGCCCCTGTGTTTGGGCGATCCACGCCAGGGTGTCGGACCAGTCGTGCTCCTGAAAGTTCAGCAGCGCCTGCGCTTCGGTGGTGTCGTACCAGCCGGTGAAGCTCCAGCCGCGGTCGTCGGTGGGGTCGCCGGGCAGGCTGGCGGACGGGCCCAGGCCACCCAGGCCGACGGCGTCCATGAGTCCGTCCTCGAGGTCGCGCTGGGTGAGCACGTAGGTCTCGTTGCCGCCGATCAGGATCACCTTGCCCGCGATCGCCGACTCACGGTCGACGCCGTTGGCGAAAGCGAGCGCCACATCGCGCGCGTCCACGGCGTGCATGCGGTTGTCGCCGGGCATCGACCGCATCAGCAGCAGCGAGTCGCTGTTGACCGTGGTGTGGGTATCCGGCGAGATGACCCCGCCCAGGCGGAACAGCGCGTACGGCAGGCCACTGTCGCGGATCGCCGCCTCGGCGAGGACCTTGTCCTGACCGTATTGGTCGATGGGGTTCACGGGGGTATCAGGGGTGATCCGCTCCGGCTGGCGGTAGGGGTTGCGCGATCCGTAGACCGCGGCGCTGGACGCCATCAGGAACAGCGGCGGCCGGGGGAGCGCGGCGCAGGCCGCCAAGAGATTCTCGGTGCCACCGACGTTTACCTTGCGGGCCAACGCGGGCTTGCGATACGACAGCGGGGACACGACCGCGGCGAGGTGGACGACCGCGTCGGGCCGATGAGTCGCGGCGAGCCCGCGCACCGCCTCGGCGTCCAGCAGATCGGTGTAGGCCGCAATGAGCGTGCCGGGGTACCCGCCGGCGGCCAGCTCGCGTTCGACGGCGACGGTGTTGTCGTTGCGCAGATCCATTGCGATGACGGTGCGTCCCCGCTCGAGCAGGATCTGAGTGCAACGCTTGCCGACTTGTCCGAACGCGCCGGTGACCAAAACGGTAGAGGCAGTCATGGCTTTGTCATTGTCCCATCAGTCGATTGGCGGCTCTGCCGATCGCGCGTCGGATTCGCTCGGAGACGTAGATCGAGAATACTGGGGTGACGATATCCTCTCGCACGCGAGTTAGCTTGGAGCTCTTGATAAACCACTGACCGTCGACGTTCTCATAGGTCTCGTGGTAGTGGCCGTACCCCACCAAGGTCACGCCTGCTCCGAATCGGACGACGTCTTGCACCGCCCACACCCCGCGGGCGGTGGTCGCCGAAGTGAGCGTGATTTCGGGGGCGTGCACCTGGTGCGCCGTGGCCTGGGCCGGCCGCCCGAGGGCCTTGCGGGTGAACGACACGAACTCGTCCGCGCCCTCGATGACCTTGCCGCCCGCCTCGGCGGTGTCGCTGACGAAGTCATCGGTGAAGACGGTTCGCCACGCCGCCCAGTCCTTGTTGTCGAGGTATCGGCAATAGCGAGCCTTGAGCTGCTTGATCGATTCGATGTCCAGCAGTGTGGCCGCGTCGGCGATCGCGTCGTGCGCGCGCTGTGTCATAGCGGCTCTATTCCTTCGGTGTGCGCCCCTGCGTGACGTTTCACTGGCGAAGTGTAAACCTGTCAGCCCTTGAAGTAGACGACCTGATGCGTGGTCGCCAGCAGCGTGCCCTCCCGCGTCCATACCTGCGCGCTCTGGTCGAAGTAGCCCCGGGAGAAGCGGTTGGCGTGGGCGGTGCACAGGACGAAGTCGTCTCCCAAATGGTCGAGTTGGTGCTGGTCGGCGTGGAAATATGTCGTCAACGAGATGGTCCCCGACGGGATGACGTTGCCGCGGCGCAGGAACACGCGCGGATAGAAGACGTCGCTCAGGGCCGCCAGCGCCGGGTAGTCGACGGGGCGGTGGGCGCCGTCACGCACCCACAGTGTGGTCGTCGAGGATTCGCTCGGTTGCCCGTCCTCCCTGGGAATTTGTCCCTCGACATACCGCATGTCGTAAAGGCTGGTCCATCGAACGATGCCGGGATCGGTGGGCGGAACCTGCTCCGGGTCCGGTGCGCTCGGCGGGCGGCTTTCCGTGTCGCCCCAGCTGTCGCGGCGCAGAGCGAACAACGCGGTCACCGTTGTCTTGACGTCTCCATCCTGGCCGAGTTCGGCGATCCAGTGCTGGTTGCTGCGGTTGGTGCGCGCGGCCCGCAGTGAGATGTCGAAGTCGCCGTCGGCGATGGGGGCGGCGTAGTTGACCGTCAAAGCCAACGGTTCGCCGATGCGCTCGGGGTGCGATTCGATCGCGTGCAGCATCGTCGCGGCGGTGATGCCACCGAAGGGCCCCACCATATTGGCCCATTCCGGATGGGTCCGGCCGCGCCTGGTGTCGGCGTCGATGGTTTGCAGCCGGATGGCGTCGTCGAAGGGGTGCGTCATGAGTCGTCCGCAGACTACCGGCGGGGGACGCGACGCGGCGCCGAGGGCGGGGTCTCGACTGCCTCGGCTCCGCTGCTGTACAGTCGCCCAGCACAAGGTCGACGCTCGAATGAGAGGCCATCCGGTGACTTCCGAGTCGGTCGCAGAATTCCGGAGCCGGGCCAGGGCCTGGCTGGCCGGAAACCTCCCTCGGCTTGATTCCGAAGACGCAATGGCCCTGCAGCGCGACGAGCTGGCTTCGTGGCGCCGCGCGCGTGAATTGCAGAGGAAGCTGTACGACGGCGGATTCGCCGGCATCTGCTTCCCGCGCGAGTGCGGCGGCCTCGGGTTGGGCTACGAATACAAGAAGGCGTTCGACGCCGAGGCCCTGGCCTACGAGACGCCGCTCATGCTCAACGTCCCGTCCTTCGCCATCTGCTGCGCGACGATCCTCGACATGGGCAGCGAGGAACAGAAGCGCACCCACATAGCCGCCGCGCTTCGCGGCGACGAAGTGCTGGTGCAGTTGCTGTCGGAACCCAGCGGGGGATCGGATCTTGCGGGCGTCCTCACCCGTGCCGACCGCAGGGACGGACGATGGATCATCAACGGCGCCAAGACATGGAGCACGTGGGCATTCGCCGCGGACTATGGGCTGTGCCTGGCCCGGACGGACTGGAACGCGCCCAAACACGAAGGGCTGACGATGTTCCTGGTGCCGCTTCGGCATCCCGGCGTCATCATCAACCGCATCAAGCAGGTCAACGGCTCGGTCGAATTCTGCGAGGAGTGCTTCGACGACGTCGACGTCGGTGACGACGCCGTCGTCGGTGAGCCGGGTAAGGGATGGGACGTCGCGTCGCGCCAGCTCTACCACGAACGTCGCAGCATGGGCGACGGGTCGGAGTACACCAGCGGGCCGGGAATCGCCGAGGCCGAGGATGTCTCCGTCGACCTGCTGTCGGTGGTCGAGAAGGCGAAACAAGCCGGCAACGAACGTGTCCGGGAAATGGTCGGGCGAGCTTTGGTGCACAGGGCGGTGCATGGACAACTCAGCGAGCACGTCTTCCACGCCGTGGCCGGCGGTTCGCTGCCGCCCGCCGCGGGATCGATCATCCGGCTCTACATGGCCGAGGTGCACGACGTCGAAGTCGACACCGCGCTGGCCGTCGCCGGACCGGCGGCCGTTATCGACGACGGGACGGGTTTGCTCGACATCGGCACGCGCTACCTGGGCCGCCAGATTGCCAGCATCGGTGGCGGGACCACGGAGATGGCACGCAACGTGATCGGGGAGCGGGTCCTGAATTTCCCGCGCGAGTACGCCGCCGACCGTGGCGTGCCGTTCAACCAGGTGCGGCACGGAAAAGCTTGAAGGAGGCCGGAATTGAGCGACCAGCTTCGTGACATCCGGGAGTTGGCGGGAGACTCCGAGGCATACCGGGACGAGCTGTATCGGCGCTGGACGGGTCTGCTCAGCTACCGCTACATCGGCCGCAAACACTCCTCGATGGACATCGGTGAGGTCGACGACACCGTCACCATTCGCCGTGACATGCGCAACGAGGCCGGTGGAATCATGGTGGCGCCGTTGGCCATCTCGTCCCCCGAAGGATGCCAGACGGACATGGTCGCGGTGCCCAATCCGGTCATCGCGTCGGTGCAGATCATCGACCCGGGCTACGACGTCAGGCGGGTCGAGATCGTGGGTTCGGGCATCGTGCACCAGGGCCGCACCATGGGTTACGGGCGGTGCAAGATCGTCGACGCCGACAATCCGGATCGGGTGATCGCCTTTAACGAGGGGCAGGGAGCGATCATCGGCATTCCGCCGGAAGGCCTGGGCCGGATGGACGTTTCGGGTACGGAATTGGAGATCGAGGACTCGCCGGACCTGCCGCCGCTGTGGCAGGCCTTCGGGGCCAGCAGGCGGGACGATGGCCATTGGGTGCTGCCCGAGCTCAGCACCGAACTCGCTTCGCCGGACGCCGCGCTGCACATCGGCCCGCAGCACGTCGTCCTAGAAACCGCGGCGATCGACCTCGCCGCCGGCGTCGCGGGGACCCGAAAGCTCCAGGTGGTCAGCTGGCACGTCATGTTCATGTCGCGCGGCAAGGTGGGTCCCTTCCGGGTCGAGGGGGTCGCCCACCGCGGCGCCCCCGGCCGCGTCGGCGTGCGCATGCTGCTGCACGACGAGGGGAACGCGGACAAGGCCGTCACCTCCGCTGCGGCGGTCTTCGACGTCCTGGATTCTTGACCGGCCGGTGGGGGACGCCTCGCCTGCCCGGTGCCGCCCATAAACGAACTCGAATATCGGCGTGGCCATCAGGGTCGTGACCACGGCAACCAGAACGAGGATGCTGAAGAGCGTCGGGGTGATGATGCCGGCCTGGAGCCCGATGTTGAGCAGAATGAGTTCGATCAATCCGCGGGCGTTCATCAAGGAACCCAGCGCAACGGCCTCACGAAAAGGGACTTTCCTGAGCCACGCGACCACCGCGCACGAAACGCCCTTGCCAAAGATCGACAGCAGGAGCATTCCCACCGTCACCGCCCACAGTTTCGGGCTGTTCACCAGGCCGATCTGGGTATTCAGCCCCGAGTAGACGAAGAACAGCGGCAGCAACAACGTGGTCACCAACGGCTCGAGCCTGGCGGTGAGTTGGTGGGCGAAGAAGCCGGACGGCATTGCCGCGCCCAGGACGAATGCGCCGAATATCGCGTAGATGCCGATCGCGTCGGTGAACCATGCGCACGTCATGAGCAACACGAGGACGGTGCTGAACGTGGATGTGCTGACCGCGTTGCGGCGCTCGGATCTCGCGCCGAGGGCGGCCAGCGCTTTCCGCCCGACGGTCAGGAGCAGCGCCGTGTAAAGAATGCCACCGGCTATCGCCGTGGCGGCTGTGGTGGGATTGCCTCGATGGATGGCGAGCACGACGGCGAGGATGCACCAGGAGAGCGCATCGTCGATCGCGCCGCAGATCAGGGCGAGCGTACCTAGAGGCGTTCCGGAAAGCCGTTGTTCGAAAATGATTCGGGCCAGCATTGGAAACGCGGTGGTTGCGATCGACGCGCCCAGGAACATCATCGCCAAGGCGAGCGAGACGCCTTTTCCGAACAGCACGCCACTGTTCAGCAGGGGCAGGGCGACAAGCGCACCCAGGGCAAGCGGCGCGAGGATGCCCGCGGCCGACACGGCCGCCGCGGTGCCGGCGCGGTGTTTGACGAGGTTGGCGTCGAAGCTGAGGCCGACGAGGAACATGTACAAGACCAGGCCGATCTGCGCCGCGGTGTAGAGCACCGTGTTCGCCTGCCCGGGCGGAAAGAGATCGTGCTGCACGCCGGGCGCGAGCCGGCCCAGCAGCGAGGGGCCCAAAAGTACGCCGGCAATCATCTCGCCCACGACTTGGGGTTGCCCCAAGCGTTGCGCAACCAGCCCGACGAACCGGCATGTTCCGAGGATGACGGCAAGTTCGAGGAAGAAATGTACGGCGGTTGCTGCCGGCATGATGACGTCCTGAGTGTCTGTGGTCGGCTTGATCAGGGCGCCAAGCGCGACGAACGGTTGAGATCGGCTTTGCCGCAGCGCATCTGGCCGCAATGCCGCCAGCGTCCCGCCACCTCGACGCCGTGGGCTTGCAGGCTTGCGAGAGTCCTCATTTCGTGTAACGTACTTAACTATTAAGTAACTTAATCTCCCTGGCTTTGCAAGAGGTGGACGTGTGGACGTGCGCGCGCAGCTGTCGCAGTTGAGCCCCGAGGCGCGCGAGACGCTGGCGCGAAGGATCAAGGGCCTGTTGGATGCCGACAAGGTCGGCTCCGATCACGACGTCACCATCGTCGGAGGTGGTGCGGCGGGGCTGACCCTGGCGCTGGAGATCCAAACCGCCAGGCCCCAGACCCGCATCGCCGTCATCTCGCCCACCTCCCACCCAGTGCCTGAGATCACCCACACAGTCGGCGAATCGACGGTCGAGGTTTCCGCCCACTACCTCCGTGAACGCATTGGGTTGGCCGAGCACTTGCAGACGTCGCAGATCCGCAAGATGGGCCTGCGAATGTTCTTCTCCCACGGCGGCAACACCGATATCGCCGAGCGGTTGGAACTCGGCAGTTCCTCCTACATCCCCCAGGTGACGTACCAGATCGACCGCGGCAGGCTGGAGAACGAGCTTTACCGACGTTGCCACTCGGCGGGCATCGACGTCCGCCGCGGCCGCGCGGTCTCGGTCGAGTGCGGTTCCGGCGGACACCCGCACACCGTTTCCATCCAGAGCGGTGACACGATCACCCGAACGACGGCGCGTTGGGTGGTGGATTCATCCGGACGAAATCGTGCGCTGGCCCGCCAACTGGGTCTACGGCGCGCCAACGAACACAACTGCAATGCGGTGTGGTTGCGTGTCGCCGCCGAAATAGACGTCGGCCGGTGGAGCGAGGATCCGGCCTGGCAGGCCCGCATCGTCGAGGGTGATCGCGCGCTGTCCACGAATCACTTGATGGGGGAGGGCTACTGGGTCTGGCTGATCCGGCTCGCGTCCGGATCCACCAGCGTCGGCATCGTCGCCGACCCGGCGTTCCACCCGTTCGACCGCTTCAACACCCTCAGCAAAGCTCGGTCGTGGCTCACCGAGCACGAGCCGCAATGCGCGGCGGTGCTGGCAGAACACGAACACCTGATCAAGGACTTCAGGGTGATGAAAAACTACAGTCACGGCGCCACGAAGGTTTACGACGGCCGCGACCGTTGGTGTCTCACCGGAGATTCGGGGATCTTCCTCGATCCGTTGTACTCGTCGGGCCTGGACCTCGTCGCCATCGGCAACGGCCTCATCACCGACATGATTGTCCGCGAACTCGACGGTGAAGACGTCGTCGCGCGGTCGGGAATCAGCGACTCGCTGTTTCGATCCCTCACCGACATGTGGCTCGCCGTGTACTGCGATCAATACGCGCTGATGGGTTCGCCGGCCGTGATGTCCGCCAAGGTGATTTGGGACATCGCCTTCTACTGGGGCTTTGTCGGCTTGCTCTACCGGAACGGGCGGTTCGTCACTGTCGCCGACGATCCACAGGTGGTTCCTCACCTGGAGGGGTTGATCAAGCTCAGCAACCGCACGCAAAGGTTCTTCCGGGAATGGGCCGCGGTCGAGACGGCACGACCGTCGGCCGGGTTCGTCGATTTGTACTCACCGTTGAACTTCATGGTCAGCCTGCACACCGCGATGATCGGCGAAAGCCCGGACTTCGCCGCGCAGTTTCGCGCGAACGCCCGCCTCTTGCACCAGCTGGCCGGCCAGCTCGTGGAGACCGTGATCTCGGAGAAGTGCGACCGGTTCTCCGAAGACGGTGTCATGCAGCAGGTGCAGGCGTGGCAACGCGACTCGCTTCTGCGGGAACTGCGAGCCATCTACCGCCACGAGCAGGAAATCAACCCGATCAGCCGGGCGTGGATCCTCGGCGACGCACCCGTACTCGAACCACGTTGACCCGAACACGATTCGCGCACGACCCGGTTCTCACGGTCGAGGCCAGTGAACTCGCCGGCGGCCGGCCAGCGCCTCGGTCGGGCCGGGGCGCGGAGTATCCCGCACAGCGGACGCGGGATGCGCACGCATCGCACTCCTCGAAGGCGATCCGGCGCGGACCGGTGCACGGTCGTAGGGCGAAAGGATGAACATGCGCGCCGCAGCCGGGACTCGTGAACCCTTGGCGATCGTCGGAATCGGTTGTCAGTTCCCAGGCGGTGCGCGGACCCCGGAAAGCTACTGGCACTTACTCTGCAGCGGAACCGACGCCACCGACACCGTCCCCGAATCCCGGTGGAACGCCGCAAAGTACTACGACCCGAACCCCGCCAAGGTCGGCAAGATGGTCACCCGGCGAGGCGGGTTCCTCAGCGAAATCGACCAGTTCGACCCGCAATTCTTCGGAATCTCTCCCCGCGAGGCGCACCTGATCGATCCGCAGCAACGCCTCCTGCTGCAGACGACGTGGGAGGCGCTGGAAGACGGCGGAATATCCGCGGACAGCCTCGCGGGAACCGAGGTAGGCGTCTTCGTCGGCGGTTTCACCCTCGACTACCAACTTCTGCAGAATCGGGGCCGCTCCAGCCGGTACCGATTCAAGGCCCATTCCGCCACCGGAATGATGATGACGATGCTGGCCAACCGGATCTCGTTCGCCTTCGATTTCCGGGGTCCCAGCATGACGATCGACACGGCGTGCTCGAGCTCACTTGTCGCCGTACACCTTGCGGCGCTGAGCATTTGGAACGGCGAATGCGACGTCGCGCTGGCCGGTGGGGTCAATGTCATGATCGGGCCGAACACCGCCATCGCCGAATCGAAGAGCGGATTCCTCAGTCCCGACGGGCGCTGCAAGGCGTTCGACCGTTCCGCCGACGGCTACGCGCGGGGAGAAGGCGGCGCCGTCGTCGTCATCAAGCCGCTCGAGCGCGCGGTGGCCGACGGTGACGAAATCTACGCTCAGATTCTCGGCTCCGCCGTGTCGCAGGACGGCCGCACCGACGGCATCACGGTGCCCCGCGCCGCGGCCCAGGAGGCGGCCATCATTACGGCGCTGCGCAGGGCGGGTATCCGTCCCGACGAGGTCGGCTATGTGGAGGCGCACGGCACCGGCACCCCGGTCGGCGATCCAGTCGAGGCCGGGGCCCTCGGCAGTGTGTTGGCTGCGAACCGGTCACCGGCCGATCCACTGCTGATCGGCTCGGTCAAGACCAATATCGGCCACCTGGAAGCCGGCGCGGGGGTCGCCGGATTGATCAAGGCGGCGCTGGTGCTCAAACATGGGTACATCCCGGCGAACCTGCACCTCAATGATCCGATACCGCTTGCGAATTCGGGTATCGAAATTCCGGCCACCGGTCGTCCGTTTCCGGGCAACGGGCGACGCGTCGCAGGGGTCAACTCCTTTGGCTTCGGCGGCACCAACGCTCACGTCGTGCTCGCCGAGCCGCCGTTTCCCGGTCCAGCCGGCCTAAAGCGGTCGCCGCAGCTGCCGCTGGCCGTGCTGCCGGTTTCGGCGCGTTCGCAAGAGGCGTTAGCCGCGACGGCCCGTCGGCTGGCGGAACACCTCGACGCCCACCCGGAAATCTCACTGCACGACCTCGGCTACACGCTGAGCCGGCGCCGCACGCACCTGACGCATCGCCGCGCGATCGTCGCGGACGGTGTGGCCGACGCGCTGAGTCAGCTTCGAGCCCTGGCGGAAGGGCAGAGCCCGGTCGACCGGACGCCGCCGGCCAAGCCGAAGGTGGCGTTCGTCTGCACCGGGATGGGGCCCCAATGGTGGAAGATGTGCCGGGGGCTGCTTGACGCCTATCCCGCCTTCGCCGACAGCATCGCGCGAAGCGATCGCGAGCTATCCCGTTATGCCGATTGGTCTTTGACCGACGAACTCCGCGCCGACGAAACGGGTTCTCGGATGTCGGAGACGGATGTGGCCCAGCCCGCCAACTTCGCCATCCAGATAGCGCTGGCCGAGCAACTGAAAGAATTCGGCATCATTCCCGACGCCGTGGTGGGGCACAGCGCCGGCGAGGTGGCCGCCCACTACCTGGCCGGCGTCCTCACCTTCGAACAGGCGATCCGCGTCATCTACCACCGAAGTCGTCTGCAACAGCGCACCAGAGGTCTGGGCCGCATGCTCGCTGTCGGCCTCGGCGCCGAATCGCTGATGCAGGCGCTGGAAATCCCAGCGGTCGACGCCATCGGGCCGGGTGTATCCATCGCCGCGGTCAACAGTCCGTCTGCGGTCACCATCGCAGGCGATGGTGACGCCTTGGGCCGCATCGCCCGCCGACTCGACGAGCTCAGGATCTTCAATCGCTTCCTCAACGTGCAGGTGCCGTATCACACGCACTACATGGACGCGGTGAAAGAAGACCTCTTCGGCGCTCTGCAGGGCGTGTCTTCGGGCCCGGCAACCATCCCGCTGTATTCCACGGTGACTGGCGAACGCCTGGAGGGCTACGCCACCGGCGACGCGTACTGGTGGCAGAACACGCGCGCCACAGTACTTTTCGAACCCGCGGTGAGCCGAATGCTCGACGACGGATACACCCATTTCGTGGAGCTCGGGCCACATCCCGTCCTCGCGACGTCGATCGTCGAGATCGCCTCCGCCCAGAAGGCCGAGGTGGTGGTCTTGCCGACGCAGCGGCGCGACGCCGACGATGGCCGCACGCTGATGAATTGCCTTGGCGCGCTGCACTGCGAAGGGCACCTTGTGAGGTGGGAGGCTCTCTACCCCCGGCACGGGGCGCGGCCGCTGAAGCTTCCGCTGTACCCATGGCAGTCCAAACGGTATTGGAACGAAACGCAGGAAGCCGCGGAGGACCTGCACTACAACCCGGTGCATCCCCGAGGAAGGGCAACATCGCGGTGCTCAACTCCGCTTCCCAGGTGGGGTGCACCGCGCCGCTCACCGGTTGCCCGAGCAGGGGATGCACCGGGTTGTAGTGCAGGTCCTCCGCGGCTTCCTGCGTTTCGTTCCAATACCGTTTGGACTGCCATGGG